>CAJTOO010000027.1 GCA_910577735.1 uncultured Lachnospiraceae bacterium
AAAATGTGCGTATGGCAAAACCTAACGCCACACGCGAAGAAATCGCCCATGCTCTGGAAGCTGCACAGTGCTTGGATATTATTGAAAAATTACCGAATGGCATTGATACGGTTGTCGGCACAAAAGGCGTGTATCTGTCCGGTGGCGAACAGCAAAGAATAGCGATTGCCCGCGCAATTTTGAAAAATGCGCCTATCCTAATTCTTGATGAAGCAACCGCGTTTGCCGACCCCGATAATGAGGTGCGCGTACAGCAGGCTTTATCTGCTCTTTCAAAAGGAGAATCAGCGGATTCTCCCAGAAAGACCGTCATTATGATTGCACACAGGCTGTCATCAATCACGGACGCGGATTGCATTTATGTACTGCAAGACGGTGAAATTGTGGAAAGTGGCACACATAGCGGACTGATAGAGCGAAACGGCATATTTACAAAAATGTGGAAGAATTATTCCGAAGCGGCAGAATGGAAGATTTTGAATGAAAATAAAAGATTGGAGGTAAACGCATGATCAAGACATTACAAAGACGTTTTGCATTATCAAGACAGGGGGCTGTCGATTTGATAAAGGGCTGTATTGCTTGTGTCGCACAGGATATATCCTTTATGCTTCCCGTCGGACTGCTCTATTACTTTGTCATTGATACCATGAACGGGGGCATAACTGGAAGCCGCGCCCTCTTCTACGCGGTTGGTGCTCTGGTTTGCTTATGCTTTATTTTTATTGTGACATGGTTTCAGTATAACGCCACTTACTTAGCGACTTATGTGGAAAGCGGTGTAAGGCGTATATCCTTAGCAGAACAGCTCCGTAAAATCCCATTGTCCTTTTTTGGCAAGAAAGACCTTGCTGATTTGACAAATTCGATTATGGGCGACTGCGCTACTCTTGAACAGGCATTTTCCCATTATGTACCCGCACTGGCAGGCTCCCTTATTTCTACAACGCTGATTGCAGTTTGCCTTTTCGCTTACGACTGGCGAATGGCTCTTGCGGCGGTTTGGGTTTTACCGATTGCATTTACAATCACATTCTTTTCAGCCCACATACAGGAATACTTCAACCGTAAATCCGTAGCGGCGAATGTTGCGCTTGAAGGCGGCGTACAGGAGTGTATCGAAAGTTTACAGGACTTAAAGGCGAACAATGCGGAAGAAAACTATTTAAGAGGGCTTGACAAAAAAATTAACTATGTGGAAAAGCGGCACATTATAACAGAACTTGGAACTGCCCTTTTTGTTGTTTCCTCTACGCTGATATTAAAGTTTGGGATTGCTACGGTTGCGCTTGTAGGTTCTGCGCTGCTCATTCGTGGGGAAATTGATATTCCGCTGTTCTTTATGTTTTTGCTCGTGGCTTCAAGGCTGTATGCCCCACTTGAGGGTGCATTGCAAAATCTTGCTGCGGTAATCTCCACCAAAACGAACATAAACCGCATGAATGAAATTCTTGACCAGCCTATCCAGACAGGAACAGACAGAGTAACAAATAAAGGTTACGATATTGTGTTCGACCATGTGGGATTTGCTTATAATAGCGGGGAAACCGTATTGAAAGACGTGTCCTTTACGGCAAAACAGGGAGAAGTTACCGCCTTAGTCGGACCGTCCGGAGGCGGTAAAACTACGGTATCACGTCTTGCCGCGCGGTTCTGGGATATAAGCAAGGGGAAAATCACTGTCGGCGGTATGGATATATCGAAAATAGAGCCGGAAACCTTGCTGTCGCTGTACTCTATCGTATTTCAAGATGTGACGCTGTTTAACAACACAATTATGGAGAATATCAGAATAGGCAGAAAGGACGCGACCGACGAAGAAGTGATTGCAGCGGCAAGACTGGCAAATTGTGAAGAATTTGCGACAAAGCTCCCGGACGGGTATCACAGTATGATTGGTGAAAATGGCTGCGAACTGTCCGGCGGGGAAAGGCAGAGAATTTCAATCGCCCGCGCTTTCCTCAAAAATTCCCCTATCATCTTACTTGATGAAGCAACGGCAAGCCTTGATGTGGAAAACGAAACATTGATACAGGCTGCTTTATCAAGGCTGATAAAGGATAAGACCGTACTTGTTATCGCCCACCGTATGCGTACCGTAAGCGGCGCGGATAAAGTGGTTGTGCTTTCAGACGGTTCTGTTGCGGAACAAGGAACGCCGGAAAAACTGATGAACACAGGCAGGATTTACCCGCATATGGTAAAACTGCAAATGATTAGCAGGGATTGGGGCATTTAGTATGAATACGGAATGGATAATATGCCCCACGTGCCAAAGCAAAAGCACACAAAAATCCACCAGTTTCTGAGGGCGACCCGGACGCAGTGAACACCGTCCTTTCCCACTACACCTGATATATCCGCTACTTTTCCAAAGTACAAGGGCAGGTCAAAGCCGAGGTTGAGGAATATGTGAAGCAACAGCTAATTGCCGCGCTATTCAAGTTCCGCTTTGACCGATAAGCCCCATTCCATTCTCTCTATTATCGAGGAAACCCCAGGCAGGAGCAGTCTGCGGCTTTCGGCTCTCCACCTATGACAAAGCTGCACCATGCCGCAAATACGGCGCATACGCCTTCATATTCTGCTCGTCCACCGCAAGCGGCTTTCCGTAATAGGTCTCATAAGTCAGTTCCTGTCCTAAGAGCCCTGTATAATGATACTTTTGCAGTGTTTTCAGATACAGCTCCAAATCCCGGTTCCCATCGCCCCAGGCAAGATGTCCATAGGGATTGCTGTCAATAAAGTGGGTATGAATGATGTTGTCCCCAAAGACCCGGAACCAATCCTCCATGGTCTCACCCGCCACACTCATGGCTGTGGTATCGATCAGGATTTTCAGATTGGGATGGGACACTTCATCAAACATCCTTTTGGCATCAGGCAGCGTGGTGATCAGCTGTGATTCCTCCGGTCTCAAGCTCTCCATGGCAAGCAGGATATCATACCTTTGCGCTTCCTCCGCCAGTCTGGATATCATCTCTCTTGCGCGCTTCCATGCCTCTTCTCTGTCTTCATCAAAGAGTCCCCAGCCGGAATTAATCTGCATAATACTGCACCCCAGCTCACTTGCCACTTTCAATCCGTTGGAAAAGTATGCGAAACTTTTCTCAAAAAACATCGGTTTTGGAGCCGCCAGCTGATATTGGTAGGTACAGTTCTCCGGCGTCACGACTTTCACTTCCAGCCCTCTTGAGGCAATCTTTCTGCGTATTTCCTTACAGTCCTGATAAGTCATGGCATCCAGATAGAAATGGGGCGCCGCCGCCCACAACTCTATGGTCTCAATACCCACCTTCTGCTGGCAGTCCAGAAAGTAATCCAGCGAATACATCATATAATGAATGTTCATTCCCGCAATCTGTTTTCGGTCTAGCAGTCCTTTGTTCTCCATATTTTCCTATTCTCCCATTACCTCCACATAGACCTTTCTGGTCTGTGGGCCATCCAATTCCACAATATAAATATCCTGTGCGCTTCCGCACACTATCTTTCCATCTATCACCGGAAATACACAGTGATTCCCGCACAACAGACTCTTAATATGTCCGGTGGAATTATTTCCGGTGGCGCCATAGCTTGGCAGAAAATGCGCATGGGCATAATCAGCCTCTAGCGGTACCAGCCTCGTCAATGTCTCACCGATATCTGTCTCCACACAGGGCAGTCCTTCATTCACGATAATGCCTGTTGTGGTGTGGGCTGTCACGACCAGCACCAGTCCCTGCTTTACCGGACTTTTCTCCACAATCTCATGTACCTGGCTGGTAATCCTGTGAAACTGCTCCGGTTTCTCACTGCTCCAATAGATCTCCTGTAAATCTACCATCTATACATCCTCCTTTCCAAGAATCGTCACCTGACTGCGGCGATTCCGATTCACAGAATGCTTCGCATTCTCTTCAAATGATTTTCACTGCTGCATTTTCTATAACGCAAGGAATCGCAGCGCGTTTTTATAGTAGATTCCTTCCCTTGCATACTCCCGCATGGGAATCTTTTCCAAAGCACGAAGCAGCTTGAACTGGCGGAATCTGGGGCCGTTGGAACCGAACATCACCTGTTTATAAAGAGCCCTGTCCATCCAAAGCGGTCCCATGTCAACCGTAAAGAGACGGTTTATGGACTCCTCCGGAGAATCCAGATAGAGTACGGACGTATCCGTATACACGTTGGGATATTTGATCATCAGCATCACCATCTCCCGTACAAAGGGCCATGCGAAATGTGCCAGACAGATTCTCAGCTGTGGATACTGCATGGCAACCCGTTCAAATTTTAACGGATGGGCATACTCTGTGACCGCATTGGGCTCCCAGCTCAACCCTGCATGAAAAAGGATGGGTTTATTATGGGCAACGCACATCTCATAAATTGGTTTCATAAACTCTTCATCCGGGAAAAAATGTTGTTTCGCCGGATTTAGCTTTAATCCCTTAAGCTGCAATCTGCCAAAGGCATCCTCCAGCACTTCCAGTGCATCCTCTCTTCTCGGATCCACACTGGCAAAGCCGATAAAGCGGTCCGGATGCGCCTCCACGATACTGTGCACCTGTTCATTCGTCACCACAAAGCCGCCCTCTGTGGTGGTCAAGTCCAGCGGCAGCATGACAGCCTGGTCAACTTTCGCATAGTCCATCTCACGGAACACTTCTCCGAAATCATAGGGAGACTGTTTGAAAACACCAAAGGTATTCTTGCGAAATTCCAACTCCTTTTCATCCTGACATATGGATTCATAAAAAACAGGATGAATATGCATATCTATAATCATACGTTATCCCTCGTTCTTTCCCTGTAAATACGCTCTGTAAGTTAATATGGCTCAAATTTAGAGATTGCTCCTGCGCTGATCTTGGCTCCCATCTTCTGGCAGTCATGTATCGTCCATCCCTGCATGATTCCGTAAGTAAATCCGGCAATATAGGCGTCCCCGGCCCCCACGGTGTTGACCACGTTTGCCGGCTGTATGCCGTAACGGTGGAACTGTTCTCCATCGTAACTGATGCTGCCGTTTTCACCCAGGGTCGCCGTGACAATCTCCGGTCCCAGCCCTTTAATCCGCTTAAGATGTTCTCTGATGTACTCGTCTTCCTCCGTATAAGACAGGAACACATAGTCTGTATTTCTAAAGTTCTCATCGCAGTTGTATTCGGGGTCATCACTGTAGATTGAATAATCCAGCACCACTTTCACGCCTGCTTCCCGAAACTCCCTTAAATCTTTTAACACATTTCCGAACAGATCTGTATGCACATAGGGAAAGGTTTTGATATATGCCTTATCTTCTTTTGTCAGTTCATACTGTGCCATGACGCCCTCAATAGCTTCCAGATGTACCCTGTCCACACCGTCTATCAGATCCATCTTCTGCAGGCAGGTATCCCCTTCTTCCACACGCAGATGCGTCACGTCAATCCCTTCCTGCTCCAGCATTTTGCGCATGGACTCTCCGTAAGCATCCGAACCTACCGCACTGACCACGCTGACCGCAACGCCTAACCGGCTCAGATGGACGCCCCAGTCCACACCATTTCCCGTAGGATAGAATTTATCCAGTTTATCATACAGGTCAATACAGGAATATCCCGCTGCAACTACCCGTAATTCTTCATTCATTTTCATCATACCCTCTCCTTTACACGTCAAAATTCTGCAGTGCAGTCTGGCTCTTCACACTTTTGTTCTCCCTGTCCATATTGTGTCTCTTCGATAATCTGCTCCCTGCTCTTGTCTCCATAATCCTGTCTGATCGCTTTCAACACGGAAATCGTAATCAGGACCGCAATGAAAATCAGCGGAAATCCCAACACGATTGCAAAACTCTGCACCAGTTTCAGACCTCCCACAAAGGACAGGGCGATTGACAGCGCAAAGATTGCCAGCGCCCAGCTGAAACGGATATACAGATGGGGATCTTTGTCCGGATCGAGCCGCTCGGATGTGGCTGTGCCCAATACCAGCGCCGTGGAGTCAATGGTGGTCGCCAAAAAGACAAAGCAGAGAATCACCAATACCAGAATGAAAAATTTACTCCATGGCAGAGTATGCATAATCGCCAGCACAGCACCTTCGTTTCCCTCCTCTGCAACGATGGATACCAGATCCACAATGCCGTTTTTCTGCAGATAGAGGGAATACCCGCCAAGAACTGCCAGAAACGTACAGCATCCAAGTGTACCCCACAGCATCTGCCCCACCAGAACCTGCCGCAGTGTTCTTCCTCTTGACACCTTCGCAATAAAAATGCCCATGATTGGAATAAAAATCAGCCACCAGGCCCAGTAGAACATGGTCCAGCCGGAAACGAATGTCTTATCCCCGAAGGGATCTGTATAGAAAACCATACGTGGAAGGTTCTGCAGGTACAGCCCTATGCTGTTTAATTCCATACCCAATATTTCCCCTGCCGGCACCACCACAAGAAAGATAAGCAGAAATGCAAAGATAATCTTCATATTTACATTGGTCAGTTTCTGGATGCCGTTCTCCAGTCCGCGGAACACACTCCACCCAAAAATCAAAAACCAGACGGTGAATGCAAACAATTGAATCCCTTTTCCATCCGGAATGCCTGTCAGGTCAGAAATCAACCGGGACATGACCGGCACACCTAATCCCAAAGACGTGGTTATGGACGCTGCAATCCCCACTGCCACCACCGTATCCAGAATCTTGGCTGCCCAGCCATCCCGGAACTTCTTTCCAAACAATGGCGACATCGTACTGGATAACTTCACATCCCGGCTATCACGCATATAGAGCATATAAGAAATGGCAGCGATTGCCGGGACATAAAATGCCCACGCACTGAGCCCCCAGTGAAACTGTCCATACATATGCGCATATTCATAAGCCTCCTCTGACATCGGCTGAATATGGAAGGGTGTATCCGTCAGATAATAAAGGGGCTCCGCAAAACCCAGAATCACCGTGCTGGAACCCGCCCCTGAAGTAAAGATCATGGCCGCCCAGCTGAAAGTGGAAAACCTCGGTTTATCCTGAGGTTTTCCAAGCTTAATGTTGCCATATTTACTAAAACACAGATAGAAGAACAATAGAAAGCACCCTGCATTGGCTGCCACATACATCCACCCGAATCTGCCTACCACCAGGGAATATGCGCCCTCGATACCGATCTTCATGATATCAGGGCACAATCCCAGAAGCGCCACCAACAGCATGATAATGGAAAATGTCATGATATATACTCTTTTATCTAATTCTTTCCATGCCTGTTTCATTGTGCCTCTTTCCTTTACATTGTGTGGTACTTTTCACAGCTATGCCAGTATGTCAGCCTGAGCAGATATAAAATACTCAAGGAGGCCCTAGAACAGCGCCAGCACTTAGCGAGGTTTCTTACGAGCTTAGTGTCTGTTGTGCTGTGAAAGGAGCGAAAGCGTGCCGACGAAGTATTTTATATCTGTTTAGGCGTCACTTTTGGATAGCCTGTGAAAAGTAACCATATGTGCCAGTTTACGCTCTCAGATGCTCCATCAGAATCTCTCTTCCATAACCGAAAGCACCTTCCATCTGGCATGTCTTAGAGGCAAATACCGCCGCCTCGGCTATACTCTGACGAATTGCCGTCTCTTCATCCACACCCTTTTTGACAGCATCCAGATAACCTACCATAAAGGTTGTAATCAGAGAATCTCCTGCGCCCATGGTGTCAACCACTTCTTCAATGGGCACTGCTGCCTGCATATAGAACTTGCCGCCTGCATACAGCATACATCCCTTTGCTCCTCTGGACGCGCACACAATCTTAGGCCCGTATGAAGCCACCTTCTTAAGATGCTCCTTCGTCTCCTCGTCATTTCCCGGGAAAGAGCAGAACGCATAGGTCACAAGGGGCGCAATCTTCTCATAATAGGCATCGTCCGAATCATCCGAGAAGTCAAAAGATAAAGGCAGTCCCGCATCTTTGATCTTGGGAAGCTGGCTCTCCATGTAGCAGTAATTGCCTGAATGAACCAGGTCAAACTGTGCAAGATACTCTAAATCAAACGCATCCAGTTCATAAATCTGGCGGCTTCTGACCCCGCCCTCATTATAATCAAGAAATACCCGGTCCCCATCCTGTAACATACATCTGGAATAGCCGTTCTCGCCCGGAATCTTCTTACACTTCACCATCTCAATCTTCTCCTGGCGAAGCGTCTCAATGACATGATCTGCATTGACGTCTGTGCCGAAATACCCCATGTAGGCACATCTTTTCGCTCCAAACATCTTCGCATACACCGCCAAATTCACACAGTTCCCGCCGGGATACTGACGGTTCATATGGGTATAAATATCCACCACATTATCACCAAACCCAACCACACTTACATCATACTTCATAAGAAATCTTTCTCCTTCCTGTATATCCTGAAATTCCTTAACTTAGTATTCCACAACTCCCATATACCTTCTCATATCCAGCGGGTGTCCGGTCTTGTTCTGGATTGCCGTTCTGTATAACACACTCATCTCATAGAACAGCGCCGCATTGAAATAATCCACACAATTCTCATCAATGGTTTCCAGGCCGCAATCCGCCGCGTCAATGATCTCGTATTTCTTTGCATACTTCTCTAAAAATGCCTTTGCCCGAAGATCAATCTCCCTGGTCTTACCCACGGACATCATCAGGATATAGAGATGCTCTTCATCCGTCACCTCGAAGGGGCCATGGAAATATTCAGCTGTATTTAAATAACAGCAATCCATCCACTGCATCTCCTGCAGGGAGCAGATAGCAAATCCATATGCCTGCGCATAGGCTGCCCCGGAAGACATGATATACAGGAAGGGTGCCTGATAATAATGCTCTGCAAAATTCCATGCCTTATTCTGATAAGTCTTCATTGCCTTGCGGATAATCCCGTCACACTTAAGAATGCCGTCTTTCATGCCTTCATATAAGGTATAGGCTGGCTCCTGACGATGGATCAGCTCATTCAGAATCCCGTATGTAATGCACATGGGCTTCTCCTGCTGTGGTGTTTCCGGCTCCCATTTGTATACGATTGCATGGTATCTGTCGCTGGCACATTTGCTGGTATCATCATGGGTATAGGAAACCACAAAGGCTCCTGCCTCGATTGCCACATCCGCAGCTTCTACCGTCTCTTTGGTATTCCCGCCATGGGAACAGATAAAGACAAGAGAACCTTTGCCCAGGCGCTTGGGCGGTGTCAGCACAAATTCCTTGCTGGGAATCCAGTCTGAAACCATGGATGCCGACTCCCTGTTCACAAAATAATGACTGGAATAAAGGTCAATCAAAGACCCGCCACATGCCACAAAATACACTTCCGAGATTGTGCCGTTTTCTTTCTGAATCTCATCTACTAATTTCATTACATCATAATCTGCTACATACATCGCGTCTATTCCTCAACTTTCACTTTATTTCTGCTAATGAGAACTCTCATTACGATTGCCAGTATCATACCAAGAACTGCTGTTGCCATTAAGAATCCAAAGATCATCTTATACGCTGCATTACCATAAGTGTCCATCCACTTTCCGAAGATCGTAAAGTAGAAGAAATCAGGTGTATATCCCAGAATCGAACCGATACCTATGACGGTTCCGAAATAAGCTGCCTTGAACTTACACTCTCTTAAGCCCGACCAGATCACACCGTATAACATCATCGCCACCATACTGGGCAGTAAGGATACAAAGGTTGCAAACCCCGGACTTACCGTGTCAGGCATGATCATCACGCCTGCGTAAATCGCCGTGGTGATTGCAAACGCTGTAATATACCACTTATTGGCGGATTTAAACACACGGTCTATGATATAACCGCCCACCGGGCAAAGCAGGTTCATCAGGTTACTTCTCACAATGTTGAGCAGCGTGGAATTCACTAACGGAATACCGAGCACATCTGTCAAATAAGGGGAAAAGTAAGAAACGCTGGTGTAGAGTCCGTATGCGCACATAACCATGATGGCAATCAGCCATGTCATGGGATTCTTTAAGACAGCTCCCACATATTTGAACTGGAATGTATCGTCTTCGCTTGCCGCTTCCACTTCCTTTTCCTTAAAGAAAACAACTACCAGAAGCGCTGCGATGAGCGTGCCGCCTGCCATAACCCACATAGCAATCATGAAAGATGTGGTGGGATCCTCTGAAAATCCGCTCGCCCAAAGACAGATTGCATTTAAGATTGCCGAAATGATTCCGGAAGACGCATAATAGATTCCGTAACATGCCCCCTGTGTCTCAGGGTCTCCCACCATACCTACCGCCTTGGTGATGCCGCACCAGAAGACAAAGTTGGTGGACAGACCTACCATGAACCAGACAAAACATGCTACCGTAAAGGTCATGGTAAAGGCATAGATACAAATTGCAACAAAAGATGCAAGTACGGAGTAGACCAGACATTTCTTGGTAGAGAACTTGTCCGCCAGAATGCCTCCCGGTATCATACTTGCCATCATACACAGGGAATAGATGGACATGAGCTGTCCTGACTGTGTATTGTTGATTCCCATTGCGATAATCTGCTGTTCATAAAACACGTACCTTACATAGGGAAATGTATACATGATTGCATTGACAAATCCAAAGATGAACAGTACACCGAGCATTTTGCCCGTTAATTTAGCTTTTGCAGTTTCTGCCATTTCTTTCCTCCATTCCGAAGCGCCTCTTTACGATTTGCTTCTGTTGTATACTTCCTGTCCGTTTACCATGGTCCTCTCCACTTCTATCTCCAGAATATCTTCCACCGGCGTGCGGAACAGATCCCCGGTAAAGATAACGATATCTGCCCGTTTGCCGGCTTCCAGCGTGCCGAGAATATCCTCCCGCTGCATCGCATACTGGCTGTTGATGGTCCAGGCATCCAGCATCTCGGCAATGGTCAGGCCATTTTCCGGATTGATCCGTTTCTGCCTGTCCATCCCATAATTGGCACATCCGTAGTAGATGGATTCGGGAATACTGGGGATCAAAAGCGGTAAATCCGTTGCCCCGCACAGCCTGACGCCATGATCTTTCAAAGACCGGTAATTCAGGTAGCGTTCCTGTCTCTTCCCTACCGCTTCCTTATAGGCTTCCACATAGCCCTCATATGTATCCAGTGCATAAACCTGGGCATAAATCTCGCCAAAGGCGTTAAGCGCTGCCATCCTTTCTTCATCTTCCGGCATGGTCAGCTCCAGATCTGTGATGCCATGTCTGTTCTGCAGGCTTCCATCCTCATTTCTGCGGCACTTCTCATAGATATCCAGAATCCTGCGAAAAGCGCCGTCACCTTCTGCATGAAGTGTAAAGCGAAAACCATTCTCATCCGCAAGCAAGACTTCTCTCTCAATGCTGTCGTAGTCGATATCCTTTTCACATACTGTGGCAGTGCCTTCATAAGGTTCCACCAGATGCCCCTGCTTAGCCAGGATCAGACCGTCTGTCATCTGGTTGAATCCCGAGAATCTGACAAACTCTGACTGAAACTTCTCCCGCATCTTCTTTCCATATTCCATGTTGGCAGGTGCGCCTACCGGCTGTGACATAAAGGATATCCGAAGGCTCAGCTTCTTCTCCTCATCAAACTCTTTCAGCACATCCGTAAAACCATAGAAGTCATCGAAGCCCATCTCTTTCACCGAAGTGACCCCGCGGGAATTCATCATATGCATATATGCTGTAAGCTGATCGTCCACAAAGGTTCTGTCGTTTAAATAAATTCCCATAATCTTATACAAGGCTTCTGCATAACAGGCCTGGGGGCTGAATCCAAATTCTTCCCGCGCTTTCTGATTCATGGCACAGGTGCCATGCCCTGGTACAAATAACACCACCGGTATATCCGGGCTCACTTCATTTAACAATGCTTCTGTCTGACTCTCTTTCGCCAGTTCAGGGCATAAGTGGTTTCCGAATACCGCCTTTACCTCCTTCTGTGCGAGAGCCTTGCGCACAATATCTCCCAGTGCTTCCAGATTCTTTGTCCCCGACAGATCAACTCCCAGATTGTCAATGATAAATCCCGTGAAAAATGTGTGGGTATCACCAAAGCCGGCACAGATTGTGGCATCACCGTAATCATGAACCGGAATCGAAGGTTCCTTGTACTTATCCGGTATTTCGCCTCTGCCAACTTCCAGAATGGAATCTCCCTTGATCACAACATATCCTGCATAAGGCTCTTTCGATACGGAATCATAGATACCGGTGGAAACGAGCACCTCATCAGCAATCATATTCCCTCCCATTCTTCTACCTCCTCCCTTTTTGTTTGTAAAATGATTATATCATTATATAACGTTATATTCAATTATAATGTTTATTTCTACCAGTTTTTCGTAAGATGACACATTTTTATTGTCCAAAATTGCCATAATTTTTGTCTATACTTAACAATTTTTTATATAATCTTTCTTTTAATAGGTATTACATGTAATGTTTTCATAATACGTATTGTCATGTTATTATCTTTATAGTATACTTTTACTAGCAAATTGGTTATAAACGGAAAAGGAAAAGATTAAATCATGTGTGGACAGATAAATTTACATAAAGAAAGCACTTCTCCCTTGTTTGAACAGGTGAAGGATGATATCTATGAGAAAATAAAGAACGGCATCTATATGGCAGGGCATAAAATCCCCACAGAATTAGAGTTGATTGACCAATATCAAGTGAGCAGAATCACTGTCAGACGGGCAATCGAAGAATTGTGTAAAGAAGGCATGCTCGTGAAACTGCAAGGTAAAGGGACTTTCGTCCAGGAAAAGAGAATCTTCCGCAAGATTGAACATACCGTAAGTTTCTCCGAGTCCTGCCAGACCAACGGCATGGTGCCCTCTGCCTCAGTGACGGAGCGCCGGATCATGCTGGCAGGTGACCCGGAAGTTCCGGAACATTCAGCCTTTCAGGACAACTCCGTCATCTATATACAGCGTGTCCGCAGCGCGGATGGCTCCCCTGTGATGCTGGAAAACAATTATTATCTTTATGACAAATACTCCTTCCTGCTCACAGAATCCTTAGACGGCTCTCTTTATGACCTGCTTCAGTCAAAGGGGGTGGTCATCGGCTGCTCCCAGCATTCCTATATTGATGCCATTAAGGCTTCCGGCAAACATGCCGCCCTGTTGGATATCTCTCCGGGGGATCCGCTCTTTTTGCTCTATACGGAACTGTACGACATACAAAATGAACTGGTCTACATAGGGAAGCAGATTATCGTAGCCTCCAAATATCGATTCAGTTATGAGAATTCCTGAAATCCCCTTGCGAAACCACCGCGCCTATGCTATAATAATTTTCGGCGGTTTTGATAGGAACCGCCGCACCATAAAGGGGCATAGTTCAAAGGTAGAACAGTGGTCTCCAAAACCATCGATGTGGGTTCGATTCCTACTGCCCCTGTCATCGACCCGTGAGTTGTCACTCACGGGTTTTTAAATTTTAAGGAAAGAAGGAATCGCTTCATGCTGAAAAAGACGATTGTAAGCCTGGCACTTTTCTGCCTGACTTCCAGCTTATTATGTGCCTGCGGCAAAGAAACACCTCTTCTGACCATCGAAGACTATAAACTGGATACGGAAAGCGGCTCTACAAGCCAGGGCGTCGGGATTGGTGACGATGCCGAGGCCTTTCTGGCCGCTTATCAGGATTATATGATGTTTTCCGCTGTGACAGAGGATGCCGGCCAGACAGATACGGGCGCAGAAGAAAACGCAGATACGGATGCTTCCGCAACGGCGGCTTATCAGTTTCTGCCTGTAGACGAAATCCCTTTTGATACGGTAACATCCATCATCCTGCCCACCTTCTTTATCGATGGGCTCCCTGTGGACGTAGATCAGTTCTGTGAAGACAATGCCCTTGAGAAAGCAGATATCCTCTCCTATTTAACCGATGCATCTTATCTGGCCAATCACAAGGTCATCTACCGGTACCTTATCTTTACCTGGGAAGCCGGTGTCATCACCGACATCCGCTCCGAATCCATGGACTACAATCAGGACGCCTCTTATTATGAGGCGAACTGACTCTCGTACAGTTTCGCATAGAAACCTTTTTCTGCAAGCAAAGTCTCGTGATTTCCCTGCTCTATGATATCGCCGTCCTTCATGACCAGAATCACGTCTGCCTCTCTAATGGTAGACAGTCTGTGGGCCACAATAAAACTGGTGCGCCCCTTCATCATGGTGGCAAAGGCTTTTTGAATCCTGATCTCTGTTCTGGTATCAATGGAAGACGTGGCTTCATCCAGAATCAGCATGGGCGGCAGGCACAGCATCACGCGGGTGATGCACAGAAGCTGTTTCTGGCCCTGGGACAGGCTTCCGCCGTCCTCCCCGATGGGCGTATCATATCCCTGGGGCAGTCTCTTGATAAAGCTGTGTGCATGGGACGCCTTCGCCGCAGCAATGATCTCCTCTTGCGTTGCTTCCGGTTTGCCCATCACGATATTATCCCGGATGGTGCCTGCCTTTAACCAGGTCTCCTGCAGCACCATACCGTAATTTGCCCGCAGGCTCTTTCTTGTCACTTCCCTGATATCTGCACCGTCCACGCAGATTTTACCCTCGTTCACATCATAGAAGCGCATTAACAGATTGATGACCGTAGTCTTGCCGCAGCCCGTGGGACCCACGATCGCTACCCGCTGCCCAGGCTTTACGGACAGGTTGAAATCCGTGATCAGCTGTTTCTCCGGCACATAAGAAAAGGCCACATGAGAAAGATCCACTCTTCCTTCCACATCCCGCAAAACTTCAGCATCCGCTTTCTCCGGCACCTGGGGTTCTTCCTCAATCAGGGCAAAGATACGCGCGGCGCAGGCCAGGGCATTCTGCAGCTCCGTCACAACACCTGATATCTCGTTAAAAGGCTTGGTATACTGGTTCGCATAGGTTAAGAAGCAGGACAGCTGTCCCACGCTGATACCGCCGCGGATTGCATAGACCGCACCGGTCACTGCCACACCGGCATAGACCAGATTGTTCACAAAGCGGGTAGAGGGATTGGTGATGGAAGAAAAGAATATGGCCCGCAGGGAACAATCCTGCAGTCTGCCGTTGATCTCATCAAATTCTTCCAGGGCCTCATCCTCATGGGAAAAGGCCTGCACCACCTTCTGATTGCCGATCATCTCCTCAATCAGGGCCGTTTGCTCTCCCCTGGTCTCAGACTGCAGCTTAAACATGGTAAACGTCTTCTTGGCAATAAAGCCTGCCACAAAAAACGACAAAGGTGTCACCAACACAACGACACCTGTGATGGCGACATTGACACTGAGCATAAATCCCAACGTACCTAAGATTGTGATGACACCGGTAAAAAACTGGGTAAATCCCATCAGAAGGCCGTCCGCAAACTGATCCACATCCGCAATCACCCGGCTCACCACTTCCCCGTAGGAATGCGCATCAATATATTTCAAGGGCAGAATCTCGATTCTTTGGAAAGCTTCGTTCCGGATATCCTGCACGATGCGGTAAGTCATCTTATTGTTGCACACATTCATAATCCACTGTGCCGCAGCTGTCAAGGCGATAATCACCGCCATCTGCTTCAGAATGGCGAACACGCCTGTATAATCTACCTGCCCTTTTCCAATCACCAAATCTATGACTCGTCCGGTCAATATCGGCAGATACAGTGTGAGCGCTACGGTGACGGATGCCATCACGATAGACGCCGCCAGATAAAACCAGTATTTCTTGATATATCGCAAAACCTTTCCCAGAGTCTGTCTTTGTCCTGCCATGATCACATCCCGCCTTTCTCTGTAACATTCTCCGTCTTCGGATACTGGGAGTAATAAATCTCCTGATATACTTCACAGTTCTGCAGCAGTTCTTCATGGGTGCCGCAGCCCACCATCATGCCGTCATCCAGCACAATGATCTGGTCCGCATGCTGAATGGAGGAGGCTCGCTGGGATACGATAAACACTGTCATCTCTCCCGGAAGTTCCCGCAAAGCCTTACGCAGCGCCGCGTCCGTAGCGTAATCCAAAGCCGAAGCACTGTCATCCAGAATCAATATCTCCGGTTTCCCCACCAGCGCTCTGGCGATGGTCAGACGCTGTTTCTGTCCCCCGGAAAGATTCCTTCCCGCCTGAGCCACCGGCGCATCCAGTTTTCCGTCTTTGCCCTCCACAAACTCTTTGGCCTGGGCAGCTGTCAGGGCCTGCCACAGTTCTTCCTCCGAAGCGCCTTCCTTCCCCCAGAGCAGATTCTCCCGGATGGTACCCGCAAAAAGCACTGCCTTCTGTAAGACCACCCCCACTTTCTGCCGCAGTTCCTCCATGGAATAATGCTTCACATCTTTCCCGTCAATCCGCACAGTGCCCTGGGTAGCATCATAGAATCTGGGAATCATATTGACCAGGGAAGATTTTCCGGATCCCGTACCGCCGATAATCCCTACCGTCTCACCTCTTTTTACCTTAAAATCAATGTCTGAGAGGGATTCCGCGCCGGCACCGGCGTATGACAGATGTACGTGATCAAAGTCTACCACATAGGGAACCGTAGATAAGGCGTCTCCGGTCTGCTCCTTATCCTTTCCGGCGGCAATCCTTCCTGCCGCATCTGCCGCCTGCTCCCAGGTCATGGATGATTCAATCTCGAAAATGCTTTCAATGCGGTTCGCGCAGGCCAGTGCCTTGGTAATGGTAATGATCAGGTTGGCCAGCTTCACCAGTTCAATCAGAATCTGGGACATATAGTTGACTAAGGCCACCACCTGTCCCTGGGTGATTGTTCCTTCATTTACCCGGATGGCTCCTGTATAGAGAAGGATAATCGTCGCCGCATTGATAATGATATATGTGACTGGATTGGTCAATGCTGATATTTTTCCCACAAACAGCTGTAAGTCAGCAAGAACCGCGTTCTTCTTCTCAAACTGCTCTATCTCTTCCTCTTCCTTATTGAAGGCCCGAATCACCCTGGCGCCGGTAAGGTTTTCCCTGGTAGCGCCCAGCACCGTATCCAACCCCGCCTGTACCTTTTTGTACATGGGCATGGTGAGCATCATGATACCGAACACCACCACCGACAGGAGCGGTATTGTCACCACGAAGATCAAAGCTGCCTTCACATCAATGGTAAAAGCCATGATCATGGCGCCAAACACAATAAAAGGCGAGCGCAGGAACAAGCGCAGCACCATGTTTACACCGTTCTGCACCTGATTGACATCAGAGGTCATACGGGTAATCATGGTGGACGTTCCCAAAGTATCTATCTCTGTAAAGGAAAGACTCTGAATGTGCTGAAAGAGCGCATGTTTGAGACCGGTGGAGAATCCCACCGCCGCCTTGGCCGCAAAATACTGGGCTGTGATGGAACAGACCAGCCCGATCAGACCCAGGGCGATCAGCAAAAGTCCCATCTGCAGGACATAAGATACTTCTCCCCCCTTAATACCCGTATCGATGATGGCAGCCATCACCAGCGGCACAAACAACTCAAAGGTAGCCTCCAACATCTTAAAAAGAGGGGCGCAGACTGTCTCCTTCTTATACTGTTTCAGATAAACCAGAAGCTTTCTCATAACAACTTTCTCCTTTATCAAAATTTGGTATATAAAATCCAAGTGTCTGATCCACACTCTGTCAAACGGAATGCGACAGCAGTCTTTAGGGAAACTGCTGTCGTATACGATATTCTATATATAGGATATAATCCATTCTCTATTGTATATAACTCTCCGTCAGTTCCTCAATCGTATCACTGATATTCTGTACATTTCTGGATGGTACATATGCCTTCTCAGGATACAGGGCTTCATGAAGCAATACTACATTTTTCTCCAGATTGTCCGGAATCACACAGCTACCCTTACTGCCAACATTGGCGCCGAGCCTGTTTCCCTCAAAGGGAAAACCATCGCTTGCCGCCACATGATAACCTGCCACACTGCCAAGCACACTTAAGACCTCATTGACATTCAGGGAAGTCTCCACCTGGGGCAGTACAGCATTAACCATATCAGTCAACTCCCCGATAGAAGCCCCCTGTGCCTTATCCATCATCGCGCGCAGCACATCTCTTTGCCGCTCAGCCCGCCTGAAGTCATCGCCCCTGGTATAACGGATCCTGCAGTATGCCGTGGCCTGCATACCGTTGAGCAGCTGTTTGCCGCTGCTCTTGACAGGAATGTAGTCCACGCCCAATTCCTCTGCCATACACAGCTGATAATTGTTTAAATGCGAGATTTCTGAGTCCGTGACTTCTATCTCCACACCGCCCAGCGCATCCACCGCGTCAATCAGTCCTGCAAAGCCGATGGTCACATAATCTGTGATATCCAGATCCAGATTGGCGTTGAGCATATTGATCGCCTGCTCCGGTCCGCCCTGTGCATAGGCAGCATTACATTTATTATAAGTGTCATTGCTGAGATTTAAAAAGGTATCACGGAAAACTGAAATCAGTTTAATCTCCTGGGTATCCTGATTGATACTGGCAATGATGATCGAATCACTTCTGGTTCCCCTGCCAAGCTCACCATTCCTGGCATCCACCCCAAAGAGTGCGATGTTACGGTATCCCTTCTGTTCGACTTCCTCTTCTTCCTCTATCTGCTGTACCACTTCCTCATTGATGATAATCTGTTCTTCATCAAGATCCCGGCGTTCCACTTCCCCTGTGGCCCTGGTGACCACATACAGCACAGCGACAGCAGCCAAAAGAACACTTACTTCCACAAATATCAGCAGAACATTCTTCCATCTGCCTTTCTTTTTCTTCTGTGTATCATTCGGATGTTCAGGCATCTGGTTCACCTGAGGCTCCTGCATATACTCGTCCATACCGGCTCCTTTGTCCGTTTGTCTGTAAAATCCTGTTTCCAGGCTGCGCTTTTATCCTATATCCACATTATCCTACCATAAAAGTTCAAATTTGTATAGAACCCTATAACAAATCTATGGCATCCCGCACACTCTTTACACCTATCAGCCTGATTCCTTCTGTCTTTCTTACCTGACTTATGTTAACCTCCGGCAGGATACAGGTGGTAAATCCTAACTTGGCCGCCTCACTGACCCGCTGTGCCGCCATGGAAACGCCCCGTACCTCACCGCTTAAGCCAATCTCCCCGAAAGCAATGGTCTTATCGTCAATGACCCGGTTCTTGAAACTGGACACCACCGCCATAGAGACTCCCAAATCTATGGCCGGTTCCATGATCCGCATGCCGCCCGCCAGATTCACATAGGCATCGCAGTCTGACATCTGCAGGCCGAGCCGCTTCTCCAGCACGGCCATCAGCAGATTGAGTCTGTTGAAATCCATGCCTGTAGCCTGCCGCCTGGGAATGCCGAAATTGCTGTGACAGACCAGGGCCTGAATCTCCAACAGTATGGGCCTGGTCCCTTCCATGGAGCAGGACACCACCGAGCCGCTGGCGCCCTCCGGTTTACCGCTCAGCATAAATTCCGAAGCATTCCGGACTTCCACCAGGCCTTCCTCCTTCATCTCAAAAACACCGATCTCATTGGTGGATCCGAAACGATTCTTGACCCCTCGCAAGATCCGGTAAGAGGCGTGTCTGTCTCCCTCGAAATACAGTACCGTATCCACCATATGTTCTAAGACCCTGGGGCCGGCCACCGTACCCTCCTTGGTCACATGTCCCACAATAAAGACAGAAATATTCAGGCCCTTGGCCAGCTGCAGAAGTACATTGGTGGACTCCCGCACCTGGGACACGCTGCCCGGCGCAGAAGAAATCTCTTCATGGTACATGGTCTGTATGGAATCGATGATGGTGATTGCCGGCATCTGGCTGCGAATCGTCTGTTCCACAGTCTCCAGGCTGGTCTCACACAGCAGCAGCAGATTGTCCGAGAAGCTGCCAATCCGATTCGCCCGGATTTTAATCTGTCGTAAGGATTCCTCCCCGGAGATATAGAGTACCTTGCGTCCGTCTGCCGCCATGTATCTGCACACCTGCAAAAGCAACGTGGACTTACCGATGCCGGGATCTCCGCCCACCAATGTCAAAGACCCTGGCACGATACCGCCCCCAAGCACCCTGTCCAGTTCCGCCATATGGGTGCTCATCCGCTCTTCTTCCTGTATATCCACTGCTGTCAGGCTTGTGGGGATGACACTCTCCCGTCTGTGTGCACCCCCGCCAGCACCGCTCTTGGCAGGTGCTTTCTCCTCCACCATGGTATTCCATTCCTTACAGCCGGGACATTGTCCCATCCATTTAGAAGACTCATATCCGCAATTTTGACAGTAGAATACCGTCGTCTTATTCTTTGCCATATACACTCCTTCACTTTACGTCCCTATGTACCTTTCCTTATATGTACAGAGCCGGCAGGACATCTTCCTCCTTCACCTTTCCATTTCATACAGAAAAGAACTTCCCGCCTGACACCCCGCCAGATGGGAAGTTCCTCATGCCATTTCCGTTTTACCCGATCATCCTGCTTTTCATCTTACTTTGTGATCTTAACCTTCACTTCACCGGCACTGGCCAATTCCACACTGATATTTAACTTGCCGCTCAAGTTGGTCTTCATCCTGCCTACATTGACTTCATTCAAATACACATCATACTCCGTATCCTCCTCAAGTCCCACAGTAATCTGGGCATCCTCATCACCCTCCACCGTAAAGGCAAGGCCATTTTCTGTCTCCGCGAAGTCGTTCACGCTGGTTCCCGGTTCGGATTCGTAAGCAAACATGCCATTTTTCTCTAACTTGGTCAGTTCCTTATAGGTCTTAACCTTATAGAGATCTCCGCCATGCTCATAATCTTCCACTTTCGCCTTGGCCGCCAGCTTATGGTTACCAAAACTGATGGTGCCGTCTTCCTCCGTGCGCAATAACTCGTCTACTACAGCCATTGTGTTTTCCTCCTAAGTTTTGTGTTATTTTGATCCCTCACCGTGTACTGTGAAAGATACTTTCTTGTTTTTCAGGCCAACCGATACTCTGTCGCCGCGCTTGACCCTGCCGGAAAGAATCTCCTCTGCCAGCGCATCTTCAATCTCCGACTGGATTGCACGCTTCATGGGACGCGCCCCCATCTTCACATCCATATGTTTCTCGATGAGATGCTCCTTCACGGATGCCGTGACAGTAAGGTCGATATCCATCTGCTCCTTGCATCGCTTCGTCAGATTTCTGGACAACAAAGTGATAATCTGCTTCATCTCCTCACGGCCTAAGGGATGGAATACCATAATCTCATCAATTCTGTTGATGAACTCCGGCTTAAAGAGGTGTTTTACCTCCTCCATCACCTTACCTTTCATCTTATCGTAGCTTTGCTGCTGTGTCTCCTGTGCACCAAACCCAAGATTCTTAGGGTCTATGATCCGTTGTGCCCCGGCATTGGAAGTCATGATCAGTATGGTATTTTTAAAACTAACCTTCCGTCCTTTGGAATCTGTGATATGTCCGTCATCCAACACCTGTAAGAGTACATTGAACACATCCGGATGTGCCTTCTCTATCTCATCGAAGAGGACTACCGAATAGGGATTCCTGCGAATCTTCTCCGAGAGCTGCCCGCCCTCCTCAAAGCCTACATATCCCGGCGGGGAGCCAATCATCTTCGACACGGAATGACCTTCCATATATTCTGACATATCCACCCGGATCAGGGCATTCTCAGATCCAAACATGGCCTCTGCCAGCGCCTTTGACAGCTCTGTCTTACCCACGCCCGTAGGACCCAGAAACAGGAAAGAGCCGATAGGACGGTTCGGATCCTGCAGTCCCACTCTGCCGCGGCGCATAGCCTTGGCAACTGCTACCACAGCCTCCTCCTGGCCAATGACCCGTTTATGAAGAATGGATTCCAGTTTTAACAGGCGTTCACTCTCCTTCTCCGCAAGCTTCTTGACCGGAATCTTGGTCCACAATGCCACCACCTCGGCAATCTCATTCTCGCCGACGATGTAGGCCCTCTTTTCTTCTTCCTGTTCCATACGCTTTAAGATACGCTCATATTTCCGGATACAGGACTCCTGCTTCTTCTTAAGTTCTGCTGCCTGAGTAAAGGCCTCTATCCGGATGGAGCGCTCAATCTGTAGGTCAATCTTCTTAATTTCTTCCGATAATTCCAGAAACTTATCCGGCTGTTTCGCCACATGCAGACGTACCGCCGCCGCTGCCTCATCAATCAGATCTATGGCCTTATCGGGCAGATTTCTGTCATTGATATAACGTGCCGACAATGTCACCGCCGCATTAATTGCCTCCGGGGTGATGGTGACTCTGTGATGTTCCTCATACTTATGGGCAATCCCCCGAAGAATATTCTCTGCTTCCTCGATAGTCGGTTCCTCCACCGTCACCGGCTGGAACCTGCGCTCTAAGGCCGCATCCCGTTCCACATACTTGCGGTACTCTGCAATGGTGGTAGCGCCGATCAGCTGTATCTCCCCTCTGGCCAGAGATGGCTTTAAGATATTGGAAGCGTCTATGGCGCCCTCCGCGCCGCCCGCGCCGATGATCGTATGCATCTCATCCAGAAAAAGTATGATATTACCATCCTCTATGACTTCCTTAATAACCTTCTTGATCCGCTCTTCAAACTCACCGCGGTACTTACTGCCCGCCACCATGCCGGAGAGATCCAGTGTCAAAAGTCTCTTATTCTGCACCGTAAAAGGTACATCCCCCATTACAATCCTGGAAGCAAGTCCTTCTACCACCGCCGTCTTACCTACGCCTGGTTCTCCCACCAGACAGGGATTATTCTTAGTCCGGCGGCTGAGAATCTGCACCACCCGGGTAATCTCATCCTCCCTGCCGATCACCGGATCTAATTTCCCTTCTCTGGCAAGCGCCGTCAGATCACGGCTATACTGATCGAGCGTAGCGGTAGCGCTCTTTTTCTTATTCTGCTTTCTTCCCAGATCTTCCTTATAAAGGGCACTATCCTCACCTATCGCCACCAGTACATCCACATAAAGTTTCTGCACCGAAACGCCCATGGTGTTAAGAAGCCTCACGGCCACATTTTCCCCTTCTTTTAAAAGGGCCAGCAGAATATGTTCCGTACCGGTCTTATCGCAGTGGAATCGTTCCGCCTGCCTGTGTGCCTCCTCTAAAATCCTCTGTGCCCTCGGAGAAAACCCATCCTTCTCCGCAAGCATGACAGTACTTTCCGGCACCAGCAAATCTTTGATCAACTCTTTCAACTGCAGGGCATCCACTCCGTTATTCTGAAGCACGGTAGCAGCTACTCCTGTATTCTCCCGCAGCAGGCCAAGCAGAATATGCTCGCTTCCCACATAACTCTGCCGGAGATTTTTGGCCGCCCGCTCCGCAAGCATCAGGGCCGCCCTGGCCTTATCCGTAAATTGTGGCTGCATCAATCATCCATTCCTTTCCCAAATTCCTCATAGATTTCGTCTATAAGAGCATGCACTTCTTCTCTGGAAATATTCTTACAACTGGCCTTGGCCAGCGTCACCATAAGATCCTCCCGCACATCTTCTATCGCCCGTATCTTGTCAATGTCCACTGCAATCATGGCACCTTTTCTACGGTCTACCTTCACATAGCCCTCCTGTTTGAGAACCGTGTAGGCCTTGTTCACCGTATGCATGTTGATACCGATTGTATCTGCCAGCTGTCTGACCGATGGCAGCATGTCGCCCTCCTGGAACCTGGACGCCGCAATCCCCATGATAATCTGATTGCGCAGCTGCATGTATATCGCTTCATCACTGTTAAAATCTATTTCTATAAACATTTCCTACCAATCCCGTTACATTAAATCCTTATCTTCCATATTCAAAAATTCAAACTCAAATTCGTCATCATCCAGCAGAAAGTTCTTAGACTTGCGTTTGGGCGCTGACTTAGCAGCTCTGTCCTGTGACGGATTATCCTCATAGGATCTCTCTCTGGGTACTCTGCGTTCGGTTCTCTCCACGCGCTCACTTCTCTCGCTGTTTCGCCGTCTCTCCCCGTCTCCCTGCATCTCCCGTCTGCGTACAGGCCTCTCGTCTTCAGGCTCCTCCATCCTTCCCCGGCGCCTTACCGGTCTTTCCTCCTCTTCCTCGTCATCCTCTTCGTCTTCGTCATCCTCATCATCGTCGTCATCATAATCCTCATAATAAGCATCCCGAAGCTTGAGAGACATGATAACCACAGTCACAATCAGCGCCACCAGAAGTACCACCAGCACTACGATTACAATCCGCTGTTTCACCACCGCTGCTGCCGCTTCTTCCTCATCCTCTGACGGAGAATCCGCTCCCAGCAAAGTTGACAGCTCCTTCGTTTCCCCTCGTATATGATCATCCAGATACCATACGGGACCGCTTTCCGTCTGTTCAAGACGCAGTTCATAATCATTGTTGACCACAGGTTCCGGTTCCGGCACCTCTACGGGAGCCTCCTCCTGAGGCGGCTCCTCCTCCTGCGGAAGCATCTCACCCATCTCTAATAAATCCTCACGGACAAATCCTGTCTTCTCTGAACCATTATCGCTGGTATAAGTGACATAGTACCAGGTTTTACCATCGCTTCCCGCAGATTTTCCGCTCACTACCACCGAGGCCCCCTCAGACAATCCTCCAACGGAATTCTTTTTGGTAGAAGGCTCGGGCCTGACCTTACAATTCACTTTAATTTTGGCATACTGCAAGTCCACTGACTCATCTGCCGCCACCTGCGCACCTCCCGAAGAAGTGTCTGGCTGTGCTGTGCCGGCATCTCCTGCTGCTGTCTCCTGGGAGGCATCTCCCCCCTGCTGTTCAGTTCCTGATGACTCTCCCTCAGACATCGTCACCACCGGAATCTCCGCCTCTGCCTCAGGCTCTATCATATCTGCACGGATATAGCCCAGCGTAGAGCCGCTTACATAGACCTGGTACCAGGTAGTCCCGGAAGCATTGACTTTCCCCTTGATCGTAACTTCCTTGCCAATCGTTGAACTGCCAACCACTTCGCTGTTCACATCTGGTGTTTTACGAATATTGACAGAGTTGGGAATCACCTTACCCGTCGCATCCGCCAGGCTGACAATAGGCATGCACCATACCATGACCGCCATGCAGGCTGCTGTGAGTATCCCCTTCGCAATGCCCCTCTGTGCTCTTTTACTCTGTTCCCTCTTCTGTATCCTCATATTAATCTCCATTCCGGAACGTTTACGCGACGGGTCGGCGCAAATTTTAAACCTGCGTCTGCCATCAGCAGAATTTGTGACGCTCCTGCACAAATCCGCGTCTGAACTTTTGCTTAGAGCCCTTCTCTCTTAAACCGTTTGGAACCGTCTTCCCCTTTAGGCTTCTCCGTACTGAAACCGGCCATTTTCTCGTTTCTCGCTCTCGCCTTTTCTTCCAGATTCCTGTGATAAGCCACCTCACATTTGGGACAATATCTTCCCATACGGATAGCCGCCCCACAGATTTCGCATGTTAAGAAAAAATTGGAATTAGGTGCAATTTCCAGCCTGGCCTCCTTGAGCATTTCCCGGATTGCTTTCTGGGAAACACCCGTCGCCTCTGATACCTGCGCCGAGGTAACTCCGTTATGCTGCTCTATATAATTACGAGCCTTACCATAATCATCATAGGCCACAGAGCCACATTTTTCACACTTGTACTCCCCTACTCCTTTAAAGACCATAACCCCGCCGCACTCCTGACAATAGGTAGGTCTGTTGTAATTACTGTCATCCTTGAATTCCTTCCGGAGCATCTTTATTTTTTCTTCTCTATCAGCCATAGGATTACTCCCTTCCACACATACACACATTATACTTCATCAATAGCTTTTCCGATGTCATTTCTCATGTATTTATGATCAAAAGTCACCCATTTGGTGGCTTCATATGCATTGGCCCTTGCCTCTTTGAGCGTAGCTCCCTTGGCCGTCACGCCAAGCACACGCCCTCCGTTTGTAACAATTCCTGCTTCCGCCATCTTCGTCCCGGCATGGAAACAATAGTAGCCGTCCCGGTCATCAAAATTCTCAAGCCCACTGATTACGAACCCTTTTTCATAGGATACCGGATACCCTTCGGAGGCCAGAATCACACAGACTGCCGCATTATCCTCAAACTGCAGATCTACCTGATCCAGCTTTCCGTCGATACAGGCCTCGATTACATCTACCACATCATTCTTCATACGGGGCAGCACCACCTGCACTTCCGGATCCCCAAATCTTGCATTGTATTCAAGCACTCTGGGGCCATCTTCCGTCAGCATCAGCCCAAAGAAAATGATGCCCGTAAAAGGTCTTCCCTCTGCCGCCATGGCATCCACAGTGGCCTGGAAAATATACTTCTTACAGAATTCATCCACCTCTTTGGTATAAAAAGGTGTGGGAGAGAAGCTCCCCATACCGCCTGTGTTAAGACCCTGGTCGCCATCCATGGCCCGTTTGTGATCCTGGGCGGAAGGCAGGGTACGGATAGATTTGCCGTCCACAAAGGAAAGTACGGACACTTCACGTCCTGTCATAAACTCTTCAACTACCATACGATTACCGGATTCCCCGAACTTCTTATCTTCCATAATCGTGCGGACGCCTTCCTTCGCCTCTTCAAGGGTCTCACAGATCAATACCCCTTTCCCAAGGGCAAGACCGTCAGCCTTGAGGACCACCGGCATTTTGGCCTGTTCCAGATAAGCCAGAGCAGCCTGCGGATCATCGAAATTCTCATAAGCCGCTGTGGGAATGTTATATTTTTTCATCAGATCCTTGGAAAAGGCCTTGCTGCCTTCCAGAATCGCCGCATTCTTCCGCGGGCCAAACACCCTAAGCCCTGCCGCCTCCATCTCGTCCACGAGGCCGCCCACCAGCGGATCTTCCATCCCCACTATGGTCAGGTCAATGGCCTGCTCTTTGGCGAAGGCCACCAGCTTGTCAAACTCCATGGCCCCGATGGGCAGACACTCCGCGATTTGTCCGATACCTGCATTGCCGGGCGCGCAATATATCTTATCCACCTTTGGGCTCCTGGCCACGCAGGCTGCAATGGTGTGTTCCCTGCCGCCGCTTCCCACAATCAATACTTTCATTTCCTGTCCCCTGCCTTTCTATGTATCTTTCCCTGTACCTATCGTAAATGACCTGTCAAATTTCTGCTTCCGTCTCCTGCTCTTTCTTAAACGGTCCTGTACTCCTCATTCGGAAATCAAAACCCTGCCCTGCTCCACTTTCACCTTGCCGCCGGCAATCAGGTTGATACACCATGGGAGAATCAGCCACTCTGCTTCTTCCATAACCCTTTTCTGCAGAGTCTCGGGCGTATCCTCTTCCTTCACCGCCACTGCCTTCTGCATGATGATGGGACCTGTGTCCATACCCTCATCCACAAAATGCACCGTAGCTCCGGTGATCTTCACACCCCTTGCAAGCGCCGCTTCATGCACTTTTAATCCATAGTATCCTGTTCCGCAGAAAGAGGGAATCAGGGACGGATGGATATTAATGATGCGGTTCCCATAGCTGCGGATAAGTTCTGCCGGAAGCGTCACCAGGAACCCGGCCAACACAATCAAATCCGGCTCGTCTTTTCCTATTTCCTGTATAAATGCCTGGTTAAAGTCTGCCCGATTCTCATAATCTTTCGGTGACACACAGACTGCCTCAATGCCCGCGTCTCTTGCACGCGTAAGCGCATAAGCCCCCTGGTTATTGCTGATCACCTTCACAATCTTCGTATTCACAATGGATCCTCTTGCCACACCGTCGATGATTGCCTGCAGATTCGTACCGCCGCCGGACACGCACACCACTATCTTAAGCATTTTCTTCATCCTTCCTGCCTTTGTCTACAAGATCACTTCTCTGTTTCCCGCTGCCACATCACCCACAATATAAGCCTGCTCCCCTGCTGCCTTCAAAGCTTCCACCGTGCGGTCTGCATCTGCCTTATCAACCGCCAGCACCATGCCAAGGCCCATATTGTAAGTGTTATACATCATCTTTTCTTCCAGATTACCGGTCTTTTGTAACAATCCGAAAATGGGCGGTATGGGATAACTCTCTTTCTGCACCCGCGCAGAGACGCCCTCCGGCAGCATCCTGGGAATATTTTCATAGAAGCCGCCGCCTGTAATATGGCTGCATCCCTTGATCGTCACGCCCGCGTCACGGACGGCGCGCAGCGCTTTCACATAAATTCTGGTAGGCGTAAGAAGGGCATCGCCAAGTGTTGTGCCCAGTTCATCATAATAAACGCCCAGACTCTCTTTGGTAACTGCAAACACCTTGCGTACCAGAGAAAACCCATTGCTATGTACGCCTGATGAGGCAATGCCGATCAGGATATCCCCTGCCTTGATATGCTCCCCTGTGATCAGATCTTTTTCATCTGCCACACCTACCGCAAATCCTGCCAGGTCATACTCCTCCTCCGGCATCAGGCCCGGATGTTCCGCGGTCTCACCGCCGATCAAAGCCGCACCGGACTGCTTACAGCCTTCCGCCACACCCTTTACTATGGTTGCAATCTTTTCCGGATAATTCTTGCCGCAGGCAATGTAATCCAGAAAGAACAAAGGCTCCGCACCCGCACACACCACATCGTTGACGCACATGGCCACACAGTCGATGCCTACCGTATCATGCCGGTCCATAAGAAAGGCCAGCTGAATCTTCGTTCCCACACCGTCCGTGCCGGACAAAAGCACCGGCTTCTCCATCCCCTTAATCTTTTCCAGGGAAAATGCACCGGAGAATCCGCCAAGCCCGCCTAATACTTCCGGTCTCATGGTTCCCTTCACATATTCTTTCATCAGTTCTACTGAGCGATAACCGGCTTCAATATCAACACCCGCCGTCTTGTAATCCATGGTTTTGTCCTCCTACTTGCACGTTAACTGTTCAAATACGTTTTATAACCCACTTCCTGCAGTTTCTTATCCTTCTCCTGCACGCTCTCTTTCAGGCTTCTGGAATAGTCTTTCAGACGCTCCAACAGTGCCGCGTCCGAGACTGCCAGAATCTTTGCAGCCAGAATACCCGCATTCTGCCCTCCATTGATTGCCACCGTAGCTACCGGAATCCCGGATGGCATCTGTACAATAGAATAGAGGGAATCCACACCCCCAAGATCGGAAGTCTTCATGGGAATACCGATGACCGGCATGGGGAATATCGCAGCGCACATCCCCGGCAGATGGGCCGCCTTGCCCGCTCCGGCGATAATCACCTTAAATCCCTTCTCCTCCGCACTCTTTGCATACGCAAAGAACACATCCGGTTCCCGGTGGGCGGAAATAATCGTCATTTCATAAGAAATACCCAGCTCTTCTAAAATATCTGCAGCCTTCGCCATAATGGGCATATCAGAATCGCTGCCCATCACAATACCTACCTGTGCCATCACGTTTCCTCCTTAAACTTTATCCGTGTCTGCTCTCCGCCAATGCATTTATCTCTTCCCGCAGGCAGCCATCCATGCCACTTCCTGCGGGCATTCACCCGGTTTCCTGCCACAATATCTTGTGGCAGGACATATTTTCCTATCTAACAGTGTACTAGATTTTCCATTGATGCGCAACCATCTTTTATGTCTGCTGCTCCTCCATGGCGCGGTTTAGCTCTTCACAGCCAGGAAGCACAAATTGACCATTTCGGATAATCGTAATCGGCTCTCCTTCTCCGGTCAATACAGAAACTTCCCCCAACTCGTCATAGGGAATCGTAATATCCGTATGGCACTGGAAATATGCCCTGCTGACATCTGTGTCACGCAAAACTGACACCTCGTTATCCTTGGCGATGATCTCCTTGCCGTCAGGATTATATACCCGCACATTCTCCGCATGGGAATAGCAGGTATCACCCACCGCAAAGTGAGGGCCCGTCTTCTCCGCAATCAAGATAGGCATTTTATCCTCGATACCATATTTCCTGGCCGCCACATAAGCCGTGGTATTGGTGCCAATGGCAAACTCGCCAAGGGGAAGCCTGTCGTGATGATGCAGTACATTGTCCTTAATATATTTACGGTTCTCCTCCTTGGATGCAAAGTTGGCACAGCCATAGTCGGTCACCCAGCCATCCTCAAACTGCAGCCACAAATCCTTATACTCCAGTTCATTCAGGAAAACCCTGGTCACATGTAGAATCCCTTTCGTACCGCCAAGCAGCGGTGAGGTGAAAACCTCTCCCACCGGGATATTCACATCTGCCACACAGTTCTCAAAATTAGTCTGGCTGGCCGGATCTTCCAGTGTATGCAGCTGCACAGTCAGGTCCGTTCGGTTTTCGCCGCTTCCTTTGACTCTCACAGTCAACCCTTTGTCCAGGGCATCAATGATTTTCTGCTGAATCCCTTGATATAGCTTGTAATCCAGCGTATTAATCCGCACGATATCATCAAAGATCTCCGCGAACTGTTCTCCGATATCCGGCACCGGAAAAGCTATGATGGTAAAGCTTCTCTCCTCCCCTTTGATATATTCGTTCTGCAGGGCGCCAGCTTTACCTGCATATTCTACCGATAATTTCTGTTGTTTCTCGGAAAGATGCGCTGCCTGTTTCTTCGTCTTCGGCACAAAGGGCTTCTCGCCGAAGATTTCTAAGACAGCCGGCCCGCCAAACACCGCCGCCTGCGTCTTGCACTTCTCGAACGCATTCCGCAATCCTTCCAGCCTTCGCTCCGCCAGCGCGCCGTCCAAAATCAGCGCCAAATCCTCCCGGTGATCATAATCAAACTGCTTATTAGGATTGGCGCCGCTCCAGCCGTTCTTATTGACACTCCGCCCCTGGAAAATATTGCTCCCCGCCCGATAAAAAGTAGCCTGCAGACCAATTCGGTCAAAATTTTCCACCGCCTGCCGGATCATACGCTCGAATCCCAGGAAATAGCGGATATTCACAGTCTCCTTAATGGAAATATCCTTGTTGCCGACCGCAAAGCCAATCCGATACCCTTCCGTATAAGTATCAGCCATCAGCTGAATCTTATCTGCTGACATGCTGTTCAAATGCCTGGCTGTCTCCAATTCATTCTCCGTAACATATTCTCCATAATAATAGAGGTAACGCAGATCAGACAAATCGCTTTCCATGATGATACCGCGGGCAAATCCCCGTTCCGGGCACAGGAGTCTGGCCGTGTGCTGCATCGTCTCCGACTCATAATAGTCACTCACATACCAATACAGAATCTGGCGTACCGCTTCCTTCTGCGGCAGACATTTCTGTACCGTCTCACCAGTGCCTTCCCCACCTGCCTGTTCCACTCCTTCCTGGGCCGCACAGACATACGCCTGATAGACTTCCAGCAGAAGTTCCATGCGAATCACCATGCCAAAGCGGTTTAACTCAAATGCTGCCGGAATCATGCCCCGCAGTTCCGCATACAGAAAACACAGCATCTGACCCATTGACTCACCCAGACAATCCACAGCATAATCAGGATTCCCATAGCATGTATCATAATGCTGTGGCAGAATATCCCGATACAATTCCTCATTCTGTGCCTGCAGCTCCTCCATTGACATCTGCCGCAGTTTACCGCGCTCCACCACATTCCAGGTTCTGTTCATCAGTTCGGTAAATGCTGCCATCTTACTGAAATATTTCTGAAATGCTTCTTTACATACCGACTCCTGCGGTATCTCCCGTATCCGTTCCAATGCCAGCGCATACCGCTCGCCAAGCAGCTCTTCCTGCTCCTTTTCATCCATTAAAATATCTTCCATATCCGCCTCCTCCATGTTGACTTCTGAAACCTCATTTCTGCGCGTTTACACCACAGATTCCCTGAAACATTCCCCACGGATATTATGCGTAGGCTCCCGCATACAAAATGATACTCAGCACCGCCAGAACCAACACATTCAGTCCGATTCCCATATAGCTGAAAAAGTAAAATTTGTCCCGCTCCGATTTAGAAACAACGCCCAGCACAATCCCCACAAAGGCAAAGATCATAGACAATAATGCCGCCGCCCCATACTGTCTTGGCACATCTCCCGCTGTCTGATAGCTCATGATCACCATATAAGCCAGCGTGGCCAGGGAAATCACCCCCAGTATGGTGGCCATGATCCCTTTCTGGGTATGCTCTTTGTTCGTAAACATGAAACTGTTCTTTCTCGTCATATATCCTCCACACACAGGCCGTTTACTGCTGTAACGGCCACCCGGAATTTGAAATGGGCATCTTCGTCCACGCCGAAAACACCCATTCATCTTTTCTTCCTTAGAATAAGATTTTGTTTCTTCCCGCTAACAACTTAGCGCCACTGATGATCAGAAGCACACCGCTTGCCGTACCTACTACCAGAGCAACCACACCGACTGCGATGTTGAGTGCGCCGGAACCGCCCATAATCTTATACGTTCTCTCTTCCATTTCCCGTTCCCTTTCCTGCTCTCTATTTTGCCCCATACTGCTCATAATATGCATCAATTGCCTGCTTCAGTGTATCGTCAATATAAACCTTTCCTTCATAAGGCTTGTTGTAGAGACATTCCACCACATCTTCCATGGACACAATCGCGTTAGCCTCAAAGCCATACTTACTCTTAATCTCTTCCAGCGCGCTCTTCTCACTGTCAAGTCCCCGCTCCATGCGGTTCAAGGAAACCATCAGACCCTTAATCTCCACATTCGCCTGCGCTTTGATGATTGGGAATGTCTCCTCAATGGACTTGCCGGAAGTGGTCACATCCTCAATGATCACCACTCTGTCGCCGTCCTTTAACTTACTGCCCAAAAGAATGCCTGTGTCCCCATGATCCTTCACTTCTTTTCTGTTGGAGCAGTAACGAATCTCCTTCCCATACAATTCACTGATTGCCATGGTCGTTGCCACAGACAAAGGAATCCCCTTATATGCCGGTCCAAACAAAACATCAAAATCCAGTCCGTAATGGTCGTGTATGGCCTTGGCATAATACTCTCCCAGCCGGCGAAGCTGTGCGCCTGTCACATAGGCCCCCGCATTCATGAAAAAGGGAGACTTTCTGCCGCTCTTTAAGGTGAAATCCCCAAATTTGAGCACCTGGCTGTCCACCATGAATCCGATAAACTCCTGCTTGTACTGTTCCATAATTACCTCATTTCCGCGCTGTCAGGATTCTCTTTTACGAGAGAGCCTGCGCTATATCTTCCCTCATATCAATCACTGCCGCCCTTGCCGCATCGGCATAATTCAGTTCTCCATACTCCGCATACTTTTCCTGCTGGTAAGCCCCGATGATACCCCGGGAAGAACTGATGATCGCACCCAGTCCATCTTCATTGAAGAAATGCACAAGATCTGCGCCTTTACCGCCCTGCGCGCCATAAGCCGGCACCAGAATGAAGGCTTTGGGCATAATCTGTCTTAATACCTTACCCATCTCCGGATAGGTGGCGCCTACCACAGCGCCGATATAACTGTATTCTGCACCCATATGATCTGCACCCCACCGGGCCACTTTCTCTCCCACCACTTCATACAGCGGTCTCGCCTTGGAGGCATCCGTGCAGCCATCCGGCAGCACCAGCCGGTCCTGGAACTCCCCGCTGCTGGGATTAGAAGTCTTGACCAGAATAAACAGACCTTTCTTCTCCTGTTTACATACTTCAATAAAAGGTTTCACGCCGTCAGACCCCAGATAGGGATTCACTGTGGCGAAATCCTCATCAAAGCCACGGCACATGGTAGAACCAATCTGTACTTGTCCCAGATGTCCCACCGCATAAGCTTCAGAAGTGGAACCGATATCACCGCGTTTGATATCCCCTACCACAATCAGGCCTTTGGCCTTACAGTATTCTACCGTTTTATGATAAGCCATCAGTCCCTCGAGGCCAAACTGCTCATACATGGCAATCTGCGGTTTCACCGCCGGCACCAGATCATGCACTGCATCCACAATCCCCTTGTTGTAAACAAAAACTGCCTCCGCAGCCCCCTTAAGTGTCTCTCCGTACTCTGCAAATGCCTTCTGCTTAATATGTTCCGGCACAAGTTTCATGGTCGGATCTAGTCCGACCATGACAGGCGCCTGTTTCTTCTTAATATTCTCTATTAATTTATCAATCATAATTCTTTTCCTTCCAGGTCTTTGAGCACATACTGGTTTTCAATGTAATAAGGGAACTGGTCTCTCTTGACCCACTCCCAGCTGCCGTAATCTTCCGGCAGTATAATATTGGACTCGTCTTCTTCGGTAATGGAGCACAGATAAGCAATGCCCACACAGTGCGTCTCTCCAATCAGCTGTGACCATGTATATTCAATCTTCTCAATGGTTCCGTTTACAGATAAAAGTTCTGAGATTGCATGAAGCATAGCCTCATCCGGCGCTTCGCCATGAGCAACTTCCGCATCAATAAATTCCCACACAAAGGGCTCCGGAATATGATCGTCCACCCATCTCTTAATCAACAGATACGTATCATCCTTCTTGATAATGCCTTTAACCCGCACATATGTATTTTTCATCTCTATAACCATGCTCCTTTCCACAATCATCCTTGATTCTTTTGGTTTCATACTACCATTGCCAGAATTGCTTGTCAATCGCTCATCTTGTCTGCAAAAACTCATATTCCCTTTTGGCTGTCTCATCGTCCGGATAACTCCGCAGATAACTGTTCATCAAGGCAGCCGCAGTCTTATAATCTCCCATATATTCATAGGTCACGATTTCGTTGAACTTAAGCGTCTGCATCATGCCATTATCCTCAACCTTCATGGCTGCCTGAAAAGCAGCAAGCGCCAGATCGTACTCTCCCATCTCCATCCGGCACAACCCCAGCTGATTGTAAATCTCAGCCTTGGTCTGATCATATTCCACATAATCGGCATAGATAGAGGCCGCATAATTATAGTCCCCAAGTGCCTCATAAGTTCTGCCCAGATAGAGCGCCGCCCCATAATCCGTAGTGGTCTTTAAATTGGTAAGAAAATTGCGTGCATTCTCATAATCGCCCATATAATAACAGATCCGACCCATATCATAATCTGAAATGGACTTTTCGTTTTCCATCATGGCATTTTGCAGATAACGCTCTCCGACTTCTTCATAGCCGTATTCCTCCAACACCATATATATGCGAATCATCTGGTCGTAATTCTTAGGATCCAGGGCGATGGCCGCATCAAAATCCGCCTGCGCCTTCTCATAATCATTCTGGGACAATTCCACACAGCCCCGCAGATAATAGGCATCCATCTCCTTCGGGCGAAGCGCAAGGATTGCATTGTAGGCCTGTATCGCTTCCTGGGCCTGTCCGTTCTTAAAATAAGCCGTGGCCAGGTAGTAATTCATATCAAAATCCATGTCTTCCACTTTGCCATTGCTCAGTTTCAGCGCTGCTTCCAGATAGGCGATGGCCGACTCATAATCCGTCTGCCCCATATAAGCAATCCCCATGCCCCGGTAAAGCAGCCTCTTATCTTCCCCGTTCTCCTCTCCCGCACGAAAGAGAGAAAGGGCCTCTTCATAATCCAGAGCCTGCACTGCCGTCATACCCTGCTTGATATAACTATCCGTGCCCTCTGCTCCACAACCGGAAAGTAATGGGCAAAGACAAAGAACACAAGCTGCAAATCCTATTCTGATATTCCCTTTTGTCTTCCGATATTTCACTTTCATCTCCATGTATAACTGCTGCACTTTAAACCTGCGTACCCTGCTCTCTTCTCCCAATCTTACCCCTGTTCCGTCTTACTGCTATTTTCGTCCCAGTCTGTCGTCTGTTCTTATCTTATATATCTTACCACACCATCTTGTGCAAGCCAAGCGTCGAAATTTTAATTCCTTCTTAAAATTGCTGCCGCATGTCATCCGGTAATGCCCCGGAAGCTTCCATCTCAAATGATATTTCCGCACACCAGATCCTTCATGACACCAAAGAACTCCCGCACCAGATTGTTAGGCTGAAAGTAGATATTAGAGCGCGCCGCAATGCCGCAGGCATTCTCAAAGCCTGCATGCCTTGCCAGCATCACCCCGCGGAACACATGGAAATTATTGGTGACAATCCCCACATCCACATCTGTCCCGCCAATTAACCTGGCGCTGTATGCAATGTTCTCCGAAGTGTCTGTGGACCGATCTTCCTTTAAGATTCTGTCCGGTGATATGCCCTTCTCCACCAGATACTGATACATCCCCTCTGCCTCGCTACAAGGCTCATTGCTCCCCTGTCCGCCGGATACCACACAGATTGTCCCCTCATTGGCCGTCAGATACTCATACGCCGCATCCAGACGAAACTGCAGCACCGCACTGGGGCCCGCTGCTTTCATCTGTGCTCCCAGAACAATGATATAATCCAAATCCTCCCTGCCTTTATCTCCATAATGGGCAAAGATGCATCCTTCTACCACCACAAACAGCAAAACACCCAACACCACAAGCCCGCCGATCCCCCGGCGCAATACCAGCGGAAATTGACTCCACCAGTCAAACTTTATCATCATAGCCAATCCGATCAGGCATATACCCCCGGCAGCCCAGATGAGATAGAAATTGTTCCCGGAACGAATACGGAACACCACCAGACAGTACACAAAACACAGCATTGCCGCCAATATACACAAAAGCACCATAATTTTCTTCCTCATACCAACATTCCCTCAAACTCTCTCTCCGGAACCGGCTTACAATAGCGGTATCCCTGTGCCACATAAGCGCCAATCTCCATCATCAGTTCCGTATCGTTCTCTGTCTCCACCCCTTCGCAGACTACCTGTGCCTCCAGGTCCCGCGCCAGATTCACAATATTCTTCATAATCTGCACCTGTCTTGTACGATTCTCATTATTTAATAAGAAAGACCTGTCCAGCTTAATGACCGATGCCGGAATCTGCTCGAATACACCCAGGGACGAGTAGCCCGATCCAAAATCGTCAATGGAAAGCCTGACGCCATTGGCCCGCAGGACAGCCACATTTTCCCTGACTTTCTGCTGCTGCATCTCCTCCACCACCAGGGTCTCCGTAATCTCCACCTCGATCAAATCCTTGGGTACCTGATATTTATTGAGCACTGCCTCAAACTTCTCCGGAAAACCGTCTTTCACAAAGTGTATTCTGGAAAAGTTACAGGATACTGGCACCACCCGCTCCCCCGCATCGATTCTTCTGCGAAGCATCTGGCAGACACTTTCCATCACCAGAAAGTCAATATCCGTAATCCTGCCTGTCTGTTCATAATAGGGCACGAAGAACCCCGGCGCCCGGATTTCCCCGTTCGCCGTAGGATCTTTAAACCGCACCAGCGCCTCCGCTCCCACAATCTGCTCATTGCGGATATCAACCTTTGCCTGATAATAAGTCACAAAATCCTTTTTAAAATCTACCGAATCAAGGAGTTTCTCCCTCTCATGCCGCTCCCGCAGCTGCCCCCGCAGCGTATCATCATAAATCTGTATGGCATTGCTGTGGCTGTCCTTCAAGGGATCCACCGCCTGAATGGCATAGGAGAGAGCCAGCTGAATATCCTTATCCTTCTGCTCTATGGGACAAATACCCATAGCCTGCGCCATCCGGATACCGGTCTCCTCATAAATCCGGTCAGATATGCTGTCTGCTATATCCAGCATGCGCCGTTTCAGGGACTCCATATTCTCATAACATACAAAAAGCACAAAATGGCTGCCGTAACTTCTGGCATAGAGTTCTTTCACGCTGTCAATCTTAGACGATATCTCCTTAATGGTAAGTTCCAGAATACGCTGCCCCGCATGCCATCCATAAATCGCATTGTAGCTCTTGAACTGACAGATATCCGTGTAGACGATGGCATACTTAAGCAGTCTGTCTGTAGTGAGTCTTAACGAAGCCCTGTATTTTAAGTAGTTCAGATTCCAAATATTGAAATCCGTATCCTTATACATGAGTTTCTGAATCCGCCTGCTGTTCTTTAACATTTTATACAGCACCAGAATGACCAGCACCGCACAGACCGTCAACATCAGAATAATGGAAATGCTGTGATCGCTGATAAAGGTTTCTATGCTCCTTCTGGCGTAAAAATTATCCCGCAGCATATAGTCATTGACCATCTTATCCGTGACAGCCAGAAGTTCCTTATTCAAAATCCCAAGAAGCGGTGACTCTTCCTCATCCTTCACCGCCATATAAATCATACGCGAATCATTTAGAACACTATAAATTTCAAGCCTGCCCAGCGGATACCCGGTTCCCATCAGATACTCCGCAAGATACCCGTCACACAAAGCAGCATCTGCTTCCCCGGCCTCCACCGCATAAAGGCACTCCTCCTGGGTGTCAAACACCATCATCTGATTCAGTTCCTTTACAAAGCTCTGGTTCCCGTTCCCGGATATAGAACTGTTGGTTCCTGCCAGCATGACGATCTGTTCTGACTGGTCGTTTCGTTTTCTGATGATGACCTGCGGGACCTGCGCATATCCCTTGGTCACTGCTAATCCGTCTTTCTTCATAAACCCGGGTGTCTCGTCACAATAACTTAAAATATCTATGCTTCCTGCCCAGAGCGCCTTTCTGGCTTCCTTCATGCTGTCCATCTTCACATATGTAAAAGAGACGCCGGTACTCACCGCCACTTCTTCCAACACCTGCACGGTAAGCCCGCTGTATTCCCCATTCTCGTCTTCATAAGAAAAGGGATAATATCCATCCAGATAGCCTACCGTCAATGTGCCTTTTCCCTGTAAATACTGCTTTTCCTCACTGGTCAGAAGCACCGTCTGATCCAGCCGGCTGTCATAATACTTCACCATCAGCTCATTCTCAAGTTCCGGACGGTTCATCTTCAAATCCGCGATCCCCTGGTTCAGCTCCCGCATCACATCATCGTTTCCCCGATAAGAGATATAATAAAAAGGCATAGGTGCGAAACGCCCGATCACCCTCTGACCTTCCCGCACTTCCGTGAGAGAGTGGACAAGCGCGTCTATCTCCCCTTCCTCCAGCGCCCTGTGCAGAGCCGCCGTATCCTCGTATTCCCGCACCTTAGGACTTGTGATGCTGTGGTCGGACAAGTACTCGTTAAATTCCTGCCGCCTGACATAGGTTGCCACAATACCGTATGTGATATCCCCCATAGCCTCAAAATCTTCATAAGCAAGCAGGCTCTCACCTTTCACTGCAATAGCTCCAAACGTATAACCGCTTGCCAGATTCGCGTACTGATAGGTTTCGGCGCGCTCTGCGGAATACTGTGCGGAGCCCACCAGATCCAGCTCTTTCTCTTTCAGCAGCCGAAGAGCCTCATCCCAACTGTCACAGGGCACAAATTCTATGTCCCAATCGAGATAATCACATAAATTTTCCAGATACTCCGCGTCCATGCCCTCGTAACTGCCATTCTGCCCAAGTTCATGATAGCCCTCCATCGGGAAGAATCCAACCTTTACCGTGCGATTCTGTGCCGCATGCACCACCGCAGCATCCTGACTCATAATAAATACCGCCCCAAATACAGCTGCCAAAAGCAACAGGGCGGTGAGATTTATCCTCATATATACTTTACTTTTTATTCTATTTGCCATAGACAACCATACCTTCCTTTGGGTATACCGGCTTTCAGGCCACTACCTAAATTTTAGCATAGTTGTCACATGAGTACTACTTTTTTCCATCTTAAATTTCCATAAAATTTGCTAATTCTGTCCATTCATCGCACATATTCAGCCAAAAAATCCTCTATTGTCCCATAATAAACCTCCGGATTCTTCTCCTGGGTCTGCCCGTGCCCGGCTCCTTCCACAATCAGAAGCCCTTTCTCGCAGGACGCCGCCTCATACAAGCTGTGCGACATCTCCACATCTATCATCTTATCCTCGGCCCCATGAATAAACAATGTAGGCACTGTGCTTTTCTCTACTGCCCGCAGTGCCGAGGCATCCCGCAGGTTATAGCCGCCCCTGGCCCGTAACATCAGGCAGGCCGAGTCCACAAAAGGAAACGCCGGCAGCCCGAACCACTCCGTAATCTTATCCCCGAACATCGAATAAGCATCCGTATAAGCGCTGTCAGATACCACTGCCACGATATGGTCAGAAGGTTTCTCCGCTCCAGTCATGATCAACGCAGCAGCAGCTCCCATAGACTGCCCATGCAGCACAATCTGCGCATCCGGGGTATTGGAAAGAATATAACCGATCCACAACTCGCAGTCATAATGGTCCGTCCAGCCCATGCCGATAAAATCGCCCTCACTCTCCCCCTGACACCGCAGATCCGGCACCAGCACATGATATCCCTGCTCATTATACCAGTAAGCAAACTGATACATTTCCTCTTTCCATCCCGTATAGCCGTGCAGAAGCAGAACCCATTTGCTGCTGTCTGACTCTGCTGCAAACTCCGCCGCTATCAGGGTATAGCCATCTGTCGTCTGCACAGATATTTTATTCCGGTTTACCGTCTCAAGCCAAGCAGAGGTATCTGCCAGAAGTTTACTTCTGTTATCTTTGATATCCGTTGTCTGCACCTGCTCGGCATAGCATTTCCTGGTGATATCTTCAAAGGCATTTAACCGATCCATAAAGGACGGCACCAGACAGGCGCTTACCAGAAAATAGACCAGGATGACATAGAGGATAAAGAATATAAAAACGGTATAGAAAACGGCTTTTATTACTTTTGTCTTTCGCATGAAGTCCCCTTTGGATGATAGAAGTGTTTTTATATATTTTATCACATTTTAGACGAGATGAGGGTAGTATAAAATGCCAATCAGCTGTTTCATCATTATGAATATTCTATATATGTTCCTGCCGTCTGTTTCCTTTACAGAGCTGATGCGGTATAATAGGGGATGTGAAATGGCGGCACATTATGTCTGCCCCAAAAGAGGGATATGTTACCGTGATGGCCGTTGTTGGGAGGTTTCAGATGAACTTAACTGCTTATTGGAAAGCAACATTACAACAGAATGCTGATGAGATGAGGAAGTTTTTTCACAAAGATGCTTATATAAACTGGCATAATACAAACGAACACTTTACTGTGGAAGAATTTATCCGGGCAAACTGCGAATATCCCGGTTCATGGAACGGTGAAATCGAGCGTATCGAGCAGTGCCATGACTTGTACATCACCGTGACACACGTATTTGCAACAGATAAAACGTCTTCTTTTCATGTAACATCTTTTATCCGATGTGAAGCCGGGTTCATTACCTCCATTGACGAATATTGGGGTGATGACGGATCTGCCCCACAGTGGAGGATGGAGCAAAACATTGGCACGTCAATCCACCCCGCATGGCAAAATCCATGGACCAAAATTGACTTATCAGATTATGAAAATCATATGAAATGGGAATCCGTCATGCAGCTTCAGGCCATGAATGAAATGATGAAAGAACAGTTCAGGGCCTATCCCGTCCATACCATTATGATTCTCGGCATTGCCGGCGGCAATGGATTGGAGCACACTCCTTCCAACATCAACAAAATATACGGCGTTGACATCAACCCTGCCTATCTGGCGCAGTGTGCCAAACGCTATACACACTTGGAATCCGTCCTCGAATGTGTCTGCACGGATCTGACCTCAGAAAACATCACACTGCCCTATGCTGATATGGTGGTGGCGAATTTATTGATAGAATATATCGGGTACCGCTGTTTCCAGACTGTAATCGCTAAAGTCGATCCATTATATGTATCCTGTATTATCCAGAGCAACACCGATGACAATTTCGTCTCAGATTCCCCGTATCTTCACGTCTTTGATAATCTGCATGCTATACATCATCCCATGCAGGAAACAGAACTGATCATAGCCATGAAAGAAAGCGGGTATGCCCTGATTACGAAAAAAGAACAGCCGTTACCTAACGGTAAAAAGCTTGTACAGCTTGACTTTAAGAAGTGAACAATGCAAGCGTGTCCGGAAATAATTGATAGACATTACGGCGTCCGCCCCTCATAATTAGAAAAAACGAGGAGCGTGACTATATATGAACACAATAAATGACCACATAGAAGCATATCTCGAATATTGCAGATATCGTAAACGCCTGGATTCCAAAACCCTGAAAGCCTATCGAATCGACCTGAAACAATATGCCGTCTACATCAACACTTCGGAAGATTTCTTTTCCAAAAACATTCTGGATTCCTATCTCACCCTCCTACACAAACAGTACAAGCCCAAAACGGTGAAACGTAAAATCGCAAGCCTGAAAGCTTTCTTCCACCATCTCTCCTATCAGGAAATTTTATCTGAAAATCCCTTTGATAAACTGGATATTCGATTCCGCGAAGCTAAACTTCTTCCCAAGACAATCCCCTTCCATTCCCTGCAGACCTTTTTATCAACCCTCTATGCGCAGAAAGGACTGGCCCAGACAGACTACCAAAGAAACTGCTGTATCCGGGACATTGCTGTAATCGAACTTCTCTTTGCCACCGGCATGCGTATTTCTGAACTTTGTTCCTTAAGACCGCAACATATTGATTTAGAAAACAGCACAGTCCGCATCTATGGCAAAGGCGCTAAAGAGAGGATTCTGCAAGTGGGAAATCCTGAGGTATTGTCTGCATTGAAAACATATTTTATGACCTTCCAGGATGATATAGAAGCTTGCGGTTATTTCTTTGTGAATCGGCTGTGCCGCAAGCTCTCTGACCAGTCTGTCCGCTTCATGATCGACCACTATGCCAGACTGGCAAATCTGGACCAGCATCTCACACCGCATATGTTCCGGCACTCTTTCGCCACGCTTTTATTGGAGCAGGATGTGGATATCCGCTACATTCAGCAGATGTTGGGGCACAGTTCTATCAGTACCACGGAAATTTATACCCATGTATCCAATGAGAAACAGAAAGATATCCTGTTCCACCGGCATCCGAGAAATTTTATGGTGGTTGAAGGAGGTGATGAATGAAGGATAATTCCTGATTATCGGTAATTAGTTAGATGTATAATTGGGAGTTAAAAAGTACAAAAAAATAGATATTTCATAAATAGACGCTTTTTCATATTAATGGAGCAAATATATGGCAAAAGACAAAAACAATAAGACTATTTGGGAAACTGTATTGTTAAAAAATGTTAAAGGTGCAAATTTCCAGAATGTTAAGACGATACCTGATATTGATGGTGCGTTACAAAGAAAATATCAGGTTTTTGAAGTACTCGTAGCAGAAACACTTGCCAAGATTCGACCAGAAGTAAAATGGGAAATTACATATGGAAGTAAGGATGATGGCATTGATGTAAAAGGAGTTTATTTGTCTTCCTTAAAAACTCCTTTTACAACGGAATCTCCTCAAGCATTAATTTTAGGTCAGATCAAGCGCCGCAATAAAGGGTATCGCTTTGACCATTTTCGTACAGATATAGATAAAATGTTTGAATACTACAGCAATCATTGTTTAAAAGGAAATCAGAGTTTATTTCA
>CAJTOO010000028.1 GCA_910577735.1 uncultured Lachnospiraceae bacterium
CCTGCACAGAAGACGGAAAAAATCATCTACCATCTTCTGCTCCCAATATGAGTATTCTGACTGGTATGAGCAGCTTGGCGGAGATGACAGCCCACTTGCCGATGCCATCATAGACAGAATCGCTCATGACAGTTATATGATCAACATCACCAGCATTGATCCCCAGAATGACAAATCAATGCGTGAGGTATATGGATTAGATAAAGCATTACGCGAGTAAACTCGCAATAACGGTTTCCGCCAGCCCGGATATGCGGTTTCACCGCACAAGAATATTCACACAATTTCGGATGGATTAAAGCCTTCCTTATATTCTATTCGATTTTGCCCTACTTTACGCCCTTCTAGCAGGGTTTCTATTTTTATTGGAATCATATAATCATCTCCATTGTTGATATATATGCAATTGAATTAGGGATCTTGTGTAAGTTTACGCAAGGTTTCCCCAAGCTATTGCTTTATTATCTGCCAAAAAAGTTATATAAATCAACATATCTTAGTGGCAGAATGCTTTATATTGCGACTATACCTCCCAGTTTTCTCTATCTTATGTCCGAAATCATTTTATACACTCTTCGCACATTTTTTCACAGTCCATCATCTGATATCTTTCATTATTTCTAACTACTCCAACATAGGGAACACCTTTTCTTTTACATATATCAATAATTTCTCTCCGCTGATCATTTATCATATTCACACCTAAGTATACTCTGGTAATCGGATAAAATTTACAGTTATAATTATCCGCCAGTAAGTTGTCACATGATACTAAACGCCACTCCTCCTGTGATTTCCACATAGACTTACTCTTTGCCAGCACTCCATACTTATAAATTGCAGACAAATACTCTTCATCCAGTTCTTTTTCACTATACTCCAAACATCTATCTAATACATCTGTTCTTGCATCGCTATAAATGACTGGAAATAAGTTATTACACAGTTTATCCGTTCTGCACGACAAAACAGGAATTTCATACTCAATACAAAATCCTTGATTATTGTCGGCATATTGGTTTGACCACATGTTAATCATATAAGGAGATAGCGTAAAACATGCTATTCTAAAACGGTTCATCATCTTTGCTATATCAGCATATTCATCTGAAATCGCCTTATAAAAAGCAGTTTGCCAAATATTATCATGTCCTTCGCAACTCAAAAGGACCGTTTTTAAATTCAAACAAAAAATATTCCTTCGATAATCTTCCCGTGTCGACAATTGTTTGATTCCAAATATTTGTTCTAAGTTTATTCCACAACGCATCTTATTATATAAAAAAGCGGAGAACTCCACCACATTTCTGTTATAGCTCCATTCCTCATTTATTTCCATTCCACATGTCTTTGCATAATACGCTATACGCAGTCTTGCAAATTCTTCTATATTAATTGATAACGTGCAATCATAATTATCATCAAAATTTTTAATCTCCTGCAAATATACTGTATTATTCTCCAGTGCTTCTATAGAGTAATTTATTCCATCAATCACTTTATTTGAATAATACTTGTATAGTTTAGAGGGCATACTTCCATGCCTTCTAAGACCAAACTCCTCCCAAGTCATTTCATTCAGTTCTTCATATGTATATTTTCCTCCACATACATAATAATATGGATCTGGTTTTTCAATTTCAGGCTTACGAAATCCTTCCTGCAGGAAAATTGTTTCTTTCACACTGCCTCCTATCTGCCATTACGGTTTTATCTACTCACTCTAAATCCATACTCTTTCTTTAATCTTTCAAAATGTCAAAAGCTACTGGACATGCTTCTTCTTTCACTTTCTCTGGCTGAATCATACGCAAGATTCTCTCCGGAAAACTTCACGCTGCTCTGCACAGCTCTATTTAGAAGCCTTGTAGCTCCCTTCTCATCTTCAAACACAATAACATTAAGGGCATTAACTACTTTATCTGGTGTACCCATATCTTCAAGGGAGGACATCTTACTAACAGCGGTACTTGCAGCCTAATCGTTTATTTTCTTATAGTATTCTTCCCATGTCATACAAACACCGTTTTTCAATTAGCAAATCTCTTTTAACCGTACTCTTTGCGAATAATTCGGTCTATCTATTACTATCTCGTCCATATTTAAAATTTTAATCATTGATAACAGATTTGCTAATAGTTGTTTTACATCTTTCCGATAAGGTTTTGGGTCTGATACAAGTGAATTATGTAATTTCTCTGATATTGCGCCAAAGTACATACAACCGTCATTTTCCTTCAACACGTTCAGCAACCACAGATATGCATTACTCCATCTAAACGTGTCTTTTACATACGCTAAATCATCATTGTACTGCAAATCTAAGAATGAAATATATTCTCCTGTTTGCACAGAGTTCTTATCTGGAAGTTCATAAGAAAACAAGGTGGTTATCTTAGGATTAAATATATTGTTCACCAATTCGTCATATGCCTCTTTTATGGACTTAATCTTCTCAAGAGACCATTTATTGATTTCAGTTGTAGAGATTTTTTCTTTTTTTCCGTTTATGAAATATGCCCCACTGCCATACCACACAGATGCCGTATCATAACAGTGCGGATGCCGTTTCCCTTGTATCAATGCAAGAAGTACTCTTTCCTCTGGAAATACTGGTCTTACATCAGTTGCAATATACTTACCCACTGTTCCGCATCTTGGGCACATCGGTTCAAATACCGGAATATTACAATCATCACACCAGTATAATGTTGTAGACATAATTGTTTTAGTTTGGCAGGATGTTTTCACACACTTGTCGACATTCATAGGTATTTTGCAATTCGGGCAAACTCTTTCTACCATGAAAACTCCTCATTTTTAAATATTCTGTTTTTCTTCTCTTTTTTCGTAAGTCAATACGATATCATAGCCCAAGGCTTCCATCATCTGAACGAAAGTCTTATTTACCACTCCGTCCTTTTTTTTGATGATGCGATTTACATACTGTCCTGTTGTCCCCACAGCTTCCCCTAATTGTTGCTGTGTCATTTTCGCTTCTAAGCACTTAATCTTGGTATCAATTTCAATGTCATTTTTAATCATTTTAGTTTTCCTATATAATACTAATCGGATTATTTAATAATACTATTTTAGTATAGAACTTTTGGGGGAATTTTTCAATCGCATTATTTGATAATCCAGCACCTATTAGTTAGTTTGAAAATTCAATCTAGCGCATTATCATTCTTGCATGTATGATAACATTTACAAGTAACACAGAAGCTTTTACAATATCTTTAATTTTGATTGAATGTCTTTTCTACCCAATAAACAAATCTATCCATTCAAGTTTTCTCCTTTTCACAAAACCATAATAAATCTTAACGTGTCCGTTATTTAGGACTTATTCATCTGCAGTACGAACATCTCCCCCCTCTTCTTTACATTCATTTTCCTAAATGATATATTTTTATTGAATAACTATCCTATATTTTTAACTTTTGGTCATCGTGGTCAAAAAATAAAAGGACTACCTATATCTGAACATCCAGTAGATTAAAATAAGACTTGGTTAGAAAACCTGTAAAACCGTTCTTCTTCTGACTTGTCCTATTATGTCGTACCCAATCCTTTAATCAATATCGCCAAACTCATTTTAATACCATCCTTAAATAATCTTTCAAATTCTACTTCAGCATCATATTGACAATCACGAAATCCTCTTTTTCAAGTCTTAACAAAGTACCATACTCAGATACCCTATTTATTACCTGCAACGAATACGCCAGCCGAAAAAAAATATTATGCCACCCGCTTCTTACAGAGTTTACAAAATCCCAAAATAAGACTGTATTCCCGCATTCGCAGAGGCAAACTGCCTGCTAACACACCCCTCATGGATCAGCTAATGGCACTTCATGACGAATATACTAAAAAATATGAGAGCACACACCATAAAGACCGAAAAACCATATGGAAAAAATATATAGAAAGAAATAATTACCCAAGTTAGATTTTTCAAAATCTTAAAAAGGATAGTAAAACAGATATTTTTATAAGAATTATTAAATTTTTGTTACCATTCTGTTATCACAACTTACCAATATCAACAAACCGCGAAAAAGGACTTTCCGAAAAGTCCCGGAAAGTCCTATAAAATCAATACTTTTTCAATTACTCAATGATAGTAGCAACCCTACCAGATCCAACAGTTCTACCACCCTCACGGATAGCAAAGGTAAGACCCTGCTCCATAGCGATAGGATGAATCAGCTCAATCGTCATCTCTACGTTATCACCAGGCATGCACATCTCTGTACCCTCAGGAAGATTACATACACCTGTGATATCAGTTGTTCTGAAATAGAACTGAGGTCTGTAATTGTTGAAGAAAGGTGTATGACGGCCACCCTCGTCCTTGGTCAGTACATATACCTGAGCTGTAAATTTCTTGTGGCAGGTAACTGTACCAGGTTTCGCAAGAACCTGTCCTCTTTCGATATCTGTTCTCTGGATACCACGAAGCAGAACACCTACGTTATCACCAGCCTGAGCCTCGTCAAGCAGCTTACGGAACATCTCGATACCTGTTACAACAGATTTTTGTGTCTCTTCCTTTACACCGATGATTTCAACTTCATCAGACATATGCAATGTACCACGCTCTACTCTACCAGTAGCAACGGTACCACGGCCTGTGATGGAGAATACATCCTCGATAGGCATAAGGAAAGGCTTATCTGTATCACGCTGAGGATCCGGAATATAGTCGTCAACTGTGCTCATGAGCTCCATGATCTTATCGCCCCACTCGCCGTTAGGATCTTCCAGAGCCTTAAGAGCAGAACCCTTAATAATCGGGCAATCTGTGAACTCATACTCCTCTAACTGCTCTGTGATTTCCATCTCAACCAGCTCAAGCAGCTCAGGATCGTCTACCATATCACACTTGTTCATGAATACTACGATATAAGGAACGCCTACCTGACGGGACAGAAGGATATGCTCCTTAGTCTGAGCCATAACACCATCAGTAGCTGCTACTACAAGGATAGCGCCGTCCATCTGAGCTGCACCAGTGATCATGTTCTTTACATAGTCAGCATGGCCAGGGCAGTCAACGTGAGCGTAATGTCTCTTATCTGTCTCATACTCAACGTGAGCAGTAGAGATTGTGATACCTCTTTCTCTCTCTTCGGGAGCTTTATCGATATTCTCGAAATCTGTAGCTGTGTTACCAGCAACTCTCTCGGAAAGCACTTTTGTGATTGCTGCTGTCAGAGTTGTTTTACCATGATCGACATGACCAATGGTACCAATATTACAATGGGGTTTGTTTCTTTCAAATTTAGCTTTAGCCATTTCTAAAGTCCTCCTTAAATTGATTTACTTTCTTTGTTACAAAAATAGTCCACCTAATTAATCAGCTATCTTTGATTATATTAAAGATTGCCAAGTTTTTCAAGCACTTTCTTTGTCTTACTTCGCTTTTGCAGCCAATACTTTCTCCTGAACATTCTTCGGAACCTGTTCATACTTCTCAAAGAACATGGAGTAGTTGCCGCGGCCCTGTGTCTTGGAACGTAAGTCTGTGGAATAACCAAACATTTCAGCAAGCGGTACATAACCTTTGACCATCTTGCCGCCGCCGATATCTTCCATACCTTCGATACGTCCACGGCGGGAGTTGATGTCACCGATAACATCTCCCATATATTCTTCCGGCATGGTAACTTCCACTTTCATGATAGGCTCAAGCAGAACAGCGTTTGCCTTCTTCATTGCCTCCTTGAAACACATGGAACCTGCAATGTGGAATGCCATCTCAGAAGAGTCCACCTCATGGTAGGAACCGTCATATACGTTTGCAGAGACACCCAGTACGGGGAATCCGCCAAGGATACCTGCCTTGGAAGCCTCTTCGATACCCTCGCCCACTGCCGGGATATATTCTTTCGGAATCGCACCGCCGACCACGGAAGTTTCGAACTTGAATGTCTCTTCACCGTTAGGATCCATGGGCTCGAATTTAACTTTACAGTGACCATACTGTCCACGGCCACCGGACTGCTTCGCATATTTGTATTCCTGATCCACAGGTTTGGTAAAGGTCTCCTTGTATGCAACCTGAGGTGCACCTACGTTAGCCTCCACCTTATACTCACGCAGTAATCTGTCCACAATGATTTCCAGATGAAGCTCACCCATACCTGCGATGATTGTCTGACCTGTCTCCTGATCTGTATGAGCACGGAAAGTAGGATCCTCTTCCGCAAGTTTTGCCAATGCCTCACCCATCTTACCCTGTCCTGCCTTGGTCTTCGGCTCGATTGCCAGCTCGATAACCGGCTCCGGGAACTCCATGGACTCCAGGATAACAGGATGCTGCTCGTCACAGATAGTATCACCGGTTGCAGTGAACTTAAATCCTACTGCTGCTGCAATATCGCCGGAGTAAACTTTATCAAGTTCCGCTCTCTTGTTTGCATGCATCTGCAGGATACGTCCGATACGCTCCTTCTTATCCTTTGTAGCATTATATACATAGGAACCGGAATTGCAGGTACCTGAGTATACTCTGAAGAACGCCAGCTTACCTACAAAAGGATCAGCCATAATCTTAAATGCCAGTGCTGCAAAAGGCTCATCGTCAGATGAATGTCTCTCAATCTCATTGCCGTCCATATCGGTACCCTTAATAGAAGCAATATCCGTAGGTGCCGGCATATACTCTAAGATTGCATCCAAAAGCTTCTGTACGCCTTTGTTTCTGTACGCAGAACCGCAGCACACAGGAATCGCTTTACATTCGCAGGTTCCCTTACGCAATGCTGCCTTCAGCTGGTCTACAGAAGGTGTCTCACCTTCCAGGTACATCATGGTAAGGTCATCATCCAACTCACAGATCTTCTCAACCAGTTCATCCCGATACATCGCTGCATCGTCTTCCATATCTGCCGGTATCTCTGTGATAGAAATATCCTCACCCTTATCATCATTATAGATATAAGCTTTCATCTCGAATAAGTCGATGATTCCCTTGAAATCATCCTCTTTTCCGATAGGAAGCTGTAAAATAATTGTGTTTTTACCTAATCTTGTTCTGATCTGTTCTACAGCGCCATAGAAATTAGCACCTAAGATATCCATCTTATTGATAAATGCCATTCTGGGTACGTTGTAGGTATCAGCCTGTCTCCACACGTTTTCTGACTGTGGCTCTACGCCACCCTTCGCACAAAATACGCCTACAGCACCATCAAGTACACGGAGTGAACGCTCAACTTCTACAGTAAAGTCAACGTGGCCAGGAGTATCAATGATGTTGATACGATGCTCTAATGCGCCCGGCTTCGGTTTGCAGTTCTCTTCCAAAGTCCAGTGGCATGTAGTAGCGGCTGATGTGATCGTGATACCTCTCTCCTGCTCCTGCTCCATCCAGTCCATGGTAGCAGTGCCTTCATGAGTATCACCAATCTTATAGTTTACACCAGTATAATAAAGGATACGCTCTGTCAATGTCGTCTTACCGGCATCAATATGAGCCATAATACCAATATTTCTGGTTCTCTCTAATGGATATTCTCTTCCAGCCAAGGTTTTTTCCTCCTTATATTACTTAGAAACGATAGTGCGCAAAAGCCTTGTTTGCCTCTGCCATCTTGTGCATATCTTCTTTTCTCTTCACGGCTGCGCCTGTATTGTTCGCAGCATCTAAAATCTCATTTGCAAGTCTCTGTTCCATGGTCTTTTCGCCTCTCTTACGAGAAAACATTACCAACCAACGAAGACCAAGCGCCTGCCGTCTGTCCGGACGAACCTCAATCGGCACCTGATAGGTAGCGCCACCGATACGTCTCGCCTTAACTTCGAGAACGGGCATGATATTGTTCATAGCCTCCTCAAATACATCGAGCGCCGGCTTGCCAGCCTTCTCCTCCACTCTTGCAAATGCTCCGTATACAATCTTCTGTGCAACACCCTTCTTACCATCCAACATGATATTGTTGATAAGCTTGGTCACTACTTTATTATTGTATAAAGGATCTGCTAATACATCTCTCTTTGCAATATGTCCTTTACGTGGCACGATTCTTCCCTCCTTATTAAAATTAATAATTCACCGGTACTCACATGTGTCCTCTAATTCAATGTGTCCGTGCGGTTTTCTATCAATAAGAATCCCAACACTAAATTAGTTCTGTTTGTGGTCCTGATTACCTAACCTAATTCCTGCGATACTAAGCCTGAAAAGTATAGAAAAAATAAATTGGAAACAAATTTTCCTTCAGGTGCAGGTTTGCTTGCCAAACCCGCAGACATTAATTTGCTCACAAATTTTTCTTCCTTCAGACGCAGGTTTGCTTGCCAAACCTACAAATGTTAATTTGCTCACAAATTTTTCTTCCTTCAGACGCAGGTTTGCTTGCCAAACCTGCAGACGTTAATTTGCGCAGCAAATTTACGTCACTTATTTCGCTTTCTTAGGTCTCTTAGCGCCGTACTTGGAACGAGCCTGTTTTCTGTTAGCGACTCCCGCAGTATCGAGGGTACCTCTGATGATGTGGTATCTCGTACCAGGTAAGTCCTTGACTCTTCCGCCACGAATAAGGACTACGCTATGCTCCTGCAGGTTATGACCCTCACCAGGGATATAGCTTGTCACTTCGATTCCGTTAGAAAGACGTACTCTGGCAATCTTTCTGAGCGCTGAGTTAGGCTTTTTAGGGGTAGCTGTCTTAACAGCGGTGCAGACACCTCTCTTCTGCGGAGAAGCTGTATTAGTAGCTGCCTTATGAAGGGAGTTGTATCCTTTCAACAAAGCAGGTGCTGTGGACTTCTTTACAGAAGTCTGACGACCCTTTCTGACTAACTGGTTAAATGTTGGCATTCTTTTCACCTCCTGTATGATTGATTCCCAGCCTCTTTGGCTTTATGGCGCACAAAAAAAACGTATTCACGTGCACACTCAAATAGTATACTTGCCCGTGAATACGTTGTCAATACATTTTTCCTTGAAATTACTTAATTATTCGAGGATTTCAGCCTCTAAAGCCTCATCGGTCTCCTCGATGATATCTTCTTCCTCAAACTCCTCCGCGTCGTCAAAGTCCTCAATCTCATCCACATCTACCAGCTCGATCTCGTCCTCTTCCAGAGAATCCTCATCAAAGTCAATCTCATCATCCATATTGAGCCTGCTCAACAGATTCTCGTCTGTGCTGAGTCTGGTGTCGCGGTAACGCTTCATACCGGTACCGGCCGGAATCAGCTTACCGATGATCACGTTCTCTTTCAGTCCGATCAGGGCATCTACTTTACCCTTGATAGCCGCCTCAGTCAGAACCTTTGTGGTCTCCTGGAAGGATGCTGCTGACAGGAAGGAATCTGTCGCCAGTGCCGCTTTGGTAATACCCAACAGAATCTGCTTGCCGTCTGCCGGTTCTTTCCCCTCGCTGATAAGCTTCTCATTCATATCTTCATATTCCAGAACGTCCACCAGTGTTCCAGGCAGGAAGTCTGTATCACCGTTGTTCTCGATACGCACTTTCTTAAGCATCTGGCGCACGATCACTTCGATATGCTTATCGGAAATATCCACACCCTGCAGACGATACACTCTCTGTACCTCACGCAGCATATAATCCTGTACAGCACGGATTCCCTTAATCTTTAACAGGTCATGAGGATTGACACTACCCTCTGTGAGTTCATCACCGGCCTCTAACACTGCCCCGTCTAACACTTTGATTCTGGATCCATAAGGAATCAGATAGGTCTTGGATTCGCCTGTCTCATTATTGGTGATCATGATCTCACGTTTTTTCTTAGTATCCTTGATGATAGCCACGCCGCCAAACTCTGCGATAATCGCAAGTCCTTTCGGTTTACGTGCCTCAAAAAGCTCCTCTACACGGGGAAGACCCTGTGTGATATCATCACCAGCCACACCGCCGGTATGGAAGGTACGCATGGTAAGCTGTGTACCAGGCTCACCAATGGACTGTGCCGCAATGATACCTACAGCCTCACCAACCTGAACAGCCTCGCCTGTAGCCATGTTTGCACCATAACACTTCGCACAGATACCCACATGGGAGCGGCATGTTAAGATGGTACGAATCTTTACTTCCTCTACCGGTTCGCCCTTTTCATTCACGCCCACGCTTAAAATCTTTGCAGCCCGGGCAGGCGTGATCATGTGATTTCTCTTCACAATCATCTTGCCGTCTTTATCTTTAATATCCTCACAGGAGAAACGTCCTGTAATTCTGTCTTTTAATCCTTCGATGGTCTCCTTGCCGTCCATGAACGCCTTGACAACCATGCCGGAAATATCCTCTTTGCCTTCACAGCAATCCATCTCACGGATGATCAGTTCCTGAGATACGTCCACCATTCTTCTGGTCAGATAACCGGAGTCAGCGGTACGAAGCGCGGTATCGGACAGACCTTTACGTGCCCCGTGAGCAGACATGAAATATTCCAGTACATCCAGACCTTCACGGAAGTTGGATTTAATGGGCAGCTCGATGGTACGTCCTGTGGTATTTGCCATCAGACCACGCATACCTGCCAGCTGTTTGATCTGCTGGTTGGAACCACGGGCACCGGAGTCCGCCATCATGAAGATATTATTATATTTATCCAGTCCGGAGAGCAGAACTTCCGTAAGTTCCTTATCCGTCTCATTCCAGGTTTCCACAACCGCACGGTATCTTTCTTCTTCCGTGATCAGTCCGCGCCTGAAATTGACAGAAATCTTATCTACGGTAGCCTGTGCTGCCTCCAGCATTTCTTCCTTTCGAGCCGGCACTGTCATATCGGAAATCGATACCGTCATGGCCGCCTGTGTGGAATATTTATAACCGATGGACTTGATCATATCAAGCACTTCTGCGGTTCTTACCGCACCGTGAATATTGATGACCTTCTCCAGAATCTGTTTTAACTGTTTCTTACCCACATGGAAATCCACTTCCAGTTTCAGAAGATCTTCCGGATTGGTTCTGTCCACATAACCAAGATCCTGCGGTAAGATCTCATTGAAGAGGAATCGGCCAAGGGTTGACTCCACATTCCCAGACACCACACTGCCGTCCGCGGTCTTCTTGGTCACTCTCACCCTGATTCTCGTATGCAGGGTACAAGCCTTATTTTCATAGGCAAGAATGGCTTCATTCACATTCTTAAAGAACTTGCCCTCGCCCTGTGCGCCAGGCCTTTCCTGGGTCAGGTAATAGATACCAAGCACCATATCCTGGGAAGGCACCGCCACCGGACCGCCGTCCGAAGGTTTTAAGAGGTTATTCGGAGAAAGCAGAAGGAATCTGCACTCTGCCTGTGCCTCCACGGAAAGGGGCAGATGCACTGCCATCTGGTCACCGTCAAAGTCAGCGTTAAACGCCGTACATACGAGTGGATGCAGTTTGATTGCCTTACCTTCCACAAGAATCGGCTCAAAAGCCTGGATGCCGAGTCTGTGCAGAGTAGGCGCACGGTTTAACATCACCGGATGCTCTTTGATGACTTCCTCGAGCACATCCCATACCTGGGTATCCAGTCTCTCCACCAGTTTCTTGGCAGCCTTAATATTCTGGGAAATCCCGCGGGATACCAGTTCTTTCATCACAAAGGGTTTAAACAGTTCGATTGCCATTTCTTTGGGCAGACCGCACTGGTAAATCTTTAACTCAGGGCCTACCACGATAACCGATCGACCCGAATAGTCAACACGCTTACCAAGCAGATTCTGACGGAAACGCCCTGATTTACCCTTTAACATATCGGACAGGGACTTTAATGCCCTGTTGCCAGGTCCTGTCACCGGACGCCCTCTTCTGCCGTTATCAATCAACGCATCCACAGCCTCCTGCAGCATACGCTTCTCATTGCGGACAATGATATCTGGCGCGCCTAACTCCAAAAGTCTTTTCAGACGATTGTTTCTGTTGATAATCCTTCTGTACAAATCATTTAAGTCAGATGTGGCAAAACGTCCGCCATCCAACTGTACCATAGGACGCAGATCTGGCGGAATGACCGGAATCGCATCCATGATCATCCATTCCGGCTGATTTCCGGACTCTCTGAAAGCCTCCACGACTTCCAGTCTCTTGATGATACGGGCACGCTTCTGACCGGTGGACTCTTTCAGACCTTCCTTCAGCTCAACTGCTTCCGACTCCAGGTTAATAGCCTGCAAAAGTTCCTTGATTGCCTCTGCACCCATGCCCACACGGAATTTATTGCCCCAGTTCTCCCTGGCATCCTGATATTCCTTCTCGGAGAGGACCTGCTTATATTCCAGATCCGTCTCTCCCCCGTCCAGCACAATATAGGACGCGAAGTAAAGCACCTTCTCAAGCACTCTCGGGGACAGATCAAGAATCAATCCCATACGGCTCGGGATACCTTTAAAATACCAGATGTGGGATACAGGTGCTGCCAGCTCGATATGTCCCATACGCTCTCTGCGGACACTGGACTTGGTCACTTCCACACCACACCTGTCACAGACCACACCCTTATATCTGATCTTTTTATATTTACCGCAATGACACTCCCAGTCCTTGCTGGGTCCAAAGATCTTCTCACAGAAAAGACCTTCTTTCTCGGGTTTTAACGTTCTATAATTGATAGTCTCAGGCTTCGTGACCTCACCTCTGGACCACTCTCTGATCTTTTCAGGTGATGCCAATCCAATCTTGATCGCATCAAATGTCATAGGTTGATATGTTTCCTGTCTCGTTTCTGACATCTTACACTATGCTCCTTCCAGATTATTTAAGGATCTTCTCTTGGTCTTATTCAAACTCCACTTCAAGATCCAGGTCATCTTCAGCCAAATCTTCTTCCTCGTCACTGGTCACAAGTTCCCCGCTGTCCTCATCAAACTCCTGCTTCTGGTAACCCATGGATCCCAGGGACTCGTTCTCGTAATCATAATTACGGGAATCACCCTCTATCTCATAGCGATACTCATTCTCACCGTAATCGATGGTCTCCATGATCTCCACTTCGGTCTGATCGTCACGAAGGACTCTCACATCCAGACCTAAGGACTGTAATTCCTTAAGCAATACCTTAAAGGACTCCGGCACACCAGGCTCCGGAATATTATCTCCCTTGATGATTGCCTCGTAAGTTTTGACACGTCCCACCACATCATCGGACTTCACAGTCAGGATTTCCTGCAGTGTATAAGCCGCACCATATGCCTCCAGCGCCCATACTTCCATCTCACCGAAACGCTGTCCGCCAAACTGTGCCTTACCGCCCAGAGGCTGCTGTGTTACCAGCGAGTAAGGACCTGTGGAACGCGCGTGGATCTTATCGTCTACCAGATGATGCAGTTTCAAGTAGTGCATGTGTCCGATTGTAACTGGTGAATCAAAATACTCACCTGTCCGTCCGTCCCGCAGTCTGACTTTACCATCCCTGGAAATCGGTACACCCTTCCACAGTTCACGGTGATCTCTGTTTTCATACAGATACTCCATGACCTCTGGTAAAAGTTCTTCTTTATGTCTCTTCTCGAACTCTTCCCATTCCAGATTGACATAGTCATTGGCCAGATCCAGGGTATCCATGATATCATCCTCTTTCGCACCGTCAAACACCGGTGTTGCCACGTTAAAGCCAAGAGCCTTCGCAGCCAGGGACAGATGAATCTCCAGCACCTGCCCGATATTCATACGGGAAGGCACGCCCAGCGGATTCAACACGATATCAAGAGAACGGCCATTGGGCAGATAAGGCATATCCTCTACCGGCAGCACACGGGATACCACACCCTTGTTACCATGACGGCCTGCCATCTTATCGCCCACAGAAATCTTCCTCTTCTGTGCAATGTAAATGCGGACAGCCTGATTCACACCCGGAGAAAGTTCATCACCATTCTCTCTGGTAAATACCTTGGCATCCACAACAATACCATACTCACCGTGCGGCACTTTCAGGGACGTATCACGTACTTCCCTTGCCTTCTCACCAAAGATGGCACGAAGCAGCCTCTCTTCCGCCGTCAGCTCGGTCTCTCCCTTAGGTGTCACTTTACCCACCAGGATATCACCGGCGCGTACTTCCGCACCAATACGGATGATACCTCTGTCATCCAGATCTTTCAAAGCATCGTCACCCACGCCAGGCACATCCCTTGTAATCTCTTCCGGTCCCAGTTTGGTGTCACGTGCTTCTGCTTCATATTCCTCAATGTGTACGGAAGTATAGACATCTTCCTGTACCAGTCTCTCACTTAAAAGGACTGCGTCCTCGTAATTATAACCTTCCCAGGTCATGAACCCGATTAACGGATTCTTACCAAGCGCCAGCTCACCGCCATCCGTGGAAGGGCCGTCCGCAATAACCTCACCCTGCTCCACATGGGCGCCTTTCTGCACAATAGGCTTCTGGTTGTAGCAGTTGGACTGGTTACTTCTGGAGAATTTGGACAGATGGTACTCCATCTTCTCCCCATCATCACAGGTCACTTTGATTAGATTAGAAGATACATAATCAATGGTACCTGCTTTCTTCGCCACCACACAGACACCCGAGTCCACAGCCGCCTTCGGCTCCATACCGGTTCCCACCACAGGCGTCTCTGTAAAGAGCAGCGGCACTGCCTGTCTCTGCATGTTGGATCCCATCAGCGCACGGTTCGCATCGTCGTTCTGCAAAAACGGAATGAGCGCCGTTGCCACCGAAAATACCATCTTCGGAGACACGTCCATATAATCAAACATGGCCTTGGGATATTCCTGGGTCTCCATCTTATAACGTCCGGATACACTGTTTCTCTTAAAATAGCCATCCTTGTCCAGAGGTGTGGAAGCCTGCGCCACATGGTAATTATCTTCCTCGTCAGCCGTCATGTAGACTGCTTCATCAGTAACACGCGGATTCGCCGGGTCAGACTTATCAATTCTACGATAAGGCGCCTCCACAAATCCATATTCATTAATCCTTGCATAAGATGCAAGGGAGTTGATCAGACCAATGTTCGGTCCCTCAGGCGTCTCGATAGGACACATTCTGCCATAGTGCGTATAATGGACATCTCGCACCTCAAATCCCGCCCGGTCTCTGGACAGACCGCCCGGTCCCAATGCGGAAAGACGTCTCTTGTGTGTCAGCTCACCTAGCGGATTGTTCTGATCCATGAACTGTGACAGCTGAGAAGAACCAAAGAACTCCTTCACTGCCGCCTGCACCGGCTTGATGTTGATGAGCACCTGCGGGGAAATCTCCTCCGCATCATGGGTGGTCATTCTCTCGCGCACCACTCTCTCCAGCCTGGAAAGACCAATACGATACTGATTCTGCAAAAGCTCACCCACCGCACGGATACGACGATTGCCCAGATGATCGATATCATCATCGTTGCCGATACCGTACTCCAGATGGATATTATAATTAATGGAAGCTAAAATATCTTCCTTAGTAATATGTTTCGGAATCAACTCGTGTACATTCTTCTGGATTGCCTCTGCAAGCATCCCCGGATCATCACTGTACTCCTGCAAAATCTGCTGTAATACAGGGAAATAAACCAGCTCCGTAACACCCAGCTCTCTGGGATTGCAATCTACAAAGTTGGTGATATCCACCATCATATTGGAAAGAACCTTGACGTTCTTTTCCTCTGTCTGAATCCATACAGCAGGCACAGCAGCATTCTGAATCATATCAGCCATCTCTGCCGTTATCTTATCTCCTGCCTTAGCCAGAATCTCACCTGTCAATGTATCCACCACATCCTCTGCCAGAACGTGATTTCTAATTCTGTTTCTGAACATCAGCTTTTTATTAAATTTATATCTGCCGACTTTGGCAAGATCATATCTTCTGGGGTCAAAAAACATAGCGGTGATCAGACTCTCAGCACTCTCCACGCTCAAAGGCTCACCGGGACGAATCTTTTTATATAATTCCAACAGACCTTCCTGATAGTTCTCGGAAGTATCTTTTGCAAAACTTGCCTCAATCTTGGGCTCATCGCCAAAAAGCTCCCTGATCTCATCGTTGGAGCCCACGCCAAGTGCACGGACCAGCACGGTTATCGGAACTTTCCTGGTCCTGTCCACACGCACGTAAAAGACATCATTGGAGTCTGTCTCATACTCCAACCATGCTCCGCGGTTCGGGATTACAGTCGCAGAAAAAAGCCGCTTACCAATCTTATCATGTCCGATGCCATAATAAATGCCGGGAGAACGCACAAGCTGGCTGACAATAACACGCTCCGCGCCATTGATCACAAAAGTGCCTGTCTCAGTCATCAGCGGCAGATCTCCCATAAAGATCTCGTGCTCTGTGATCTCATCCTTCTCCTTATTAATCAGGCGTACTTTTACCTTGAGAGGGGCTGCATAAGTGGCGTCTCTCTCCTTACATTTTTCGATAGAATACTTGACATCCTCTTCGCATAACTCGAAGTCAACGAATTCCAAACTCAGATGCCCACTGTAATCTGAAATCGGAGAAATATCGTCAAACACTTCTTTTAAGCCTTCATCCAGAAACCACTGGTAGGAGTTCTTCTGAACTTCGATCAGGTTCGGCATATCCAGAACCTCTTTCTGTCGTGCATAGGTCATACGCGTATTTCTGCCGGCTGCAGTCTTACGGATCCTGTTCTTTTCCATTGACATCTCACCCCGTTCTTTATGATTGATGCATGCTTAGTCACAATATCATACTTCAAATAAGCATACCACACCACAATAGTGCATCATACATTCTACTACAAGTCCTCAGGGGAGTCAACGATTATTTTGAGAAATTAAAAAAGATTTTAGAATTACAGATTTCCATGACAACTGATAACAAACTTCGCCAGATATCCTTAGTTTGCAAAACCGCCCACGTACCTGTAAGCAGTACGTGAACGGTCTTCTTGTTTACTATGTGGGCTGGATTACTTAAGAGTAACCTTAGCGCCCTCAGCCTCTAACTTAGCCTTGAGGTCATCAGCCTCTTCCTTGGAAGCAGCTTCTTTGAGTACCTTCGGAGCGGAATCTACCATATCTTTAGCTTCCTTCAAGCCAAGGCCTGTTGCCTCACGAACAACCTTGATAACCTTAACCTTGTTCGGGCCAACCTCTGTCAGCTCTACGTCGAACTCGGTCTTCTCCTCTGCTGCCGCTGCACCTGCGTCACCGCCTGCTGCTGCAACTACCACGCCTGCTGCTGCGGATACACCGTATTTCTCCTCGCAAGCTTTTACTAAATCATTCAACTCTAATACTGTCAACTCATCAATCGCACTGATGATTTCTTCAATAGATAACTTTGCCATGATTTTACCTCCATATTTTTATTGTTGTTAGTTTGTCTGATACCTTACTTCAAGTGTTACTCTGCTGCAGGTGCTTCCTCAGCGGGAGCTGCCTCTGCTGCAGGCGCCTCTTCAGCGGGTGCTTCTTCCGGTGCTGCCTCTTCAGCCGCAGGTGCCTCACACGCAGATGCTCCGCCTTTCTCTGCCAGCTGATTCATGACACGAGCAAAATTGGTAATCGGAGACTGGATACTGCCAAGCAGCTTGGACAACAGCTCTTCTCTGGAAGGAATCTTGGAAATCTCTATGATACCGTTGGCATCATAAGCGATACCTTCCACAACGCCGCCCTTAACTTCAAGAGCGTTTGCTGTCTTAGCGAATTTGCATAATACTCTGGCAGGCGCTGTAGCATCCTCTGTGGAAATAGCAACTGCGCTGGGACCTTCCAGATAAGGAAGAAGGGATTCATAATCCGTGCCCTTAAATGCAAAATTCATCATTGTGTTCTTGTAAACCTTGTAGGTGATGCCAGCTTCACGAAGCTGCTTACGAAGCTGTGTATCCTGTTCCACCGTAAGTCCGCGGTAATCAACCAGAACAACTGACTGCGCGTCTTTCACGGCTGCAGAAATCTCTTCTACGATAGGTTTTTTCAGTTCAACCTTTGCCATTACATTACCTCCTTATAGATTTTGTGCCGAAAGGAGTCTATTTCATAAAAAATCCTCCCCAAAGACAGGGAGGATTAAATGTCATAAAGTACTCTTCTCTCCTCGGTAGGCGGACTCTTACGCCGGCAATACGGCACCTACTGTCTTCGGCCTGGTTTTATAACCTTGAATACTATAGCACAGCATATCTTTTATTGTCAACTGTTTTAGGAAAACTTCTTTCAGCAAACTTCTTTCAGAAGTGCTTCTTTCGGAAATCTCCCTCAGTCCAGTTTCGTTCCATACTTCTTCTTATTGGCCGCCAGAATCTCTTCCTGCTTCTTTAACATCTCATCCGCCGTCATCAGTTCTGCCGCACCCGGCCTGTTCATGTACTTCGCATACTTTATCTTTTCTTCGTCTATATAGGTGGAATCACCCTCTGTATATGTATAATCAGGCACCCCGTCCTTTGTGGACTCAAAAAAGTTTACAAACTCGTCTTCGTCTATCTCTCCCGCCAGAAAATCTTTCCAGAAATTCTCATTGGCCGCAAAGCGCAGATTGGCATCCGAAGGAAATCTCATCAGAAAATCCATTACCCTCTCATACTGTCCTTCCTCCGTAAACGGCAGCCTGAAACAGTCTTTATTCACCCATCTTGTGCCATCAAAATAAGCCTCTTTGCAGATAATCCCGTCCTGTGTAAAAGCCGTGATAAACCAGTGCTTCTCTTTGGGATCGTCCGTGGGATAACTGCACTTGACCACCTCTTCCGTCAGAAGCTGTGCAGTCCTTTCCTCGTCCAGCTCCTCAGTCTTCGCATCCGCCTGCACGGTGTTCACCACGGTTTCTGTTCTGACCGTACCCTGCTTCGCTCCTGCGTCGCCGGCTGTATTGCCCTCTGCAGGCACCTGAACCGTAAGTTCCGTCACAGCCGCTGCGGTTTCTGTCCCTGTCGCGTCCGGTTTCCCGTCCATCTCTCTTCTGAGGGCTTCTTTGGCCGCCTGTTTCTCCGCTTCCTCGATCTGGTCCTGCACTTCCCCCTGCAGGGCTTCCTCTGCGGCATCAAATTTTTCCAGAAGCTTATCCCATTCCTTCATGGTATAAGCCATGGCTCCAATCTGAAACTCGGGCTCCACTGTGCCTTCCTTGACGTTCTTTGCCATCTCGGCCATCTTTTCCAGAATCTGCTCCCTGCAGGTCTTGTCCGTTTCACTTCCGGAAGCGTCAGTTGCTTCCTGCTCCTTTGTCTCCTCTGCTGCCGGGACGGCTTCCTGGTTTTTCTTTGTATATCTTTTATAATATTCCTGTCCCTGGTTTCCTGACCAGGGGCTGTTATAGCGATCCGAATTAATATGCATAGCCCTCATTCCTTTCCGTCTGTTTGTATGTCTTTATAAGGAATACGAATCAGACTGCTGAAAAGTTTCAGCGTGAAATCCTTTTCTATGTTTTCTTTGCCCCTTTACCAGGTCACATATCCATCCTCATCAATCTGCACGCCCTCGGAAATACCGCGCATATAATTGAGCACCCGTGTTTTCTCCTCCCCATCCAGAAGTCCTGTCTTACAACCGCTCTGCAGACAGGGAATAAACTGATAGCTCACCAGCCCGTCTTTGTCAATGACGGCTTTCACCATACCTGTATCCAGCGTCTTTGAATTAAACCAGAAATTACCCAGGCTGTAGATGACAGGCACGCCCTGAATCACACCGATAGGCTGCAGGCAATGTGGATGATCCCCGATGACCAGATCTGCGCCAGCCGCTATCACCTCCGGCGCCTGCTTCAGCTGTGCCCAGTCAAGCGCGGCCTCATTCTCTGTCCCCCAATGAACATACACCACCACGAAATCACAGTTCTCTTTCGCTTCCCGGATGGTTTCCAAAAGGTTCTCTCCATCCCAGCAGCGGAACACACCCGGGGCGTTCTCCGTGGCACCGCGGGTATCCGGATTGTCCAGACGTTCAATCTGGGTGGCTGTGATGAAAGCTACTTTGATATCGTCCACAATATAATAAGCCGGACGCCGCGCTTCTTCTAAATTGCGTCCTGCCCCGATTGCCGTAATGCCTGCCTCTTTCAAAATATCCAGGGTATCAAGGAGCGCTTCTTCCCCGTAGTCATAAGCATGATTGTTTGCCAGAGAAACAATATCCACTCCCATATCCTGCAGGTAATTCACAGTCTCCGGCCTCGCCCGGAACGTAAACTGTTTGCCCGCAAGCGGAGCGCCTCTGTCAGAATAGGGGAACTCATTGTTGAGCATCATAACATCTGCCCCCTCCATCTCCCTGATCAGCTCCGGCGATATCCCCTGCTCAATGCCTCCGCCAGCCAACGGATACTTCATGATGGCATAATGATCGTCAAAGAGAATGTCTCCGGCAAAGAGCAGCGACACCTGTCCCGGCTCCCCGGCCTCCTTGTAATAAATATTGTTCTGCGCCATGTATTCCGGATCATCAAGCTCTGTCTGATATTTATTCTGAACATCTTCCGCTTTCTCTTCCTGCCTGGGCACATCCTCCGGCACCTGTTCTGTCTGTGACGGTTTTACTGGCTTCATCGTGCTCTGCACACGCCTGGCCGGTTCAAAGACCCACTGGTACGCCGCCAGCGCCAAAAGCCCCACAACCACCGCCACGCTCAGAGTCAAAATAAACGGCAGCAGGAAGCTGCGGCTTATACGAACTCTCTTCCTATTATTTTTTTTCGTTTTGCGTACTCTTTTCTTCTTGCCCATAATTTTATCACTTCACCAATGCTGTAATCCTGCACCGCCTCAGAAAGAATCACACAGCAATTCTTTGGACGCAGAGTGCTGACTCTGGTCTATTATACCACAAAAAGAGCATCCTAAACAGAAAAGGTAATGCGCTATGCACATTACCTCTTAAACTTGCTGTTTATCAAACAGATATTAATACTTTGCCGTATTGATCTTCACGCCGGGACCCATTGTGGTTGCCAGTGTGATACTTCTCAAATACTGACCCTTTAATGCCGAAGGTTTTGCCTTCACGATAGCTTCCATCAATGCATTAAAGTTCTCCTGCAGCTTACTTTCCTCAAAGGAAACCTTTCCAACCGGTACATGGATGATATTCGCCTTATCCAGTCTGTACTCGATCTTACCTGCCTTGATATCGCTGATTGCCTTCGCCACATCCATGGTTACCGTACCAGCCTTCGGGTTGGGCATCAAACCTTTCGGTCCGAGCACCTTACCGAGACGTCCCACAACGCCCATCATGTCAGGTGTTGCCACAACCACATCAAAGTCGAGCCAGCCTTCATTCTGAATCTTAGGAATCAGCTCATCGCCGCCCACATGATCTGCACCGGCTGCCTCAGCCTCCGCCACCTTATCACCCTTAGCGAACACTAATACTTTTACTGTCTTACCTGTACCGTTGGGCAGAACTACCGCACCACGAACCTGCTGTTCAGCGTGACGGCCATCACACCCGGTCTTGATATGAACTTCTACAGTCTCATCAAATTTCGCTGTTGCTGTCTTCTTTACTAAGGCAATCGCCTCTGCTGTATCGTACAGGGTTGCACGGTCTACCAGCTTAGCGGCCTCCTGATATTTTTTACCATGTTTCATGTTAGCCCCTCCATTACTCTTCTACTGTGATGCCCATACTTCTTGCAGTACCGGCAATCATGCTCATAGCAGCCTCTACGCTTGCCGCATTTAAATCAGGCATCTTCATCTCCGCAATTTCCTGTAACTTCGCCTTGGAAATGGTTGCAACCTTAGCCTTGTTAGGGGTCGCGGAACCGGACTTAATGTTGCATGCTTTCTTTAAAAGAACTGCAGCCGGGGGAGTCTTTGTAATGAAACTGAAACTTCTGTCTGCATAAACAGTGATAACAACAGGGATGATCACATCACCTTTATCAGCTGTTCTCGCGTTGAACTGTTTGGTAAATTCAACGATGTTGACACCGTGCTGTCCAAGTGCAGGACCAACCGGCGGTGCTGGTGTTGCTTTACCAGCAGGGATCTGTAACTTGATATATCCTTCTACTTTCTTTGCCATAGCGGCACCTCCTAATATATTGTGGTTTAGGCGCTGTTTTAAATGCGAAGCATCTCACGAATATCCGGTTCTTGCAAGTTTGCCCTCTGGCAAACTTGCGATTTTAAATGCGAAGCATTTTAAATCACAGCTCCCACACGCATATCTACACCCACGCGCAATGCCCGCAGGAATAAATATCATCCTATCTAAGACTTCTGACCTCTGCAAAACTAATTTCCACAGGAGTCTCTCTGCCAAACAATTCTACATTAATCGTAGCCGTCTGCTTATTGTAATCGATTCTCTGTACAACGCCCACCGTATCCTTCCAGACGCCGGCAACCACCACAATGGTATCGCCCTCTGCAAAGTCTACACTCACGTTCTCCATCTTAATGCCGAGCGGCTTCATCTCCGCCTCTGTGAGCGGCACCGGCTTGCTTCCCGGTCCCACAAAGCCCGTCACACCTCTGGTATTTCTCACAACATACCATGTATCATCATTCATGACCATATTGATCAGAACATAACCCGGGAACATTTTCTTCTGAACCGTCTTACGGGCACCGTTTTTCATTTCCATTACGTCCTGCATCGGCACCTTGACTTCCAGGATTTCCTCTTCCAGATGTCTGTTCTCAATTGTCTTCTCAATATTGGCTTTTACTTTGTTCTCATACCCGGAATAAGTATGCACAACATACCAATTCGCTTCTGCCATACCAATCCTCCATGCCTCTTATCAACCTGTTTTGGAGCTTCCTAAAAAGTGAATGTAGTAATGAAATCCACACCGTACTGCAGACCAAAGTCCAGTACCGTAATAATCGCTCCTACTACTAAGGAAATAATAACAACCGCCACGGATTGTTTCAAAAGGGCATCTTTATCAGGCCAGGTGATCTTCTTAAACTCAGCTTTCACGCCATCAAAAAATTTGACCGCTTTAGCTGTCTTGTCCGATTTTGCTGATTTTGCAGAATCTCCCATAGCTATTCTCCTTTCCCTCTGAAAGAGTGACAGATAATTACTTCGTCTCCTTATGAAGGGTATGTCTCTTGCAGAATCTGCAATACTTCTTTGTCTCCATTCTGTCCGGATGAGTCTTCTTGTCCTTCGTCGTATTGTAGTTACGCTGTTTACATTCTGTACATGCTAATGTGATTCTTGTGCGCATCTTATTACCTCCACGTGCATTTACTCTTCATTTACTTTGTAATCACCGGGTCTGCCCGATTTTTTAAGCATAAAAAAAAGACCTAAATCTTATCTCGCTCACACAATATATCATATGAGAAGAACTAAGTCAACCGCTTTTTTCCGGTTTCTTCCCGGGATTCTTAATTTTATATAAAATTTTTGTTACTTTCCTCTTCATAATTCTCACTTCCCTTACGATATATATTTAAATCGGATATTTGACGACAATTTATTATATTTTATATTTAAAAGATAAGGGTTTCTAAAACCATAAATACTTGCTTTTCACCCTTGTCTAATGTTACAATAAAAGTACAATTCACTGATTATAAGTTTATTGTCAGTATTCATATTCAAATAGGATCTTTTATCATACAATATTATAAATAAGTTAAAATGCCCACGGAGATGCTTTGCAGGCTACGGACAGCCCGAGAAAACATCTGCGATGATTTCATGGAAGAAAGGAGGGGCTTATGTCTTATAATACTGTTCATACTTTAATGAATGTCTATAATTTCTATATGCCGACCTATGCGCCCAAGTCAAGCACGCCTTATGATTCCCATAAGAAGAGCGACCTGCGCAAGGTATACAATTCCATTGTAAAAATGAACAAGGAATCCCCTCTGTTTATCCTGGATACCAGTAAGGAGTCACAGCGGTTTGCTGTCGGCATGAAGGAAAATGCCAGGGAGCTGCGCAATACGATTGCTTCACTGGGCGGCCTGGATGAAGAAGAACTTCTGAATAAAAAGGTGGCCTATTCCAGCAATGAAAATATCGCTACGGCTTCCTATATTGGGTCTTCCAATCCGGATGAGGATACTTCCTCTTACGAAGTGGAGGTCAGACGTCTTGCATCCACACAGGTAAACATGGGAAATTTTCTTGCCGATGAAGAAAATATCTCTCTTACGCCCGACACATACTCTTTTGATGTAAGTATAGACGATCTCAATTATGAGTTCCAGTTCAGCATCAAGGCAACCGATACGAACCGCGATGTGCAGGATCGCTTATCCCGCCTGATCAATAATGCAAACATTGGTATGACAGCGCAGGTCATCGAAGACGGTCATGGCAATTCCAGTCTCAGAATGGAATCCAATGCCACCGGTCTGAAAGACGGTAAGTATTATCAGTTTACGATATCCGATCAACGAACCAGTAAGGCCTCCGGTGCCGTGGATTATCTGGGACTTGATTATGTTGCTTCACCGCCAACCGATGCTTCTTTTCTGGTGAATGATGAGGAAATCTCTTCCACTTCTAACCACTATACGATAGAGCATACTTATAATGTGCAGTTGAAAGGCGTAAGCAGCGAAGAGGGCGAGACTGCTTCCATCGGACTGAAGACGGATGTAGAATCCCTGGCCGAAAATATCAACACACTTGTTAATGGATATAATTCTTTCCTGAAGGCAGTTGCTGAATACAGTGAGGACCAGCCAAAGAGCAACCGTTTATTTAACGAGATGAGCAGCGTTGCCAGAGTTTATGCCAAAGGGCTCACACAGGCCGGACTGAATTTAAACCTGGACGGCACATTGGAAGTGGATGGTGATGTTCTCAGACAGAAGGCCATGAGTGATAATGCCAGAGAGTCCTTCTCTTCCATGAAGGGTTTCACAAATTCTGTACTGCGCAAGTCAAACCAGGTAGCCTTAAATCCTATGAATTACGTCAATAACGTGATCGTGTCTTATAAAAATCCTGGGAAGAACTTTGCAACTCCTTATATCACCAGTGCATACAGCGGCATGATGTTCAACGGTTATTGTTAAGATTCTGATACCGGAAAGCGGTTGAATCAGCAGAGTATTTCTCTGCCGGTTCAACCGCTTCTTTGATTTAATTCCGCTATCAAAGCGGTATATTTCCATGCTTTTTCTTCGGCCCCTCCGCCTGCTTATTCTTAAGTCCGCGCAGTGCCTTAATCAGTGCTTCCCTTGTCTCCTCCGGCTTAATCACCTCGTTGACATAGCCTCTGGCTGCCGCCACATAAGGGTTTAAAAATCGGTCTTCATACTCCTTCTTGCACTGTGCCCGCATAGCCTCCGGATCTGCAGCCGCTTTGATCTTACGCTTGAAAGCAATATTCACGGCGCCGTCCGCTCCCATCACCGCAATCTCAGCTATCGGCCAGGCATACACAATATCCGCTCCCATCTCTTTAGAGTTCATGGCAATGTAAGCCCCGCCGTAAGCTTTCCGCATGATCAGGGAAATCTTTGGCACTGTAGCTTCAGAGTAAGCATACAGAATCTTCGCGCCATGACGGATGATACCATTATGTTCCTGCGCGGTACCCGGCAGAAACGCGGGTACATCGATCAGCGTGATGAGGGGTATGTTAAAGCAGTCACAAAATCTGATAAATCTGGCTATCTTATCGGAAGCATGGTAATCCAGAGAGCCGCCCATGGAGTTGGGCTGATTGGCCACAATACCCACAACCTTGCCCTCCATCCGGCACCACCCCACCACCGCGTTGGTGGCGAACTCCTTTTGTACCTCAAAGAAGCTTCCCTCGTCCACGATGCAGTCGATCACTTCCTTCACATCATAGGCATGACGGGAATTGTCCGGCACAATATCCATGATTTTAGCCGCCTTTGCACGCATGGCGCTGCCTGCCTTGCCACCCTCGCCTCTGCCAAATACCCTGCCGACCCTGGGCAGGATGCTCTGTCTTTCTTTCGTATTGATCACCGGCGGTTTCTCCGTCCAGTTGCTGGGCAGATAGGACAGCAGCTTACGAACACCCATCAGGCACTCATTCTCAGTCTCATAAGTAAAGTGGGACACGCCGCTCTTCTTCGCATGCACTTCTGCGCCGCCCAGTTCTTCCACCGACACTTCTTCATTGATAACTGTCTTCACCACATTGGGGCCGGTTATAAACATCTTGGATGTATCTTTTACCATAAAAATAAAATCACAGATAGCAGGCGCATAGCAGGCGCCGCCGGAACACGGTCCCAGAATCACCGCAATCTGCGGGATAACACCGGAAGCCTTCGTATGACGCAGAAACATGCCGCTGTAGCCGCTCAGGGAAGAAATTCCTTCCTCAATCCTGGCGCCGCCGCTGTCATTGATACAGATCAAAGGCGCTTTCATTTCCATAGCCATGTCCTGGATGCGGCAAATCTTAAATGAATGATACTCTCCCAGCGTTCCGCCAATCACTGTGAAATCCTCACTGGCCACAAAAACCTGTCTTCCGTCAATCTCACCGTACCCAGTCACCACACCGTCCCCGGGCACACGTCTCTTGTCCAGATCAAAGTCATCGATACGTGATTCCAGAAATCCGTCCACCTCCACAAAGGTGCCGGGATCCAACAAAATCTCAATCCTCTCTCTGGCTGTCAGCTTGCCGGCAGCATGCTGTTTGTCAATTCTGTTCTGCCCACCGCCAAGCAGTGCCTTCTCTCTTCTTCCATCCAGTTCCTTAATCGCTTCGTTCCAGTTCATAACGCCTCCATCTGATATCCTGATCATCATTTCACATTAAATATTTGAAACTCTAATACTTTGATATTCAAACTATCAAGTAGTATTATAGGCAGAGTACTGTCTCTTGTCAATACTCTGCCTTCTATTTGTTGGCGAAAAATAAACTTGCAGCCCATTTATTCTGCAATGGATTTGGACAATTCTTCCTGTACCGCCGCAAGCGCTGTCCCGATCACCTTATCCATATCATAATATTTATACTGTCCCAGACGCCCGCCAAAAAGAAGATGAGGCTTCGTCTCTGCCAGTTCCTGATATTTTATCAGCAGTCTGTCATTTGTTTCGTCATTGACAGGATAGTAAGGTTCTTCCCCTTCCTGCCAGAGTGCCGGATACTCCCTGGTGATCACAGTGCCCGGCTGTGTCCCGAACTCAAAGTGTTTATGCTCGATGATCCTTGTATAAGGAATCTCCCGCTGCGTATAATTCACTACCGCGTTACCCTGATAGTTGTCACAATCCGCAAGCGCCTGCGTCTCAAACCGCAAAGACCGGTACTCCAGATGGCCCAGACAGAAATCAAAATATTCATCCAGCATACCCGTGTAGACCACCTTGCGATAGGTGTTTCCTTCCCGGTCTGTCACACAGATCTTCCCATCTATCTCTTGTTCTGTGGCAAACTCCTTGTAAGACACCCCGGTTCTGACGGTAATCCCTTTGAGCATATTCTCTACCATCATGGTATAGCCTCCTATGGGAATCCCCTGATAACGGTCGTTAAAATAATTATTATCGTAGGTAAATCGAAGCGGCAGTCTTTTGATGATAAAAGCGGGCAGTTCCTTGCATTCCCTGCCCCACTGCTTCTCGGTATAACCTTTTACCAGCTTCTCATATACATCCGTGCCCACCAGGGAAAGGGCCTGCTCTTCCAGGTTCGCCGGCTCGGTAATTCCCAGCCCTGCAATCTGCTCTGCAATCTTTTCCCTTGCTTCCATGGGTGTTGTAACTCCCCACATTTTGCTAAAAGTATTCATATTAAACGGCAGATTGTATAATTCTCCCTGATAACGGGCAATAGGCGCATTGATATAGTGGTTAAACTCCGCAAATTGGTTTACATAATCCCATATCTTTTTGTCGGAAGTATGGAAAATATGTGCCCCATAACGATGTACATGAATATCCAATATCTTTTCCGTATAAATATTACCGGCGATATGCTCCCTTTGATCAATAACGAGCACCCGCCGGCCATGTCGATTCATTTCACAGGCAAACACGGAGCCAAAAAGCCCCGCGCCCACCACAAGATAATCATACTTCATCAGTTCTCTTCAACCGCCTTATATTTCTCAAGCTGTGCATAATCTTCCATCAGCTCAAGCGCTTTCTTACGGCCGGTCTTATTGAGCTTCACATAATACTGCATCACACGGTTCTCCATGATCTTACCGCCAAGCAGGCTCTTCTGATTAAGAGGTGTGAAGTCCACCGGGTTTAAGTTCAGTCTGTCACACATTCTGATCACTGTGCCATACGCCATACCCTCAATGCCTCTATCCAATGCCGTGACCAACGTGGAGTATGGAATCTCCATTTCAATCGCAAACTGTCTTACACTCTTGTATTGCTTTAAGATTTCCGCCTTTAATATTTCTGCCTTTGTCATGATATAAGACCTCCTCGTGCTATTCTGTTTGTCTGTACAGGAGAATATCTCTCCTCCCCTTGTCTGCTAATAGTGTACCACAGATTATTATGAAAAGGAACCACCAAAACTCTATCTTTAACGAAATATCGTCACCATTGTCAATTTTCACGATTTTAATATAAAGTTTTTGTATAAAAAGACTAGTACTTCGGTCACGTGTCCTCTAAATATTCTGTTGTCGAGCCACCAGGAAAATGCTAAAATAAAGGCAGGGAATTTTGCTTTGCCAATATATACTTAAAATGATAAAGAGGTGTTTCTATGTTACCCGTTTCCGTATGTATGATTGCCAAAAACGAAGATAATCACATCGAAGAATGTCTGAAAAGACTAAGGCCCTGTCGGTTTGAAATCATCGTGGTAGACACCGGCTCCGTGGACCGGACTGTGGAAGTAGCACACAAATATGCCGATAAGGTATTTCATTTCGCCTGGTGCGACAATTTCAGTTCCGCCAGGAACTTTTCTATCCAGCAGGCTTCTAACGACTGGGTTCTTATCATAGACTGCGACGAATATCTGGAGAATGTAAATCTTGCCAATCTGGAAGAAGCACTCTCTCACAATAAAGATTCCGTAGGGATGATCATGCGTAATAATCCCTACACAGTACAGGGTTCCCGCTCCATTATGTCAGAGCGTATCGGCAGACTCTTTAATCGGAAATACTGCCATTATGAAGGAAGCATCCATGAGCAGGTACGAACTCTTGACGGCAAGGAACCTGAGACCTTCCAGATTCCCCTGACCTTCTACCACGAGGGGTATGTGTCTGAATCCGACAAGCGCATGCGCGCCACTCGTAATCTGGAAATGCTCTTACATGACCTGGAGCAGAAAGGGCCCAGTTCTTACATATACTTTCAGCTGGGGCAGAATTATATCTCCTTAAACGACATGGAAAAAGCGGCTCATTTCTACAAACTGGGACTTGACCTCAACGCGGATCCCAATTCTGCCTTCGTCCAGAGCATGGCAGAAACCTATGGTTACTGTCTGATGGATCTTGCCAAATACGATCTGGCCATGTCTTTGAAAGATAAATACGAACAATTTTCCCACCGGGCGGATTTTGTCTTCCTGATGGGCACCCTGTATATGAAAAAGGGCAACTATAACAAGGCTATCGAAGAATTTCAGAAGGCAACCACCCTGTCCGCCTATTCCCGCACAGGTGTCAACAGTTACCGTGCAAATTACCATATTGCCAGTATCTATGAGACCATGGGCCAACCGGATGAGGCATTGCTTTATTATAAGAAATGCGGTGATTATGAGCCGGCCAAAAGAAGGCTGAAGGAATTAACAGCAGCTTCTTCGGCTTCCTGACCCCTGCTATCGTTCTCACGGTTTATAGTATTATTATTTTAGGAGGATTGCGCTTGCTTCCAGTATCTGCATGCATCATTTCCAGAAATGAGGAACAACATATCGAAGAGTGCTGCCAAAGGCTTTCTGCCTACGGATTGGAAATCGTCCTGACAGACACTGGTTCCACAGACCGCACAGTGGCCATCGCCCGTAAGTATACAGATCGGATCTATCACTTCGACTGGTGTGATGATTTCAGCGCCGCTAAAAATTTCTGTATGGAAAAAGCCTCCCATGATTGGATACTTTCTATTGACTGTGATGAATATATAGAAAAGCTGGATGCAAAGACACTTCGTCACTGCATGACCTCTTACCCGGATGCAGCGGGCCGGATTTTGATCCGCAACCGTTTCACGCTGGATGGACAAACGTCCTATGAGCAGGTACGGGTAAGCCGTTTTGTAAACCGAAAGTATTTTCACTATACAGGTGCCGTACACGAGCAGCTTGTGTATCGGCAGACACAGGACGCTGCAGCATGGTTCGCACCAGCCGCCGAACCCGGGTCCTTCTCCACAGATCAGGTTACTGCTGCTCCCAAAAGGAACTATGATGCCCCCATCACAATTCTGCATGTGGGCTATGATATCCCGGAAGAAAAAATGCAGGAAAAATGCCTGCGGAACATCACACTGCTGGAACAGGAACTGCAAAGACAGGGGCCGGATCCCTACCTCTATTATCAATTGGGACAGACCTGCCGCCGCCTGAAAGAGTATGAGAAAGCCGTACAGTATTTTGACGCCGGCCTTGCCATGGACGTGGATCCTTCCCTGGATTATGTGCAGACCATGGTGGAATCCTACGGCTACACGCTTTTAGATCTGAAACGGCATAAAGAAGCCCTGTATCTGCTCAATATCTACGATGTATTCGCCAAACGCGCTGATTTCGTATTCTTAATGGGGCTTATCTATATGAACAATGGAATGTTTGACGCCGCCATAGAAGAATTCCAAAAGTCTACCACTATAGAAGAGTTCTCCATAGACGGTGTAAACAGTTATAAGGCGCACTATAATTCCGGCGTAATCTATGAATGCAGCGGACATATTCCGGAAGCGGTTAAATCTTACCGCCTCTGTGGTAACTATGAACCGGCCTTAAAAAGGCTTAAGAGCCTTTCATAAGTCCTGTCTGTATCCCCTCTACAGACACAAGATGCAGGCAGCAGATATATAAACATTGTCATACTATAAAGAGATGTATTTTCCCATGGAATTCCACGAATCTGCAGAAGATTATCCGGAGACGGTTCTGATTCTGAATGAACGGCCATGAAAAACCTCCGGGAACATGCCATGAAAAAGAACGGATAAACAACTGCTTATCCGTTCTTCTTTTCATACTGTCAAACGCTGCTCCGCAATACTATTTCAGCTTCCAGATGTCCCTGTTGTACTCTCCAATGGTTCTGTCGGATGAGAAGAATCCCGCCTTCGCGATGTTGACTAACATCATCTTTCTCCACTTCTCCTGATTCTCATAGTCAGCCATCATCTTATCTTTGGTGGCAATATAGTCTTCCAGGTCCAGAAGTGTCATGAACCAGTCTTTGTTCAGAAGTTCTTTATAGAGCCTCTCAAGATTTTCCTTGTGGCCGGCTTTCAGAGCCTGTTTGCTGACAATAAAGTCCACTGCCTCTTTGATCACAGGACTCTTCTTATAATACTCCTTCGCCACATAATCCGCCTTCTCGTAGTGTTTGATGACCGTCTCTGACTTCTCACCGAAGATATAGATATTATCATCACCCACCAGCTCATGAATCTCCACATTCGCACCATCGGACGTGCCAAGAGTCACGGCACCGTTTAACATAAATTTCATGTTGCCTGTACCGGAAGCCTCTTTGGAAGCCAGGGAAATCTGTTCGGAGATATCACAGGCAGGAATCATCTTTTCCGCATAAGCCACATTATAGTTTTCTACCATGAGCACAGTCATGTAAGGGCTCACATCCGGGTCATGATTGACAATCTCCTGCAGGACTAATAACAGATGAATGATATCCTGGGCAATCACATAGGCGGGTGCTGCCTTGGCGCCAAAGATAAAGGTCATCGGTCTGGCAGGTTTCTTACCGGCTTTGATCTCCAGATACTTGTGAATGATATAAAGCGCATTCATCTGCTGGCGCTTGTACTCATGCAGTCTCTTACTCTGAATATCAAAGATGGAATCGGGATTTAAGGTAACGCCCTCCGCCTCTTTCACATAAGCTGCCAGATCCTTCTTGCGGTTCATCTTAATCTGCGCAATACGGTCAAGCACCGCCTCATCATCAATATAATCAAGCAGCTTTTCCAGCTTGTCGGCATCTTTCTTATAGCCGTCGCCGATGGTCTCGGAGAGGAACCCTGCCAGTTCTCTGTTGCAGGATAAAAGCCATCTTCTGAAAGTGATGCCGTTGGTCTTATTATTGAACTTCTCCGGATAAATCTTATAGAACGCATGCAGCTCCGTGTCCTTTAAAATCTCCGTATGGATTGCCGCCACCCCATTGACCGAGAATCCGTAATGAATATCGATGTGCGCCATATGCACTCTGTCATCCTCATCAATGATCTGTACCTTGGGGTCTTTATACTTGGCTGCAACTCTCTTGTCAAGTTCTTTGATGATCGGCACTAACTGCGGCACTACCTTCTCCAGATATGTCAAAGGCCACTTCTCAAGCGCCTCTGCCAGAATTGTATGGTTGGTATATGCGCAGGTCCTGCTCACAACCTCGATTGCCTCATCCATGGTAAATGCCTTCTCATCCACCAGGATCCTGATCAGCTCCGGAATCACCATGGTGGGATGGGTATCATTAATCTGGATCACTGCATGTTCATACATCTTGCGCAGATCGTATTTCTTTTCCTTCATCTCTTTTAAAATCAGCTGCGCCGCATTGCTCACCATAAAATACTGCTGATAGATACGAAGCAGATTACCGGCCTCATCGGAATCATCCGGATACAGGAACAAAGTCAGGTTCTTCTCGATATCTTCTTTGTCAAAATCAATTCCTTTTTTCACCAGACTTTCATCCAACGTCTCGATATCAAACAGTCTCAATTTATTGACACCATTGTCATATCCGACCACATCTATGTTATACAGCCTTGATGTGACTTTCTTCTTGCCAAAGGCCACCTCAAAGGTAGTGTCAGTTTTCGTCAGCCAGGACTGCTCCTCAATCCAATCATTCTTTTCCGCCGTCTGTAATCTGTCCTTGAACACCTGCTTAAAGAGTCCAAAATGATAATTTAAGCCAATGCCTTCTCCCGGAAGTCCCAAAGAAGCAATGGAATCTAAGAAACACGCTGCCAGACGGCCAAGCCCGCCATTGCCCAGGGAAGGTTCCGGCTCTATCTCCTCAATGGCAGAAAGCTGCTTGCCACTCTTTGCAAGGATTTTATCCAGACTATCATAGACACCCAGATTGATCAGGTTGTTGGATAAAAGCTTACCGATCAAAAATTCCGCAGAAATATAATAGATCTTCTTCTCGCCTTCAATCGGTTCGGATACCTGCATCAATCTCTTGGAGAGCTGTAAAATACTGTAATACAGCTCCTCATTATTGCAATCGGCAATTGTCTTGCCATAACCGCTCTGTGTCTGATGCTCCAGTTCCTTTTCCAGATTCATCACCAATACGTCCCTTTTCAAGTTACTTGCCTGTGTCATGGTTTACTCCTCCCGCACTATATTTTATGTTTTTAAAATTTCTGCAGTATTTCTGTTATGCCAGAATGTCCGCATATTTGATTCTCACCAGTTCATAGTCCAGCACAATCTGCTGTCCTTCCCCGCCTTCCAACAGTCGTTTTAACTCCCTGACGGCTTCCGATGCAATCCTTTTAAAATTCTGACGCACCGTATTCATCTGCTTCCCCGCATATCCCATCAGTGTGATGCCGTCAAATCCGCACACCGGGCGGAAAATATCCATCTCCATCAGAGCCTTCATCGCTCCTATCGCCATCAGATCAGACGCGCACACCACGATATCCTTTTTCTTCGCATATTTAAAGGTCAGATTCCTGGCCTGCAGTTCAGAAAATTCCCCGTTTCGTATCAGTAAGGAGATATCTTGCTCCTCTGCGAGCTGCCTGATTCCCTTAAGACGTTCTTCCGTGACATAACCATTCTTCCTGCCCGCCAGATAGAGAATGCTCTTTCCCTTATTCTCATACAGAGTCTTCTTTGCCACATCGTACTGTGCCCTGGCCTGATCGATCCACACAGAGGAAGTGCTTTCATTCACAAGAGGCACATCCACTGTCACAATCTTAAAAATCTGTGCATCTACCAGTTTATGCAGCACCTTATCATCCTTTGACATGCCAAAGATGATAAGCCCTGTAATACTCTGAGACTGTAAATAGCGTATCACCTCTTCTAAACTTTTATTCTGGAGCATGGAATAAAACACCGTAATCACATCAAGGTTCATCTCCACTGCCTGGCCTATGGTACCGGCCATATACTGCATGTTGATCTCATCCACCGCCTGGGATACAGTATTCAGCTTCATCAAAAGTGCTACCCTGCCCGATTGTTTCGAGGATAATGCCGCCGCCACCGAATTGGGTACAAAGTTTAACTCTGCCACTGCTTCCTTTACTTTTTTCTTAGTCGCCTCACTGACATTGGGGTAATTATTCAATACTTTGGATACGGTAGAGATTGCCACCCCGGCATGTTTCGCGACATCCTTGATTGATACCATGGCTTTTTCCATTCTGAAAACGACATATCTTCCGTGGAACTTCCCTCCCCTGTCATTTCTATGCTTGTCATCTTAGAAAAGGTTTTCCAGAAATCGTTTTCCGAAAACATCATATAACAAAAGAGTGGTTTTGTAAACCACTCTTTTGAAAAAATTTCATTTTTATTTTATTTTCTTACTAAATGTCTGGGTGTACCATTGACAAACAATGGCTGAAGCTCACCCATGATGAGAGGTCTTGCATACTTCTCATAACCCTCTGTCAGGCCCTTGCCATCTGCTGTAATCCACTCATCGGGAACCTTTCTCTCCACATTGGCAATGGCATGGATATCATATGCGCTGGTACCGCACTGGTACGGGTCATCCCCGTTCCTGTCAAGTGTGATCATCATGCCGGTCTTGCCCTCTTCCGCTGCCATCACTGCGTCATGACCAACCTGGAATGCCTCATTGATATCTGTTAAAGATGCCAGATGTGTGGCTGCTCTCTGTAAGGTAGAGAACTCAATCGCGCGGGTCTTTAATCCTGTCTCAGCTGCGATCTTATCTGCCAGCATAACGGCTGTACCGGACATCTGCTTGTGGCCGAATGCATCCACTGCCACTTCCTTGCCCAGCTCGCAGACATATCTGCCATCTGCCACATGAACACCCTCTGATACCGCAATGACAACAGAAGACTTCTTAGCTGCAAGTTCTTTCACATCCTCCATGAATTTGTCAATGTCAAATACTTTCTCCGGAAGATAGATGGCATCGCATCCTTCACAGTCATCACCCTTAGCAAGCGCCGCCGCTGCTGTAAGCCATCCTGCATTACGTCCCATGATCTCCACGATACAGATGGTGGGCTTCTTCGCACCAAAGGAAGAGTTGTCCCTGATAATCTCCTTTAAGGATGTAGCAATATATTTTGCTGCAGAGCCGTAGCCAGGACAGTGATCGGTAACCGGCAGGTCGTTGTCGATTGTCTTAGGCACGCCCATGAATCTCTGCGGTTTATTGTGTGCAGCCGCATAATCGGACAGCATCTTAACCGTATCCATGGAATCATTGCCGCCTGCATAGAAGAGGCACTCTATATCATGTTTCTCCATGATCTCAAATACTTTCTCATAAACATCTTCATGACCCTCAATCTGAGGCATCTTAAAACGGCAGGAGCCAAGGAATGCGGAAGGCGTTCTCTTGAGCAGTTCAATGCCTGTCTCATCATCCAAATAGTCACCAAGATCAATCATCTTGTCATCCAGAAATCCCTCGATACCATGCACCATACCATAAATTTTCTTCACACCCAGTTTCTTTGCGGCTGCATAAACACCTGCCACGGAAGAATTAATAACGGCTGTAGGGCCGCCAGACTGACCAACAACAATATTTCCTTTCATTTAGCTGTCTCTCCTTTGATTATTTTCTGATTTACTGTAGGTTCATCCGATGTCCCCAGGACATCAACACGATTATACCAAATATTCGCAGGCAAAACAAGTCCTTGTGTGACAGAGTCTTAGAGTCCTAAATTGCAAAAGTAAATTCTACCCTTTGTTTCTTCAATAGAAGTTACCTAT
>CAJTOO010000029.1 GCA_910577735.1 uncultured Lachnospiraceae bacterium
AATCTTCCCCATATGTCCGATTTCCTTTAAGTAAAAAATTGCTTGTGAGTGCTGCATTTCCGGCTGTTTGGACAACACTATTATACTGATCTAAGATTTCATCTTTTGAACACCCTGCAAGTGTCAAACTAAATATCAAAATACTTATTGAAAGGAAATGGAAACGTATTCTCTTATAGCACATATCATCAGCCTTTCTATTTTTTAATTCCAAACCTATAACTGCCCTTATTCACTCGTTGGTGCTGTATAATTGCTTTGCACAGTGGCAGGAAGTTCATCATATTGCACCTCTTTCCATTCAAGAACACCTCGGATCGGCATTACCGTTAAACGGATAAAAGCTCCCTCTTTCAATTCCTTTGATGTTCCGAATGTAATGTCTTTTCCTTTTCCATTCTCATCGTAAGAAAATAAAGTGTATGAGTAATCCATACTTCCACTAAAGTTAATTACACCGCCTTTTGATTCGGTCTGTTCTATTTTACTGTTATCAATCTGTGAATAGTAGTATGTGCTGCCAGTTCCCGAAAGAAACCACATACAAAAACCAATAAAACCTACAACAATTATTACAACTACCGCAATCCCGATAGATAATTTTTTCTTCATTCCTATATCCTCCGCTTACCAACCTTTTTTTGTTATTGTTTTTTTGTGCTTTTTTGTTGCCTTGACTGGCACGTTTCCTTTTGCCGTGAATACGAAAACAGCAGTAATCATCAATACGGCAATCATGCTAAACAGACAGATTAACACATTCCAATGTACAGCCGGATCGTAGCTTCTGTAACTGATTAAGCCTAAACTTGCAGTAACAGGATAAACATTGGCTAATGTAGCATTTCCAGAGGCAAACATACCGCCATAGCCATAAACAAAAGCAATAATTGTCCCAAGCATATGTCCGTTTGGTATACGGGCAGCGAATGCAATTACAGGCATGACTGCAATATACAAAAACAGACAGTTGAGAATAATCTGGATAAATGTCTGTAATACTGATGTTACAGACATTCCCGAAAATCCCATCATCAAGTTGGCAATTACCGTGAATGTCGCACTTACCATCCCCAAAAATAAAGAAAGCAGCGCACATACAAGCAGTTTCCCCCACAACAGACTGCTATAAGGAACAGGAATAGTCATAATACTTTTCAGCGTATCGTCTTTTCCTTCCCTTGCTATGATATATCCGGCAATGAGGGCAATGCACATGGGGAAAATCGTTGTGACATTATTTTTGATTACCTGCTCTGTAAAAAAGGAAAATGTCCAAACCGTTCCGTCCAATGCAGTTGTGGAAAAAAGCGTTAATACGACAGAAAGCAGCATTAGAAAAACACCTGCCCATATCATATGATACCGCTTTAATTTCCATATTTCGGTCTTAACCATGCGAAACATATCATTCATCCCCTCTCTTTTTATACATATAATCAATCACTATAACGGAAAGCAAAGCGATAACGGCTAAAATACTGATTGTCTGAAATGTAGTCGGAATTAAATTTTCCAACATCCCCACACCGTCCATAGTGCCATGCGCGGTTAAATTTCCTGCGCTCCACAGGGTTGTAAGCGGAATTGGCATCAGCCAGCACATCGCTTTAGGCAGTGCGCCAAAAGAGGATTCGGCTGTCATACTTAAAACACTGTAAAAAACACACAATAAAACAGAAAATATATAATTCTTGCTAAAGAAAACAACAAGGACGATTAACGGCAGCGTCCCGGCTGTAATAAAAATTCCCATTTCCAACGCAAAAAATAATCTATAAGCAATACTGTTTACTTCTGCAATCAGCCCGCCGCACAGGATTGTTATAAGAGCTGATGTCAAACTAAAAACAATCCCAAAAAAGAACAGGACAATAATCTTTGCCAAAATCATCTGTGTGCTTGTTATGGGAATTGTACGCAGATTTTTAAATGTATCATTATCCCGTTCCATAAAAAAGAGCATGGCTGCAATTACCCCGATCATGCACGGTAAAAGCAATTCTACTCCATATCCCATAACCGACTGAAAATAATCATTGAAAATCGCTATTTTGCTGTCGTATCGTTCTGCTGTCTGCGGCATTGTCATCAATACTGTCAGCGGCACGGGAAATAAAAATGCCGAAAGAACAACCAGCCATATAAATTTTTTCCGCTTTAATTTTGCAAATTCACACATAACCAGTTTAAGCAATCCCTTCACCCCCTGTTACACGTTTGAAATAATCTTCAAGGCTTTCTTCACAAGTATGGGCTTCCGATACTTCTAAGCCATTTTCCACAAAGGCGGTAACAATTTTTCCTATTGGTAAATCAAGATTATGCACCTGTATATTGTGGTCGTCCTGTATGGTAAACTGGTTCTCATGGAATATACGCTCTAAAATTCTTGCCGCCTGTGCCGTATCAGAAACAATAAACCGGATATGCTTGCTGCTCTTTGCTTCCAGTTCTGCAAGACTTTCTTCTTCCAGCAATGTACCGTGGTCGATAATGCCTATATCGTCTGCCAAAAGTGCAATTTCGGAAAGGATATGGCTGGAAATCAATATTGTTTTTCCACGCTCATTGCAGAGATCACGGATAAAGGAACGGACTTCTGCAATTCCGATCGGGTCAAGACCGTTGATCGGTTCGTCCAAAATCAAAAGCTCCGGGTCGTGCATAATGGCAAGTGCAATCGCCAGCCGCTGTTTCATACCAAGTGAATATTGGGAAAACAGCTTTTTATCTTTGTAAGGCAGACCAACTAAATCAAGTGCATTTTTAATTGCGTTGCGGTTCGGCACTCCCCGCAGGGTAGCAAAAATGCGCAGATTTTCGGTAGCTGTGAGATTAGGATAGAAGCCGGGGGATTCAATCAGACTGCCAATACGGGGCAACAGCTTTTTTTCATTTGCCTGTAAGGGCTTCCCCCAAATCGTCACTTCCCCGGAAGTTGGCTGTGTAAGTCCAAGCAGCATCTTCATGGTTGTTGTCTTTCCGGCTCCATTTCTGCCAAGCAGACCATAGATACGCCCTTTTTGAACATGAATGTTCAGATTGGCAACACTTTTTTGTGTTCCGTATTGCTTTGTAAGATTTTTCGTTTCAATTACATATTTGCTCATTGCGAAACCTCCTTTTCATATCTGCCATTCTATCACACCAACCTTGCATTAACCTTGCACCAATCTTGCATTAACCTTGCAATTTGGAGAAGGAAGATTTTTACAAATAATTACTCCCGCCGTAAGGGGGCGGGAGCTGATTAGTCTATCAAAGGAAAAAACAAGGTGAAAATTGTTCCTTTCCCCGGTGTGCTGTCTGCCGTTATTGTTCCGTTTAATTTTTCAACAAGCTCATGTACGATAGACAGACCAAGACCGCTGCCTTTTTCAGACCGCCCCTTATCGCATTTATACAGCCGATCAAAAATATGCTTTAAATCCTCCTTATCAATCCCTATTCCATTATCAGACAGGAGAATTTTTATATTCCTGTTCTGTTCCGATAAAACTATTTCAATTTTATCTGCATGGCTATGGGAGATTACATTTTGTATAAGGTTGTTTAATATCCGCATATATCCGTCCGGGTCAATCTGCACCCGGAAAGGCTGTTCTGGAATGTCAATCGTGAAATCTACTTGTGTATCTTCAAATATCGGTATCCAGCCAATTAGTATATTGCGTGTCAGCTCTGTTAAATCAATCTCCGCTATGTTCATGGAAAATTCATTAGAACCTAACTTAAACCAATCAAAAAGCACGTCTATATATTCTTTCAAGTCATGCGCTTTCCGGCGGGCAGTTTCTATATAGTCGTCACGTTCTTTTCCGTCTACAATCCCTTTGTGTGCAGCGTCCAAATACCCAATCAGTGTGGTAAGCGGTGTCCTTACATCATGGGAAAGGCTCGTCATAAGCTGCCTGTTTGTTTCGTCCGTCTGGTGATAGGCAGAAAGCCTTTTTTCATAAGACAGGATAATATCATTGATTGCATAAGCAAGTGGGGCAATAAGCTCATGTGTTTCTGCTAAAATACGCCTGTTTCCATTCCCATTTTTTATATCTTCTAAAGCGTCAGATATTTCCGAAATCTGCTTTTTTACACGCCGGACGGTCAGCGCAGAACTGCAAACAGAAAAAAGGACAATCACTATTCCAATCACAATGATAGCTTCTGTAAACAACGGTCATACCTCCTTACTGAAACGATAGCCAATCCCTTTTACCGTCTGTATATATTTAGGGCTGCCGGGATTTTCTTCTATTTTTTTCCGCAAACGGCTAATGATTGCCATAATATTACTATCATCATACACATATTCTTCGCCCCATACTTTTTCATATATTTGCTGTTTTGTCAGTATTTTTCCTTGATTTTTAGCAAGGAACAGAAGAAGATCAAATTCTTTCGGGGGAAGTTCATATTCTCCATTTATTGTGACAATGGAACGGCTATTAAAATCAATCATCAACCCGTCAAACTCAAATCTCTGTGTCTGTCCGTCTTTTTGGTTGAAGCGGGTATAGCGTCTAATCAATGAAACAATACGGGCAACCAGCTCGTCCATATCAAAAGGTTTTGTTAAATAATCATCGGCTCCTGTCCGCAAACCACGCACTTTTGAAGCACTGTCGTTTTTTGATGTGAACATTAAAATAGGCAGACTGCTTTCCTGTCTAATCTGTTCTAATGTTTCAAAGCCATCGAAACCGGGCATCATTACGTCCAGTATAACAAGCTGGTATTCCTTTTCTTTTAGTTGCAGCAAGCCGGATTTCCCGGAATAGCAACAGTCAGCTTCTATACACTCTTGTAAAATACTTTGCTTGATTAGTGCGCAAAGCTCTTTATCATCATCAATAATCAAAACTTTATTCATGTTTTTTCTTCCTTTCTGCTTTCAACCGGGCATCTGTTGGTTTCTCTGCGTCCTTTGGTATCAGCCATAGCCGACTAAATTTTGCCACACCCGGTATACGGTTTTCCTCACATAGCTTTTGTACCCGTCTTTCTGAAATGCCCCATTTTTTCGCCGCTTCCGGGGCAGAAATAAACTATATTAGTGCGAATTATTTTTTCCTTTCAAAGCTGTAAACTTTCTCATGAATCTGTTCTCATAAATCTTATCCATGAGACACCTTTGCTCACGATTCTGTCTATTCTGTCACCAGTTGTGCCCTGCTGCCTGCCGCCGGATTCTTGGTGACCAGGATTTTCCTGTCAATCCGCTCCTTTAATTCACCCACATGGGAAATGATTCCCACCAGTCTGCTTCCTTCAGACAAAGATAGCAGCGCCTGCACGGCCTGTTCCAGGGCACTCTCGTCGAGAGAACCGAAACCTTCATCCACAAACATGGTATCCAAAGAAATACCGCCCGTGGCAGATTGTACCTCATCTGCCAAGCCCAGGGCTAACGATAAAGAGGCCAGAAAAGCCTCCCCGCCGGAAAGCGTTCTGACACTGCGCACAGTCCCATTGTAATGATCTGTCACATCCAGTTCCAGCCCGCTCTGACTTCTTTGATTCTGAGCCTGTTCTGCGCGTTTTAATTCATACTGCCCACAGGACATGACCATAAACCTGGTGTTGGCCCGCTGTATGATACGGTCAAAATACCGGGTCTGTACATAGGTCTCCAGCATAATCTTATCCTTCCCGGAAAGTGTGCCATTCATGGTAGCGGACAATTCTTTCACCATCGCCCACTTATGCTCCGCTTCCTGCAGGATGCCGCTTCGTTTCTCTATAGAAGTCTTGACCTTTTTATTGGTCTCATACCGATGGGATATCTGCTGCTTCTCCTGCTGCCTCTCCTGCTTTAACCTCACCAGTTCCTGCTGTCTTTCTGTGATCGCTTCAAGTTCTGTGTCCGGTTGATGCCCCACAAGCTGCGCAAGAAGTGTTTCCTCTTTCTGGCTGGCATTCTGGTATGCCTTTTCCTGTTCGCTGTACGCATTTTGCGCTGCCAGCAGTTTCCTATCGTAGGTTTCCAGAACCTTCTTTTTCCTGGCAATCTGATCTGCCGCCTGTTGTTTATCCATATCAGGCAAAGAATCTTTCTTCTCCTTTATCCTGTCAGCCAGAAGCTTTCGGGACATTGTGAACGCAGCAATGCTTTTTTCCAATTCTTTATACTGTTCTTCCGCTTTCTGCAGGCGTTTCTCCAGATCAGGCGCTTCCTCCCGCAGAATCACAAGCCTTCTCTTTTCTGCCTGTATGTCGGCTACTTCTGTCCGCTGCCTGGTAATCTCTGTTCTCTTTTTCCCTGCATTCTCATCCAGCTGTTTCTGTGCCGTCTCAAGAAGCGATATGGTTTCCTCCGTATCTGACAAGGATATCCCGGATAAGGGCAGACTTATCTGCTTCTCCTTTAATCCTTTCTCCACTGTATACAACATACCCTGCGCCGCTGCTCGTACCTGACCGGCTTGTTCGCTTTTGCGCTGTCTTCTTTCATTGGCATCTTCGCAGGCCGCTTTAGCCTCTTCCACCTGTTCCTGATTGGGTGCCTCCTGCGTCATTTGAGCCGGCTGCGGATGCTTCGTCGCACCACAGACCGGACAGGGAATCCCTTCTACCAAAGTCTGCGCCAGTACCCCGGCCTGCTCATCCAGATAACGTTTCTGCAAATCCTCATAACGTTTTTTGCGGTTTTCATATTCCTGATCTGCTTTCTGATATTGTGCCTGTGCCTTTTGTAACTGCTCATACAAGTGCCTGGCTTCCAGACTCTGTTCCGATAATTCCCGTAAAGCCTTCTCCTGCTGCAGCAGTTCCGTCAGCTTCTGTTCCGCAGACACTGCTTTCGCGGACACATCCGGCAAAGCTTCCATCTGTTCTTTGGCAGATAACTGTTTTTCTTTAATCTGTGCTGTTTCTTCCTGCTGCCTGGCCAGGCTTTCCTCCTGCTCCTGCAGCGTCTTTTCTGTCTGTGCCTGCTCTTTTAGCAGTCTCTCTAATACATCATACTCAGAAAGCCCCTCTTCCTCCCGCTGGATCAAGCTGCGCAGGGTTTCCATCTGTTCTTTTTGCCTTACCAGATCATCCACTGTTTCCTTCAGGGACACAAGCCGGGGCACCGCACAATGAATTTCCTCCCTGGCCTTCTCAAGCTCTTCCCGCAATTTCTTCTGGCTCTCCAAACTCCCTATCATCTGATGGCCTGTCTCTATGGCCTGATCAAGCTCCTTGATTTCCCTGTCCAGGCCATCCATCTTCTTCCGCTGCTGCCGGATGGTGTCCGAGAGCACCCGTAACAAATCCTCTGTCATCAGAATCTCATCCTGTCCAGGTTCCTGATCCGGTTCCCATATAATATCCTCCCGATACTGTCCGATGCTTCTGTTATAATCTTCACACTGACTATGTAGCTGTCCGGCATCCTTTTTTAATTTATCCTGCAGTATCCCATAGGCCCCGGTATGAAAGATTTCCCGGAAAATCTGACTCCGCTCCTCCGTCTTCGCCAAGAGCAAACGCAGAAAATCCCCCTGGGCAATCATTACAATCTGCGTAAACTGCTGTCTGTCGATCCCCAGAAGCTTAACCACTTCGGCAGTCACTTCCTTAGTCTTTGTCACCACATGCCCGTCCGGGTAAGCAAGCACCGCCTCCGGCCTGCTCACGGTCATACCGCCGCCGCGCTTAGAAGGGCGCAGGTACTCAGGTTTTCGCTCTATCTCGTAAATCTCTCCCCGGAATAAAAAGCGCAGGCGCACATAGGTCTTGGCCTCATTCTTTGCATATTTAGAGCGGAACATGGAGGCGTCTCTGACACCGCCGCTTGCTTCCCCATAAAGTGCGAATACGATGGCATCGAACAAAAAAGTCTTGCCGGCTCCCGTGTCCCCTGTTATCAGATAAATACCCTGCCCGCCCAGCTTTTCAAAGGGAATCTCTGTCACCCCCGCATAAGGTCCAAACGCCGACAGCGTCAACAAAAGCGGTCTCATACGTTCTCCTCCCACACTTGTTCAATCAGTTTCTCCAGATAGATTCTCTGCTCCTCCTGCATAGGCTTATGATTCTGCATTTGGAAAAGTTCCTCCACAAATTCTAATGGTCCCTTCTCCTCCTGCGGCACCATCTCTTTTGTCTGGCAGGTTCCTGTTCTTGTATTATCATACTCCAACCGCATGAGATTGGGATAAATGGCCCGCAGTTTCCCAACAGCATCGAAAATATCCTCCTCATCTGTCAGAATAATCCGCATATAATCTGAGGTATCCGTATTTTCATAGTTTGTCCGTCTTGTAATTTCCTCATAACTGCCACGAATCTGCCGCATGTCGCGAAGCGGATTTACCGGAACTGTCTGAACCGCCACTTCTCCCTTGGCTCCCAATTCCACCAGTGTGACACTCTTATGATGCGCTATCTCCGAAAAGGAATACTTTAACAGCGTCCCTGCATAACGCACTGTCTCACATCCCACCTGCTGCGGCCCATGCAGATGCCCCAGCGCCACGTAATCAAACCCGTCGAAACAAGAGACAGCAATCTGATCAAGCCCGCCCACCGAACGCTCCTCAGAGTCACAGACCGATGCCCCCGCCACGAACTGATGCGCCACCAGAACATTCCTTTGCGCTTTGTCAATCTGCGTTTTGTTAAGCACAAAAGATACAGCCTCCTGATAAGTCTCTATCTCCTGCGCCTCCTCCTTCCACACTGCCCGGACCTGGGCAGGCTTTATGAAAGGAAGAAGATAAATATGCACCGGGCCGAAAGCATCTTCCGCACACACCTTTTTCACTTCACCAAGATATTCTCCCGCCACATAAACAGCGCTCTTCTCCATCAGCTGTGCGCCAAAGGAAAGCCGTTTCTCTGAATCATGATTTCCACTGATTATGTAAACCGGAATATGATATTGAGACAATTTTGTCAAAAAGTCATCCAGAAGAGCCACCGCTTCCACAGACGGTACTGTCTTGTCAAAGACATCTCCCGCCACCAAAATCCCATCTACTCTCTGCGCACAGGCCAACCGCAATACCTGTTCCAAGATATATTCCTGATCTCTCAACATGGAAAACTCATTCACTCTTTTTCCAAGATGCAGATCTGCCAGATGAAGCAGTTTCATACAACACCGATACCTTTCTTATCTTACTTTTACACGAATTTCCTGTTCCTGCTATATATGTCACATCAGAGAAAAACTGCCAATGCAAAGATGATCCCTGCACTGGCAGTCTCATGGTTTCTGTACCTGTTTATCACTGCTTATATCATGCCAGATAGGGAGCTATAGCCGCCTCCACTTCAGCAACTTTTGCCTCCGTCTCCAAGATTCGAAACTCTACCTTCTTAGACAGATCCATGGAAAAGATGCCCATGATGGACTTTGCATCAATCACATATCTGCCGGAAGCCAGATCAAAATAACCTTCAAACCCCTCAATCGCCGACACAAACCCTTTTACCCTGTCAATAGAATTTAAATCCAGCATATAACTTTTCATTTTACACTCTCCTCTTTTGCCTGTTGACTGATTCAATGGTAAAGTATGAATCCCCTTTCTTAAGAAGATTCTATTATTTTTTGACGGATTTGTACAGAGGGTTTGTTTGGATTTTATGAAATTTATCACAGCTATCGGTGCCCTACTGCCTACTTATAAATACATAATATTTTCTTAGTTAATCAGATACGTAGCCTGCATATTCTGAAATGCAATATGCGCTGAGCCAGTCCCACTGCCGTGACCTTCTTTATAAACAGACACACTTCCGTCTGCCTCCACATAAATATACTGTGTGGTGATGGGCAGTGTCATTGCATCTATGACAATAGGATCGATTGCCTTGCCGGAACCTGAACCGATGGCCTGACCGTTCTGATCATAGACCACATAACTGATGGATGCACTTCCTTTGGTCGCATTATCCTTATCACTTCTGGCACCATCGGTAGCCGCATCCACAGCAATCCTTAACTTTGTGAGCAGCCTCTTGCCCTCTCCTTCCAGATTCCAAACCGGGATCAGTTCCGATCTGATCCTTATGCTGACAGGCCCCTTTGTCTCCTTGCTTTCGATACTGACATAGGTACTGCCGCCGTCCTTGCCAGCCACAGCATACGCCTTGGTTTCATTGATACCGCTATAAAGAAGACTGATGATATTGACAATCGTCTCGTTAGTCTGCCCATGTCCCTTTTCGTAATAATTCTTGTTATCCGCTCCGGTGCCAAGAAGCAGATGCCCGTTCACCCAGGCAGCGGTTCCGGCTGACAGATTCTCCGCTGTAGCCGATGTAATCTGAACTGCTTCACATGCCGCCTCATCTTCTACCGTGGTGAGAACCCCCTCCTTGGTTCGGTACAGTACAGTGCCTGCATCATAGCCATAAGCAGCAGAATCTGCCGGAACCGACTGACTGGCCGCTACAGCTTCCAGCAAAGCATTAAAATCCACGGCCAAAGGATCTACGCAGTGTTCCCCTGCCGGTTCTATGTGAGTCACCTTTAGGGCCGCGTTAGTCTGCAGCGCAATACCTTCCTCTGTGGTCAGATAGGTACCCATGGATGCCAGCTGATTTGCGATTCCCACCTTGAACAAATCCAGTCTGTCCGCAATCCTGTACAGATCCTGGGCATCTAATATCACCCTGCTCTCCCCCTCCTGATAGACTACTCTGCCGTTTGATTGCAATAACGCCCTCGTTGCTGCAGGGTTTCCCTCCTCCGCCCACACTGCCTTGCAGGCGCCAAAAGCCACTGCCGCCGCTATCACTACTGCTGCCATTTTCTTATACATTTGTCCTCCGTTCCGAAGCATCCTGAAATAACTGCCGCAAGCAGTCCATGCCTCTTACCTATAGTGTTTTCATATCGTAGGGATTCTGCAGCGGATTGCCGCCTGAGATACTTTCAGATTTGTTATCAGAATATTCAGATTCCCGGATATCGTACGATAACTGTAGCATAGGTTTGGAACACTGTAAAGAGTTGGTGCAAAGTTTATGAATTTTTTATATATAGGTGAATTATTGCGATAGTAATTAGATTCTGTAAGCAGACGCGGCAGATCCCAGGTTTGGAATCTGCCGGTTTGTTTACAGGGTCAATCTTACGTACTGCTAAACCAATTGACTAATTACACAATTCTTGAGCCACGTGCTTCTATGTAATTCCACGAAGGTGTACCAGAACATGGATTACAATCTCTATTGCTGATAGTATGCCCCTGCATAGTCCGCTGTCCGCGATCCTCACGTCTTTTCAATTTCTGCTTCATACATCATCCGCCTGCGACAAACACAGAGTGCAGAAGGAATAACCCCAACAGTTCCTGCATCTCTCAGATGATATTTTTTCTATGTTCAGAATACTCAAAGCTTTATCGATATCAACTCCCTCTTCCAGATTTCCGATGCCTGTCCTACACATCCTCAGGACCATCAAGACTAATCAACATGGTAAAGCCATGCTGTACCAGAAAATCTACTTTGTCCTTGGTCAACAGCGTGCCGTTGGTAGTGAAATTGAATAACACTTTACGTCCTTCAAAAATTTTCTCTGCATATAAAGTACATTCCTTGATTAAATCAAAAGCCAACAATGGTTCTCCGCCATAAAATCCCAAAGCTGATTTGCCCCAGATTATTCTCCAACAGAGAACTATAATATTCCGTTACCGGATGTTCACTAATCTGCAGGCGGCTGCTATTTAGAAATCCTTTAATCTTCAATTCCTGCACATACATTTCTGCGTCCTGTGTTTTTACCAAGCTGCAGACCCATCCGTCAACAGATACCGATAAACATAATCCGGTATCTCTAATATCTGATTCTTGTTCTGTGAATTTGTTCTATACTTATTCTTGACAAAGCGACACGAATGGCGCATAATAGAAAGCGACACAAGTGTTGCAAAATAAGAGAGGTGATAATGTGAGCTTGAAAGGAGATAAGACAAAACAGGACATTCGAGAAAAGGCATATCAACTGTTTGCGGAAAAGGGATTTAAAGATGTAACTATGAAAGATATTTGCGAGTTTACGGGACTTAGCCGTGGAGGACTATACCGCCATTATGAAAGTACCGAGCAGATATTTTGGGAGATAGTTAATGCTTTTTCCAATAAGCAAAAAAGTGAAGTATTTACTAAAATTGAGCAGCACGTTCCAGCTACCACGATATTAGAGGAACTTCTTTCAAGATATGCAACAGAAATGATTGATTACGAAAATTCTCTAAGCCTTGCTATTTACGAATTTTATAGTAATCCAGCGGTTTCTAAAGAAGATAATTCAGTGAAAAAACAGTACAAAATTTCAAAATCAACATGGATAGAGCTTATCAACTACGGAATGGATACGAAAGAATTTACTTCCGTGAACCCGGAATCAATTTTCAATGTAATTATTTTTGCATATCAAGGAGTACGAATGTATAGCAAGTTGATGAAAATGGATAAAGATATTCCCAATCAAATAATAAATGAAATAAAGCGGCTACTATTGCCGGAGGAGGTTCAGCATGAAAAATGATATTGTTTTGGTAAGACCAACTTTAGCACTAAAAGAAAAAGCTCTTGATTATCGAAAGGAACATTTTCAACATGGAGAAGAAATTATCTACGGAAGTGAGCTTTTTGACAAGACAGAAAGCTACGAGGAATGGCTATCCTCTGTAACGCTAAACACGAATCCCAAAACGGTAAATGAAAATTGGGTAGTTACGGATACCTTTTTTGCTTTAAGAAAAAGTGATGATAAGATAATCGGAGTTATTGATTTAAGACATACGCTGAATGAATTTTTGAAAGATTTAGGGAATTGTGGGTATAGTGTACGTCCATCTGAAAGAAAAAAGGGATATGCAACAGAAATGCTATGCCAACTTCTCCAAGTGGCTAAAGAAGCAGAAATGAAAGAGCTTCATATATCTGTTGAAAAAGAAAATGCAGCGTCAATAAAAGTTATACAAAAAAATGGCGGCGTGTATGAACGGAGCTTTTCTTTTGAAAATGAAGTAGCAGATATTTATAAAATTAAATTATAAATTTTTGAGTTTAGCGGGGGCGACAGCTTGAGTGTTATTGCCCCTCTGAATTATAAAAAAATAACAGTAAACCATGCACCGCCCTATGTGGGAGAAAGGGGGAATCATTTATGCCTTGCACAGAAGCATACAAAGAACACATTATGTACACGTTCAATGGCTTTTGCAAGACCGTCATACGCTTTGCGGCTATCAACGCATGGCGTGACAGGAGCAGACGGCGGCAAAAGGAAATATCCCTTGAATACCTCACAGAAGAAAAGTTTTACCCTTTAGGAGTCATAATGCTCCTTCTTGGTGACATTATACTCTTTAAACTCCGCGTCCCACTCCATAATCTCCTCATATGAATCTGGTTCCTGCCGCACAGTACCAATGGTCATGAAACTTTCTTCATACTTGGCCATGGTCTTAGTCCCCTTAATCCATATATCAGATCCCAATGTCATCAAAAGTGCCGCTGAGGCCATCAGAATCAGAAGTATCCCATTCACCACAAACATCAATGATACTGACGGCACCACAAACAACATCACCACGTCTCCTATCAGGTTTCCCATAAGCACCAGTATCATCTGTTCCACCAAAAACAACAGGGAGCTTTTCATCTTCTTCACACCCTGCAGGCGCAGCAGTGCGAACTCTTCCCGCCTGCTGTTGCCAGACAGGTAACTTACCACATACTATCAAAATTCTGATATTTACGTCACTATTCTGCCAACATTTCTTCTTTCTGGTGCTGATTCTTCGCACTGCAATTCTTCGCACTGCAGTATTTACATCTTGCTTTAAGTTCCCTTCATACTATATAATAGAAAACAATGCAAAAATAGCGCATCAAAACGGCCCGCAAAATTGACTGCGGCTCGATATTCACATCATCAGGGTATGACCCGGGAGGCTTCTATGCAGTATAGAAAAATGAAAGACGGCACAGAGATATCCATTCTCGGATATGGCTGTATGCGTTTTAGCAGTTCAGGCGGCAGGATTGACATTAACAAGGCTGAAAAGGAAGTCCTGCTTGCCATTGAAAATGGCGTCAACTACTTTGACACCGCCTACATTTATAATGGCAGTGAGGAGGCGCTTGGCACTATCCTGAACCGCAATCATTGTCGGGACAAGATTAACATTGCCACCAAACTCCCCTATTATTTGCTGAAAAATACTTCTTCCATAGAGAAATTATTTAAAGAACAGTTAAGAAGACTGCAGACAGATTACGTGGATTTTTATCTCATGCACATGCTCTTTGACTTAAATGTCTGGAACCGATTAAAGAGCATCGGCATCGAAGAATGGATCGCAGAAAAGAAAAGAACCGGGGCAATCCGCAACATCGGCTTTTCTTTCCATGGAGACACGAAAACCTTCAAAGAACTGATTGACGCCTATGACTGGGATTTCTGCCAGATTCAATACAACTATCTGGATGAGCACACCCAGGCTGGCAGAGAGGGGCTTAATTATGCTGCTAAAAAGCAGATTCCTGTCATCATCATGGAACCTCTGCGGGGCGGCAAGCTGGTGGATCTGCTGCCAGACTCTGCCAAAGAGGCAATCCAGAACTATCCCATCAAAAGAACTCCCGCCGAATGGGCTTTTCGCTGGCTGTGGGATCAGCCGGAAGTCACCTGTGTTTTATCCGGTATGAACTCTCTGGAAATGGTTGCGGAAAACACGAAAATCGCTTCCGAAGCTGCGGCCCATGAATTTACCAAGGGCGACCATCATCTGATTGAAACCGTTAAGGCAAAAATAAATCAGAATCTCCGCGTCGGCTGCACCGGATGCGGTTACTGTATGCCCTGCCCTCACGGTGTGGATATTCCTACCGCTTTTCGCTGCTATAACAAGGCCCGGATAGACGGGCGCTTCAGTACCATACTGGAATACATTCAGGTAACCTCCCTTAGAAAGAACTCTTCTGATGTAAGCAGATGTATCCAGTGCGGCGCCTGCGAACAGCATTGTCCACAGCATATTGAAATCCGGAAAGAACTGCAAAATGCCAAAAAGGAATTACAACCCTTCTACGTCCGCATTGTCTTGAAAATGATTAAGAAATTAGTGAAGTAATGAAAAACAGGCTGCTGAAACAGCCTGTTTTTAATATCACATGAAAGATCACTTTCCCAGCATACGATACTGTCCACTACTGTCATAGGAATCCAGAAGATAGTGATTCTGGGCCTGCATGGACAGGATTTCTTCTCTGTTCGCTGCTCTGGTTCCTTTTCTCGGAAGTTCCGGTTTCTTCTCCGTTTTCCTTGTGCGGCATAAGGACTTCTCTATTTTTTCCTTTTGTTTCTGATACATTTCCTGCAGATGCGCCGCGCTTTCTTTCAGACGATTGCGTACACTTCCCTGTCCGATTGCCACCGCCACTGCATCAACGATACCCGAATGTCCCACATGATCAACTGCTGCTGTCGTTAAAGTCACCCCGACACTTTGCCTTTCAGCGCCCTGCGCAGAGATCATCACACTGTCCTGTCCCTTCTGTGCCCCTGCGCTTTCCTGCAAGGCCATACCATGCTGCCCGTGTCCCAGGGCGAAACCGCCGTTTTTGACAGAAGGGCCCTGCCCTAAACCAACCTCTGCATCCGTTGCTGTTACAGCCCCCTCAAGCATAGCAAAAGCAGCGCCCTCCTTATGGAGTGCGCTGTTAACCGTCCTTCGTGCCAGTGGTTCATGAAAATGGGAGGTTTCCCATTTAAGCACATGGTATTCTGTCTGATAGTCAGGATCCTGCTGTACCCAGTTAATATGATTCATGATATCCTCATTTCCTCATCCGGCAAATCTGCAACGTCCTGCTTCCGTATGATCCTACCGGAAGAAATTGAAATAGTTTCCTTTGGTGCCATAATTCGCATACAGGTTGGACCTGCTAAAAGGATTGGAGTAATTACTGCTGGCCAGCGCTTTCATATTCTGCTGCGCCACAGCCTCCACAGAACCTGCCCTCTGCCCTGCACGATCTGCAAAGCTGTTCTTACTGCCCCATACCTTTTTCAAAGTATCTACATCTGCCTCAGCAAGCTTCTTCTCATCAATCATCAGTGTACCGTCTGATCTTCTGGTCACCCCTGTAGAGGCAAGCTCCTGGCTGTTGCTTCTGGACAGACTGTTAATCTGAATCAGCAGACTGTCATCCGCCCTGGTACCGGATTCCTCCAGGTCATTCAGCATCTTGTTATACTGGTTAACAAAACTTTTGATCCTGCTCTGAATCTCTTCTGTACTGCCGCTTTCCTTGGCCTTATCATAAATGGAGTTCTTCTCACTGTCCGCCAAGCCATTCGCATATTCTTCCACCTGTCCGGCATGATATTTCATATCATAATAAAAATTCTGATTCTTGGTGTTGGTCGCAAAATTCTGGTTTCCCAGACCGCCTGTTTTATTCATCCCATTGAGGATAGCCGCCGTCCTGCTGCTGTTTCTGTTGCGGCTTAATGCTTTACGAAACAGTGAAGTATTCTCATTGGCTTTCATGGCACTCATCAGGCCATTTCTGTAATTTCTTGTAATTCTCATACTCTGTCCCCCTTTGGCTCTGTTATTATCTATATCGTACCAATTTTGCGAAAGTTTAGCCTCTTGTCACAAACCGTATTCTTTTGGTTATCAACCTTCTTCGGCCTGCAGCATCAAGGTCAATACAAAAATCCCCTGCCGCGTCTCATATTCCATGGTGCCAAAATATCGTTCCACACAACTTTTCATATTCTTCATGCCAATCCCATGCAGCTGGGCATCCCTTTTGGTGGTCCGGCACACACCACCTTCTTCCTTAGGCGGCTTTCCGTCATATCCATTCTCCACCACCAGAAAGAACATTCTGCCTTTACCATAACTTCTCAGTCTGATCAGTCGCCTGCCCTGTTCCACCTTCCTGCAAGCCTCAATGGCATTATCCAAAGCGTTATTCAATAAAATCCCCAGATCAAACGCCTCAATCCCAAATCCCGCAGGAAACAAAAAGTCACCAGTGAACTCAATTCCCTCCTGCCGGCATATCTGGGCTTTACGGTTGAGGATCACATCCGTCACCGGGTTCCCCGTACTGAATTGTAAAAAGATGCCGTCCACTGCCTGCTGCATCCCTGCAAGATACTGCCCGGCTTCTTTCTTGACTGTACCAGTCAATATTCCCTGTTCTTCTTTTATCTGTAAAAGCTGCTCCATGTCCGCCACATAATTATTGATGTCATGACGCATGCTCCTGATTCCATCATAGAGCTGTTCCATCTCCCGTACATGATCTATCATATCTGCAAGCTGCTGTTTATAAAAGATCAGATTCTGTTTCTCACGCTCTGCCTGTATCAACTCACTGTATATCTTTCTGCTGTAAACCACAGACACAAGACACAAAAGAGAAATCACCGGTACCACAGCATACATACTGTTATGCCTTTCATACAGAGATTCAATCTGTACTCCCTCCTGCCTGTAGAAGATAATCCGCAAAGCCACATCCAGGGACATGCCTATGGCCGGTGCAAGCATCAGAAAGAAAAATCCCTGGTTTGCAGTCTGGGCAACCGGTTCTTTCAGATAGTTCTTATAAATGCGAAAAGCCAGATACATCACGCCCAGATACCCGCCGGCAAACAAAATCCAGCCTGCTAACTGCAGTTTCTCCACCAGGCTGTAATAGGCTTCTATTTTCATCTGACCGGCAATAATCTGCTCACTCAGTCTGTCCAGATATCCCATGATCACCAACATCCAGACACTGTGAACGGCAAACCGTGCTGTCTCCTGCACCGTATAAAACACCAAAAGCAGATACAGCTTCGCAAGCCGTCTCCCCTGGTAAAGCAGATCAAACACCAGAAAGCTGATGACAAAGGCTATGAACAGCTTCACGATACTGTTGGCGCTGTTCCCCCTGCTGTCTCCATAGAGTCTTTCATCCAGCCATTGGGAATTAGCAAGCCAGAAATGGGTCACACTTGACTGTAACAGCAAAAGCCAGGCTCCTGCCCTGCCGTATTTATCCTTCACCGGAATCACATTTTGCAGCAAATACAGCAGCAGCCCTGCTTTACAGATGTATTCCAAAAGGTCCAGCCCCTGCCATACCATATACATTTCCTTCCCGCACTACTCTTTTAAAAACCGGCAGTAGAGCTTTACAAACTCGGAGTACTTTTGCTTGGCCAGATAGATCTTGTCCCCCGTATTCACTGTGATACTGGTATTATCATACCCGCTGACGGCGCTAAACGCAACCAGATATCCTCTGTGACACCGGTAAAAGCCCTCTCCCAGCACTTCCTCCAGATGGTTCATCCGCTCATAATATTCCAGTTTTTCTTTCCCTGTATGCACAATAACCTTCCTGCCATTATTTTCCACATACAGAATATCCTCCACCGGAATCCTCCTGTGTGCCCCGCCAGACTTAATCAGCAGAAATTTGGGCCCTGACTGATGCTTCTGCACTTCCTGCATGGCACGGTTTAAGACTTCTTTCAGCCGCTCTTCCTCTACCGGTTTGACCAGATAATGAAAAGCCCCCACATCAAAGGCCTGAAACACCTGCTCCTTCACCCCGGTCACAAAAATCAGGATAACATCCGACAATTCTTTAATCCTTCCGGCCGTCTCCATGCCGCTCATGCCTTCCATCGCTATATCCAATAACAGGATATCCGGCTGATATCCCTCCTGTACAGCCGCAAGTAACTTCATCCCTGAATCAAACTCCCTGGTCTGCACCTGTTCAAATTCTTTCTCGAGTAAGGTTTGAATCCGTTCTCTCCCTCTCGCCTCGTCATCGCAAATCGCAATTCTCATGCTTCCCCTTACTCCTTATTTACTTGTTCCTTCTTTGTATCGGCATAAATCGTCAGATTCTTCTTTCCAATGTCATGAAACTTGCTTTTTTTGTCACCAATTTTGTACCACGAAATTCACACCTCTTTTCGCCTCTTTTCGCCTCTTTTCGCCTCTTTCAGTGCCTCTTTCGGCGTTGCCATGGCCTCTCTTTCCCCGCAAACTCTTTACTTCCACACAAAAACAGGAAGAACATCTCCGCTCCCCCTGTTTTCGTATCATCACTTTCTTTATAGTGTTTAATTCTGTTTGTATCTGTCTTTCCCTCTGAACGGGAATCCCGGATTACGATTCGTGTCGGTTATATTTCTTCATCCACTTCAATACCCTTGATATCTGCCTCTAAAAGCTTCATCTTATTCAACATATCCTTAATCTCTGCCTTCACACCTGCACCGGAACCGGCCACATCCATACCGGCGTCTGCCATGCTCTTTAAGAGTTCCGCCTCTTCCCTGGCATTCCGTTCCTGCTCCTTGTTTGCCTTTTCTGTCTCGCGGCTGTCTTCCCTGACAGTCTCGATCCTTTCCTCCAGGATTTCTTTCTCTTCCCGGATATCCTCCACTTTTTCTTCCTGCTCTTCCTTCTCCTCGGCCTTCTCTTTCTCTTCTTCTCTCTTTTCCTCGTAAGTCTCGTCCACGTGATCCTTGGCTTCTTCCCAAAGCATGCCAACAATCTGCTTGCCTGTCTCTGTCAACAGTTTCTCCGCATTATCCTGGGCATCCGCCATCTTGTGGAATTTCAACCGCTCAATCTTCATGGAAGTGGCGGACTGGGCATAGTACTGGGAAACACTCTCCGCTGATTCGGCACGGTTCTGGAAAAGATACTGCTCTTTATGAACCTCCAGACATTTCTGCTGGTATTCTGTCAGAGGCTGGTTCTGCAATTCTTCCAACCGCTTCTCTTCCTCTTCCGTCAACTCGCCTCCGGAAGGATACATTGCCCTCTCTAAGAGTTCTAAGTCTTTCTGTTCCTGGGAATCTTCATCCACGCCATAACCTTGGCGGAATTTCTCTTTTCTCTCCTCACACTCTGCCACCTTTTCCTGATTCATAAGTGCTTCAGCTCTCCACTGCTGCGCCTTTTCCTGGGTCTCCATCGTACCCTGCTTCGCCTTGCGGTCAACACCCCAGGCATCCTGAATCATCTTCATGGCTTTCTTCTGGGCCTGCTGCTTGCGCACCGTAATGGAATCTTTGTTTATCGGCAAATCGCCGGCAAAGATAGTATTTGTTCTCTTTGACTGGGATGATTTCTGTCCGGCGTGCTCACTTTGTTTGGTCTGTGTCTGGACGCCCGGTCCCATGATCTGATTATCATTTACATTAAACTTGACTTGCATTGCCGATAACCTCCTTGTCTCCTGCAATCAATACGCTTCCGCCTTCCGGATAGCATCCGTTCTATCCGTTTTTGGTTAACTGTTATTGATTATATCGGAGCATTCGGCACATTTCTTAACCCTGCTGTGGGATTATTTCCATCAAAAACCACTATAACTTCCGTGCCTTGATTCGTTTCACTGATCAACGATATCTCTGCCTGGTGCACTGCTACAATATGTTTCACGATGGCAAGGCCGAGGCCGGTGCCGCCTGTAGATTTAGAACGGCTCTTATCCACCCGGTAGAACCGCTCAAATATCCTTTCCTGATGCTCTTTGGGAATCCCAATGCCAGTATCCTTTACCCGAAGTACCGCCGCTTTCTGCTCCTGCTCCACACTGACCAGAACACTGCCTCCCACCACATTATAACTCATGGCATTATCACAGAGGTTATAAATCAATTCCTCTATCATCTGCTTATCCCCCAGGATCCTGCAGCTGCTTCCTGCCAAAGATAAGCGCACATTCCGTTCCTCGGCACGGATCTGCAGCATTTCCACACTGTCTCTTGCCATCTCATACAGATCCACCTCCTCGAAAGAAATCTCCTGCGCACAAGAATCCAGCTCCGACAGTCTGATGGTGTCATTGATCAAGGTCAACAGCCTGCCCGCACTCTGTCTGATTCCCGAGGCAAAACGGACCACATCTTCTCCTGATGCCATACCGCTTTCTATTAATTCTGAATAGCCGGAAATAGCCGCTAAAGGTGTCTTCAACTCATGGGACACATTGGCCGTAAATTCCTGCCGCATGCTGGCATTGGCCAGAATCTCCTCATGCTGTCTGCGGATGGTTCTGGCAAAAGGCAGAAGTTCCTCATACACCTTATCTTCCTCAATATGACTTATGTCAACCACCATGCATTCGATGGGCGTGACCAGGGATTTCGTGAGAAAATGAGATAAAATCATACACACGACCAACAGTGCGACAAGCGCCACAGCCAGAACCGGTACAGACCGGTACAGAATACTCCAGACGCTGTGCGCTTCTCTCGACACCCGCAGTACATTGCCGTCTGCAAGCCGCAGCGTATAATAAAAGGTACTCCTGTTCATAGTAGAAGACTGCCGGATGGACTGCCCCTGTCCATAGGTAAATGCTTCTCTGATCTCCGGTCTTTCCAGATGATTATCCATCTGTCCCACATTGGCATTGGAATCATAGAGCACTTTCCCGTCCGGTGCGATCACGGTAGTACGCACCAGGTGAAACATATCACCATATTCTTTCTGCCATGCCCTGTCCAGTATATCGCTCTCGGATATCACCTGGGCATATAGTTTCAGATCGTCCATCACCTGGGCCTTAAAAATACGATAAAAAGCAGCCGTCATCAGAACCAACGTAATCACGACTGCAAGAAACGATATCCCTGTCAATTGCCTGTTTATCTTTTTCTTCAAAGGTGTCCTCCCCGGCAGAATTTCCACGCATTCGTCAAATCCCCTGTATCTTCAAAGCAGGCACTCCTCATTCTGTCATAGTATCCAGAATGTAGCCTACGTTACGGACCGTCTTGATCATACTACCTGCCTCGCCAAGTTTGCGCCGCAGTGTCTTAATGTGCATATCCAGCGTTCTTGATTCCCCCTGAAAATCTGTACCCCATACCTGATCTAAAATATCCATCCTGCCCGTTACGATTCCTGCACGCAGCATGAGCAGTTTCAAAAGTTCATATTCCTTGTGGGTAAGTTCACACTGCTTATCATCCACATACACTGCATGCCGTTCCTCATCTAAAAGCACCCTCCCAATGACCAGTTTTCTCTCTTCTTTGCGCTCCCCGCTCCTGCGAAGCAGGGCCTTCACTCTGGAAATCAGTTCCATCACGCCAAAGGGTTTAGACAGATAGTCATCTGCTCCCAGATCCAACCCCTTGACTTTATCCATTTCCGTACTCTTGGCTGTCACCATAATGACAGGAATCTCCTGTGTCAGCGGGTCTTTGCGCAGTTTCTGCACAATATGCAGACCATCTTCGTCCGGCAGCATCACATCCAGCAGAACCAGACTGGGAATCTGCCCTGCAAGCGCCCCATAGAAATCTTTGGCCGTCTCGAACACAGCCGTCTCATAACCACTGTTTTTCAAAGAAAAACTCTCGATCTCGCTGATATTTCTGTCATCTTCCACGATATAAATCATGCTCATCTTATCTTAAACCCTTCTGTTTGCCGCTCTGTTTCTTTAATATTTTTTCGCCTTATTTTGCGTGATATCATACAAGTAATATATTTTAACATTTCTCCCATCTTTCTTTTTCTAAAGAAGAGCTTTTTATATCATAGCTCCGTATTTCACAAAAAACAAGCCGCTCTCGAAATAAGGATACTATCATGGCAGCAAAAACTCCTGCACCAATCCTTCATACAGCAGATGAATCCGCTCCCTGTCCTTCTCTTTCAGTTCCTCACTGTATCCGTGCATTTCCAGGGAATCCTCCTGCACCTGTACCATGCGCACCGCTATGTGGACACAATGGGCTGCAATCCGTTCATAAGCCGTCACAATATCAGAGAGCAAAAATCCCAGTTCTATCGTACATTTTCCCTTCCTGAGACGCTTAATATGGCGTTTTCTGACTTCCACCGCCAGCCTGTCTACCAAAGACTGCAGTGCCTCCACCTCATAGACAAGCATCCCATCCTCCTTGACAAAGACTTCCATGGACAATACTAAAATACGCTCCACGGCCTTCGTAAATACCGTCAGTTCTTCCTGCGCTTTATTTGAAAAGGCCATCTTCTTATCCGCCATTTCCCGGTAAGCCATGGCAATGCTCACCGCATGATCGGATATTCTTTCCAGATCTCCAATACTATGCAGGTATAATGTAAGTGTCCGGCTGTCCCGCTCTGCCAGCTCCCGTCCGCTCAACCTGAGCAGATAAGTGCCCAGCACATCCTCATAACGATCCACATCCTCTTCCATCTGCCGGACCCTGTCTGCCTCTTCCTCCGAATAATTGTGTAACAGTCTGGCTGCTCTTCTGCAGGCGTCTGCAGCTGTATCTGCCATATGGGACGTCACCTTCCGGCACTGTTCCATGGCCACAGCCGGGTTCTGCATGAAGCGGCTGTCCAATGCCCGGATATCCTCTTCCACATACCGCACCGCCGCATGCTCTGTAGCATCTTCCTGAATCGTCAGATAAGCCAGCTTCTCCAAAAGTTCTGAGAAAGGCAAAAGCAGGGCAGTGGCAAAAATGTTAAAGGCACTGTGCGCAATGGCAATGCCAAAAGGTTCTGCCGCCATATCCACGAACGGGAAACCGATTACTTTATGCAATCCATAAAACACGATCATAAACGCCGCCGTACCGATCACATTAAAATACAAGTGCACAATCGCCGCCCGCCTGGCATTCTTGGAAGTTCCCACCGAAGACAACAAGGCCGTCACGCAAGTACCGATATTCTGCCCCAGGATGATAGGCATGGCCGTTCCATAAGAGACTGCGCCTGTGGCACACAGTGCCTGTAATATACCCACAGAGGCTGAGGAGGACTGTAAGACTGCTGTCAGGACCGCACCTGCCACTATCCCCAGTAAGGGATTGGCAAACAGTAATAAAAGATTGGCAAACTCCGGCACATCAGCAAGGGGTTTCACCGCACCGGACATGGTGTCCATTCCAAACATCAGGACCGCAAACCCTACAAAGATGGTAGCCATATTTCGTTTACTGTCTTTTTGTGAAAACAGTAAAATCATCACGCCTATGATAGCCAGGATCGGAGAAAAGGAAGACGGCTTCAACATCTGTACCCAAAAGTTACCATTCTCGATACCGCTCAGACTCAAAAGCCATGATGTCACTGTGGTGCCGATATTGGCGCCCATGATAATGCCGATCGCGCTGGACAGTTTCATGATTCCTGAATTCACAAACCCCACTACCATCACCGTAGTGGCCGAGGAAGACTGAATCACTGCCGTAACGGCAGCTCCCAGTAAAACAGCACGCAGCCTGCCGGATGTCAGCCGTTCCAGAATCTGTTCCATCCGGCCGCCGCTGGCCCTGGAGAGACCTTCTCCCAGCACATGCATGCCATATAAAAAAAGTGCAAGTCCGCCCAACATCGTAAGTATACTGAAAAAGTCCATGGTAACCTCCCTTTCAAATCGGCACTACATTCCAAATGATACCGTTCACATACCAGCCTCTGCTGACAGCTTCGCCATATCATACTTCGCCGTAGTATTATGATTTGAAATTATCATGGATTTATCCCTTACGAAATCAGGGTTTTGTAAAATGGATGTAAAATTTATGTAAAATGGAGTCTTGTTATTTCCATCTTCCTATGTTAATTTATTAACAGTTCTATATAGAACTGTTCTAATATGACTAATTCACAGACTGGAAATACGAATAATACGCAAATCCAAATCATAGCATCACATCAGATTCCAGACACAAACAGATACCACTTTTGTGTCGCATAAAACAATAAAGATGGAGATTTACATGGAAACAAAAGGCGGATTCTACATATCACAGATCAAACAGCTGCAAGACCGGATTTTCGAGCGCTTACTTGCAGAAAACGGCATTGAGATAAGCGGCGGTCAGGGGCGGATTCTCTTCGTCCTATGGAAAAACGATTACCTGACCATCAACGAAATCAGCGTCCGGACATCACTTGCCAAGAATACCGTCTCCGTGGTGGTGGACGGCATGGTAAACAAAGGCATTCTCCTTCGCGAAACCAATCCCCAGAACCGCCGCCAGTCCATCGTCTCTCTCACGGACTATGCCCGTTCCCTGCAGTCCAGATATGAGACCGTTTCCCAACAGATGAATACCCTGTTCTACCAAGGCTTTTCCCCGGAAGAACAGGACATCTTTGAACGCCTTCTGGCGCGGATTCTGGAAACCCTTACCAGAGAAGAACAAACTTATAAAAACACAAAGGAGGATTTATCATGAAGACCAGAGAACAACTTTTCAGCTTTATCCGGAAACAAAAGGTATCCTTTATCGCCTCAGTCGATGAGGAGGGCTACCCTAATATGAAGGCCATGTTCATGCCCGGCAAGATCGAGGATGACAGCTTCTACTATTCCACCAACACTTCCTCCCTGCGCGCCACACAGTTCCTGGACAATCCCAAAGCCAGCATTTACTTTTATAATAAGGGACGCTTTAAATATGAGGCCGTCATGCTGACCGGCACCATGGAAGTATTGCAGGATCCCCAGATCAAAGAGGAACTATGGCATCCCCAGGATGTGATATATTATAAGCAGGGCGTCACCGATCCAGATTATTGTGTCCTGAAATTCACCGCTGTAAGAGGCCGGCATTACTGTGCCCTGAAAACAGAGAATTTCCGGATGGAGGATTTGACCTGAGTCCTTATTCGGAATACGGCTCCACCGCCGGTGCCGCTTTCCCTGCATCGCCAGGTTTTCTAGCCAAATTTACCGGTAATATATTCCAATGTTTTCCTGTCTGCAGGCTGTGCAAACAGCCGGTCTGTGGACGCAAATTCCACCACCTCCCCCATCAGGAAAAATGCTGTCTCATCCGACACCCTGGCGGCCTGCTGCATGTTATGTGTCACAATGACAATAGTGTATTTACGCTTCAACTGACCGATCAGCTCTTCCACTTTCAAAGTAGAGACCGGATCTAATGCCGAGGTGGGTTCATCCATCAAGAGTACTTCCGGCCCCACCGCCAGAGCGCGGGCAATGCAGAGACGTTGTTTTTGCCCGCCGGAAAGGCCCAGGGCCGGTTTGTGCAACCGGTCTCCGGTTTCCTCCCAGATGGCCGCCTGCCGCAGACTCCTCTCCACGATTTCATCCAGTCTCTCTTTTCCCTTTATCCCATGTATCCTGGGTCCATATGCGATGTTATCATAGATACTCATGGGAAAAGGATTGGGCTGTTGAAAAACCATGCCCACCTGTTTTCTGAGTGCCATCACGTCCACCCCCGGATGGTAAATATCCGCTCCGTCCAGATAAACCTTTCCGGTAATCCTGACACCGTCTGTCAGATCATTCATACGGTTTAAGGTCTTTAAAAAGGTGGACTTTCCGCATCCGGAAGGTCCTATCAGCGCAGTCACCGCATGGGAACGGATACTGAGCGTGATATCCTTCAGGGCATGGTTTGCGCCATAGTATAAATTCAGTTTATCTGTTCTTATTTTAATCTGCGGCATACAGTTTCACCCTTATACATCATCTCTGGCTTTCTGTGGTATATTTTGCAAAAAACTTCATGATTAAATTCATGCAAAACAAAATACAAAGAAGCACCACTGCAATGCCAAAGCCCACATCATACTGCGCTTTTGACATGCTCAGATACAGCTGTATGGTGAGCGTGCCGCCGGACTCTGCCACCTTATGAAACCACCCGCCCGCAGACTTTGGCAAAAGATAACCGCTGCCTGCTGTAAAAAGCAGCGCCGCAGACTCCCCCATGATACGTCCCACCGCCAGAAGCACTCCCGTAACAATCCCCGGCATGGCAGAGGGTAAGAGAATCGTCCGGATCATATACCACTTCCCGGCTCCCATACTAAGTGCGCCGCTCTTGTAACTTTCCGGCACTGCAAGAAGCGCCTCCTGCGTATTTCTCGTAATCAATGGCAGCACCATCAAAGAAAGCGTAAGCGCCCCTGTCAAAATGGAATATCCAAGCCCCAGCGTGATGCCAAAAAACATCATACCAAAGAGTCCGAAGAGGATGGAAGGTATCCCGGCTAATGTCTGTGTGGTAAATGTGATCAAACGGACCATCTTCCCCGGGCGGGCATACTCGTTTAAATAAATGGCTGAACCAATGCCAATCGGCACTGCGATAACAAGCGTCAGTACCACTATGTAAATGGTGTTCACCATATTGCCGGCAATACCCACAGTCCCCTGTAAAACACTGGTCACCGTGGTGAGAAACTGTAGATCCACATAGGGAAACCCTTTTACAAACACATACACCAGGATCCCAAGTAAAAGAAATTCTGCCCCAAAAGCCGCCAGATAAATCAGGCACAGAAGCACATCATCCTTCAGCTTTCTCATCATCCCCGCTTTTCCCCCTTTAATATGCTGCTTAAAATCCCGTTGATGATCATGATGAACACAAACAGCACCAGACCAATCGTAAACAGAACCTGCCTGTGCAGACCGCCCGCATACCCCATCTCGCTGACAATGGCCGTGGTGAGAAACCGTACCGAGTGAAATGGAAGGGGCAGATTCACAGAATTGCCGGACACCAGGCTGATTGCCATGGCCTCACCAACCGCCCTGCCAACCCCCAATACCACAGCCGCAAGAATCCCGGATCTGGCCGCCGGTATGGTCACCTGGAAGATGGTCTGAACCGGAGAAGCCCCCAGTGCCAGAGAAGAAGCTTTCAATTCCGGCGGCACTGCAAGGAGCGCCGCTTCACTGATGTTAATGACCGTGGGCAGTATCATTAACGCCAAGACAAATACCGCCGAGAGCAGATTCGCCCCGCCAGTAAACTGATGGGTCTGAGAATCTGCAAAAATCCTTTGTTCCAGACGATACATGAGGGGATTTAAAATCATCATCCCCAGTACCCCGTAAATAACAGACGGAATGCCTGCAAGAAGTTCCACCGCCGGGCGCACCACAGCCGCCAGCCGCCTGGGCGCCACTTCCGCAAGAAACACCGCCGCAAGAATCCCCACAGGCACACCAAGAAGCACCGCCAGGAACGTGCCTATAATGGAGGTCAGAATCACATAAAGAATCCCAAACGACGGTTCCGTCGCTGTTGGCTGCCATACCGTGGTGAACAATATCTCTTTCACCCCTGCCTGAAAAACAGCCGGTACACCATTGGCAATCATATAGAGCGTGATGGAGAAGACTGCCCCAACCGCGGTAAAAGCACACAGCGAAAATATCATCTCTGCGGCTTTTTCGATTGCCTGGGCGCAGCTTACCTGACTGGACCTATAAAGGATAGAATCTATCTGTCTCATGTTTAAGCACACCACTCCCCTTCTCTATTCATCCGGTAAAATTCCCCCGGCCCTCCGAAGCAGCGATTTGCCCTCCTCGGCATCTAAATACAAGAAAAATTCCCGCACTGTCTCACACTGCTTCTCAAGCTCCCCCTTCGTCACCATCACATAAGGCCTGCTCAACCGATACAAGCCCTCCCTGATCGCTTCTTCTGTAGGCATAACTCCATCTATTGCTACCACCGATACCGTATCATCCAGTACCTCAAAGGATACATACCCAATGGCGCCCGGTGTGGAGGATACTCTTGCCATCACTGCCCCTGTGGAATGCAGTTCATTGGCATAAGCACAGGTATCTTCCAGCCCTAAAAATGCCTCAAAAGTTTCTCTCGTACCGCTCCCCGCTTCCCGGCCCACCACCACAATCGCAGTATCCGTACCGCCTACTTGGCGCCAATTCCTGATATTCCCCTGATAGATTTCCCCCAACTGCTCCTTCGTCAGTTCCCTCACAAAGTTATCTGCATCCGTAACCACCACTATCCCATCCAAAGCCACAACATGCTCCACCGCCCCAGCTGCCTTTTCTTCCGGGCGCAGCCGTCTGGAGGAATTACCAATATCCACACTGCCTGCCAGTACTGCCTCAATCCCGGCAGAGGAACCTGTAAACTCCGCTGTCACTATCACCTGCGGATACCGGTTCATAAACCCTTCCGCCAAAGCATTGACAAAAGTTTCCATGGATGTGGAACCAGCCATCGTGACCGTACCGCTTAGCGTAGTTTCCTGTACGGTCTCCATGGAGGTTCCCTGTATAGGGGCTCCCATACTTTGGCCAGCCAGAATCCCGATGACAAGTATCATGGCATAAAGGAGCCTATCTGACAGGGTCAGTTTCCTTTTTCTAACTATCTTATTTGCTCCTGCCTGCTCTCTCCGCATCTGATCTGCGCCTGCTTCTGTGTCAACCATCTCTTCTTTACAACTTATGCCCGCTTGCTGCAGTTCATATCTCAGAATTGATTCAAATCCGCTTTTATCGTATAATTTTCCTGAAACTCAACCAACAGTTCCTGTTAAAAATGCAGACCATCATGTACTATTCAGCTTAAGGAGGGAGCAACAATGAATCAAACAGAAATCGGAACCTTTATTGCCAAATGCCGTAAAGAGCAGAAACTGACACAGGCGCAGCTGGCAGAAAAACTGAATATTACAGACAGAGCCGTATCCAAATGGGAAACCGGAAAAAGTATGCCCGATTCCTCTATCATGCTGGAGTTGTGCGCCATACTTGGCATCACCGTAAACGAATTGTTGAGTGGAGAGAAAATTGAGATGGCATATCATGAAAGTTATGAAAAAAAAGCAGAGGAAAATTTAGTAGACCTGAAAAGAAAAGATGAAAACAGTGTATCCAAAAACAGGATCGTCGCAATCCTTTATTCTACGGCACTTTTTATTGCTATTGCAGTGTGCCTTATATGTGACCTTGCAATTTCCGGTGTCCTGACCTGGTCACTGATCCCGCTCAGCTCTATCGCTTTTGCATGGGTAGTTACTTTACCCGGTATTATTCTTGGGAAAAAAGGCATGGTCATGAGCCTCACTTCCCTGAGCGTTTTCGTCATCCCCTATTTATACCTATTGAGCCTGCTGGTAAAAACACACACCGTATTTACCATCGGTACTGCAACCGCCATACCCGGACTTATATTCTTATGGCTGGTATTCTTGATTTTTAATCATGTTGGAAAAGCGAGAAAGTCCATGGCCTGCTGCCTGTCCTTTCTCGCTGCCGTACCAATTGTGTTCATCATCAATCTCATCTTGTCCAACATGATAGGCGAACCAATTCTGGATGCCTGGGATGTGCTGACTGTTTTCCTGTTGCTGTTGTCAGCATTTATCTCCTTCGCCGCTGATCATCATCCAAAGAAGACGGGAAAGTCCGACAATTAATCGTATCTCTTATGGCGCCGGGTACTCCATCCAGTCTGTCTGCCTGATACAATACATAAGACCATTCCCGATCACCCCTGGTGGCGACAGTCTGTTAGAATCTGCACCCGGCAGACAATAAAAGAGCTGCACCGCCATGCCAATTGCCGCAAGCAAAAAGAGCAAGGCTTTTACATAGTGACCTGCCTTCTCCCTCCATTGGATACTCCTGGCAAGCCAAATCAAGAAAAGAATACCTAAAAATAAAACCGGCATTTCCAAAAGAAGCGAAACAATAAAGTCCCCCTTCTTCGTGTATTCCATCGAGATGCCGCCAAAGCCATTAAACCCGGCCCACAAAACCGCTCCAATCCCACACATCCATATAAATATTACATTCACCAGCCCGGCAAATGCCGCACAACTTAACAACATCCGAGTTTCTTTCTGTTCTTTCAATAGTTGACCTTCCCTATAGAATATCAGATTTCAAAGTTTCCAAAAGTGCCTGACACCCTTCCGTCACGTCCTCATACGTGATATCAAAATTGCCCGTATACCAGGGATCTGCAATCGCCCTGCTGCTTCCTGAGAACTCCAAAAGGCGATAAATCTTATGTTCCGGGTCTCCCCCCGCAATCCGTTCCATATTTCGGATATTGGAATCATCCATGCCAATCAGATAATCGTATTCTCTGTAATCCTGCCTGGTCATCTGACGCGCTCTGTGAGGAATCAACGGTATTCCTACCTGACGCAGTTTATTGACTGTGCCATAGTGCGGCGGGTTGCCGATCTCCTCTCTGCTGGTAGCAGCGGAATCGATGTGGAAGTGTTCTGAGAGACCCTGACTCGCCGCCATATGGGCGAAGACGCTTTGGGCCATTGTGCTTCTGCAGATGTTGCCGTGGCACACGAAAAGTATCGAAATCATGTCTATTCTCCTTCCTAAAATGCCCCGATTTGCCGTGTTTTGGCACGATTTGCGGAGTTTGCTTTTTCCGTGGAGATTGTTAAAAATGTAACGGAAATGGCAAATCGGGGCAAAACGGGGCATATTGATTCCGTCAATCGTAGTAAAAACGTAGTAGGAATTGGGGGTGTTTACTACTGTGGGGTTCCATCTTTTAAACAACCGAAAAATAATCATCCATGCTAATCTTATTTGAGCTTGGCTTAATGTTCGGCTTGCCGCTTTCTGAAATTAAACTTGGCAACAATCTAATCTGCGAGTGAATTTCGTTATAAACTTCCTCAAACAAATCAACAAGAGCATCAAAATAGTCACAGCATTCTTGATAAACTTCTTGAATCCTTAATCTCTGATTTCCGTCAATACAATCTTCATATCGAAAAACTTCTCCTTGATCATATTCATAATCTATAGACCAATCATCCGCGTAATTATATTTTATTTTCCCTACCTCAACATCAGGATTACTCTTTTCTACAATTCGCTGTTCAAATCGAATCCCTATTCCTGCCGTTCGCAAGTTCGTTTTTTTCCCATTCAAGTCTAAGTAAAAATCATATGGTTCATATAACTCAGCAAAACTTAATGCATGATTGTGCTTTAATGTATTACATAAAGAACGTACTGTAAAAGGCTTGCCGTTTCCTTCAACATAATCAGTAAAGAAATTGTTTATCTTTTGTTCCAATGGATTAGATACAGACTGTAAATATGCCCTAACTTTTTTTATTTCACAATCTTTTTCAGCCAAGAATACCCATTCCTGTGTATTTCTGATTATCTCATTCCTATTTTTTAGCTGTCTTGTTTGCAATGATGCTCCTCTATTAAATTCAGCCCATATTCTATAATAGAACCAAGGAACCTGGAGCAGTAAATCAAATGAATTATTTAAATCTTCAATTGCATGACGCAGATGAATTGTCTTAGCAAAATTTTTCCCTAAATCTTCACTTGGCATGTCCTCAATATACGATAAAGAAAAATGAGCCATGCCCATTGTATCCCTTACATCATTAAATTTTTTAATTGCAATTCTCCCATCATTTCCCGGAATATCCATATAATATTCTGGAGAATATAAATTGTCAAATCTCAAATTCTTCATACCTTACATTTCCCCTTTTTGCGTTGATTAAAATATTCTTTTAAATTATCTTTTCCCATAGGAATTGTTAAATTGTACTTTATAATATGTATATAGCAAAAATATATTAAAATTTTTTTAAACTTACTATATCAAAATTAAACTGCTGAGTTATAAAATTTTCTATCTGCTCTCCCATATCAATAATTTTCTCAAAATACGATTTATATATTTCTCCATTAAAGCATTCCTCAATCAAACCATATAATAATTTCTTTTCATCAAAATTATCCTCTGTAATAACAAATACCCCATTATTTTTTAAATCATAATGCATCATACAATTTCTGAATTTAGATAAAAATAGCGTTTCGCCATACTCTAAGATTGAGTTCAATCTACTTATCATCTCTATCCCATCTGTATAATTATTCTCTATATGCATCTTCATTTTTTTTAATCCGAGATATGCATGATATATCACAATATAATTAATTCTAAATATCCATACATTTTCTTCTACCAATAACGGAGTCAAAACATACTTAACAAAATTTATACTACTCAAAATATGTAGCATCAACAAATTTATGTCCTTTGAAAAAATAGGATTAAAAAAAACATTTCTATTCGTATTAAAATCATCGTAATAAAACACTGGAATATTTTCTTTCAGTATAATATTGGGTACTGGAAGAGAATCTGACAATCCATTTGAGACACTACCTATAATACTTGCTAAATGACAGCCAAGATTAAATGATTTTTCCTGTCGTTCCCTTTTTGTTAAACCATGCATATTTAATGTATTTGCAATTAACTGCGTATTTCCTACAATTCTCTTATTTTCATCAAAATATATTCCCAAATTAAAATGTATATTTAAATTTTTAGTAAAATCAAAGCGAAGTCCATCTCTAAATTCATCATCCTGTTTTCTATCTGATTCGAGAAACTCCTTTTTACTCTTCCCATAACGTTCACCATATATTTTGATACTGTTTCTAATATCATAAATTTCTGAATCAACATCTTTATTAATAAGATTCATATTACAGTATTCTTGAAATGAACGACAAAAAAGTGCCAAATACGGAATTATTTCCATACAAAAAATAGGGTCATGGATATTCAGAATCATCTTTTTAAGCGTCTCGCAATCATTCTGAATAAGCAACACTGTACAAATTTTACATTGTGTATCTTGAATCTCAGACATTTCCACACACCTCAACATTTTAAATAATATAATACTCACTTATATCTGAACATATATATTGAAATATAGTATAGCATGAATTTGTTATTTTGTGGATCTAAAAAAAGAAAAAATGCCCTGCCGAAGCAGGGCGCACAAATTCTCCTTATTCAAATTGCCCGGAACATCTTCTGCGAGACGGACTTCTCTTCCCTGTTCTTTTCCAATTCCTTTCTGGCGTTCTCCAAGTCCTCCATCCGCCGCAGTTCATCCGTGGCATCCTCCAGCCCAAGGTGCGTGTAGGTATTTAGCGTCACCCCGATATCGCTATGCCCCATCAGGTATTGGAGCGTCTTTGGGTTCATGCCCGACTTCGCCATATTGCTGCAGTAGGTATGGCGGCAGACGTGGGGCGTGATGTTCGGCATCTGCACCCGGTAGATATCGTTGTACCGCTTGACCATGTGGTTAAATCGGTGTTCCCAATGCATCGCCACCAGTGGGTTGCAGTCCTTATCCACAAAGAGGAACCCGCTGTACCCGTCGATCACCTTTTCAACCTTTGGCGGCTCCCTGTCCTCGATAATCCCGCGGAAACACTGCGCCACGTCCTCCGTCATGGGCAGCTTCCTTGTCCCCGCGTTCGTCTTGGTGGATTCGATGACAAGCCGCATATCGGAAGTCCGCTGGAGCTGGTGGTCGATGTTGATGACCTTATTTTCCAAATCGATATCCTTAAGGGTCAGCCCGCAGAATTCCGAAATGCGCATCCCCGTGTAGAAAAGGATATAGACCACTTCGTAATACTTGCAGTAGACATTGTCGTCATGGATGAATTTCAGGAACTTCCGCATCTGGTCTTTTGTGATGGCTTCCCTCGTCACGCTGTCATTGACCACCACCCCGGCAAGCTCAAAGCCGAAGGGGTTCTTCATCAGCACGTCATCATCGACCGCCATCTGGAAAGCCGGGCGCAGGACGCCCCGCACGGTCTTGACGGTGCTGTAATGCCTCCCGTCCTGCTGCAGCTTGATCAAGAACAGTTTCGCGTCCGATGTCTTGATCTGAGAAATCTTTTTGTCGTTAAAAGTCTCCCCCCTGAGAAGGTTCTGCACAAATTTGTAATTCGTGAGCGTGTTCGGCTTGGCTCCCGTTTTCGTTGCAAGGTACCGCTCCACCAGCTCCCCCACCGTGATGTTTTTCCCCAGAGGGTCTGACAGGGAATCAAGGTCATACCCGATCTGCTTTTCCAGCTCCCGCAGCGACAGGCATGGCTTCTTCCCAACTGGGAGGGTATCTGTGGGCTCCAGCCGCCAACTGTAGACGAAATGCGGCTTGCCGTTTACATGGTACTTGAACTGGTATTTCCCGTCCGCGCGGATGGATTCCCCCCTGCGAAGGACGCGGTGCTTGGAATCACGCCTTGACTTTGCTTTTCCCGCCATTTAACATCCCCTCCTTTACCTCCGGGTTCTCTTCCAGATACTTTTCAAACTCCCTCCGCAGGATCAGCCTGCGCCTGCCGTATAGAGCAGTGTACTTTTTAAATTTCCCTTCCCTGAGCATCCTGAAAAATTTCCTCCTGCTGAATCCGAAATATTGTACGGCTTCTTCCGGGTTCAGAACGTCTTTCTGTTCCGGTAATGGTTTCTTCATTCTGGCTTTCCTCCTTTCTGTCTGCCGGGTTTCCCGGTCATGACATCTATCACTCTAAAGCCCCCAAAAGTCAACTACTTACGGCAAATAAAAGGGATTTATATCGCAGAACATTCCTCCACGAATTTCTCAAATTTCGTGCGGATGATGAGATACCTGTTCCCGCTGAAAACTGCGAAACGTCCGGCGTTATCCTCCGCCAGACGTCTCATCTTCTTGATCCCGATATTGAAATAGACCGATGCCTCCCGGATGGTCAGCATATATTTTTCGCTAACTGACACCTACCTCCTTCACCGAAAGTTCCTCCACGCTGCCTCCGGGGACAATGATCGTCACCCGGCGCATCTCACCGAACAGATGCCGGAGCAGGCGCTCGCGCAAAGGTACAGTCCTGCACCAGACGATGCCGCCGGAACCGGGCTCTTTGGTATAGCTGATCTTCAAGCTGTGTTTCATCTGACTTTCACCTCTTTCTAAGGGTGCTTATTTTACTGCCCTCACTATTCGGTCACGGGAAAGGCAAAAGTTGACGGTCTAACTCAAAATTTTTTTAAGTTTTTTATGAATGCGCCCCAACCGGTGGGAAACAGCAGATTTATCCACCCCTTCCTCTGCGGCAATATCCGTGATTTTCCGCCCTTCAAAATAGACTTTCTCCACCAGCTCCCTTTGGGATGGTGATAAAGTCTCCATAGCAAAAAACAGCCGCGCCATATCCTCCCGGCGCACCGCCTCCCCTTCCGTATCTTCCGCCGAAGCGAACAGCTCCCCTTCATAATCCATTCCGTCAAGGGAGACATGGCGGCGGGCAGGTTAAACTTATAAACTGTTATGCACCGCAACACCATTGAGGTGCCATCTGTA
>CAJTOO010000030.1:0-32388 GCA_910577735.1 uncultured Lachnospiraceae bacterium
ATTGTCTGCCCGAAAGTCTTTACTACGGGTACGCCCCGCACATATTCAACGGCTTCATTTGACATATCAGCAAGCGCATTTTGATATTGCTCCATTCGCTTCTCCATGTCTTTTCCTGTCATTTTCATCATAATCAGAAAACCAAGCACAACGGGAACAAGGCTTAAAAGCCCTAACCGCCAGTCAAAAGCAAGCAACAGGAAAAGCAGCCCTATGGGGGTGGCAACCGCCCCCGCTTTGTCGGGGAGCCTGTGTGCAAGATATGTTTCCGTAGCGGCACTGGAACTATTTACTATTCTCCGCAGCTTTCCGCTTCCATACTTTTCTGTTACACCAAGCGGCAAGGCTGTAATATGGCGCATAAGTTCTTTTCGGATATTTGCGGCAACCCGGAACGCGCTCATGTGCGAACACATCAAGGCGGCTATATAGACAACAATAGAGATAACCGCAAACAATACCGCAGACCAGCCGTAGCCTGTGACATTCCCCGCTTCCACGAAGTCCGGGGAAGCTTCCAGTATGTCGTGAATGATACGCCATATATACCAAAAAGGCACAAGGGCTAACAGCGCACTCATTACGGACAGTACCCAAGAAAGATAGGTCAATATCCTATGCCCTCCGGCATAGCCCATCAGTCTTGATAGATTAGACTGTTTTTTCATTGTAAAAAACCTCCTTGAAAATTTTTTATGATATGAGGACTAAATAACTGCCCTCGAATATCCTTAATTGATTAGTGGTGTCTTTATGAAGTTAGCCAAAGCTAACCCTTGCGTCAAATATAATGGAAAGTGTAAACTTTCCATTATCAAAAACAAATTTATTTGTAATCGAGTCGACTCAATTTATTATTGCCCCATAATTTTCATCCACCCGGCAGTATAGAAAGCTCTCATTTCTTTCAAATAGTGCTTTGCTTCTTCAAGCGGCATTTCATGTATAATCAGCTCAAAAAAAGTATTAAACATTCCTGTGATCAAGATGTGCTCCAACCGTTCATCAATGGGCGGCGCAGGTCTGCCTAACTTTTCAAGAACCATTAAATAATCATGTGTTCCTTTTGTTTCTATTTCTACCATTTCATCAATCAGTTTTGAAAAACGTGTTCCCTCCGAACAGCAAAGTATGAGCTTAAATTCGTTCAAGTGTTCATAGGCATACAAGAGCATTTCATACATGCATTCGCCGGAAGTAGAGGTAAGATTGTCGGGCTGTTCCTCCGGCGGGATTTCTGCAAATTCTTTTTGGGCTTTGCAAAAGCGTTTCAGTAAAAAGCTGTAGTGTTCGCTTACCAGTGCTTCAAATAAATCTTCCTTACTGTCATAGTAGCCGTAAAACGCGCCTGTCGTTACGCCCGCTGTTTTGACAATATTCCGCAAGGAAGCAGACTTATAGCCTTTTTCAAGAAATTCCTGAATGGCGGCTGAAAGAATTAAGTGTTGTGTTGTCTGCTCTGCTTCGCTCATTATCCTACTCCCTAAATATAACACCGTTATATATCACTGTTATATGATACTTTTAATCGGAGAATTTGTAAATGGATTAAAAAAATTTTGCTGATTTTTTTCTATGGCATTGGCATTTCCCAAACTTCCCCGTATTAGAAAACAAGGAAAACTTTTTGAAGAATTTCTCTCAAAACTCCGTAAAAATCGCCCTGTGCGTTCATGCTTTGGCGGGGGTCAGCCCGCCTCGGCGGTGTCGGTGGTGTTGATTTCAATATACTCGGCAATCGTGTGACTCCGATATATAAATTGCGGTTAATTAATAAAATGAAAAGAATAATAAATATTTTCTAATATTTTGAAACCAAAAGACAGTATCTGACGTCTAATGACCGTAAAACAAATGAAGGACACTTGTTTGTTTTACAATCATACGCGCGTAGGAGAAAGTTAATGAAAAGCATTGAAATAAAGTTTTGTGTAAAGAAGGCGCAGAGGCATGATAAAGACGCATTTACCGAACTAATGCAGTTATATATGAAGGATATGTATAGAACTGCCATTGCAATTCTGATGAATGAAGAAGATGCTGCAGATGCTCTTCAAGATACAATTCTCACTTGTTGGGAAAAGTTACATACACTTAAGAAACCAGAGTTCTTTAAGACATGGATGACAAGAATACTTATAAACCATTGCTATGATATCATAAGAGACAATGCAGCTTACAAGAATATAGAATCTTATGAGGAACCGTCAAAATGTGATGAGTATAATCTTGAATTGAAGGAGGCATATGCTTCTATAGACGAACGATATCGATTGCCTATGGAATTGTACTATAGTCAGGGATTCAAGATGAGAGAAATTGCCGAAATGTTGTCATTACCGTTAAATACCATCAAGACGAGGATTGCAAGAGGAAGAAAACAGGTGGAAAAGTATTATCGCGATTGTCAGGAGGATAGAAATGGCAGATAAAAAACCTATACTTTCTGAAGAAATAGAGTTATCGGAAATTGTGTTGAACAAAACAAATCAGGCCTTTGCAATGATTAAGCAGGAGGATATTGTTCATATGAAAAAAACACATACCAGAGGTAAAAAAATGTTTAAAACGCAGGCCGCCGTTATCGCAGGTGTTTGTATATTAGCAGTTAGCAGTATAAGTGCCGTTGCAGCCATTCATCATTATTGGGGGAGAGGCATGAACGGAACGATTCAGGCATCCGATGAGCAGCAGCAAGTGCTTACAGAAAAGAATATAGCAAAAGTGTACAATGAAGAGCCGGATAGCCCGTCGCTTGCCGTGACAAATAACGGTGTTACAATAGAGCCGGATACAGTTATCGTGGATGAGAGATTTGTATATATGACATTTCGTATTTCCGGTTATAGAGCAGCGGATCGGATGGAGCCGGGATTTGATATGGTAAATGTGTATCAGGGAGATGATCCAGAGGATGAAAGCGCATGGGTTAATATGAGCGGGAGCATGTATGATGGAATTATTCCTGATGAAAACGGTACACTGGTATATGAAGACGGAACATCTATAGAAAGTTATGAAGATGGAAGTGTTATTTCTCATTATACTGATGATAACGGAAATATGGAATATATTATTCGGGCAAGTGCTGTGGACAAAAACGATTCCTTTCTCGGCAAGACAATGCACGTTGAATTCAAGAATCTGGGAACCTTCTCAAAAGGAGCGTTTATTCCGGCAGTGGAGGGGGAGTGGAATTTTGAAATAAACCTTTCTGATGTCAGTTCGACTCAAAATATTAAGGTAAGAAAGAACGTGGAAGGAACAGGTTTCACGATGGAGGATATGGATATCTCGCCGATTTCTATCCAAGTGAATTATTCTGTCAGTGAAGCTCCGGTGGAAAAAGAAGATGATCTTGGCATTCCCGAAGTCAAAGGAGTTGTTTTAAAAGATGGAACAAGAATTCCATACTTAGTGAATCCCGGCAGAGTGGGATATACAGATAGCAGCAAGTCAAATGCGTATCAAATAGCAGGTTTTGCTCGAGTTGTTGATGTTGATGAGATAGCTGCGCTAATCGTTTTGAAATCGTGTGGAAATGAAAAAGTTGAGATGCTGGAGATACCGATTGCAAAATAAAATATCGCAACAGTGTAAGAGCATATAGGAACTGAAATCTATATGCTCTTATGGTTATTGGAGCTTTGCGGTTTCCTTTGTATACATTAAAACAAAAAGAAGTATCTCTTACCAGTGTCGGATTGTATTAATGAAGGAAGACAGATGTGGAAAAAAGTATGGACACCTATATTTTCGCAGAATGGAGAGGGGATATGAACGGGGAGGAGACATGAGTATTAAGGTGATGCCATAAATATATTTGTTTATTATACATTATCATATGTAGCGGCTATTCACCCCCAAATAAACGAAAGTTTTATTTTCAACCATAATTTAAAAATGTTGCACCACTTTTGTTTAAAATGTGATACATTAGTAGTATAGTTCGTGAAGATGTAAATCGAAAAGAACGCGATTGAATTTCAACAAAAGAAGAAACTGGTATTAGATTGCCAAGAGACAAAGGGGGGTCTGATCCTAAGGAGATTTTTATTGTATTATGAAACGAAAGAGGATGGAGGGAAAGAAGAAAAAGATATAGAGATTTTAATATAGAAAAAGTGCATTAAAATGAATGATACAGGTTTCAGTAAAGAGCCCGGATTATTCAAACAAGTATAATTCGGGGTCGGTGTTTTTGTCTTATAGGATTATCAGATCAATATAATTGAGAAGAGGAGAACACAGAGATGAATTATAAAAAGCTGACAGAATGCGAAAAACTGGTCATGAAAGTCATATGGGAGGCAGAGGAAGATTTAAGTATGATGGAGATTCGCAGAAGGGCTAACGAAAAGTATAATAGCGCCTGGGCTCCACAGACAGTATCCACATTCTTAGAAAGGCTTTGCAGGAAAGAATATATAAAGTATTATCGAAAAAGCCGGATATTTTTCTATGAGGTGCTGGTTTCCTATGAGGAATATAAAGAGCAGATAACAAAGGAGTTTTTAGAATTCTGGTTCCATGGAAGTGATGACGAAACAGTTCTCAAGGAGATCAGGAAGGTGTTGCAGGATACAAGGCTTTGATCCGGAAACCATTCTTTTCATCGTCAGAAAGGGAATGATGGATGTTGACACAGAAAGGTTGGATTTTTGTCATAGTACAGATTGTTAAAAACACGGGAAGAAATTTCCGTGTTTTTGTTGTTTTCCAGGAAAATGATGCAAGTAGATAAAAGGCAGGATATTGACTCCCATAATTATGTTACAATAAGAGAAAAAGGTAGAAAAGCAGAGAGGAAAAAGCAAATGACCAAAACGACGGCACATAAGATAGGGAATTGCTCGATGCTCATTACGATTCTTGCCCTGGCTTGGCCAACGATGCTGGAACAGTTGATGCAGACAGCAGTTCAGTATATTGATACGGCGATGGTTGGTTCACTGGGGACACAGGCGACGGCTGCGGTGGGGTCCACGGGAACTGTCAACTGGCTTATCGGCAGTACCATTTCTGCAGTGGGCGTGGGATTTCTCTCTTACATAGCAAAGGCATACGGAGCCGGCGACCAGCGTGCGGCGAAGCGGGCAGCAGCACAGGCGGTTTTTCTTACGTTTGTTCTGGGAATCTTCTTTACTGTGCTGACGGTATCCTTAAGCAGCATGGTGCCGGTCTGGATGCAGGTGGAACCAGGAATCCGCAGACTGACGTCGCAGTATTTCCTGATTCTCTATCTGCCCATGCTGCCAAGGACTGCCAGTATTATTTTTGGTACCGTTCTGCGGGCGGCGGGGGATACCAAATCACCTATGAAGATTGGTGTGCTGGTGAATCTGGTCAATGTGACGCTTAACTTTCTGATGATCTATCCCACCCGCAGCATGGAATTGTTTTCCCTGCGGTTTACCATGTGGGGAGCGGGGCTTGGTGTGATTGGGGCAGCCATTGCCAGCGCCATTGCCTTTACCATAGGCGGCATTTGTATTACCTTTGTGTTGTGGCGGCATAAGGTGATTTCGCCAAAGGGTGAGAGATTTACGCCGGATATGCAGATTTTGGGGCCTTGCATGCGGGTGGCGCGGCCCAATATGTTTCAGCGCTTTGGCACCTGTCTTGGCTATGTGGCGTTTGCGGCTATGATCAATTCCCTGGGGGAGGTATCCACGGCGGCCCACACCATTGCCAATACCGTGGAGTCGGCTTTCTATATTCCGGGATTTGGCATGCAGACGGCAGCGGCCACTCTGGCGGGCAATGCTTATGGCGCCAGGGATGAAAGGCGTATGAAAAGTCTGGCAGCCATGTTTGTACCTTTGGAAATCGCTTTGATGATCGGCTCCGGTGCCTGCCTGTTTCTGACAGCGCCCTGGCTGATGGGGCTGTTCTCCGGACAGGCGGCGGTGGTTTCGCTGGGGACAGCAGTGCTGCGGATGGTGGCGGTCTCCGAACCCTTTTATGGGTTTTCTATTATCATCGAGGGACTTATGCTGGGCGTGGGTAAGACCAGGGCGCCGTTTGTGTTCAATATCATTGGCATGTGGCTGGTACGCATCGCAGGGACATACCTTTGTACCCAGGTGTTTGGGTTTGGTCTGGTATCAGCATGGGCCTGCATGATCGCGCATAATCTGCTGTTGTTTGGGTTATATTTGTTCTGCTATAGGAGGGGTGTGTGGAATCCTCTGCGTGAGGAGAAGAAATCATTATAAGTGCACAGGAAGCATAAAAGACAAAACACGGGAAGAAATTTCCGTGTTTTTGCTGTCTGAAGAAGGGGTTACAGAAAATTTTTAAAAGATAATTTGGTCAAAAAATAATGACCATTTTAGCCTTACATTTGGCTGATTTGAGTCAAATGATCAAAAAATAATGACTAAAATAATAAAAATGACCAAAAATTGGGATTGACATGCCGGATTTTATGTGATTATATATAATTATAAAAGCATAAAACTAGTCTGGAAAAATAAATGGTCAAAAAATTATGATTGAGAGGTGTGGTTCATGGCGGAACACAAAAAATGGAAACGGAGAGAATCGATCCTGAACTTTTTAAAGGAACGCAAAGAGGTCAGCGTGGAAGAATTGATTCAACATTTCGGACTTTCTCCTTCCACCATTCGCAGGGATCTGTATGTTATGGAGAAGGAGGAGATGGTCATCCGAACCTTTGGCAGCGTACAGATCAATAAGGACTTTACCATGTTGATTCCTCATTTTGAGGAGCGTTTCGCAACCAATGCGAAGGAGAAGAAGGAAATTGCCGCAAGGATTTGCCAGGATATTCCCGATGGGGCATCTGTTGCACTGGACAGCAGTACCACGTGTTATTATATCGCACAGGAATTGAAAAACCGCAGCGGGATGCAGTTTGCGACCAATTCCTTAAAGATTGCCACCTGCTTGAGCAGCAGTGAGAAAAATAATGTGATGTTAGCGGGCGGAAATTATCGTCCCCGGAATTTTGACTGTCTTGGCTCCCAGGCGATTGCCTTTTTTGGAAGCATGCGTTTTGATTATGCTATTTATTCGCCTGATCTGATCGTACCGGGCAAAGGTATTTTTCATATCAGCGGACAGTTGACGGATATTATCATCGCCATGAAAAATTCTTCCGATCATATTTTGCTGGCAGCCGATCATTCCAAGTTTGATCAGAAAGCGAATTTCAAATCAGCCGGATTTGATGAAGTGGATACTATTTACCTTGGCCAGGATACATCAGCGGAGCACGTGGAACTTCTGAAGGCCTGCGGAACGAAAACGATACTTTGCTGAGGATAGTACAAACTATAAAAGAAGGGAGGGGTGCCTGCATAAAATGGAAGTATTTGGCAAGACCAGGTTTTCAATGAAACTGTAAAATACAAGATAAGCCTTTAAATAGAAAGCCAAAGGCGAAACGAAAGAAAGGAATATAATGTATGAAGGGAAAAAAGGTTATCGCTGTTTTGTTATGCACAGCATCAGTTCTGCTGACAGCCTGCGGCGGCCAGCAAGATAAGACAGACAGTTCTGCGAATGAATCGAAGGCGTCTTCTGCTGCATCCGGGAAAGGGTCTGATGAAGCGGTTCAGGAATCGCCGGATGAGGCGGCGGGAGGTGCGCAGCGTGTGGCGCTGATCGTGAACCAGCGTTTTGGGGACCAGAGTTCAGTAGATATTATTGCCGCCGGCGTTGACAAAGCAGCAGAAGAGTTTGGCCTGGAAGTGAAGAAACTGGAATCCACATCCACAGCGTCGCACGAGGATGACATCCGCTCGCTGGCCAGAGAAGGGTATGATCTGATCATCACGACTTTTCCGCAGATGAGTGAAGCGACACTTACCGTTGCCAAAGAATATCCGGACATTAAGTTTGCAGCCATTTATCAATATATCAATGGGCAGGAGACTGAGGCTGACAATGTATGGAGTTCGGAATATCACGGAGAAGAGTACTTTTATGTGATGGGTGCGCTTGGCGCTTATGTGAGCCGGACGGGACACATCGGTTATGTGAATGCGGCAGAAAGTCCTTCTGCCAATGCCTCCATCAATGCGCTTATGCTGGGCGCCTTATCTGTAAATCCGGATATAGATGTTTCCTTTACGTATGTAGGAAGCTTTGAAGATCCGGCAGCCGGCAAGGAGGTTGCACTTTCCATGGCAGACGGCGGTGTGGATTATATTGTGGGGGATGCGGCGAAGACTTCAATCGGTTGTATTGAAGGCGCTAAGGAGGCGGGAATCGCTATTTCCACCGATACGAATTTCGACTATGCTTATGAATTATATCCGGATGGCTATTTTGCCTCCACCGGACTTGGCTTCGATGAAAATGCCTATATGGCTTGCCGGATGCTGGCCGAGGATAACTTTACCGGCGGTATCATGTCTCCTCTGGGGTTAAAAGAAGGAATCTATTATATCGGCTATGATGCGTTGGAGCAATTCTCGGCAAATGGCAGCGAATGGGGAAAAATTTTCCGGGATAAGGATGTTATAAGCTTTGTCAGGGATCTTGAGGCTAAAATCGTTTCCGGTGAAGTGACAGTGCCTAACGACACTTCCTATCCGGACTTTGACAGCCTGAAAGGGAAACAGCAGTAGGGCAGCAAAAAGGAGAACATAAATAGGGAAGAGGAGAGAAAAGGATACGGAACTATGATGAATGATGGAGTGAAATCAAATATCAGGGCTATGAAACCTGAAACAGAAAACGGAAAAACTTATCACATCCGTGTGGGGAATGGGGATGTTCCGGGCATCATGCTGCTGCCTGGTTCTCCGGAACGAGCCATGGTGATATCAAAGAACTGGGAGGACAGTAAAGAGCTGGCTTTTTACAGGGAATTTCGTACCATGGTGGGCAATTACCAGGGAACCCCCATCGGATGTACTTCAACTGGCTGCGGTCCGGTGGGCGCAGAGATTGCGATTCATGAACTGAATGCATCGGGTGTTCACACCGCAATCCGGGTAGGCAGCACAGGGAGTATCTCTCCCCGGTTTGATCTGGGCGATATCGTGATTCCTGTGGCTGCAATCCGGGCAGACGGTACATCGGACTGCTATGTGGATCGGGGGTTTCCGGCGGTGGCCAATGTGGATGTGGTAAACGCTCTGGCACAGGCCTGTGAAAATCTGGGCTATAAATATGGATATGGACTGATGTATTGTCCTGCTTCCTTCTATCTTGGACAGGGCAGGAAGATCAAGGAAGACGGGTATTGGCCTTCTTTCGCGCCGCATATCATTCCCGATCTGCAGAGTGCAGGTGTGACTAATATTGATACGGATACATCGGGACAATATATTGTGGGACAGCTTCATGGTATGCGGATGGGGGCGGTTATGTCTATTATTTCAAACCGTATCCGCGATACCTGGGGAGACAACGGAGGAGAAGAGAAAGTGAGCAGAGTTGCCTGCGAAGCGGTGCGCATCCTTGCTAAGCAGGATAAAGAGAAAAATCCGCTGCGCTTGTAGCAAGGTTCATTCCGAAGGAATTTACCTTTTGCTTACCGGGCGTTTGCCATTTCGCAGTATAGCAAGCTGACGATTTGTAGATAACGCCCGGTCATTTCTTTTATTTCCTGAGGAGGTATGAAATGGAGACGGTTTTGAAAATGACGTCGATCACCAAACGATTTGAAGGTGTATTGGCTAATGATAAAGTAAATCTGACAGTGGGACAGGGGGAGATTCATGGTCTGATCGGGGAAAACGGCGCCGGGAAATCGACGCTGATGAATATTCTGTATGGCCTGGTGCAAAAAGATTCCGGGACCATTGAACTGGAAGGAAAGGAGATTGAAATTCCCGACCCCCAGACGGCCATCCGTTATGGTATTGGCATGGTACATCAGCATTTCATGCTGGTACCCGGATTTTCCGTGCTGCAGAATATTATTCTGGGCAGTGAGCCGGGACGGGCGGGATTTATTGATTATGGAGAAGCGAGAAAAAGGGTCCTGGAGATTATGCAAAACTATGCGTTGAACCTGGATCTGGAGCGAAAGGTGATGCATTTATCTGTAGGACAGATGCAGATTGCAGAAATCCTGAAACTGCTTTACCGGGGGGCAAAGATTATTGTACTGGATGAACCTACCGCAGTTCTTGCACCGGCGGAGATTCAGGATCTGTTTCAGATTCTAAAGCGTTTGGCCGGGCAGGGATGTTCTGTTATTTTTATTACCCACAAGCTGCGGGAGGTCATTCAGATTACGACGAATATCACGATTATGAGAAAGGGTGTGGTGACGGGGAATGTGAGGACCTCTGAGACCAATGCAGATGAACTTTCCACGATGATGATCGGACGGAAAATGAAGGAACAGCTTGAACGGATTACCATTTCCAATCCCCGGACGGTTTTTGCAGCAGAAAATGTCAGGGTCTGTGATTCGCGCGGGTTTATAGCGGTAAAAGACATTACGTTTGGGGTAAAGCAGGGAGAGATTCTGGGTGTGGCCGGCATTGAGGGGAATGGGCAGGATGAGCTGACAGAGGCTTTGGTGGGATTACAGAGGGCTGAAAGCGGAAAGTTAATCTTAAATGGACAGGAAATCACTGGTATGTCGATACGAAAGCGAAGGGAGCGGGGACTCTCTCATATTCCGGCAGACCGATTGAAAAGGGGTGTGGTGGCCAGCTGCTCCATCTGGGAAAATCTGATGACCACCCAATATTATAAGCCTTCCTTTTCCAGGCTGGGGGTCATGAAGCTTCGAAAATGCAGCGAGCAGGCGAAGGAATTGATTGATCAGTATGTTATTAAAGTGCCGGATGAAAACTATGCGGTATCCACATTGTCGGGCGGGAATATGCAAAAGGTAGTGATTGCCAGGGAACTGAATATTTCTCCTGATTTTCTGATTGCGGCGCAGCCTACCAGAGGCGTGGACATCGGTGCGATTGCCTTTATTTATGACAGACTGATTGAAATGCGAAACCGTGGCCGGGCGATTCTTTTGATCTCATCTGAACTGGATGAAATATTGAAATTATCTGACCGCATTATGGTTATGTACGAAGGAGAAATTGTCGGGGAATTTCTAAATGACGGCAATCTGTCCGAAATTGAGCTGGGTCTGTATATGACAGGCTCGAAACGCAGGGAGGTGAAGGGAAATGCACAGTAAGGCAGTAGTGTTTGGACGAAATATGAAAACCCTTTTCAGACAGATTCTTGTTATCGTGATTTCGTTGCTTGTAGTCTCTGTTGTTGTGACAATTGCAGGATTTTCTCCCATAACCATGCTTTCCGGCCTGCTGCATGGTGTCACAGGTGATTTGGGAGGCGCTGTCAGATGGAGTATTCCGCTGATCTTCACAGGACTGGCTGCCAGTGTGGCTTTCAAAGCCGAAGTGTTTAACCTGGGAATTGACGGACAGCTGAACATGGGTGCTCTGGCCGGCACCTGGGTTGCCCTGTGTCTTTCCGAGCGGATTCCAAGAGGCGCAGGTCTGCTTGCGATTATTGCGGCAGGATGTCTTGCGGGAATGGTGTTTGCTTTGATTCCTACCTTATTATATGTCCGTTTCAAAGCGGACCTTGTGGTGACCACGCTGCTTCTCAATTTTGTTGCGGAGCTTCTAACGGATTATGCGATTCTTGGACCGCTGCGGCCTGAGGGAACGGCATCTCAGGCAGCGTCCACGCCCAAGTTTGCGGAGAACTTCTGGCTGGCCAAGCTGGCGTATCTGCCCAATTCCAATGCCCATACAGGACTTTACATTGCCATTGCCGCAGCAGTTATCCTCTGGTTTGTGCTCAAAAAGACTACAACAGGATATGAGATCAAGCTGGTGGGAGCTAATCCCCATACGGCGCAGGACAGCGGGATTCGTGTAAATTATATCATTATTAAGGCCATGCTGCTCAGCGGGCTGATAGCCGGTCTGGCCGGGGCGGTGGAAATGACGGGAGTGCTGCACCAGTTTCCCAAGCGCTTTAATACGGGTTTGGGATTTGACGGAATTGTGGTAGCGGTTTTGGCGAACAATAATCCTCTTGGGGTGTTGCTTTCCGGGGCCTTTTTCGGCGCATTAAAAAACGGTGCGGCTAACTTACAGCGTCTGACGAACATACCGCGTCCCATGGTAGAGATCATTCAGGCAACGATTATCCTGGCTGTTACAGTGAAAGTTTCTTTGAAAATGCGGCACAGATTGAGCAGATGGCTTTCAAAAATGAAAACTGCCGGAAAGGAGATGGAGTCATGAATCAGATTTTAAGCATCAATATTCTTTCTTCCATGCTGCGTATTTCCACGCCGGTAACGCTTGCCGCCATGGGAGGATTGCTCTGTCAGAAAGCCGGCGTTTTCAACATTGCTCTGGACGGTATGATGCTCATAGGCGCCTTCTTCGGCATTGTGGGCGTTCACTTTTCCGGCGGTAATATTTGGGTGGGATATCTTCTGGCGATGGCCAGTGCCATGCTCGTGAGCCTGCTGTACGGAACTGTCGGCATCAAACTGAAGGCCAATCTTGTTTACACGGGACTTGCCATTAACATGTTGTCGCTGGGCTTAACCTCCTTCGTATTAAATGCTTTCTTTGATATGGCTGGGTCACTTCGGCCAGCCGCTATTCATACGGTTCCGAAGCTGGTAATTCCGGTCCTGTGTGATATTCCGGTGCTGTCTCAGCTGTTCAACGGCCAGGATATGATGGTATATGTTGCGTTTGCCCTTGTGCTTGTGATGTGGGTCGTCATATCCAAAACAAGATTCGGTCTGGCAGTTGCCAGTGTGGGCGAACATCCGGATGCGGCCAGGACCAGCGGCATCCATCCGGACCGGATTCAGATGATCACTATCTTGATCTCCGGTGCCCTGTGCGGTTTGGCTGGCGCCCATCTGTCCTGCGATATTGTCTCGGAATTCAGTGAAAATATGGTCCAGGGACGAGGGTTTACGGCCTTTACGGTGGTGGCCTTCGGGAATGCCAACCCCTTCCTAACCTTCCTGGCATCCCTGCTTTTTGGAGCTGCGTCAGCGCTGGGAACCAGAATAGACATTGCGGCGATAGGGATTCCTTCTTCTTTGATCAATACCTTTCCTTATCTGATGTGTATTGTAGCGCTTGTCTGCAGTTCTTCCATTTCCAGACGGCGGTCACGGCAATTGTTCCGCCAAAAGGACCAGATCCGTGCTGTGGTTTTTGACATGGACGGCGTGCTCTGTAAATCAGAGAAAACCTTTATTGCCGCCATACGAAAGGCGTTGCAGGAATATGGCGTGGATGCCAAAGAGGAGGAATTCCGGGCCATGTCCGGCGCCAGTGATGATATCTTTATAGGGGCGGTAGCCGAAAAGCATGGTGTGCCTTATCGGACAGAGATGAAAGACAGGGCCTATACCGTTTACGGGGAGATGGCAGCAGGAAATGTGGAAGCCTTTCAGGACATGGATCGTATTATAAGAAAATTGCGGGAGAAAGGTATGAAAACGGCTGTTGCAAGCAGTGCAGACAGAAGAAAAGTTTCTATTTCCCTAAAAGCTGTGGGACTTCCGGAAGAATTGTTCGACGCCATTATCAGCGCAGACCAGGTGAGCAAGGCAAAACCGGCGCCTGATCTGTTCCTGAAAGCGGCAGAGGTCTTGAACATAACACCTGCATGCTGTGTTGCGCTGGATGATTCCCCGTTGGGGATTCATGGGGCGAAAGAGGCGGGCATGAAGACCATGGCGGTGCTCACGGACAGGCAAAAGGAAGAATTTCAGGAGGAAAGACCGACCTGCTTTTGTCAGGTGCCGACGGAGTGCTATCGGTTGATCGTGAGAAACAGAATTTAAGCAAAGCTGTAAAAACACGGAGAGAAATTTCCGTGTTTTTTTGATTCGTTCTTTTTGCATAAAATATTAGATTTAATATAATCAATTTTACCTTTAAAAACGATATAAATAGTAGATGCAGTGGGTTTATAACCTTAAAATTAGCATTAATAATTCGGGTGGTGACATTGTTTATGCCTGCTTAATTGTGACTTTTGAAGTTTTAAAGAAAGGGAGATGAACAAAATGAACGGTATGCTTGGATGGAAGGCTGTAAATTTGATTATGAATCCAAACAGAAACCAGAACCTTCTTGACCTTTTGGCTAATAAACGCAATGCTGTCAACAAAGGACAGAGAGATTTATTTATAAGGAGTGGAGATCGTGTCGGAGAAATAGGATTATACACTGCCTCGGCACCAAAAACGGCAAGGAAAGTTTCTGATGCGGTTCTGGATATGATTAATTTTGAATATATGGCTTGTGAGACAGATACTGGCTTTATCTTTGGGGGTGTGGAATATTATAATGAAGACATTCCGAGTATAAGTTTAGATAAATGTCTGAAGGCTGAAGCCGAAAATAATGCCATTGTTTTTCATACTGGAAAATATTATCAATTTACGGATGAGGCAGGGAAAACGCATATTCTGACCTGCTCGTATGGGCGGATGAAGCAACCTAATTCAGATACGTCAAGAGGAGTGGTAGATGATAAAAGTTTTGAGATTGGACGCTTTTGGAACATGCTGTCAACAAACGGTACCTTTTTAGGACTATATTATTCTCAAGAAACAGAAAGAAAACTTTTGAATGATGCGGGTATCAAGGACGGATTTTTTTCTGTACAAGTGGGGGATAATAAACAGGACTACTTTTATTCTAATGGAAATGCGGGAACAGCGGTGCTAAAGTCAAGATATGATAATACCTATCAGATGTATATGACACAAAACGAAATAATCTTTCGGGATTATGAACCTGGTTCTGTATTTCGGGTTGGAGGCGAGGAGTATGTGTTGAGTGAGGATAGAAAGTTAGATATTCCCTATGGGGCAGATATATACGACGTTAAGTGGCCGCCTCGGAAACAAGCATAGATGTTGATTGCGAGATTAAGATATAATGGGATAAGAGCGTTTTATCGAGAGTGTATAGGAAGCAGAATGATAAAAACACGGAGAGAAATTTCCGTGTTTTTATTATTTCCGGGAAAATGATGCAGAAATGATGCATTGTACATTTATAATATGAATTTAAGAAAGTATTTTATGCGCAGAAGTTTATGTAAAGTTTATGTAAAGAGATGCATTATTTTTGCAATGCTTTTACGGCGGTGAGTATGGAGAATAAATATTATAGCAGTTGGATTCTGACACTGGGATATGCAGACGTTCTATATACTGTAGTAGAGAATTATATCATTGTGGATGAGGCTTTATACAGGGTGTATGACGATGGTACATTGGAAAAGACCAGAAAGGAAGAGGCAGGGATTTTGCTGCCGGATGAGATGATCATTCCGTGAGAAGTGATGATGAAAGAAAAGCTGATTTTTACTGAAATCATTATGACAGTCCTGATAAGGGGAAACGACATAGGGGCGCACAGTGTACGCATAGACAATGGACAGGTTCAAAAGGCTGAGCTTCTGGAGGTTATGGAGTCACGTGCGGAACATGAAATAGAGGACTATGCATACACGGACATGGATCAGGATGGGGTTAAGGAACTGATAGGGGTGTATCTGGATGAAGATAATTACTGTCATGCCTGGTACTGTAGTGGCGACGGACAGACCTGCATGTTGGTTTATCAGGGTAATACTTATACAGATAGATGTATCGTGGAAATATTGGATATCGGGGATGAAATACACATTGCATTAAATAATACAGTCCTGTTTGGACCATGGAAGCATTATTCTATTCTGGCACTTCAGAATCAGGAGATAGTATGCCTGCTTTCTGATCAGCATGGTTATGTGAGGCTGTCGGATGAGAGAGATGTGGTGCTGACTGTTGAAGCATATGATGGCTGCTATGAGCCGGATTTTGGAATGACGACTCATACCTGGAAACATACGTATTTGTACTATGATGGCGGGATGTATAAGGAATATGTGGCTGCAGAGATGACAGAAGAGGAGTTTTTGACATATCGGAATGCACAGACTGTAAAAGATAAAATCGATGCGCAGTGGAAGCAGTCAGATATAACAGCTCTGGAATATACCTATTACATACGACAAAACGGTATTATGCATATTCAATGTGATGTACAGGATGAATCCGGCGGGATGCAGTATGGGTATTATACGGTCAGATATGAAGGCGGCATATTGGAGCGGGAGCCGGGAGAATATAATCCGGGACAGATGGACGTGAGGTTCTCGGATTTAGAGGCAGTATATGCGGGAAACAGAAGGGTTTCAGGATAGATTGGAATGTTGGATTACAACGGAGGATGCTTCAGGAGGACGCTAATATGGGAAAACGCCTTCTAAATACAGGGGTTGTCATAGCATTTTTAGTCGGAATTTTCATGCCGGCATGGATAAATGCAGTCCTTTTTTCTGAAACCTCACAGGAAGAATGTCCCGCGATACTGACAGAGGCCGAGAAAACCCGGCTCGCAGATATTTTTGTGGAAAAAGTGGAGTATACCTATCAGTATTACTGGTGGTTTAAGGGCGAAGATTTAGGGTTTGCAGGAAACCAGAGATATGACAGGGATGCGCTGGAGATTGTTTTGTATTGGAAGGATGGCGTGTATTATTTTATGCCGCTTGTGGATTGTAATGCGGAAGTAAAATGCGGAGTGGAGTATAGGAAAGTAAGGGTTGATGTGGCAAATAATCTGTGCATATTCCATAAACTGTGGCAGCAAGGCGGTCTGGGAAGAGAGTTTGGAACCTGGAAACTCTATGGCAGCCTTGGGCTTCCTCTGGACAGAGCCGCTGCATATACATATCTTGGAATTGTGACAATCGATGTGGCAGGAGAGAAACCGCCTAAACTTCCGCCGCTTGAGAGAACGGAATATATAGATGCTGCGATAGATGTGCTTCGAGAGGATGGGAGCCAGGGGGAACTGCCGGAGGGCAGGTATAAAATCTACATAGGCGCTTATGAGTATTCTGAAAATGCGGCGCAGGTTGTCATGAACGGTGTAATAGAAAGATTGAAAGTGTTTGGTGATAGTGAATACAGGTGGTTTCAGAGTACCGTTGTCAGAAACCGGGACGGCAGTTATGACGCCAAATGCAGTTCTGTGCTTGGAGAAGCTGAGAAGTATCCGGTTATGGAGGTGACAGCCGACGATACAGTGGAACATATTATGGAAGCAAAACGGCTGGAGGTCTATATGGAAGTAGACCCGGACGATACAGGGAAGGTGGATGACGGGCAGGAAAATGCCGGGAAGACAGATGACTGGCAGAAGAATGCCGGGGAAATAGAAGAAAGGCGAAAAGATTCCGCGGAAAATGGGATTGTACAGAGAGAAAACAGGCAGACGCAGATAACAGTAGAAAGAGCGCAGGAATGGATGGAAGAATTGTATGCCTATTATCAGTGGTTTTATGTGGACATGCCTTATGAGCTTGAGGGACTGTTGGAGGAGGGAGAAACCTACCATATCTATACGGATGAGGACGGCAATGTGTTCTGGATAAAAGGGGATGGCATCGACAAAAGAGCCGGCCAGGACTGCTACGGAGGCATCTGCTGGCCTGACACGCAGGCAGAGGGGGCGGATTTGCCGGTCTGTCACGCCAGTATGGGTATTTATTATAAACGGCAGGGAGAATTACAGAAAATAGGCATTATGACCTGGCACAGGCCGGAGTTTCGGAAACCGGAATTGCCAGCTCTCACAGAGGACGGATTTATTTTGGGTGTGAGGGATTACGTGCAGAACGAACTGCTTCCAAAGGGTGAGAACAGTAAGTATGAGTTGGTGATTGGGCGATATGAAATCTTATCAGATGATTTGCGGAGCATATCGGCTGCGGTGACGGGGGCGGAGGAATACTATCTCCACTGTTTGGTAACCAGATATGCGGACGGGACGTACGGATGCTTTGCTGCAGGAGGAAGTTATGCGGGAGAATGGAAGAGCGGCAGCAAGAGGGTGGAACGGATTTTGGAACTTAACAGGCTTAAGATGCCGTTTGCAGAGGCAAACGCAGAGGAAATAAACTTATACAGGGATGTCCTTACGACCTGTGAGCGGGTGTGGGAAGAACCCGAATATTTCCGCACACATTATGAACAGGAAGGACGGTCCTTCTTGTCTGCTTACCGGGACCATCTGTCTTTGTATCAGGGTGGTGTGATAGAGTATCAGGGAGGATGTGTGGGCTGTGATATATATCATTACTATATCTTGGATGAGCTTATGGATTCCTCCGGAGAGTCTGTGCGCATCCAATGGGAATGGGATGAAAATAAATTTCTTTATCAGGAAAAAGGTTAGGAGGAATTTGAGATTACACGGGAGGAATTTGAACGGATCCGGCATGCATATACGGGGGCTGGGGAAGTGGAACTTACGTGGAGAGAGTTGAAAGGGTTTTGGAGGCAGTGGGATGAAGAAGGAAGATAAAATCAGGATGATTATGGCGGCCTTTGCAATCTGAATATGCTAAGCGGCTTTATCTGGACAGGATTGTTCTGTAGGTTGTGAAGTTCGAGGAAATAGAAAAGAGGCATGAGATATTGGTCTATGATATCAGCACCTCGCCCCGGTACGATTATGAGAATACGCCTCTCAGGGACTATATAGATAAAGAGAAAGAGGATAATCAGAAATTTGTGGAAAAACTTGGATCCCATCATGAATTGGAAGTGGACTATCATCTGTTTGATTTCAATGATGATGGGATCGAAGATTATCTGTTGTGCATCGCTGGAATTGGATACAGTGGAACTGCCGGCCACTGCGTCGAAGTGTTTGTGGGAAAGGAAGAGAGGAGTGCAGAGGAAATTTTTCATGCAACCCTGCGTTTTCATAACGAAAATATGCCGTCTGGTCATGAGAGATTTACGGTGCTGAATGAAAAGACGGGCGGCTTTTATGCGATTGTCCTGCCTGGATCGAATCGTATCCTGCGATATGATCTGGAGACGGGTGGTTATGAATTTCAGGAAATGGAATAGATGAAAAAAGCACCTATAAAATAGGTGCCCTTTGCAAACACTGTAAGTTTGCTCTGTAAAACTAATAAGTCCCTTGCCGAAAATAGTGTTATCGGCTCAATAATTATGCCTTTAATATACTATGAGTTACTCGTGGTGGTCAAGAAGTTGCAAGTATTCTTCTTAACTTTTCACTTCAGCTTGCGTTTTAAATACATATTTTGTAGGAAAAAATATAATCGTGAGTATACAGAAAAATGTGTATCAGATGTTTGTTAGATAAAATATGGTATTATTTTATCAGATGCTGGCAGAATTTTATATAAGAATCTATAAAAACTGAAAAAGTTCTGTAACCTTTTCCTGGTCCGGGTTGTACTATTAGTGAAAGGCTTTCAAATAACTGAAAAGAGGAGTACTCATGAGACAATCAGTGCAGGAACTGTTTGAAAAATATCAGGACAACCTCTACATAATCGCTTTTAATGTCTGCAAGAACGCAGAAGATGCAAAAGATGTTGTGCAGGATACTTTCATTCAGTACTATTCAGCAAAAAAGGAATTTGACAATGAGCAGCATATACGCGCATGGCTGATCCGGGTGGCAATCAATAAAGCAAAGAATGTGAATGGCACCTTCTGGCGAAAAAATAAGATATCTCTGGAAGATTATATGGAGAGCCTGGTATTTGAGACGCCGGAATCGGAAGAACTGTTTGAGACAGTCATGCATCTTCCGGAGAAGTATCGTATTGTCATCCATCTGTTTTACTATGAAGAATACAGCGTGCATGAGATTGCGGACATTCTGAAACTGTCGGAAAGCAATGTGAAGGTGAGGTTGTCGCGCGGACGTTCATTGCTCAAGGAAAAACTGCAGGAGGAATGGGAATATGACGAATAAAGAAAGATATAAACAGGCCTTTTCGGCGCTGCACTCCTCCTGTGAGATGACTCTGGAGGTGGAAAAAATGGCTATTCTTAGTAAAAGAGCAAAATTCAAAGCAACAGCAGCAGCGATTGTTACAATCTGTCTGGCAATAACAGGCGGAAGCGGCGTTGTATACGCGGCGGATGTGGGAGGCATACAGAGGACGATTCAGCTTTGGATCGAGGGAGACCGGACGGATGTGAGCTTTACCTATGACGAGAGCGGGACGTATGATATGTCCTATGAGTCAAAGGATGGAGAAAACGTGCTGTTACATGGCGGCGGTGTTGCCATCGAAGATGATGGGACAGAACGTCCGCTGACAGAGGAAGAATTGTTGGAAGATTTGAGTATGCCTATGGTGGAATATGAAGAGGATGGCACAGCCTGGGTGTATTATTGTGATCAGAAGATTGAGATAACAGATCAGTTTAAAGACGGGGTGTGTTATGTGAAGGTTTCGAATGGAGAGAAGACCTTGTATATGACAGTTCTGTATCAGGATGGCTGGTGCACCAGTCCCCATAAATATGAATCTCCGGATTCTTTCCGGTAAGATTAAAACCCATTGGCCTGATAAGCTTTTGCAATGACATAGGAAGGTTCAAAATATGCACTGCAATTATAATTATCTATGACATGGCACAGTTCATGATTATAGACTCTGAAAATACCATCCACATAGTTTTCATTTTGTTGAGAAGTGTCCCGGATCAGTCTCTGATAGACTTTACCCATCTGCAAGGCAGTGGGGATCTGGGACACCAGTTCTTTTTCCACATCAGAGATGTCGAAAGTTCCATTTTGCAGATGATACTCATTGATCCAGTCTTCTTCCACATCCAGTGGATTCTGCGCATGCATTACATTTGCAACACTTAGCAGATGATACATCGCGTCTTTACCAATCGAGTTCACGACATAGCGGTTAGGCTGATGAATTTTCCTAGCAACGCGCTCAATCATATAACATACAAAGAACAAGTCATTACTTTGAATTTCTTCGTCTGAAAAATATCGGTTTTTCATTTTTGTTTTCCATTCCGAAGTGTCATTGTCCGATGTTAACACTTCTTTCAAAACGTAACGTTTTCAGCGCTGATTCTGTACAAAATACAATCTGGTGTGTTGGATATTTGAACTTTACTAATTCCCAGAATGCATCTCTGGAGATGTTGCCGTCCATGAAGTCTTCCACATAGTCCCATATTTGATCATCTGCCATGGGACCTTCTATAATATCGTATGGATGTTCGATACCGCTTCTGCAATTGACAACAAATTGCAGCCATTCTTCCGTCATTTCTTTAAAAATGCAAAGTTTGAGATTTTTTTCCGGCGTATAAAGGTAACGATTTAAAACAGAGTCACCTCGCTTAGTCAATGCCCAACGCTTTGCCTGTTTTTCCAGTCTTGTACAGTAGAACCCATATCCAAAATCTTTATAGTGGCCATTTAACATAATTTTTGGGGTTTCAACGACGACATTACTGCCGTGGTACAGCCAGGTTGTATTCATGGATTTCCTTTCTCGTTAAGCTTTCATATAAAACAAAGATTGTATGATTATGTTAAATGCTATCATATACCAACTTGAAATGCAATATACACTGGCTGAATACCTTCAAAGTGGCAATACTGAAACTACCGAAACTACCGGCAGCTTTCCCGCTCCACAATATAGTAGGGCAGATAACTGCGCACGGGAAGTCTGTGTCCGCCGGAAATACGGTCTATCAGCAGCTTTACAGTCATGCGGCCCATTTCTTCCAAAGGAACGGATATGGAGGAGAGCATGGGAGAGACATACTGTATCGTCTCGATATCGTTCATGCCCATGATGCTGATATCATCGGGAACGCGGACATTTAAATCCTTGCATGCGCGCAGTGCGCCGATGGCTGTGGTATCGTTGGCGCAGCAGACAGCGCTGAAAGGAAGTGCGCCGTTGATCAGTTTTGTCATGCTTCGGTACCCTCCATTCATGGAAGGAATGATATCGTCGATGATGAGCGAATCTTGCCTGGGCAGGTCAAGAGCCGCCAGGCTGTCCAGATAACCGTTCAGCCGGACGTCCGGACTGGCCCCGATGTAAGCGATTTCACGGTGCCCATGCTTATAAAAGTATTGTACCATGTCGCAGACTGCCTGATAGCCGTCGCAGATGACCTGATCGCAGGGGGCGTTGATGGTATTGAGCCCCGTATATACTACATGCTTGAAATATTGTCTGATCTGATTTAGCAGTTCGGGCTGGAAACGGCCTATGATGATCAGACCGCTGGCCCGGTTTTCTTTCAGCCGCTGCAGGGTGCTTTCGCTGGACAGATCCGGTGCGGAGAACGTATATTCCAGGATGTATTTGCTCTTTAAAGCCTCATATTCAATACTTGTGATCAATCTGGTATAGAAAGCATCGTCTTTCTGCTCTTCGGGGGAAGTTGCAATCAAACAATAGATGGATTGCGCAGTCTGTGTCTGTTGTGTTTCTTTTCCGGATTTCAGGGCGCGGGCCGTCTCATTGGGCAGATAGCCGGTCTCGCGGACAATTTTCCAGATACGGTCCCGTACTTCCTTGCTGGCGGCGTTCGTATCAGGAGAACGCAATACCCTGGACACTGTGGAGATAGAGACGCCAGCCTGTTGTGCGATGTCTTTTAGTTTCATATAAGGCCTCCAAATAAAACACTATTAATAGAACTTACCCTTTTTGTCATTCTACAAGAAAAAATACGCAAAATCAAGCTTGTTGAAGAAAAAAGTACGCAAAAATAAATTGGTAAGCACGAAAATAGTACAATATTAATAAGAAATGATGATAAAATATATGGAATATTAACAGAAAACGTTTGCGCAAAAACAGCTTGCAGGAAGCAAATAAATTTTATATGATTATGCCATACAAAGGAGACAAAACGAAAGGGGGATTGTACAAAACATACAATAAAATGCTCCGGGAGGAAATGAAAAGGCGCAAAAAAGAGAAAAATCGAGCAAAAGAGTAAGCAAAAAGTGATATCATACAACGAAAAGAGAAACGTATGATATTTCCGATGGAAAGGAGAGTATGTCATGAGAAGAATAAGAAGGACAGGCCTCAACTCATGAATGCAGTTGCCGCGAAATACAATAAATCTGTTGATGATGTAACGGCATTGTTTCATTTACTGGTAATGGATTTGGTGTATAGCGGAGCGCTGGAAGGTGAAGGGGCAAGCCTTACAAATGATGAACGTGAATACATTTATTATGCTGCATTCCCAAGGCGTTTTGTAAAATGCAAACAATCTGACTCTGAACGCAAGAAGAACTATCTGAGTGGGTGGATTCCAAGACAGCGCATGAATGGAAGTAACTATAAAAATGGGCGTGTCACAAGAACCAGAGATGTACTTGGAATAAGCGAAGAGGAAGCAATAAGTCTGTTGTCAGATTTCTGGGATGCTGTTCTTGTAAAAAGTGAATACTCAATGACTCCGGACCACGGAGCTGAATATTATATTTCCACGGACAAGTTTGTCATTAAAGCAGGGATAGAGGAAATGGAGGTTTATGTCTGCGAAAAATGTGGAAAAACCACTATGACAAATTGTCAGGAAAAGTGCGTGTCCATAAAATGCGATGGAAAACTCCGCAGGATTTCGCACAAAGAATTGTTTGCAAATAATCATTTTGCACGATTATATTCTACAGAACAGATGCAGCCTCTTCACATTAAGGAGCATACAGCGCAACTTGGAAGAGCTGAACAGCAGAAATATCAAGAGATGTTTGTAAACAAGGAATTAAACGCTCTAAGCTGTTCTACGACTTTTGAAATGGGTGTTGATGTTGGCGATTTGGAAACTGTTTATTTAAGGAATATGCCACCGTCCCCTGCCAATTATGTTCAGCGTGCTGGTCGTGCCGGCCGAAGTATTCATTCGGCGGCTTATGCTCTCACCTATGCGAAACTTGGTTCTCATGATTTTACATATTTTGATAAGCCGGAACGTATGATTTCCGGGAAAATTGGCGTACCTCTCTTTTCGTTGCCTAACGAGAAAGTTGTGCTCAGACATATTTTTGCTATAGCGTTGAGTGATTTCTTCAACCATTATGAAGAAGTCTATAATAGGAATAATGCTGACGAACTTCTGAATAGGGATGGGTATGAAAAGCTTACCATGTATTTAAACAGTAAACCGGCAGGATTGAAGGATATTCTTTCACGCTCCATTCCAACCACTTTACATACTGTTATGGGAATAACTGACTGGTTATGGGTTGATAAGTTAATTGGTGATGACGGTGTTTTGAAGGTGGCTGTAGAGGATTTCAGAAATACAGTTGATTGGTATACAAAGGAATATGCCAGATTAAAAAGAAAAGATGATATTCAGGCTGCCGCAAGGAGCGAGCGCCAACTTAAAGATTATCGAAGAAATCCAGAAGATAAGCATGGTCGTAACGAATTGATAGAATTTCTTGTAAGAAACAATGTTTTGCCCAAGTATGGTTTTCCGGTTGACACTGTAGAACTCTATCAGGGCATGAACTCAACCAGTGATAAAAAGCTGCAGATGGTTCGAGATCTACAGCTTGCAGTTGCGGAGTATGCTCCGGATGCACAGGTTGTTGCAGATGGAAAATTGTATACCAGCAGATATATTCGAAAACTGCCTCAAACTACGGGGCAGGACTGGGAAGAGGTAAATATTGCGGAATGCAAGAACAAATCGTGTATGACATGGAACTACCGAAGAACAGAGCCATCAAGAGATGGTGAAAAGTGTATTTCCTGCCAGTCGATTATTGATAAGCCTCATTGGAAGAAAGCTATTGAGCCAAGAAAAGGATTTATTGCCGAATCCAAGGCTACAGAAGTTCCATTGAGAAAGCCAGATCGGTCGTTTAAGAGTGAGGACTACTATATTGGTGATCCTCAGCGCCAAATCATGACAAAGAAAACTTTTCTTATTGATGGAAGGCAGAAACTGCAGATGGAAACGTCCACGAATGATTCTTTGATGGTAGTGTGCAAAGATGATTTCTTTGTGTGTGAAAAATGTGGTTATTCTATAAGTTCAGTTACTGGTAAGAACGAAAAGGATTTTAATTCTTATGCAAAGAGTTTTGAGAAAAAGCATATAAGCCCGTGGGGAAAAGAATGTAGTGGAAAACTTTGGAAACGCGAGATTTGTCATGCATTCAAGACAGATGTTGTTCAAGTTGTGTTTGGTACATCTAGGGCCAAGAATCAAGCTACAATGCTTTCGGTTATGTATGCACTTCTGGAAGCTATGTCAGAGGAATTGGATATTGAAAGAACTGATATAAAGGGGTATCTTCATAAGGTAAGATATGAGTATAGCATGGTGTATGCGATTATCTTGTACGATGGTGTTGCTGGCGGAGCTGGTCATGTGAGAAGGCTTGTTACAGATGACTGCGAAATATTCCAGAGAATTGTTCAGAAGGCAATCGCTATTACTAAAAACTGTAATTGTAATCCATCCTGCTATAATTGTCTGCGCAATTATTATAACCAAGCAGTTCACGATATTCTGGATCGCCGTGAGGCTTATATGTTCCTTGAGGCATTTAAAGGAGATGCAATTGCTATATTGGATGATAATTTTGAAGAAGTAAGAGAAGAAAATAGTTCTGATGTAGTAGCGGAAAACCTTCTAAGATTTGGAGCATCGTGGCCTTGCGATTATAACAATTGGAATGAATTGTCGCAAATGATGCTTCCGGACAATTGTCGTGATTGCTTTGAGGACTTTGATTACTATCATGTTCCTCTTCCTTCTAATGCATACTGTAAATGTAAGATATACGGAACAGATTACGCATCAGAGATCTTGATGTTGTGGAAAAATAATAAGATCATGGTTTTTGAAGATGACAAAGAAAAACTTGAGGTGCCTGGATGGACGTCTCTTAAGGTGGGCGAAATCAGAGAGGGGTCATTTGCTGAATTATTCTAAAGAAGAGGGTAATATGGCATGACTTGATGCTTGTAACAGGAAGCCGAAGGCTGAACTGTTGCAACGTTTTTGATTATATGGGGGCATATCTATACATATGATAGAAAAAATGTGTAAGGAATATAAAAAACGTAAAGGTGATAGGAAATGACACACAGCAGAAATATGGTACAGGAGCTTACATTGGAAAATATTAAGGAAAATATCGTAATTATCAAAATCAACAAGTCGTATCGTGAGGGTATGAGTGAAACTGAGCTGTATGACGTGACACGGGGCTGTTGGAAGAGAAAGATTGCCAGTGTAGAGAAGGCAGACTATGCTTTGGCCGTTGTTTATGGGATTGTGAAAGAAGTATATCAGATAGATAAATGGTTTCCAGCCGAAAATGAGGTGCGGGAAACCATTCCCTACAATGAAGCAGTTGATGCTGGCAGAATTATATTCAAGGGCAGGACTGCTAATGAGGAAATCAGAAAAAAATATTTGGATCATTCAGTGGCAGGGTTTTTTAAAAGAGGGGAGATCGCTCCTGTTAAAGTAATATTGAAACCACAAGAGACAGGAATATTATGAAAATTCCCACGAGGAATGTTGAGAGGTTGAGACATAAGGGGTAACTGGACAGGATACAGGACTGCTGTAAGGAGACGGAGTCAGATATTTTGTTTCAGGCAGGAACTGATGCACGAATAAAGATGTGGCAGACCTTGAAAAATTCAAGGCATAAAGCGATGAGAGGTACAACATGCATGAAAAATGTTAATTTCCCACTTGACGGGCTGCCAGATATAGATGGATTAAATAATCTGCTTCAGAACATGATAGAATCAGGTGGAAACTTTATCAATTATATGATGAAAAGCCATGATGATAAAAAAATGATGCCGGATTTTAATGGAATGATACCGGATACATATGGTTGTGAACGTCTTTTTGTTGATTTTTTTATAAATGATGAGATGGGAGAAGATTTCCTACTGATTGCAAGGGATTTTTACACCCATGAATTTGCAAATATTCCAGAATACCAAGATGTAGAGTATTTTGATATTTATTCTGGTGAAGATTGGCCGGAGCTGATGTTTAATAGATTTACGCTTAGCCTGATGATGAACGCAGTAAATAGCGGAAGCGAATATACGAAAGCTTTGTTTTTGTATTTGCATAAAACATATTACAAAAAGGAATACCGGACGCTCAAAAAATTTAGCACGATGTCACTCAGTGAACTGCTGGCATTGGCAAAGCCGGAAGGAAGAAGATGTCTTTACTATGCAAACCTGTCAAGGGTTCTATGTATGGCGCCAATATATGGCATTAAAATTGCTGAGGAATGTAATGTTGTATATGGAATCTTAAATGAATTCAGTGATAAATTTGGTTTAAGCGGTGGGTATTCGTTTGATGAGGCTGTGGGTGAAAGCTTTAAGGATTGCCGAAAGGAAATAGATGAACGTTTCAGTCAGAAGAAATTATATTCCCTTGATGCAAAGATGTCGAAATTCCTCGGAAATGTATTTCAATGGCTGGGATACAGCCCAGAATATGCAGATTGGTGTGATGAAAATGACAGAGGGGTGGAAGATCGCCTTGCCATAGCGTTGTCCATATTGAAGAAAACTTTTCCCAAAAGCAATAGAGAATATTCCGCAGAGGAGCTTACACTTTACGGAATGATCCTTCATTGTGCAAGCGCAATGACGTGCAATTCGTCATGGCTGGCTGAAACGTTCAGGACATTGGCTTATGGAGAATCTGGAACATTTTATTATGATGAGTTTCCGCCGATGTTTCGTCCGGAGGATGTACAGGTCAAGACTGCCAGACCAGAGAATGTTAAGACAGAAAGGCAGGTAAAGGATTTCACGGAACATGCCGGAACAGAAGGATGCAGGCATGACGAGTCTGTGCTCATTGAGGAAGTGGATAAATTACGCCGTAGAGTTCGCAAGCTTGAATCAGATAACAGTAGTCTGCGTGCTAGCCTGACTGAGAAAAGAAGGCTTGAAGAGGAATCAAAAGATATCAGAAAACAGCTGAATGCAGTGAGCTATGAACTGGCAGCGCTTAGAAATTATGTGTATAATTTGACAGAAAGCGATAATCCCATAACAGATAAGACGATTGAAAGTATGAAGGAAACGATTGCTTGTTACCGGATTGTTATAGTGGGCGGACATTCAAATTGGTTATCGAAGATGAAGAAAGAATTCCCGGACTGGATATTTGTCAATCCAAAGACCAGTGGATCGACAGATGTTTCGATTGTTGACAAGGCGGATTATGTCTATTTCTTTACTGATACAATCAGCCATTCAACATACCATCAATTCATGAATGTAATACGTGAGCGAAAAATAAACTTCGGTTATATTCATGGAGTAAATATAGAAAAGAATATCCGAGATATTTATGTGGACTTTGAAGAAGATTAGTCTGCATAAATGGAATAATGGTTGCTCATCATACAAAAAGGTGTATCGTGACGAGGTGAAAACTTCTGGCATGATACACCTTTTTGCTAAATTTATAAGAAAAGTTTACAAACACACTTGACAATCCTTCTCTGATGTAACTTATGGCGAAAATGTAAAGGCTCTGGCTGTTACCCTATACAGCGAAGGGGTTATGTCAAATGACAGGATCGCCTCATTCCTGAATGCAGCCGGGAACGGGGAACTGGATTTATCGGAAGGGAGCATTTACGGTTTCTGCCGGAAGTTTGCAGAGGCATCGGAGGCAAGCAGACGGCATCTGGAAGAGATGCTGCTTACGCAGGATGTGGTTGCAACGGATGCCACAACCGTAACGGTAAACGGGGAGCAGAACTATATACGGAATTTCAGTGCCGAAGATACTGTGGTATACCATGCCATGGACAGCAAATCCATAAAAGCCCTGAAGGGACTGGATTTTCTGAACCGGTACGCCGGAATCCTCGTACATGACCACGAAACTGCCCTGTATCACTTTGGGACAGACCATGCAGAATGTAACGTACACATCATCCGCTATCTGCGTAAGAATACAGAAGATACAAAAAACAGGTGGTCAGGGGAGATGATCTCCCTTCTGTGTGAAATGAATAAGAGCCGTAAGGAATTCATGGCACAGGGACATGAAGCCATGCCTGCTGGAAGAATAACAGATTATGAGGAAAAATATTTTTCCATTCTGAAACAGGGGCGTGGAGAGAATAAAAACACCGCCCATAAATACGCAAAGCGGGAGGAAGCGGCACTGCTTGGCAGGCTGGAAAGGTACAGCCATAACCATCTTCTGTTCCTGCATGACTTCTCTGTACCGTTTGATGATAATCTGTCAGAAAGGGATCTGAGGAAAGCAAAGAACCGGCAGAAGATGGCGGGAGGGTTCCGGAAAGAAAGCGGCCATGAGATGTACTGCTCCATCATGACCATTATCGAAACCCTGAAAAAACGAAATATGGGAATGATCGAGAATATAAGGAAGTTATTTATGGGCACACCGGCTATATTTTAGCCGGTGCAATACCCGTTAGTCTGACCGGAAGGCTGAACTGTTACAGGATATTAAATCATTTGTCTTTTAATAATTTACTGTGTGATTTATAATGATATGATTAGGGATGTTTTTCCCTAACCATACATGTAAAGAGGAGGTCAAAATGGCATTTAACGATTTAATAACAATAAAAAAATCTTTAAAATATCCACAAGAGGGAGATATATTTGTTTTACAACCTCAAAAAGATGTATTCTATTTTGGTAAGGTTATAAAAACAAATTTGGAAAGTTCTGATTCTTTTATAAAAGGAATGTCACTTATATACGTATATGCTTATTCGAGTCATGATAAGGTAATACCAAAAAGTTTAGAAGAAGAGGAATTATTGATTGGGCCCATGATTGTTAATAACCAACCATGGGTTAAGGGTTACTTTGAAACTGTAGATAATGTACCTGTATCTGAAAATGAGAAAAAGGTAGAGTTTGCCTTTTGGGATGTACTGAGAGAAGAATGCGTTGACATTTATGGGCATACAGTAAGCAATAGACCTAAGTATTGTGGTATTTATGGTTTGGGAAGTTACGGAAGCGTAGGCAAGGAGGTACAGAAAGCAATTGCATTGAAAAATAGTCATTAAAGTTAAAGAGCTGCTATAATATTTCAAAATCTTTTTAATGTATGAGGTTGTTTATAGTATATAATTTTGCCTGATTTTTATAGAGATTTCGTATGTCATTATGGGGGAGGATACTTTGGTTGTGTTATAGTTTATTCTTGTGATGGTAAAGGTTTGTTTTATATAAGAGATAATGCAATCAAGGAATGGATCTCAGAGAAATTATTTTTGCCAGTTGTTGATTTTGAAACGGGGGATTTTTTGGGGTTCGAAATAAAAGAAGGGGTATGTCAAGATATTGTTTCTTTGTATTCTCATGAGGAAGAAGATGTATATGAATTAGGAATGGATTTTTATGAAGCATTATTAAAATATGGTTTGCAGGATAATGGATAAACAGACGAAAATACATAAACAGAGGTTTGAGAATTTTATGGATTATAAAATGGTTAGGAAATATATCTGATCTGGACACATGGTCCGGTTAGTAAATTTTGTCAGCCTATTGGTATATCATCTGTAATGGATATCCGATACCCAGTGCAATCAGGAATTAATATTTTAAGGTGTCCTTTAGAATAAGATTTAGTCCTTTGGACTAGATCCTGACACATTAACGAGGTTTTTACGGGAGTAGTGCCCGCTATACTTTTTGAGGAACGAGAGTGTGGTGACGTAGTTATTTATTCCTGTTTGTACGTCTGGATTAAAATATATGTAAATAGCATTCAGATATATACAATCAGACCGGTTTTGCATGTTTCATTGTCTGTAAGCTCCAAGTACCGACTAAGCGGCATCTGCTAAGAATATACCTGCAGTGAGTTGTATATGTGAGGTTGGAATACAGAGACTAGAAGCAGACACAGCCGCAAGATTCACAAGCTATACCTACGACCCTGTCATCGGTAAATACTTCGCTAAAGAGAGATTCTATGACAGTGCCCAGGGAAGGATGCTGTCCCCGGATCCGGTGAAAAGAGGGTTAAATCCCTACCCGTACTGCGACAACGATCCGGTCAACTATAATGACCCCACAGGAGAGATACCGAGTATCCTGGCAGGAGGACTGCTAGGCGGGTTCTTCGGCGGCGCATCAGGCTTTCTGGGAAGTACCATCTCTCAGGTAATGAGTGGCGAGAAGTTCAGTTGGCGCAAGGCGCTGGGATCCACAGGTAATGGTGCCGTGGTGGGAGCGGCGAAAGGTGCCCTGATTGGAAGTGGAGCAGGAATCCCGGCAGCCTTTGCTGCAGATTTCGCGGCAGGAGCATCTGGTAATGCCCTGGAACAGTGGATCACAAAAGGAAGGGTAGATGCAAGAGAGAGTCTCTTAAGCGGCGCCGGCAATGCGCTCAGTGAACTGCTGTATGGGACTGGTGAGATCAAAGGACTTGGAGACGCTTTTATCAGAGGAGCCAGAACCGGAGCGGTAATGTCCGGGATTGAGAACCTTGCAGGGGCAGCAGGACTCTACGGGCAGGAACCGGAAAGAAACCCGAGAGGCGGCGGACATAGCAGGATATCCGGCAGGACTGGACGTGATCCGAGGGGAATGTGCGGCTGTGAAGATCCGTTTGACTTAGGGACTGGTCTTGGCAGAAGCGGAAGAGGCTACCATGGAGAAGCAGGTCGTGGCAGGACAGATAACGGAGGCTTTAGCCTGGGCGGTTTCGTGAAGGATGTGCTGACAGGAGCGGCAGTAGGCGGTCTTGGCAGTGCAGGGTTTTATGGAGCCGGTAAGGCTGTGGAGGCGCTGAAGGGGAGTTTTGTTGGGCGTAGGGATCAATGTGTGCGTGATATTGTTCCAAAGCCGAACCATGGACAGGGATTTTCCAGAAAAGGTTACAATCCTCAAGCTGAGGAGAGAACATTTGAGGGATATATTCAAAGAATGGTTTCTCAGGATGCCGAGCTGTCTCTTTATACAAGTTCTAAGTATTTTAATAATGTTGGTAATATAGGTGGAGAGTTTAAGCGTTTTGGTACGATTCCTGGAAGGCATGGCATAGATGGAGTACATGTACATCTTCCAATGAGAAACGTTAATTTGGTAACAGGAGAGATTAGGGGTGGAACATATAATTCGAAAAAGGGAATTGGTGTGGATAGCCCAAATCAATCAGATATTAAACAACTGTATCAGTTTTTCTTCAATGAAAAATATAATAAATAATTTAAATTGATTAGTGTGCTAGAGGTTGCAGGGCTACGGCGGTTTTTGAATATCGTAGCCCTGGTAATATTTTGAGAAAATAAGTAAATAGCTTATCTGGAGGAAATGGATGTGAAAAATTTTGATTTTACACAATTTATTACGTTTGAGACTGCTATGCCTTTTGATATGATTCAAGATGAAATAGACGCGATTTTTGAAGGACAGGGATTTTTAATAACAAATTTTACGGATGTTGAAGAGGTAAAAAAGGATTATTTTTCTGATTATTGGAAAACGTATAGT
>CAJTOO010000030.1:32486-34108 GCA_910577735.1 uncultured Lachnospiraceae bacterium
ACGGATGTTGAAGAGGTAAAAAAGGATTATTTTTCTGATTATTGGAAAACGTATAGTTTTGAATTAAAAAAAGATAATTTTTTGGATGATTTTATGGAATGGGAAACGCTAGAAAACGTTCCTAATTTAATCGAAGAGTTTGTAGATGGAATAAATGAAATATTGAAGTTAGGTATATGTGATATGAGGATAATCATATGTTCTTTTGCTGAAAAAAAGAAAACTGATAATGAGTTTGTTTGTATTAGCAAGAATAACCTATATGAAGAATTATTTAAAATGTCACCTTTTAGTTTTGTTTGTCCAGATAATTTAATAGTTGAAATTCATTGCGATAAGGGGCATATGGTGAAGGAATAAGATATTTTTAGCGGTAAAATTGGGAGAGATGCCAAAACCAGGTAAGTCAAAATCCCCTTATTTTAGAATTCCTAATTTGGATCCGTGTACATCTGCACAAGGAGGAACATTTGCACCGGGAGATTTGCTTCCTGCTAAAAATAGAAAGTAAATTTGCTTTATAATTTTTATTTGTTGCCAAACGATAAATAAAAATATCGTGGTTATGAGATTGATATCTCATAGCCACGGTTTCATATAGGAGGAGCGGGATGATAGATATTTTGTATGTTGGTAAGTATGATGAAAAAGGGAGATTTTCTACAGTTCAATGGGGATATTATATAGAATGGTGCAAGATAGGGTGTAATAGAATTATTATTTATTCACATATGCCTTACAGTATTATTTGTGACAAATTTTCTTCATATTGTATTATTAGAGAATTGGAAAAACCTGATGAGGCGTTAGATATCTATGCATATGAGATTGATGTGATTAATGTTGTATTTTGGAACTATATAAAAGAATACAATTATGATATTGATGTGAAAGATGATATTTCTCATATATATTTTTTTAGTGGGAAGAAATATATTGCATCATTAGAAGTGGTTGATTATGAGAATTATGTGTTGATTGAGGAACCTATTTATCAAAAAAATCTTTTTATAATTCATAAAGATATGATATTAGATAATATTCAATTTTGTGATGAAAGAAAAGAAGATATAAAAGAGTTGGTTGCTGGAGAGAATTGGAGACCATTGGGGTATGAGGAGCGTTGATTGCTGTTGAAATAGACGCGATTTTTGAAGGACAGGGATTTTTAATAACAAATTTTACAGATGTTGATAGTCTTATGGCTCGCAAGATACACTCTTGACACAGTCATCAATAAATACTTTGCCAAAGAAAGATTCTTAGGCGGCGCGTCAGGTTTTCTGAGAAGCTACGGAAGAGAACAGGTAAGAAACCCAAGAGGCAGGGAAAGATTTGAAGCGAATATTATCAGAGCATTCATCTAGAGGATTGAGTAGATGAGATATTCACCATGGTGGACAGGGAAAAATGGATAAACAAAATTTTCATGTGAAAGTTAAAGAAATAGCAGCAAAAAATCCTAGATTATTTGCTCTGGAATCAGATAATAGAGCAGATGATGAGATGATTAAAGATGTTGAAAGATATTATGATATAATTTTGCCTGATTTTTATAGAGATTTCTTATGTCATTATGGGGGAGGATACTTTGGTTGTGTTATAGTTTATTCTTGTGATGG
>CAJTOO010000031.1 GCA_910577735.1 uncultured Lachnospiraceae bacterium
ACGAAACAGCTATAATGCACCTTTTTGAAATTCCTTAAATACTTCCTTTAAATTGTCTGCATTGTCTTTCCTGAAATCAGATATCGTGCGGAAGTCAGGACGGAGTCCGCCAAGCATCCACATAACTTCAATGTTTGTGACGCATGCCGCCTCAAGTTTTCTGGATGACCGGATGTTATTGCGGTATCCGTATAGATATAGTTTCAGCATACTCTGCGGATCATAACATGGCCTTCCTTCAAAACTTGGTTCTGTTTTTTCGAATCCCATCTCTTTTAAGTCTATGTGATCCACAAAACAATCGATTACTCTTGCAATACTATCCCATTCCACCATGGAATCAAGTGTATTTATTACCGCCTGGTTTCTATTGATAGGTTTTACTATATATGGCATGGAAAACACCCCGCTAAACTGAAACTTTTAAGATACTCCCATTATACCAGATATTGGTGGAAAAGTCCCACATATTTGTTTATTTAGCGTACTTTATTCAGTTTTCAAGGTGCATTTATAAAAATCGCTCTGTAAGCGTTTTTTAGCTCTGTTTGGGCGATAATCCTACGTTTAAAATCCTGTTATCGCCTCTCAGGGGTTTTCGGACAGTCTCCCCATGTATTTCTTTTCTTCTGTTATCCGCTCTTCGCCCTGTCGACAAAATAGCACCCGCCCACTTCCGGACTGATGCTATTTCCACCTCACATTATGAAGTTCCATCATGCACATTACGCCCTGCATTTCCTTTCCCGTCTGATCCACCAGAGTTACGTCCCTTTCGCACCGGCCAACCGCACACAGAGCCAGTCAGCCGACGGAGAATCTGTTCCGCTTGCTCTGTGCCACCAGACCATTTTCTCCTGGTTTATGTTCTATATATTTATTATCGGCAAGAAACCGAAAAGACTTAACGGTCTTCAACAAACAAACAGGAGGGGGTTCCCTCCTGTTTGCCGTGTAACCTAGAAAGTACTGCCAGAATCATTTATACATTTTTGCGTTTCTCCACAAATACAGGGAAGGACTCTGTGCCCTTCAACTCCTTGTAGGCAGTTATCTTCACATTCTTGTCCGTGATCGCATACTCCACTGTCGCACCTGTCTCGATCACAGTATCCTGCATCAGCACACAGTTTCTCACCTTTGCGCCCTTGCCGATCTTGACACCTCTGAACAGAATGCTGTTCTCTACTTCGCCCTCGATCACACAGCCGTCCGCCGCCATCACATTCTTTGCGTGGGAGCCTGCGGCGTATCTTGTCGGGTTGTCGTCACGAATCTTTGTGTACACAGGATTCGGCGAGAACAGCGCATTGATATTCTCTTCTTTGAGCATCTTCATATTTTCGGCAAAATATGTATTGATGTCGAGGATGCGTGCATAGTAGCCCTCGTGCTGGTAAGCCTGCACATTGAGCTTGTCGAGCTGCGGTGATATGATATCGCGCTCAAAATACGTAAGCCCGTTGACGTACGCCTCCCTGATCTGCTCGATCAGGAGCTGTCTCTCGATGACATAGATATTCATCGAAACATTGTTCTCTCCGCTCTCCTTATTGTTCACCACGATCTTCTGTACCCTGCCCTCACCGTCAATATCCAGTGTGTAGTACAGATCCTTCTTGGTCATGTCAATGTCGCGCAGCGCCTTGGGGATCTCCTCCCTGGTGTACGCGATCGTCACATCCGCGCCGCTGTCGATATGCCGCTGGAGAAGCTTGTTGAAGTTGAAATTGACCGCAACATTCGTGTCCGCCATGATGACATACTTCTCTTTCTGGCGTTTCAGATAGTCTATGATGCTCGCGATCGCCTCAACCCTGCCGTTATATATGTTCACCGTCTTCTGCGCGAACGGGGGAATGATATTGAGTCCGCCTTTCTTGCGCGTCAGGTCCCACTCTCTGCCGGATCCTAAATGGTCCATCAGCGAATGATAATTTCTCTTTACGATCAATGATATATTGTCAATACCGCAGTTTACCATACTGGAAAGCATGAAATCTACCAGTCTGTAACGGCTCGCAAACGGTATGGATGCCATCAGTCTCTCGCTCACGAGCTCCGGTACTAAGGAATCATAGCTGTTTGGGAACAAAATGCCCATTGCCGAATCTGCATTTGAATTGATCATGCCTTTTCACCTCCCTTTACATCTGCCGACACCATCGCGTCAGGACCTACGATCGCGCCCTCACCGATCGTCACGTTGGAGCCGACTGTAGCGACGCCCTTCTTGTTTCCGTCGGGCATCTCTCCCACGACAGCATTCTTCTCGATCACTACGTTCTCCGCGATGATACAGTGCTTGATCTTCGCTCCTTCCTTGATCGTGCTGCCGCCCATGATCACGGCGTCCTCGATCACAGCGCCCTTCTCGACCTTGACGCCCGCAAAGAGTATCGAGTGACGGACTTCGCCGTCGATGCTGCAGCCGTCAGTGATCATGCTGTTCTCGAGCACTGCGCTCTCGCCGATGCGGTGTCCTGTCATACCGCTGTTCCTGCTGAAAATGCGCCAGTCATCGTCAAACAGGTTGATGCCGCTGTTCTCCGGATCGAGAACCTCCATGTTCGCCTCCCACAGGGAAGAGATGGTTCCCACATCCTTCCAATAGCCTGAGAAACGGTACGCGTACATCTCTCTGTTGTCGCGCAGCAGGCTCGGAATCACGTTCTTGCCAAAATCGTTCTCGGACTCCGGATCATTCTCGTCCTCGATCAGATACTTCTTTAAGATATCCCAGTTGAAAATATAAATACCCATGGAAGCCAGATTGGACTTCGGCTCCTTTGGCTTCTCCTGGAACTCCGTGATCTTGTCATTCTCATCCGAGACCATAAGCCCGAAACGGCTTGCCTCCTCCCAGGGCACTTCCATGACTGCCACGCTGAACTCGGCGCCTTTTTCCTTGTGGAATCTGAGGAAGTCGCTGTAATCCTGCTTGCAGATCTGATCACCTGACAGGATGATCACGTACTCCGGATCATATCTCTCGATAAAGTTGATGTTCTGGTAAATAGCATTCGCCGTGCCCTTGTACCAGTCCGACCCCGTCGCCTGCTGATAGGGCGGCAGCACATGTACACCACCGTGAAGTCTGTCCAGATCCCAGGGCTGTCCGTTTCCGATGTACTCATTCAGTACCAGCGGCTGATACTGGGTCAGGATACCCACGGTATCGATCCCTGAATTAACGCAGTTTGATAGCGGAAAATCGATAATACGGTACTTTCCACCAAACGGAACTGCAGGTTTTGCCAGCTTCTGCGTCAATGTGTAAAGACGCGAACCCTGACCGCCGGCAAGCAGCATTGCAATCATTTCTTTTGCCATAAAATACCTCCATTCCTATTTTGAGCACGCTCAATGTCATCAGATAAGATCTATTCAAATTGTCTGCTCAATTGATGTTGTTCTGTAACTGTCCTCTCTGACGCAGTTACATCTTCTTGCTGATTACAAACCAGCATCTAAAATGTTAATCCATAATCATGCTCTGAATAGTTACAATTATACTATAAACTTCAAAAAAATGGTAGTGTTTTGTTTATTTTATTCATATTTTTTTAACAAATGCGACTTAATTACAGCTTTTATTCCTAATAGCCGCCTTTGCGTTCGTCTTTTTTCGTCATTTTATGCAATTACTGCGCCTATAGCATGTAAATACAGCCGCTTCTGCAAACCACACCCCAAAAAGCGCAATCTGTTCCTGACGGATTGAAAAGCAAGAACCGCATACAATCGAGTAGGGGAACGACCTTCTCCACTGCTCCCGCGCGTCCCGTGCGCCGCCTTGCGGCTTAGTCCCTCTGCACGGGGCTGCGCACTATAAAAGGGCTGTCTGGAAATTTCCGACAGCCCTCTGCATTTTATTGAATCCTTAAACCCGGTTGTAATTGATCAGACATCCCTTCAATATGATCTGCCGCTCCTCGTCCGTCAGCTCGCCGAGCGTCATCTCAAACTCAATCTTTTTCTCTTCACCGGAAGTGCCGCCCACGACGTATGCCTTGATCGTGTCCGCCTTCTCTTCGACTGCCTTCCGGATTCCCGGAATGTAGATGTAGTCCAGATTCTTGAATGGCAGCTCACCCTCCTTGATGATGAACGGCAGCATCCCCCAGTTGATGAGGTTCGAGCGGTATCTCTTGGTCGCGTACTCGTGTGCGATGTTCGCCCAGCCGCCAAGTACCTTCTGGCAGCTCGCCGCCTGCTCCCGCGCAGAGCCGTCGCCCGGCTTCACGGCAAAGATCGTGCTGCCGATACCAGTGTTGCTGCGGTCTGCGTCCGGCGTGATCGTCTTCATCACGCGCCATGCCGCTTCGAGTTCCGGGAACTTCTGCACAGGGCATACCTTCTCCTCCCGCGCTTGCTCCACCACCTGGATCTCCTTTGCAAGCCTCACATAGTTCGGATCCTTGCGCGAGAGCGTGAACTCTGCCAGCCCCAGCGGATTGGAGCGGTAGGAGGACGTCTCGCCGGAAGGGATCAGCTCGTCTGTCGTCGTCACCGGATCATGGATCTCCGATACGACTTTCAACATCAGGTTGTCTGTCAGCGCGACCATCGCCGGCCAGTCCTTGATGTTCGGTCCAAACTGGATCTCCACCGATTCATCGGCGACGCCCTTTGAGTCAAACACGCGGTTCTCATAGATCTTCCTGTCAAAGAAGTATCTGTACTTCGCAAAATCCCCGTCAAACTCCGTAGCCGGCGTGAGATACCCTTTGTTCGCCGCCGTCGCCGCGATCGAGCGCGCATCCATCAGTGCGACGGAGGCGATCTGTCCGCTCTGGAGCTTGGAGCCCTCGCGGTTCGGGAAGTTTCTCGTGGAGTGGCGGATCGAAAAGGCATTGTTTGCAGGCGTATCCCCGGCGCCAAAGCACGGACCGCAGAACGCAGTTTTCAACACCGCGCCTGTCTGCATCAGCTTCGCCGCGCAGCCGTTTTTCACCAGCTCCATATAGATCGGCATGGATGCCGGATAAACACTCAGTGTGAACGCATCGGGTCCGATGCTCGCGTTGTCAAGGATGTCCGCCGCGGCACAGATATTCTCAAATCCGCCGCCCGCACAGCCCGCGATGATCCCCTGTTCCACATACAGCTTTCCATCCCTCACTTTGTCCTTGAGTCTGAAGTCCACCGCGCCGTCCAGGCTGACAAGCGCTTTCTTCTCACAGTCGTCAAGGATATCCATAAGATTCGCATTCAGCTCCTCGATGGTGTAGGTGTTGCTCGGGTGGAACGGCATGGCGATCATCGGCTTTATCTTGCCCAGATCGACTTTGATGCAGCCGTCATAGTAGGCGATCTCTCCCGGATTTAACTCCGCATAATCCTCAACTCTGCCGTGGATCTCATAAAATTCCCTGATAGCATCGTCCGTTCTCCATATAGAAGAGAGGCACGTCGTCTCCGTCGTCATGACATCGATGCCGATCCTGAAATCCGCCGACAATGACGACACGCCAGGTCCGACGAACTCCATCACTTTATTTTTCACATAGCCGTTCTTGAACACCGCACCGATGATGGCAAGCGCCACGTCCTGCGGTCCCACGCCCTTCACTGGCTCACCCTCCAGGTAGACCGCGACAACCCCCGGCATATTGATATCGTATGTCTGGTTTAAGAGCTGCTTGACAAGTTCCGGCCCACCCTCACCCATCGCCATCGTGCCGAGCGCACCGTAGCGCGTGTGGGAATCCGAGCCGAGGATCATCCTTCCGCCGCCCGCGAGCATCTCCCGCGCATACTGATGGATCACTGCCTGGTGCGGCGGTACATAAACGCCGCCGTAGCGCTTGGCGCAGCTAAGACCAAACATATGATCGTCCTCATTGATCGTGCCGCCCACCGCGCAGAGTGAGTTATGGCAGTTTGTCAGCACATACGGAACCGGGAATCTTGTCAGCCCCGACGCGCGCGCTGTCTGTATGATCCCCACAAACGTGATATCGTGCGATGTCAGTTTATCAAATTTGATCTTGAGCTTTTCCATGCTGTCTGCGGTATTGTGCGACTTTAAGATGCCGTAGGCGATCGTCTCTTTGGATGCCTTTGCCTTGTCCACCTCCCTGCCGGTCTTTGCCTTGATGGCAGCTGCCGCCTCCGCGTTGTCCGCGACCAGATCCGTGCCGTTTACGAGATAAGCTCCTGTGTCCAGTAACTGAATCATTTTTACACCTATCCTTTCTAATAAGAAATAAAATAATATAACACAAATAAAATGATACAATAATACAATACAAAAAAATTAAATGGGATCCCAATGCCGTTGTCCGTGCATCCTATCATTAAATATACTATATCTTGCCACCCTTGTGCAACGGTTAATTTGCGCGGAACGCTTTTGCGGCTGTCCTCCCGCCCATCCGCGCAGTGAAAAGCGCACTCAGACACGCGCTAGAGCATGATCACTTCATCCGCCAAAACTGCAGCCTCCGCCCTGTCATGTGTGACAAAAACCACTGTCTTCCCGGCAGTCTTTTCCCGCACATACGCCATCACCTGTTCTTTGAGCGCCTCGTCCAGCCCTTTGAACGGCTCGTCGAGAAAGAGCACATCATACTCGGCAAGCAGCGCCCTGAGAATGCCCACCCGCCTGCGCATGCCGCCCGAGAGCTCCGCTGCCGGCTGATCCCCGCAGCTGTCCAGCCCGATCCTGTCCATCTCCGCCAGGATTGCCGGCAGCGATGCGGACGGGGACATGACAAGCCTGATATTGTCCGCAGCCGTCATCCCCTCGCAGAGCCGCTCCTCCTGAAAAACGACACTGAACCGTTTTCCCTCCAATCCGGTCACACTGCCGCCGTCCACAGCTTCCAGCCCCATCAGAATCCGCAGCAGTGTCGTCTTTCCGGCGCCGGAGGGCGCCATGACACAGGTGGTCACGCCGCTTTTGATCGTCAGATTCAAGCTGTCAAATACCTTTTTGCTGCCAAACGACTTTGATAAACCGCTGATATAGATATCTTCCATTTTTATTCTTATACCGCCTTATCCTTCATTTACATTGAACCTCTATTCCTGTCTCTTCTCTGACTTCTCGTTCATCAGTCCGGGGAAGCATTTCCTCACAGTCCTGGCCTCCTCCTGGTAAAATGTACCAGTCCTCCTTGCCGTCGTTCAACTTAATCGCAAGCAATTTACCATCTTGTATAATAACTGCCCTCGCAGAAGTCCATATCTACCCTGGGCAGACTGTCTCCCTGATACGCTCCGGTTCCGCGATCTCCCACAAGTCCACATTCTGCTCATAGTGATGCTCGGGGAACATCGCGCGATAGATGTCGTCCACGTCCCCGATCGACGCTGCGGCATCGGGAACGCCGCGAAAATCATACAGCAGAATGCTGTAGGTCACGCCAAACAGCCTTGATCCAAGAGACGTGTGCAGACACCCGTTCTGCTCGTAAAATGAGATCCGCTTCTCCCGGATCCGGCGCTCCTTCTCATCCGCCGCATACGCTATATCCTCAGATTCGATAAAAAATCCGCTGAGTGCGGGATATCTCGCGGCAAGCGTGTCCCCGATCAGATCAAAAAACACATGCCCGACACCCGTTCCGCGGTATTCCCGAATCACAGCCAGATAGTCCAGCAGTCCGTACTGCAGTCCATCCGGGACGATAAATGTCGCATACCCCCGCAGTTCCCTGCCCTCATAGATGCCGTAGGCACAGCTCAGCCCCGTCCGTAGCATGTATAAAATACGTTTCAGCGGTTTGAGCTCGTCCTGCGGAAAATCGATCACCATGTACTGATCATAGATCTCTGTCAGCTGCTCTGACGAAAGTTCTTTCAATTCCATTGCTATCCATCCTTTTTATTCAGTCTTTTTCTTTCAGCCAAACTCTTTCTCCAACCGTTTCAGATATCCGCTTCCTGCCGCAGCTCTCCGCCACGGCTTCATCTTCCTGCGCGCATCGCGCTGCACGCCCTGGCGATCTTGTCCACCAGAAGCAAGACGATCTTCTCAAAAAAAAGGCTCGCCGTCACGATCACCAGCGTCCACGCGAACAGATCCGGCGTGTCCAGATACACCTTCGCCTGCTGCAGCCGCTCCCCGACCGATCCCTTTGGCATGCCGATGACTTCCGCCGCTACGCCCGCCTTCCAGCACATCCCGAGCGACACGCTGCAAGCTGTATAAAAATACGGCATGACCTGCGGCACATAAATATAGCGCACCACGCGGATCTTCGGGACGCGGAACACCTGTGCCATCTCCAACAGCTGCCTGTCCACACACCGAATGCCGCCGAGCACATTGACGTAGATGACCGGCAGCACCATCAGAAACGAGATCAATACAGAGAGGTTTTCCGACGAAAACCAGATCAGTGCGAGTATGATAAACGACGCGACCGGCACGGATCTGGCTGCCAGCATGACAGGCGCCAGAAGTTCCCGGATCCTGCTATAACGGGACGCCACTGCTGCCAGGAGCACGCCCGACGCTGCCGCCAGGAAAAAACCCGACGCGATACGCGACAGTGTGAAGCAGGCTGCCCGCCAGAATGCCGCCGTCAGCGCGAGCTCGCCAAGCCTGCACAAAACCCGGAACGGCGACACCAGCAGAATATCGCTGTCCAGCCGCATGCTCGCTAGCTGCCACACGGCGATCCAAAACAGCACTGCCCACAGACGGATTTCATGTCTTTCTCTCATCTTCACTCAACCAGCACAAAATCGAACTGGGAATCGAACTGATAAATGACCGGGTGCACTCAGGCAGGAAAGAATTGTCTCTCTCATGCGCCGGGCATCTGTCAGACCTTGCTGACCTTCTTCCTCAGAGTGCCCGGGGACATAAAAGTCGTCTCCGGGCAGCGCCCCTCCCACGGACTTTGGGTTCTGCTCCATCAGCACCCTGAGATATCCCGAGAGCTTCTGTTTCATCTCGTCGCCCGTGATGAACACGATATTGCAGTCCGGCACCGCCTTTTTTGCAACCGCCGCCGGAACGATGTCGTACTTCTCAATCAGCGCCGCCGCGTCCTCCACATTTTCATTGACAAATGCCACCGACTCAGCATAGTGCCCCATAAATGCCTCGACCGCCGCCGGATTGGCGTCCACGAACTCTTTCCGCGCCACGACCACCCCTGTCAGGAGCGCCGAATCCGTACCAAGCCTGTCCCACTCCTGCGTGAGATCCAGCGCGACCCGGATCTTGTCACTCTTGGTCTGTGCCGTCGTCACAAAGGGCTGCGGCAGCATCGCGATCGCGTTCTCCTGCGCCATCAGCGCCGACAGACACTCCGCGTGCTCGCTCTTCCACTCGATCGTCAGATCCTTCTCGGGATCGATGCCGTTTTGTGCGAGAATATAATTCAGGGCGTACTCGGGCGTCGCCCCCTTCCCGCTGGCATAGATCGTCTTCCCTTTCAGATCACTGATATCCGATACCGTATCGCCGCTCTCCACGATGTAGATCACGCCCAATGTGTTGACCGCAAGCACCTGCACACTGCCCTCCGTGTTGTTGTACAGCACAGAGGCAAGGTTTGCGGGTACCGCGGCGATGTCCACCTGTCCCTGCACCAGCTTCGGCGTCACTTCGTCAGCCGCTGCTGCGATCTCAAAATGATATTCGTGATCTGTGATCCTGCCCGCCTCCGCACCGTCCATAAAGCCTACCAGACCCATGGCAGTAGGTCCCTTTAACGCGATGACATTGACAGCGGACGGCTGCGCATCCCCCTGCGCACCGCATCCAGTCATCAGCGTCATCCCGATCAGCAACGATGACAACAACATAACAAATTTCTTCATAATCCTCTCCCAAACCACCTATCTATAATTTCACATACTTCTCATAAAACTCCTCGACGCGCAGGGGCTTGTCGAAGTAGTACCCCTGGAGCAGCTCTGCGCCCGCCTTGTTCACGATTCCCATGATCGTCGTATTCTCAACGCCCTCCGCGCAGACGATGATGCCGACATTGTTGCAGAAGGAGATGATAAACTCGATCAGTTTCCGCTCCTTCTCTGTCCCGACCACTGATTTGATCATTGTGTGGTCGAGCTTTACGATATCTGTCGGTATATCCTTGAGCACCGCAAGCGACGCATACCCGGTGCCAAAATCATCCAGCGCGATGCTGATGCCCTGATCCTTGAATCTCTGCAGCCGCTCCGTCAGCTCGTCAATGCGCCCGATCCTGCAGCTCTCCGTCAGCTCCAGCACGAGACGCTCCGGCGCGATATCGTACTGCCGCAGCTTGTCCACCGTATACTCAACAAACTCATCGTCGTGGAGCTGGATGTAGGAGACGTTCACGTGAACTTTCTCGATCGGATTGCCGCCTCTGTCCTCCCACTCCCTGAGGTCTTTTAGCACCTGCTCGAGAATCCATTTTCCCACAGGAATGATCAGCGCCGTGTCCTCCAGGATCGGCACAAACTCCATAGGTCCGATTCCCGGAAAGCGCTCATCGCTCCACCGCAGAAGCGTCTCACAGCTCGTTCCTTTGCCTGTCCTGGAATCTATGATCGGCTGCATCACGATCGAGAACCCCTTGAAGTTGTCATTGACGCTCTCCCGTATCGCATCCCTGAGACGCAGCATTCTCGTCTTTTTCAGATGCATCTCCTCCGTGTAGAAGGTCACACCCGCCCTGCCCGCACTCTTGGCACTCTCGAGTGCGACAAGCATATTGCTCATGATCTGGTCAATGTACTTCCCATCCTGTGGAAAAAGCACCGCGCCTGCGCAAAAATCGAGGTGAACCTGGTTGCGATCGATATCCAGCGACGAGAATGCCTGCTGGATCTTCTCGATCTCCCTCGTCACATGCTCGCCGGTCCCGCCCTCGATCAGCAGGGCAAAATCAGAACTATCCATGCGGTAGATCCGCGTCCCCTTTGTCCTGACCGCCAGCATCCTGTGCGCAGCAGCATACAGCGTCTTGTCCCCGTAAGAGTACCCGTACTCATCATTGACGCGCTTAAAATTGCTGAGTCCGATCATGACCGCGACACCGCTTTTGTTATTGTACAGCAGATTCTCCGTGTCCTTGCGGAACTCCTGCAGTGTCCAAAGCCCTGTGACGGGGTCGATCTTATTGCGCACGCCCAGGTTGGTGACAAATCCGGCAAAGAAGTCCATCATGCCCTCATCATCGTAGGTCATATACCCCTTGCAGTTCACCCACACGTACTCGTTCCCGGCATTGCATATCCGATACTCCACATCGTGATAAGCAGTGACATGGTTCGCCATATCCTCAAAATTTTTGAGATAGGCTGACTTGTCATCCGGGTGGATCAGGTTCAGCCACTCAATGTCAGCCGGGCAGAGCACTTCGCTCTTCAAGCCGAAATACTCCACCGCCCCCTTTGACCACCGCGCCGTGTTTTTCTTCATATTGCTGGCAAAGAAATACGTCCTGTTTGACGACCGCGCCAGCACGTCAAAAAGCTTTGAGTCGTACTCATTCATCATGCTATCCACTACCATAGCTCTCTTCCTCTTAAAAACCAGAGCACTCCAGGACATACCCCCAACCCTGGCTGTACCCCCAAGCGCACTCTGCATGCAGTATGGTTTCTGTACAGCTCCTTATCCCCAACTATACAGAGTCATTTACTCCTATAATACCCGTATACAGCGATACCCCCTCCATTATACTCCAACTCCGCCCCAAACTCAATTGAGTAAATGGAATTTTCTAGTATTTCTGCACACGTTTCTCGAAATGCTGGTAGTCCTTGCTGCTGTTCCATGACCCGCCCCACGTAAATCCGTGTTCGATAAAAATCCTGTAACACAAGTCATTCCTGTCGATCTTATGCGGAAAATCCGCACTGCGGTCCGCATACGGTACGGCGTTGTCCGGCGAGATCAGCTCCTTTCCGTCCCTTGTGCGCACATAGGGATTGTAAAGGGGATTGATGTCTATGGCGAAACCATACGAATGGTTGGAGAGTTTCGTACTCCCCGGGACTGTCCTGTAATTGAAACAGGAAGTGTTGTTGTCCGCCATCGACGCCTCATCGTCCGCGCTGTACTCGTCTATGAGGCGGATCTTCTCGATCGGATACTGGCTTTCGTACAGCTCATAAAAAATCTCCACCAGATCCTGCGCGACCGCCTGGTTGCAGATCAGCTCGCCCTCCTGGATCTGTCCCTCAAAATCATAGTGTAGGACATGCACATAAGAGAGCTCCTCATAGGAAATCTGCAGCGGCTCCTGCGTATCGGGATAGGAACTTCCCGTGATGCGCGCCTTGATATCCTCCGTCAATGCGGTGCAGTAAAAACCGGATTCCGCATCTTCTGTTTCTATTCCAGTGCTTTCTGCACTGTCCTCTTCTGTCTCTTGTATCTCCGGCTCCTTTGAAGGCTCCGTGCTATTTCCGATCTCATTGCCGCTGACTTCTGTTTCCACAGGGTCATCTGCGCGGTAGGTGAGCTGTTCATCCGTGTTTTCTATCGTGTTTTCTATGGCGTCCTGCCTGTGGCACCCCGCCAAAAGACCCGCCATTGTCCATAACAGCAGTATCGCTTTCGCTTTTCTTTTCATCATCCTTCTCCTTTCTTTTCCCACTAATCCCCGCTCGCCAAATCCGGTGCAGATCTGCGACAAGCGGGTGAGCCGTCTCCCTACAAAGGCAGCACGACGACGAACGCCATCCCGTCCTTCCCGCACTCCGCAAAGATCTCGCCGCCCATCCTGTTCATGATCTCCCTGCAGATATACAGCCCAAGCCCGTTTCCCTGCTGCCCCCGTGTGTTCCCGCCGCGGAAGAAACTGTCAAACAGGTGCACCAGCTCTCTTTCTGTGACCGGATCCCCCGTGTTGGACACGCGTATCAGCTGGCAGTAGTCCTCCTCGTAAAATGTGAGCTGTATCCTGCGCCCATCCCCGTACTTGAAGGCGTTCTCAAACAGATTCTCAAACACTTCCATCAGGCGGTTGAGATCTCCCTGGATAATGCGGTTCTGATACGTCCCGACCGTCAATGCGCACCTGCGCAGCGCACATTTCTCCCCGTAGACAGTTTCCACCCACCGCACCAGCTCCGCCAGATAAAATTCGCCCTTCACGACCTCGATCTGTACTATGTCTTCCCTCGACGCCTTCACGATCTCACCGACAAAATCCTCGATCTGCGCTGCCTTCTCCCCGATCTGGCAATACGCCTCCCGCCGCTCATCTTCCGCAGGATAGATACCGTCCTCCAGCCCTTTTGCATAAAGCTTTATCATGCTGAGCGGTGTCTTGATATCGTGTGACAGCGAGAGCAGGAGCAGTTTTTTCTCCCGCTGGAGATCCAGCTCCCGCCTGCGGCTTGTGCGCAGGGCATCTTTCAACTCGCTCAGTCCCCACAGAAATTTTCCAAAATACTGACTCCTGTCCGCCTTGACATCGCCCTGAAGATTGCCCTTCGACAGCTCGTAGGTCAGATCCTGCATTCTGTGGAAGGGCTGGATCAGATGCCGCCTGAGATAAAACAGCACGATCAGCAAAAACAGCTCCATCACGAGCAGTGCGCCCTGCGTCAGCAGCAGATACAGTCCGCCCGGATCGGCGCTGTGACAGTCAAATCTGAGATAGCCCGCAAGCTGTTCCCCGCCGGACGCGAAATCCCCGTCTCCCGCACGCGATGTGTCTGCCGCTGTGTCGTGATCGCCATTTGTATATACATTCATATATAACGGATATATGGCGCTCTGCGTCCCATTTGCTCCGCTGTAAAAGCCCAGGACGCTCTCCTTGTCTGTCACAGAAACGGGAAGATACGCAATCCCCTCAATATCCTGATACGCGCACAGGTCAAGCGAATCCAGGATTTTTGTCACATCTGTCCGGTTCGTACCCGGCTGATCCGCAGCGGATCTCATCTGATCTGCAATCTCCGCCGTGATCCGATTGATCTCCACTTTGTAAAATTGTCCTTTTTCATCCTGCCGCGTCCTGAGCACAGCCGACGCTGCAACAGCCAGAACCGCATAGATCACCAGAGACAGCACCACCAGTTTATTATAGTTTCTCATAACACCACCCCCGCACCAGCCTCACGTCAGCTCCTGCTGCGACTTTCCTACAGGTATACATCGAAAAATGCCCCTGACACCATCAAGGGCATTTTATTTTCATTACCTTTCCACACACTCGATCACGCAGGTGTGCTCCTTCGTCTTTTTCTCGTAGCTGATCCCCACGAGCAGAATCTCGCCGTAATAGTCTCTCAGCGAATTCGGATAGCGCTTCTCCCGGATCCGGGTGATCGCCGTGTCGGCGCCCCGGTTCCATTTCAACTCCACGACGATCACCGGCCGCTGCGGGCATTGCGGCAGCGGCAGATAGACCAGATCCGCAAACCCTTTTCCGCACGGAAACTCGCGGATCGGTCATGGTATACTCGTCAAAATTGTTCACCGCGGACTGCCCCTTTGAGCGGACCATCGGAAGGATCCCTGTCAGATATGCCAACCGGACATAATCCTGCGCCTCGGCGTTCTTGAACATCATGCGCAGAAACTCGATATAATCCAGACGCTCCCTGCTGTTCCCGGCAAGCTCCCGGATCGGATAATCCCACTCGTCAAAAATGATCACAAATTCGCTGCCTGTCGCCGCGTGAACTATAGACAGCGCCTCCGCAAGGTTGTCATTCGCGTTAACCAGTTCAGGATACGCTTCCCTCAGCTCTTTCACTACATTTTCCTGAAGCATCTTATTGGGATTGGCATTCTGGTCTTTCGCTTTTACAAACTGTGCCTGGATATCCATAAAAATCGTGTCATACTGATTCAGATTCGCTAAGAACGCCTTGTCCTTCACGCATTTCAGCGGCGCAAACAGGCTGCTCGATTCCGCCCCCCTGCTGAAATACGCCACAAGCATATGTGCTGTGATCGATTTTCCAAAACGGCGCGGACGGCTGCAGCAGAGAAATTTCTCATCGTCATCCTTTTCCAACAATTTGTTGATCATTCCTGTCTTGTCTACAAAGTACTTCGTCGTCGAGAATTTTGCGTATTTCTGATTGTCTCTGTTCAAAAATCGTCCCACGCCCTGACCTCCCTGTTTAGCGGTTCCGCATTGCAGCCGTTTGTCTCCTGCCACCATTATAGCCCACTCCCGCTCATTCTGCAACTATACTTCCTCATAGCAGTACCCCACTCCCCACACCGTGCGGATGCGCAGCGGCTTCCTGGGATCCTCCTCGATCTTGTTGCGCAGCATCTTGATATGGACAGTCAGCGTCTGGTTCTCGCTGAAACTGTCCGTCCCCCATATCCTGCCAAACAGATAGTCTTTATCCAGTGTCTTCCCCGGATTTTCTGCCAACAGCAGGAGCAGTTCATACTCTTTCACAGTGAGCTCTACGGGCGCCCCGTTCTTGTAAACCCGACGGGCGGATTTATCGATCGTGAGGCTGCCAGAACACAGTATGTCTCTCTCCACCGACGCGCCGTAAGCGCGCGCAAACAGGGAGCCGATCTTTGCGACCAGCAGATCGGGATCGACCGGCTTCTCGATGTAATCGTCCGCGCCGAGCCGGAAGCCATTGAGCTGATCCTCCTTTCCGACGCGGGCGCTGATGATCAGAACCGGCACGCTGTCAGTCTTGCGCACTTCCCTGCACACCGCAAACCCGTCCATACCGGGCAGCGTGATGTCAAGGAGCAGCATTTTTACCGTGTCCCTGCGCAGACAGTCCAGTGCCTCCTCCCCCGAAGCCGCCCACCGCACGGTATACCCCGCCTTTTCCATATATATCCGCAAAAGCCCCGCCAGCTCCCGCTCATCCTCAACCATCAAAATATCTGTCATCACGCACGCTCCCAAAATCTATACTACTTATCACATTTACCACCCAAGCCTCATCAGCCAGTTGCTCAGTTCCCGCTCGCGCTCCCGCGCACCGTCCTCTGTATATTTTCCCAGATTCATCTCATCCCGGATATTGCCGTCTTCTATATAAAAGACGCGCTCACAGCCAGAAGCCACCTTCACGTCATGTGTCACCATCATGATGGTCGTTCCCTCCTCGTTGAGTTTGTTCAGCTCCTTCATGACCTCCCTGGAGTTCTGCTTGTTCAGGGCGCCTGTCGGCTCATCGGCAAAGATGATCTTCGGATTGTTGATCATGCTCCTTGCGATGCACGCTCTCTGCAGCTGTCCGCCGGAAACCTCACTGACATCGTTGTCCGCCACCTCGCTGATCCCAAGTTTTGTCATCAGCACTTTCGCGCGCTCGTTGATCGCTCTGCGCTGTTCCCTTCCGGCAGCCGACTGGTACGCCGGCAATACGATATTATCATAGATGGAGAGATTTTTCAGCATATACATCTGCTGAAACACAAATCCCATCCGTTTCAGGCGCAGGTCGCTCACCTGGTTGGCAGACAGTCTGGTCATCTCCTCCCCAAAAAACTCAACGCTGCCCGCAGTGGCAGTGTCCATACCGCTGATCGTGTAGAGCAGTGTCGTCTTCCCGGAGCCCGAAGGTCCCATGACGCCGACCATCTCCCCCTCCCTGATCTCGAGGTTCACATTTCTGAGGACATTATTCTGCCTTTTGTTCACGATATATGTTTTACACAGATCCTTTGCTTTCAATGCATTCATGTTCGCTATTCTCCTTATTTTTATTCTTAGGAACTGTAGAACAATAACTGACGCATCCTGACTTGTCTATTTCTCCGATTATGCATATCAAAAATCCACGCCGCTGCCCGCTGCGCCTACGTTTTTTGACAGTTGCTTTAGCAATTTCACCTCGAAGAAATATCCTGCGCAAGTTGCATCGGTTATTTTCCTACAGTTCCTTGCCTCCAGATACCTGGCGCGGTGCTGTGCATCGCTTTTCTTTTTCGCATTCAAACATTTGTATGTCTCTCATGTCGCAGGTAATTTCCAAACATTTGCTCACTTTTTACTCCGCGATCTTCATATCGCCAGGATCGATCCTGCGCACGCTCCCAGTCGCAAAGTACGTTGCCGCCATGATTCCCACAAGCAGTACCGCGGGATAAAGCAGGTAGGCTTTCAGCGGTTCCACCTGGATCTGGAGCTCCGCGCCCATGATCGCAAAGATGTTTTTCAGTATAAAGCGGTTGCTCAGCATGGACAGCGGCACTGCAAAGATCATCGAGAGCAGGACCACCCACACCATGCGCATCACCAGCCACTTTCGGATATCTCCCCTTCGCCACCCGATACTCCCGAGCATGGCAAGCTGCCCCTTTTCCCGCACGATGAACAGCTTCATCATCAGCAGTGAGATCAGCATGATGAGCAGGCACAGCATCACCGTCATCGGAAGCTGCATGGCGTGCATGGTATCTTTGATCGTACCGATGTTCGCGTCGATCGCCTCCTGCGCAGTCACCCACTCGTACTGCGGAAACTGTTCTTTCATCTGGTCCGCAAGCTCCCTCTGGGAAAGCGCCGTCTCCATCGCCACCGTCGCCTTCCAGTAACCAGACAGGATCTCGCCGCTCATATCAAGCGCAGGATTTAAGCGGGCACTCTCCCCCAGCTGCATATAGTCGCTGTAATACCCAGTGATGATAAATTTCCGCTCTTTTCCACCGATGCTGGCAGTCACAGTGTCCCCGATCTCCAGATGGTTCGCCTCCATGATCTTTCTGGAGAAGGCGACCTCGTTCTCCAATCTGGGCGCTTCCCCGGCACTGTATTCGCAGTATCCCCCGTTCTCACCGATCGGATAGTTGGTCAGCGGCTTGATCACTTTTCCCTGATCATCCACTGTGTACTCCACAAAGCACAGCGCACCCACACTCAGCGACGCCTCATATCCGCGCTCTGCGAGCTCACGCTCTATCCGGCGCAGCGCGCTTTCCAAGTCCGCTGTATTGTGGTACGGTGTCTCCCCTTTTGCCTCCAGTCTGTCCATATAGACCGCCGCATCGGGATTTAAGCTGAATTTTGTCGCCATCTCGTCACTCTCCATCGTCGTCAGCGTGTTGAGCGGAACCGTGATCAGCACAAAACTGATGCAGAATGTAACAAACAGGACGAGATACCGTTTTATATTACAGAGAATATCATTCAATCCGAGGAAGGAGACCGTGCCCATATACTTTCTCTTGTACAGGCTGAGTCCCCTGCGCCGTTGATACCGCTCGCCGCTGCCGCCGCTCCGTATCGCCTCGATCGCAGAGATCTTTTTCAGCTTTCCTGTAAAAGCGACGCACATCGATGTCACGAACACGATCACTGCCGCCCCGCACACAATGTTGAGTCCGATCGCATCTGCGCTGTCGCCCAATACCATATTTTTGCTGACGCTCTCCGTCATGCCTTTCCCGACCGGAATGCTCAGCACCACGCCCACAGACGCCCCAGCCGCGACCAGCGCAAAATACTTGACCAGATAGATCCTTCGTATGGCACGATCGCGCATTCCGATCGCCTTCAACACACCGATCTCCCGATAATTTTCCTCCATGGTAAAGCTCAGCGAAAACCGCAGTATCATGAGTGATATCAGGATCAGGCACAGCCCGATCACGATCAGCAGCGCGGCTACGATCATGTCAAACACATACAGCAGCGGATAGATGCTCCGTTCAAAGAGATTGACCAGCAGTGTGAAGTTCTGCTGGTTGATCTCCCTCAGCGTTTTCTCCGAATCCAGCGTGTTAAATCCGTATACAACAATTTTGACGTTCTCGCTGTCCGACACCATTTTGTCATAATCCGCTTTGCAGAATAGAAAGCGCCCCATTCCGCTCATCTCATTCCCGTACATGATATCCCTGGTCTGTACAGCGATCCGATACGTATATGTCGTGCCGGACACTTCAAACCGCAGTTCATCCCCGACATGAAGCCCGTTGCGCTCCATCAGGGCTGGCGAGACTGCGGCCTCGCCAGGATCCAGTGCGATGTCGTCTCCATCGCTGTCCAGAGCCTTCGCGTATCTGCCGCCGACCGCCCCCAGATACAGGCTTGCGCCGTTTGCGTCAAAAACACCCGCCTCATCTGCGTCCCCCGCGCTGACATCACCTGCCGAGATCTCGCACAGCTGCTCCGCGGCATACTCTGTCACATCGCTGCAGTCATCCAGCCAGCGCCCAAATGCTTCCCCCTCATCTTCACCGCCAAACACAGCCATCACATCGCTGACATTTGCGCGTTCCATATAGGTCTCCAGTCCGTTCATCACCAGACTGATATTGCTGACACTGCTGGCGAGGAAGATCGTGGACAGCGTGACAAACAGGAGCAGAATGATATTGACGCTCTTTTGCTTTTTTAAATCCTTTTTCAGTATCTCAAACCACATAGATCCCATTCCTTTCTTGATTTCACTATACCGGTTGCCTGTGTTCCGGTACAAGGGGTGCCCTGGAACTGTTCACCCATCAAAGACGCTGCTCCTCCCGATCGATCGTTTCCCCAGCGCCCTGCAAAGGTCATTATAATCGGAAAAATATTAAAAAGTCCTTAAAAACTCAAAGATTTCCTCTGCGCTGAACTGCACAAAAAAACCACCGTCCGGACGCCCGCCCAGACAGTGGTTTTAGCTTAATCAGAAAACATTATTTCAATTTTGCAACATCGATCCGCGCGATCGAGCGCATCAGGGCTGCCTCGGCTCTTGCAACATCAACGCTGCCGCCGCGCTCCGCAAGCCTTCCCTCCGCCCGCTGCTTTGCAGCATTGGCGCGCGCCTCGTCGATCTCGCCGGGCCACTCGATGATCTCTGCAAGGATCGTGATCTCCTGCGGCAGTATCTGTACGAATCCGGCATGAAGCGCTGCATTTCTCACCGTGTCGCCCTGTGTGATCGCAAGAATACCGGGCTTGACGATGACTGTGAGCGGTGCATGACCGGCGTAGACACCGATCTCACCCTCTGTTGTATTGAATTCGACCATATCCGCCTCTTCATTAAAGAATTCGCGGTCCGGCGTCACGATCGTTAGCTTGAACTTCTCTGCCATAGCAGCACCTCCTACCTCGCCCTGGCTACTACGTCATCAATTGTTCCGGCATTGAGGAAATGTCCCTCCGGGATATCGTCATGCTTCCCTTCCATGATTTCCTTAAAGCCTCTGATCGTCTCTGCGATGGGCACATACTTACCCGGCATACCTGTAAACTGCTCCGCTACATGGAACGGCTGTGACAGGAATCTCTGGATCTTTCTCGCGCGGTTCACGGTGATCTTGTCTTCCTCCGACAACTCATCCATACCGAGGATCGCGATGATATCCTGCAGCTCCTTGTATTTCTGGAGCACCTGCTGTACGCCGCGCGCCACCTCGTAGTGCTCCTGGCCAACGATACGAGGGTCGAGGATCCTCGATGTGGACTCGAGCGGATCGACCGCCGGATAGATACCGAGCTCCACGATCGAACGCGAGAGAACGGTCGTCGCATCCAGGTGCGCGAACGTCGTCGCCGGCGCAGGGTCCGTCAAGTCGTCGGCAGGCACGTACACAGCCTGCACCGATGTGATGGAACCATTTTTTGTCGAAGTGATACGCTCCTGCAGGGCGCCCATCTCTGTCTGCAGCGTCGGCTGATAACCTACGGCAGAAGGCACACGTCCAAGCAGCGCGGAAACCTCGGAGCCAGCCTGTGTGAAACGGAAGATATTGTCGATGAAAAGGAGCACATCCTTTCCACCCTTGTCGCGGAAATACTCCGCCATTGTAAGACCTGTCAGGCCAACCCTCATTCTCGCCCCGGGCGGCTCGTTCATCTGTCCGAACACCATGGCGGTCTTGCTGATAACGCCGGATTCCGTCATTTCATTGTAGAGGTCATTCCCCTCTCTCGTGCGCTCGCCTACGCCTGTAAATACGGAGAATCCGTCATGCTCATTTGCGATGTTCGTGATCAGCTCCTGGATCAGAACCGTCTTGCCCACGCCGGCGCCGCCAAACAGACCGATCTTACCGCCTCTCTGGTAAGGACAGAGGAGGTCGACGACCTTGATCCCTGTCTCGAGCATCTCCGTCGACGTCGCCTGCTCCTCGAACGAGGGCGCTGGTCTGTGGATCGGCTCGTAGCCCTGTGCCTCCGGAGCCGGTTTGTTATCTATCGGTTCGCCAAGTACGTTAAACATACGTCCAAGTGTACTCTCACCCACAGGAACCGTGATCGGTGCGCCTGTCGAAACAGCATCCATCCCTCTCACGAGTCCGTCCGTAGGTCCCATGGCGATACATCTCACCGTATCATCACCCAGATGCTGTGCAACCTCGATCGTCAACTCAGTGCCATCACTTCTTGTGATCTTCACTGCATCGTTCAGCTCCGGAAGCTGCCCTTCGCTGAACTTCACATCAAGAACCGCACCGATAATCTGGGTAACTTTACCAATTATCTTATCTGCCATCTTTTTGTTTCCTCTCTATCATACTTTTGAGCTTACTATTGATTATTTTGTGCAAAGAATACCTGCCCCTGGTGTTCTTTTTAACGAAACTTCGATATTTATGAGATTGCCTGCGCACCCGCGATGATCTCTGTCAGCTCCTGCGTGATCGCACTCTGGCGCGCCCTGTTATAGAGCAGCGACAGGCTCGAGATGATCTCGTCCGCATTGTTGGTCGCATTGTCCATCGCCTGCATCCTGGCTGCGTTCTCGCTCGCGACAGCCTCGATCATCGCCCCGTAGATCAGGCTCGTGATATACTTCGGGATGATCAGTTCGACCGCGTCCTCTGTCTCAGGCTCAAAATCCAGCACAGCCTTGTCATCATCGCTGCGCTCGTCCTCGATCTGAATGGGAAGCAGCTTCAGTCTGGTCGGGATATGTGTCACAGTATTCTTAAATCCTGTGTAGACGACATAGATCTCGCCCACCTTGCCGGTTGCGAAGTCGTCAAGCACCTGATTGCTGATCTTCATGGCATCGGCATAGATCGGCTCCTCGATCGCGTCGGAGTAATCCTCCCCCATCTCATAGCCAAGTCTTGCAAATGTGTCCCTTCCCTTGCTTCCTACCGGATAAATGATCAAATCATCCTTATTCCACTCATTGTCCCTCACAAGCTTGATGATATTGGAATTGTAGCCGCCGGCAAGCCCCCTGCTGCCCGTGATCACGATCACAGCCTTTTTGGGGGAGTTGTTCGCCTTGAGGTACGGATGGTTGATATCCCCTGCTTTGGAAAGCATGGAAACCACCGTTTGATACATGCAGTTGAAATACGTCTTGGACTTCTCTGCACGTCCCTTCGCTCTTTGCAGTTTGACGGTGGAAACAAGCTTCATGGCCTTCGTAATCTGCTGTGTGCTCTGCACAGAACTCTTACGTCTCTTTATGTCTCTCATTGAGGCCATAAATATTCAGTCCCCCCTTCTTTTTACTTAAAGCGTCCTTTGAACTCTTCAATCGCTGCGACAAGCGTTTTCTCGGTCTCGTCCGAGATCACCCTCTCATCCCTGATCGCCTGCGGCACCTGCGGATATTTGGTGTCAAGGAACTCAAAAAGCTCCGCCTCAAATCTGGTGATGTCCGACACAGGTACATCGAGCAGATACTTTCTCGTGGCAACAAACAAAATGATAACCTGATATTCGACAGCCATCGGTTTGTACTGCGGCTGCTTTAAGATCTCCTTGATGCGTGCACCCTGGTCAAGTCTCTCCTTGGTATCCGCGTCAAGATCGGAGCCAAACTGCGCGAATGAGGCAAGCTCCCTGTACTGTGCAAGCTCCGTACGGATTGGGCCTGCGATCTTCTTCATCGCCTTGATCTGCGCGGAACCGCCTACTCGCGAAACGGACAGACCTGCATTTACGGCTGGTCTGAAACCGGAATTGAACATCTCCGTCTCAAGGTAGATCTGGCCATCGGTGATCGAGATCACGTTTGTCGGGATATACGCGGAAACGTCGCCCGCCTGCGTCTCAATGATCGGCAGTGCAGTGATGGAACCTCCGCCGTACTCCTCGCTCATGCGGCATGCGCGCTCGAGCAGTCTCGAGTGGAGATAGAACACGTCTCCCGGGAAAGCCTCACGTCCGGGCGGACGCTTCAACAGCAGGGAGAGTGTACGGTATGCAACAGCGTGCTTACTCAGATCATCGTAGATGATGAGCACATCCTCGCCGTTCTCCATCCACTCCTCACCGATCGCACAGCCCGAGTACGGAGCAATGTACTGCAGCGGTGCAAGCTCGCTCGCCGTCGCAGCCACGATCGTCGTGTACGCCATAGCGCCAAACTCCTCGAGCGTCTTCACGATGCTCGCGACAGTCGAAGCCTTCTGACCGATCGCAACGTAGATACATTTCATATTCTGGCCTTTTTGGTTGATGATGGTATCTATGGCGATCGCCGTCTTACCGGTCTGCCTGTCGCCGATGATCAGCTCGCGCTGTCCTCTTCCGATCGGAACCATGGCATCGATCGCCTTGATACCGGTCTGCATTGGCGTGTCTACAGATTTTCTGGTGATAACACCGGATGCAACTCTCTCAATCTGACGGTATTTTGTGCTTGCGACAGGACCCTTGCCGTCGATCGGCTGGCCAAGCGCGTTCACTACACGTCCAAGCAGGGCATCGCCCACGGGAACCTCCACAACGCGGTTGGTCGTCTTTACGGTATCACCCTCGTTTATGTTCTTGGAGCTTCCAAGCAGCACGGCGCCCACGTTGTCCTCCTCAAGGTTCATGACCATGCCGTAAACCTCTCCCGGAAATTCGAGCAGTTCACCCTGCATCGCCTTCTCCAGTCCATGTACGCGTGCGATACCATCTGCCACCTGAATGACCGTACCGACTTCCGATACTTCCAGATCAGCGGCATATCTCTTTATCTGATCCTTAATCACAGAACTTATTTCTTCTGGTCTTAAATTCATATGGATCTGCACCTTTCTATATTATTTTGCTCGGATCTGTGACGCCACAGATCCGCCCCGTGAAATTCTACTCACAGCTGGATCGCCAACAGCTCGCGCTGCAGCTTATCCAATTTTGTCCGGATACTGCTGTCCACAACCCGGTCTCCCATCTTGATGACCATACCACCGATCAGGCTATTGTCCACATCATAGATGCACTCGATGGTCTTGTATCTGGTGGTGGCGAGCAGCCGGCTCTCGATATCCTGTTTTTCCTGATCATTTATTGCTATAGCCGTTGTGACATAAGCCGTTCCGATATTGCTGTACTCCTTTATGGATGCTATGAAGTCCTCCAGGATCGCCTCGATCTCCCCGTAACGGTCCTTCTCGACGATCGTCACCAGAAATCCCAACATTTCCCTGCTGAGCTTATCCCGGAACACATTCTGCACCACCTCAAGCTTATCCTCTTTCTGGATCTTTGGGTGGTTCATGAACTGTCCAAACTCCACATTTGTGCGGATGATCCCAAGAAGTCCCGCCGCCTCCTCCAAGAAGGCTGCGGTCCTGTCCTGTTCGACGGCAAGTTCAAACAACGCCTGAGCATACGTCCTGGAAACTAGCTTAGCCATGTGCTATCACCTATTTCTTTCAATGTCTTGTCAATGAGTTCATGCTGGGCATTTGTATCGATATTGGCCTGCACGATCCGGGCAGCCATCAGCGAAGCGACCGCGACCATCTCGCGCTTCACCTCGTCCGCCAGCTTCTGCTTCTCAAGCTCTGCCTCTTTTCTGGCTGTCTCCACAATCCTGGCAGCTTCCTGCTTCGCATCGGCAACGATCTTTGCCTCGTTTTCCATGCCGCGCTTGCGCGCGTCAGCGAGGATCGCCTCCGCCTCTTTGCCTACCTGACTTAACTTCTCTTCGTAGAGGGCGCGCGTATCAGCCGCTGATTTCTGGTCAGTCGCCGCCTGGTCGAGTTCTCCCCTGATCTTCTCCTTCCTGTCGTTCATCAGCTTTCTCACCGGATCGAACAAGAAATGCGACGCGACAAGGAAAAGGACGAACATTGCAATGATCATGAGAACTGTATCCGCCAAAAGCTGGAAGTCCAGGTCAAATAACCGGCTCAGTCCCTCTGTCTCGGTAGCAAGTATCATGGTGTGATTCACCATACCTTTGTACCTCCTTTTATCATATTTTCATTCACAGAGAACAGCCCTGCCGTTCCCTTAAACGAAACTAAGCACTTCTAAGCCTGCGTCTTTTACATACTTAGAATTTCTTTTCGTTTTAACGAAGCTCTGGAAAATCCTTGCAGAATCTCTCTCCGTTATCCTTACGGTACTAAAGGTTTTACGAACAATAACAGCATTGCCACGAGCAGACCATAGAGACCTGTCGTCTCGGCAACCGCCTGACCAAGAAGCATGGTAGAAGTGACATCAGACTTTGCACCCGGGTTTCTGCCCACCGCTGCCGCTGCATGACCTGCGGCGATACCCTGGCCTACACCGGGTCCGATACCTGCGATAACCGCAAGACCTGCGCCAATTGCTGAACAACCTAAGATAAAGTTTGAATTGAATTCCATAGTTAATTCCTCCTGTGAAATATTTAGTGAGATTTAGAAAACTAAAATCATTTGCCAGGAACAGCCTCGCTGTCCGCCTGGTTTTTACCCCTCAATGGCATTGTTGATATATGTCATTGTCAGCATACAGAATACATATGTCTGGATCGCTCCGGAGAACAAGTCAAAATACACATGAAGCGCTGCCGGCCAGCCTGTGGCGATAAACCCGAGCAGACCATAGAGCAATGCCATCATGACGGTTCCTGACAGAACGTTCGCGAACAAACGAAGCGACAGGGAAATGGGTACTGCCACATCGCCGATCACATTGATCGGAGCCCAGATCGGCCATGGATCGCACAGTCCCTTGATCACACCCGAGACCTTCTGGTACTTGAATTTGTTGAAGGTTATCAGGGTAAAAGTGATCAGACCAAGTGCAAATGTCACGCCATAGTCAGCCGTGGGCGCTCTCAGCCCCATCAGGCCTGAAATATTGCTGATCAGGATGAAGATGAACAGCGTGCCGATATAGTTGGCAAAAGCTGTCGCGTTCTTGCCCATGACACCCCTGATCATGTTGTCGAGCATCTCGACCACGAGTTCCACAACGTTTTGGAAAGCTCCGGGTACTTCCGTCGCATGTTTGACCGCCCTGTTTGCACACAGGCAAAAGATAATGATGATCGCCATGACGATGAAAAGACACACATGCGTAGTTGTTATCCAAAGCTTCTGTCCGAAGAGTTCATACTGAAACACACCGTGTATCATAAAATCGATGTCGTCAGCACCGGATAACAAAATTCCTGCTCCCATACACTCACCTCCTTGTTTTATTTCTCTATTCAGTTTTACTTGGAACTGTTCGGCAGTCACTTGTGACAATTAATTGCCCAGAGTACGCTGCCAACAGTTCCTTATCACGGTAACTATCCGTCTCCTTATAGTTACATTTCATTTGCTTCTGAGGCATTCCCCTACGCCCCACGGTGAGACAACCTCGCAAGCAGCGGCTGCAGATAGGCCGATACCTTCAAACCCATAACACCCGCAAAAGCAGCCAGTGGATTGCCAACCTTTGTCAACATCAGGATTCCCAATATGACCACCACTATAAAATACCTGATGATATTTTGTCTCGTTGCTGATGCCTGCGCCCCCTTTACATCTCTTTCAACGGCTGTGTTCAAAGTGACCGCCATATGAAAGGCCATGAATATTGCTGTAAACACTCCTACCCAGAGTCCTACACTGTAGCCTGTTTTATCCTCCACGAGAAAAAAGACGACCACCTGACACAGGATCCCAAATAAAATGATCCCCAAAAGCAGCCCCGGAAGAGCTGTATTTATTTTTCTAAGTCTGGTCATCATCCTTCTCTTCTCCCTCGTAAATCTTCCTTGCGAGAATAAAAATGTTCCGAAATCCCGCCAAAGCTCCCACAAAGAACAATAAAACAAACCAAAATGCGGTTCCCAGTTTCCTGTCAAGAAACAGTCCCGCAAAAGAGCACATAAAGATGGGCACAAGCATATTGATGCCAAACTGGGTGATCACCGCCAGTGACTGATAGACTGACTTTTTGTACTTTTTGTTCCGCCCCATCCGACCGCCTCCACATGCCGCATTTCCCACTCTTTTGATGCTTAACCATAATTATACAGAAATCTGGTAAAATTGTCTAGTAAATGTCTTATTTTTTTACGACAAAGCCAAAAAAGATGCCGAACATTTTCTCGTGTCCGACACCTTTTTCCTGCAAAATCCTTTATGTTCCGGCTTACTTTACCATCACGTCGGCAAAGGAGAACTTCCCTTCCGTCACCGCAAAAAGCTCCTGCTTTGCCAGCCTGAAACAGTCGAGCATCTCCGGTGAGAACACGCCGCACTCTCCCTCCAGGATCATGCGCGCCGCCTCCTCGACCGCAAACGGATCCTTGTACACGCGCTTGCTCACCAGCGCGTCATACACATCCACGACCGACACGATCTGTGCCCAGATCGGGATCTCGTCCCCCTTTAACCTGTCCGGATACCCGTTTCCGTCATGGCGCTCATGGTGGTATCTGCAGATATCATAACAGTAGTGATAGAATTCATTGTCCTCCTGCCTGAACTTCTCGAGGAGCTCGCAGCCGTAGATCGTGTGCCGCTTCATCTCCTCGAACTCTTCCTCAGAAAGCTTGCCCGGCTTTAACAGGATGCTGTCCGGTATCGCGATCTTGCCGATATCGTGCAGCGCCGACGCATTGACGATCAGCGCTGACTGCTCCTTTGTGATGCCGTACTTGGGATAGATCTTCATGATATATTTCAGAAAGAGCTTCGTGAAATACTTCACCCGCTGAATGTGCTCCCCTGACTCGAGGCTTCGGAACTCCACCACCGAACTTAACGCATTCACCAGGAACTCGTTGCTGCGCTCTAGCTTCTCGCGGCTCTCCCGCAGCTGCCTTGTGCGCTTCTCGAGTTTGTGTTCTATGTAGATCCTGTGCTCAAAGAGTTCCATGATGTTCTTGGCGCGCCGCATGACGACATTCGGCGCAAACGGCTTGTAGATGATATCGGAAGCTCCGTACTCGTAAGCCTTCTCATCCGTCTCATCCGTCGCCTCACCCGTGATCATGATCACAGGGATCGTGTTGATATAGTACTCTTCATTCATGAACGCCAGCACATCGAGACCAGACTTTTTGGGCATCAGCAGATCGAGGAACAGCAGGCACAGCTTGTCGCTGTCCTTCTTGATGATCTCGATCGCCTGCTCCCCATTCTCAGCCTCGATAATGTTATACTGCTCATCAAATATAAATTTGATCATCTCACGGTTGATCTCCGCGTCGTCCGCGATCAGAATCGTATTTTTCTCTATTATTTCTATATCTTCCATCGTTTCCATTGTTTCCATCGAAATTCGTTCCCTTTCCTTTTTATGATGCTGCCCTATGCCGCTACGCCAACAGCTTCCCGATCCCCGCGATCACGATATCATAATCCTCTGTCACCTTTTCAAGCATCTTCTTTGCGCCCTCTATATCCTTTCCCCGAAGCACCTCCGTGATCTCATGGCTGGACTGGAACAGACGTGTAAACGCCATATTCTGGCACATACCCTTCATCGTGTGGGCTGCCCGGAACGCCTCCTCGGCATCGCCGTCATTGATGCTCTGGACAAGTGTCTTATAACTCTCATCCCTTGTGAACATGCCTGCAAACTTCCTGATCCTGTCCTCCGTCCTCAGCCGTGACATGATCTCATTGTAGTCGCCGCCAACTTCATCATAAAACTCCTGTACTGTCATACCTTCCCTCCTGAATTCCTCTGATACAAATTTTTTGCTGATATTCTGAATTATATCGCATATTTGTCCACAATTCAACCACTTTCATCAAGGTTCCATCTCCCTGATCATCGGCTTGATCTGCGATAAAATATTGTCCATATCTTCAAACAGGGCGCTCTTTGTCGTGCCCAGATCATTTGCGCGGTCTATGTGCCTGACGACCTCCCGGTACTGCTGCTTGATCTCGTCAAAGAACTGTCCGATCGTCTGCAGCTCCGTGTGCGCCCCCTCGATCACCTCTGAAATCCCTGTCTGTACAGCCACTGTGCCCTCCGCTGTCTCTATGATCTTGTTGAAAGATTCGTATGTGCTGTTCACTGTGTCGATATTCCTGCCAAGAGCCTGCTGCGACGCGGAGATACTGTTGTTGAGCTCCCCCGTTCCGCACTCCACCTCATGGACACCGGTATCCACTTCCTCCGCCAGCTGTTTGATCTGGTCTGCCAGCTCCTTGACGTTCGTCGCGACCACCGCAAATCCCCTGCCGGACTGCCCGGCTCTCGCCGCCTCGATCGATGCGTTGAGGGCAAGGATATTGGTCTGCTCCGCGATCGAAATGATCTTCTTCATGCACTGCTTGATGCCCTCCACCGACGCCTGCAGCTGCGCAAACGTCTGCTCCATGTCACTGTAAGTCCGCTCCACATGGACCGAGGTGCTCTTTAGCGCTTCCACCTTGCCCTGCGCCTCGGTCACGGTCTCGCTGATCGCCTCCCGCACCTGCTCAAACTGTCCAGCCACATTGTTGATATCTGAAAAGGACTGTTCAAAACCAGCCAGCTGGTCATGGAAACTGTCCGCCTTTTTCATGACGCCTGTGAAAGAACTGCCCACCATGCCCAGCTCCCCCAGCGATTCGACTTCTTTGCCGACCAGTTCCTGCTGAAATTCCTTCAGACTGTCCGCCACATGCTGTATCGGGTAAAGGCTTCTCTCATCTGTCCTGCTGCTGTTTTTCTTCCAATGTATTTTTGAAAATGCCATATCGCGCTCCTCCTTTTACTCAAATACCACACAAGTCATAGACTGGTTGACAAACCGGTTGTTGTAGTGCTCCCCGTATCCGACAAGTCCCGCATGACTGCCCAGCTCAGACATTTCCTCCAGATAGGCGTCCATATATCCGCGCTCGCAGAACAATTTATAACGGAACAGACAGTTGACTGAAAAAACGGCAGACCTTCTCGGGAAATCGCGGCATATATTGTCGATCGTCCGGCGCACGATGGCCTGATAGTCACCAAGCGCCAGCAGGATCAGTACATCCGAGTCATTTACCTGGCGGAAACATGCGAGCGAATCCCCTCTGACTTCCTTGATGGAAATGATGCAGGTGTCGTCCCCGTTGATCTTCCCAAATGGATTCTGGAAAGTCTGCGTCAGGATCTCCTCATCCGTCACATGCAGGATGCTCTTGTAAACCTGTTTTGCCGACTTTCCGTTCAGCGTTCCGATCACATAGTTCTCCTTGTCGGTATCAGAAGCAATAAACCGGTAATTTCCAAGCTTGCGGTAAATATTTTCCTTGTACGTCTTCACCCTGCCATTCTGATTCTGCACGATGGCGTACGCCACTGCGTCCTCATAGATCCTTCCGTTGGCAGACACCTTTCCCGCATCGCCCGTCCCACCGACCAGCGGGATCCCGCGGCGTCTCAGTACTGTGTTGAACGTGGTCAGCACACAGGCATCGTTTCCGGCACAGAAATCGATGCATACCGTGTCCTCCCTTGTTCCATTGATTCTGCGCATATCCTCCTCAAGACGATGAATGTATTTTACAGGCATAACAGAGACTTGTTCCAGCACATTTGCGGCCGCATTCACTCCATCCAGAAACGCGACAACGCCAACACCTTCCTCCACTACGCTCACATCGTAGCTCATCCCGATGCACCCGATGCTCGGAACCCCCGGATAGCGCTTTTCCAGTGCCTTTACATGTGTTTCAAACTGGGCGTTGTTCGACATCAGCATAATAAACTGAGGATTGTCCAGTCCGCTGACTGCTTCTTCCAGATTTCCGTTTCTGCTCATTCCAAAAAACTGTCTCATGCTATCGTCTCCTTATGTATATCTTTTAAAGTATGTATTTTGAAAAATTTTCCGACAACTGATTAGATTATACGTTAAATATGCACAAAGTGCAACGATTATTTCACAATAACGCGCATGTAAGATGAATTTATCGTCACCGCCCCTGCACAATGATTTCCAGTTAAGCATTTGGAGAAAAAATGTATACCAGCACAATAGGCTCCCGGAGTCTTTTCGTGCCTGATATTGCGAGAAGATTTTTTGTCAGATGCGTATAAATTGATGTGGTGTATACGACGGAACATATGTTGATTTGATTTGCGTGCATATTGCTCGATCATTAACGCGATGCCGTGCCAGCAGGTACAGGTGGATTCCGAGAGACTATTATTAATGAACGGGGGGACTATCCTGCCTCCCACACACAGCGCCTTGTAAAAGTCCCGGCGTTCACGTCATCGCCCGGCGATTTGTACTCAAGGATATTATTTCCGAGAAAGAAATCGGCAATGTCATTTTTGATCACGATGTCGTGTCTCTTTTTGATGATGAGCAGGTCTATTTTCAGGGGCATTCTGCCCGGATTATGTTCCCGCTCATAGGTCAAACATTGTTTATGATCCCGTAATTCCAGTTCCACAGCGGAGCAGAATGCAGGATGCCATTGTATATTGTCTTGTATCTCCAACTCCCTTTTCGGAAAAGTGTTCCTAATGCATAAATTTTGAAATATTTGGTGTTTTTCCTTATTTGGCTGATATTTTTGCCAAAACGCTTTCAATGGCAAGCGTTATTGTGATAATACCACCCACCACAGAATAATAGTCTATTCCAAATACCAAAGGCAGTAACGAAATAATTGCCGCTGCCAGTGAAAGCCAAAAAACAGCCTTGCGCATTTTTTCTAACTTTATTGAAATCAATGCAAGCAGTAAAATGATGCAGGTAAGTAAAGCAGCTCATACTTCGCATACTAAAAACAGGCATATCATTGGAAGCTATGCCACCTTGGGTATCTGAAAACGGTTTTTCCAGTTTTCAGGCAGTTTGCTGATAAAGAGACATACCAATTCTGCTATCTGCGTTTCTGATGCGTTATAGTACTCCCTTATACTACCAAGCAGCGTATCTATCATAAGTACGATAGCGCAGTCGATGAATTCGTTAATGATCTCACGCTGTACGCCGTAAAACAGATCCTCAAGACTTCGGCTGTCACTGTTTCTGAAACGTTCAACAGCAAGTATCATGTATCGTATGGCTACAACCACCATATGCGATGTGAGTGCATCATAACTCGTGCTGTGGCATTCTGTCCGCAGTTTCAGATAGCTCTTTGTGAGTTTGAAATAGGTTTCGATCTGCCAGCGCAGCATGTACGTTTCCAGGATTTCCCTCTCGGACAGGGAAGTGTCCGTGCACACGAAACACACCCAGTCCTTGCGGTTGCTGCGGTTCCGCGCATATACAAGTTTTGCCAGGATTGCGTTCCCTTCGCTGCCTGTTACGGTGACATTTACCGAAAGCAGGTATCTGGATTTCCCCCTCCTCTTTTTGCTGCGGGAATAGATTTCCTTTACATCCAGCCTGCTCTGCTTTCCGGTTTCAGGATCTGTCCACAGATACTTTGTACTGTTTTTCTTAATCATGGCAATTGTATCCACGTCCATTCCTTTAAGTTCCACCAGCTGGACCGGATTGGAAAACCATGTGTCAAACAGTACAAAATCGAAGGGAATCCCTGCTTTTTTTGCTTCTTTTACCATGCGGCATACAGTGTCTGTCCCTTTTTCTTTTGCAGCTGCCCTGCGCCTCCCCCGGATGGTACGCCTGTCAACAGGAATATCCGGGCCGGTCATGAGGTTCTCGTCACGGGTAGTCAGAAGTATCTGGGAAAACGGGAGAAATATTTCACTGTTTGTCCATCCGCCCGTCATCATCCGGTATCCGGTGCGTATCCTGTGGTCATTGTGGTCAAACACTTTTCCGCACAGGTCTGTGCCCTTTCCACCGGTACGGGCGTACAGGGAATCATCAAATATGAGGGCGCATTTATGTTTTTTATCCGTCTGCGATTCCAGATCCCGGATCACACCGGCTGCCGTCTCCTGCTGAAGGCGTTCCCAGTTGGCTTTTGGCATCAGGTCAAAGCGGTAGAAAGTGTCCTTTTTATAGTCACGGAAAAAGTTCCCCGTCTCAAACATACGGTACGGGCTTGCCGCAGTGAAACCAGCCAGGATCTTATCTGTCAGCAGCTGTCCGGCGCTTACACATTTTTCAAGGAATTTAGACTCCTTAACGGTTGTTCCTATGAGACGTGAAATCGGGTTGTCTGCATATTCATAAACGGACTTTTCCGTAACACTGTCAACGATTTTGGTAATCCCGCATTTTCTTAGTAACGAAGATCCAATATATTTATCCATAAAATTTGAAATACTATCAAGTAATTCCTTGCTATTATCAAAAATTTCTGCTATGCTTTTCATTGGTATAGGTCTCCTTTTGCTGATGATTTTTATTGCGATTTCATTATAGCAAAGATGAAGTACCTATACCATTTTTATTTATGAAAGTATTGATTTTATTTTTTTATCATATTTCAGTATGCGAAGTATGAG
>CAJTOO010000032.1 GCA_910577735.1 uncultured Lachnospiraceae bacterium
AACGGCAGAAATTACTATGTTAATTTGTATAAATATCAATATGTCAGTACACTAGGACGACTCCCGCCAAGGCAAGTTTATATATATTCTTTTCTTTTAAAAGCAACAACGCCAATACTGGAATCAGCATAATCGGACAGCAGGTCACACTACATACCATCAAAAGATAACACCGTTTCCAATATCTCATAAAATAACAATACAATCCAAGTACAAAAAAACAAATATAAACAATCTCATCCTGTCCCGCATAGCCTGTTGACATCAAAATCTCTGGTGAAAGCAGTATCAGAATAAGTGTACTGATGGCTCTCTCTTTATTTTTCGTCAGCATATAACAGATTTTTGCTGAAAAGCAAGCCATTATATACTGCATTACCATAAAGAAAAGTTTACTCCAGAAAATACTGAAAAAATTACGTACAGACAATATATCTGCCAGACAGTGAATTACCCATAATGGAAAATTCCAAATACACAAAGGGAGAAGCCAAAGATAATTACCAGCACAGTTTGCATGACTTGAGCCTCTCAGATTCAGCGCAGCATATTGATAAAATTCTTTCAGGCGCCCTTTAAAAAGTAAATCCCAGAAATTCAATGACCATGCCGTCAGGGAATTCGTATCTGCATAAGAAAAGGTGGCTGCCATCAAAAGATTTGTCAGCACCGCCACACAAATCAAAGCCATATACAATCTATGAGGTTTTACCCCCCCCCCTAATTATTTTTTTCATTTTATCCTCCCGCAATGATAATAACTAACTGTAATTTTACTCGTTTATAGTCTATCACAAGACAGGCACTTTTACAAGAAATCTAATATGCTGCACATACGTCCGTATGCATTTCGTGTTACTTTTCAATATGCAGGATATCCGCAAATCCGGCCGCCTCAAATGTCTCCATAACAATATCATTGACATGAATGATTCGCATAATACCCTGTTTATTCATGATTCTCTGTGCACTTAGAAGAACTCGCAGCCCTGCAGATGAGAGATCATCCAACGCCTGCATATCAATAATGAGCTCTTTCATGCCATTGACCGATCCCCCGATAGTCACCTCCAGATCCGGAGCCGAAACAGTATCCAGTCTTCCCTCCAATACAAGACATAAACTGCTGCCATTTACGGTTTTTGTTATTTTCATCATACATGAATCCCCCTGTCCCGGCACAGGGCCTCTATACTCCTGTCGTACACAGCTTCCGCTTCCGCAGAAAAAAAGCAGCCCGGAACACCTTCATTATGATCTCTGTGATGTGCCACACATGCGCAGCACTTTCCGTGTCTTGGGCAGTCATATGTACATGGGCAGGAACTTTTGTTATCACAATTTGACATAAGCATTACCTCTCATTCTTTTATAGATTCTTTCCGCCAGATTCCATGATTCTGCTTTACCGAATCTCAAATCCATGCAGCTTTATTATAGCAAACCCAACCGTTTGTATTCGTGTCATGGCGTAGTCCGCATATTTTATGGCATACTTCGCAATAGTTTTGCACACAGAAACGGCAGCTTTGATTGTCATCTCAAAGCTGCCGCTCTTCCAAAAGTCCAGCATCAGTTCTCATTGCCGGAGGGTAAAGTTTGCATGAGCGCAAAGAAATATTCAGGTTTACCGGTATTAAAATAATCGTACCACGCTTCCAGCGTATTTGCTTCAAAAATTCCTAAGCGCTCGATAATCTGTTTGGCCCACAGCAGCGCTCCGGCAGAACCTGCCGTAATCAGATTGTTATCTTTTACTGACGGCTTATCTATATAAAAATTTTGCCCTTTATAACAGGGAGAGACCATTTCAAGAAATCCCGCTCCATTACTGGTATGCGCACGATTATCCAACAGCCCCAAGTCTGCAAGGGCAGCGGTTGCACCACAAATCGCACACACCGTGGCTCCTAAAGCAAGAAACTCTCTCGCCTTTTCAAGGATAGCACCATGCTTTGGGTCATGCCATGTGTCTGCGCCCGGCAGAAGCAGCACGCCTGTTTCACCCACCACAATATCATCAATTAAACAATCCGGCATAATCCGCAGGCCGCCCATGGTATGGATTGGTTCTTTCGTAACACTGACTGTCTTCAGCGATACCTCTGGCGCATCCCTTTTGAAAAACCGGCCTGAATGAAGCTCTGAGATAACGTGCCCCAACTCCCAGTCCGCTAAAGTATCAAGAACATAAACATAGACTGTAAACACGGATAGGCGCACAAGAATTGGCAGATATGTTTGAAGTTTCACCCCGCACAATTTACCGCGATATAGACGCCATCAACATGGCGGGTATTCCTGTCCGCTCGATACCGGGAGTAGGCGGCGGCTTTGAAATCATGCAAAGATACAAGATTGATAAAAAAGTTTTTTCGGCTGATGATCTTTCTGCTCTTTTGATGGGGCTTTCCAGTCTTTCGGGTATCATGCGAGGTGACGAACTGGTACACGCGCTTACGAAAGTCAGAAGTTTTATCCCTGCTGACAGAGCGAATGAGATTGCCTTAAAAGCCAATCAAATATATATCGATTTGAGCCCATGGATGGGCAGCCACAATATACAGCCCTATTTAGAGATCATAAAATCTGCTTTGCACAAAAACCAGCTTCTGCTCTTTGATTATATCGCTCACCGCGGAAATAAAACCACACGAGCAGTCGAGCCCTGTCAGCTTGTATTGAAAGGCAGTCATTGGTACTTACAGGGGTATTGCCGCAAAAGAAATGACTTTCGATTATTCAGATTATCCCGTATGTCAAATCTGCAAATGCAGGAGGAAACTTTCACGCCACGCGATTATCCAAAACCGCAGTCCGATTTTGACCACATTTTAAAGACCTTGCAAACTAAAATCAAAATCCGCATTCATAAATCGATCATGGACAGAGTGCTTGATTTTTGCTCTTATGAAGATTTTTCACCAGACGGTGATACACACTATCTTGTGAAGTTCCCTTTTATAGAAAACGAATACCATTACGATATTCTTCTGCGTTTTGGAGACAAATGTGAATGTTTAGAGCCGCTGCATATCCGCGAAAAAGTAAAGCGCAGAATACATGCACTAGCTGCGCTATACGAAAGGTAAGATACGCGGCAGAGACAAAAGGCAGGAAAAATGATTCTCATTTTCCTGCCTAGATGCTATAAAATCCGTCCGCAATTCCCTCTCCCAAAAATCCAATCTCCGGAACCGCAGGCGCAGAAGGAAAGCCCTCATACCCCACCTGATCCCCCTCCACCGGCAGGTAGAATACAACCCCGTCTATCTCATAAGAATATGTCTCATAGTTCTCATAATCTTTCTGAACCATCCAATAATCATTGATAAAGTCCCTTGCCATCTCCCGCCCAAGGGCAGCCCCCTTATACAGTAAAAACAGGGCTGACAATACAACTGCGGCCCGCCGGACTACCCGGCATGCTGCAGTCCATCGCTTACCAGGCAGCGCCTTAATGCCATCCTCTCTACCGGCAACACTGACGTCCCCGATACACCCGTCCTGCTCCCGTGGTCTGCAGCCAAATACCCCATCATAAATCCCGCCCAGTACCACTGCTGGCACCAGATACACATAGACACAACCATAACGAATCAGCGGCGAAGTAAAAAGCCAGAACAAAAAGGAGGCTGCTACAGCCGCCTGTACTACCAGCATGCCCCATCGCTTTCTCCACCATCCAAATATCATACCTGCCGCATATACAAACAATACACAGACAGACACGCCAGCCAGCAGGACAAACACCTTATCGCTTCCCCCAAGGGAACGAAACCACCCCGGCAGCCATTCCTGCACGGAAATATCATACCGCGATACATCCGTATATCCCCGGCCCCAGACCTGAATCTCCCTGGCGTCGTAATCCGCAGCCCCTTTCGGTATCTTCCAGCGGACGCCAAAGAAATCTAACTGTGTAAAAGGATAGACCAGCCAACCGGAAATCACCACATTCCTGATAAAAAAGGGCAAGGCCGTCACGATTCCCAGAAACAGATAAAGCAAAATCTCCCGCCATCTTTTATGCCGTATCAAGTAATACGCCGGCCAGACGGTAAGTAACAGAATCAACGCTGCTGAAAGCTTCACCGTCATCAGGAAGACGCCCAGAACACACAGCAATGCATAGGGCAGAATCGTCTTTTCCTGCTGTTCCCACAAATCCAGCCAGCGGATAATGATATAAAAAGCAATCAAAACCATAAAGTAATCCGAAGCCGGTGAGATCATCTCGTCAAAAATATTCACCAGATAATAAATCCCCATAACCCTTGCAAAATCGCTGACTTGCAGCTTACCGGCACGCATATGGCCTATGACTTCCAGACAGACCATGCACAGAAGCAAAGCCAGGAATCCGGCACAGCAGTGAAAGGATCTGCCGGTTAGAAAAGCCATGCTGTATAACGCCGATAAGGCAAAAGAAGAACTGTTATAAGCCAGCCTGCAATGCAGATTACCCAGGCCCTTTACCACGCCATATTCCTCTATCCATCGGATACTCTGGGCATGATACAGACTTGTATCATAATGAATCATGCCGCGGGACGTGCCATAGGCAAATAACAGAACCAGAAATATCATGATGCACCATCTGAGCACTCCATAAGGGAATTTTTCTTTCCTGCTGCAAAAAAGTCCTTGAACAACTCCTCCAAGCCTTTTTCTATCAAAGATTCCAATCAGAACACAGACTACACACAATATCACATTAGCTGCAAGTCCTACTCTGGCAAACAGACTGAACACCTGAGCATATACCGTAACGCACACCATCCCGCATAACAGATACGCATCCGCACACCATCCCCCGCCTGCTGCCCCCGCAGCGCACCCACAGAACCTGCCCTGCCAATCTGCCTGTTCATGGGCATGATAAGGAATGTGCCGCGTGATCACACGCAGCACACCATAGCCGATCATAAAAGTTGTTATTAACATATAGAGCCATATCAATATCACTGAAATCATAGATATCCCGGCCTTCTCCTACTCACTGTTTTTCCCGTTATGTTTCTTCTGATAGTCAGCACAGCTGATACCTGCGATCTCCTGCAAGTCGGAATCCATCATCATGGATACCAGACCCTTGAAGTCCACATCCCGCTTCCAGCCAAGTTCTTTCTCAGCCTTCTCACAGTTACCCCACAGGAATTCAACCTCTGCCGGACGATAGAACTCAGGATTCACATCCACCAGAAGTCTGCCGCTTTCCGCATCATATCCCTTTTCGTTGACACCGGTTCCTTCCCAGCGAATCCGGATTCCCAGTTCACCGAAGGCAGCCTCCACAAACTCTCTGACCGTATGTGTCTCGTTGGTGGCAAGTACATAATCCTCTGCCTTATCCTGCTGCAGCATGAGCCACATACCCTTGACATAATCCCCGGCAAATCCCCAGTCACGCTTAGCGTTCATATTGCCAAGAGAAAGCTTCTCCTGTTTGCCCGCAATGATATTGGCAATGGCCAAGGTAATCTTTCTGGTAACAAAATTCTCTCCGCGCCTCGGTGACTCATGGTTAAACAGAATCCCGTTGCAGGCATACATATTATAGGACTCTCGGTAATTCACCGTAATCCAGTAAGAATATAATTTAGCTGCTCCATAAGGGCTCTTGGGATAAAAAGGCGTCTTCTCGCTCTGAGGCGCCGTCTCCGGGATGCCTCCGAACAATTCTGATGTAGAAGCCTGATAAAATCTGCACGTTCCACCGTTTACACGAATGGCCTCTAAAAGCTTTAAGGTGCTCACGCCTGTTGCCTCTGCTGTATACTCCGGCACCTCAAAAGACACACCCACATGAGACTGTGCCGCCAGGTTGTATACTTCCGTGGGACGGATTTCCGCAATCAGACGCATCAGATTGCTGGAATCTGTGGTATCTGCATAGTGCAGGAAAAATTTGACCTTATAATAATCAGAATCTATCAGGTGATCAATCCTGGCTGTGTTTGTGATGCTGTGTCTGCGGATCAGGCCATGAACTTCATATCCTTTCTCCAATAAAAACTCCGCCAGATAAGAACCATCCTGTCCTGTAATTCCTGTGATTAATGCTGTTTTCTGCATATTTTCTATCCTTTCCGAATCCTTTCATATATTGCCCCGCACTGCCTGCTCGCTTCCGCTTCGCTCCTTCTCGCTCGCGGGCATTTACCGCGCAGTGCTTGCTCGCTTCCGCTTCGCTCCTTCTCGCTCGCGGGCTTCGCCCTATGCCGCCTTACGGGCAAATACTACGGCGAGCAAGCTCTCCTTCTTATTTACCCGTAAGGCGGCGCACTGCTCATTGCCATCGCGAACATTTTCTCATAAATAGTTGTGTCTGTAAAGATATAATGGCTGTGTCAGTATGATTTGTCTGGCAAATCAGGGTCTGGCCAAACTGTTATTTCAGGTACTCTGCGATGGCCTCGTGCCAATCTGCAAACTGAAAGTCTGTAGTCATTTTGAACATATAGTTTTCCAAAATGGAATATGCCGGACGTTTCACTGCTGCACCGTACTCCTCAGACGTAATGCCTTCCACCACAGTCTTTTTGCCTGCCAGTCTGAATATCTCCTCCGTAAACTGTGCCCAGCTGCAGTCTCCCTCACAGGTTGCATGGAAAAGTCCGTAGTTCTCTGTGGGAAGCAGGTAAGCGATAGCTTTCGCCAGTTCCTTTGCGCTGGTGGGTGAGCCTACCTGATCGTGCACTACCCGCACCTTATCATTGGTCTCGCTGAGCCGCAGCATTGTCCTGACGAAATTCTTGCCATCCCCATACAGCCATGCCGTACGCAGAATAAAATGCCTGTCACTAAATTCCCGGACATACTCCTCTCCTGCAAGTTTCGTCCGTCCATAAGCCCCCTGAGGCCCTACCGGGTCGGTTTCTCTATAAGGTCTTGTCCCATTTCCGTCAAACACATAATCCGTGGATATATGCATCAGCCTGGCGCCTGTCTCATTTGCTGCAATACTCATATTGCGGGCACCGATGGCATTAATCCGATAGGCCAGATCTTCTTCCTTCTCACAAGCTTCTACCGCAGTGTAAGCTGCGCAGTTGATGATCGCATAGGGATTGATATCCCGCGCAAATTTCATAACCTCATCTATCTTCGTGATATCCAGTTCTCCCACATCCGTATTGATCAGTTCATATTCTGTACTGCCCGCATATTGCTGGTTTACCGCACGTCCCAGCTGTCCGTTACAGCCTGTCACAATCACTTTCTTCATATCCGTTTCATCCTTTCCCGATTATTTCCGTATTGTTATTATCATACAACCATCTGCTGAATTATGCAATTATTGAAAACATATCTGGTGCATACTTTAGACCGCTTACTTACTCTTCTTTCTTCTGGCACTTCTTAGCGAAGCAAGCATTGTTGCTAAACTTTAAAAGTTCTTTTCATACATGAAAAGAGACCGCCAGTCTCCTGACGATCCCGTATCATCACATCTTTTCTATATTTCTTTCCAATATCCCTTCTTTGCCGACCCCATTCTGACAATCAAACCACTATCTTTCAATACCTTTATCTCCTGGGCAACAGTTTTTCGGCTGATATGCAACGTTTCCGCTATCTCCCAATATGTGGCTGCCGGACTATTTCTCAAAATATTTAAAATATCTTTTTCTCTATCTGTTATTTTTTCAGTCACCTTAGCACTTTTAAGCGCCTTAAACTTAACCATAATATCTTCGCCATGGACAATATATTCTGGTTCTTCAGTTCCTAAATTTTTGTAAGCATCACAAATCTTCTGAATACCGCTTCCCCAGCTTTCAATATACCCTGCTCTATAAAATACTCTTGCACTATCCGGATTATATGGTTTTGACGTATGAGATTCTAAAAGAGTTTCTGCCGTCCATCCAAACATATCCATTTTAAATATTTATTCATTTCTTAATTTTTTGTGCAATTTGAGTAACTGTGTTTTGAATTTTGTCTGCTGAATATTGGGAGAAATTGGTCTGGAAATTGGAAAAAGGCTATCTGTTTGATAGGGGATCCTTAGATATTTATTTTAATTTAGTCCTGTTTTTTACTTTGGTAATATCCAAAACATATCATAGTCCAAATCCCAGGCACAACTGCATATCCAGCATTTACTTGTCCATGATTATCAAGTACATAACAACCACCTATAAATGTTAAAGTCAGAAAAACAATTCCTAAAATCAAAGCTATTTTTGGAATCCGTCCTATCTTTTCTATAAGAATGACTTTTACTATCATGCAAACTGCCAATAATACAAGCGTTAATAATCCATTTATCAAAATGCTAGTATACCATGGAGCAGATTGCATAGCATATAAATATGGATACTTTCTAAAATGCCAGTATTTATATAGTCCTGAGCCAATGAACATACCAATAAACGAACCCATGATAATATTTAGTATCTGATTTATCTTCTTTTTCATGGCTATTCTCCCCAAAAAATTTTTTATATCATACTATATTTTACTGCATATTTCAATAAATCTCCCCATCCTGCGCAAATCCTCTGACCACCTTCCGCGCCACCATGGCAATCATCATGGATACCACACAGGCAAACAAAATCACCGTCCATTCCGCGCCCTCACTAATTTCAAACAAAACACCATACAAGGCATTGCCCAGCGGCTGGGCACACATGGAAACAGTTAAGATAAGCGCCATGACCTTACCTATCAGACGGGCCGGTGTTGCCATCTGAAAAAAGGACAGCATCTGCACCGTAAAAACAGTCGCACACGCCATAATGACAAAGCAGCAGACAGTCAGCACAATATAATTTACGATACCGGATGAAATAAACAGTAAAGAAGCACTGGCAGGGAGCAGGCATACTGCAGACAGCAAAAGCAGGTTGCCTGCCTTTTGAATGGATAATCTCTTTGCAAAAATACCCGCACAGATTCCTCCTGCCAGTCCTCCTGCTGCCATGATCCCCTGTGCGAAACCATATAGCCTGTTCGCCAGTGCTGCTTCTAAGTCTATTACCTCCGTCACCACATAAGGCAGAGCCACAACAATCATGGATGACAGAAACAGATTGATTCCGCAGGCAATCAAAACAGCCTTTCCAATTACCGGCTTCTCTTTCCGGATAAAACGAAAACTTTCCGTAAAATCATTTTTTACAATCTGCCATATACTGCCCGCCGCATCCTGTTTCTGAAATGGTATCTGAATAAAGATCTCCATGACTGCCGATAACACAAAGCAAATCATACAGACTATCAGCACTGGTTGTATTCCATACGCACTGTACAGAATCCCGCCCAGTACAGGACCCATCAAAGAGGCGAAAGAGCTGATGGTATTGACTATGGAATTGGCCGCCATAATATTATCCTGCTTCACCAGCGCAGGAATGCTTGCCTGCACAGACGGCTGGTAGGCGCCGGCAATTCCATATAGAATCATCAGCGTAACTGTCAGTAAGACCACCAGGTTGACACCATGCATGAGCACAGAAAAGGCCAGTATGACGGCTGCCGTAAAGAAGTCCAGTATGACCATCACGTTTCTTTTATTTACTCTGTCTGCAATAATACCGCCCACAGGCGACAGCAGGATTGTGGGAAGAAAGGCGCAGGCCATAACGGTACCATAGAGTGCCGATGAGCCTGTCAGATTTAATAAATATAACGGCAGGGCAAATTGCAGCGTTGCATTCCCGAACAGAGAAATTATCTGCCCGATGACTACTAAGGTGAAATCTTTTGAAAATAATTTTTGATTCATTCTGCTCTCCATTCCGGAGTATTTACACTCCTTGTTTTACTTTAATACCGTCCGTCGGTATGTATAATGTTAAAATATTTCTGCCCCTGTTACCGGGCAGAAATATCCTACCAAAATACCGGTCTGTTCATTTGTTTTTCTGGTAAATAGCTGTCAGTTCCTGCATACGTGCCATCATCTCATCATTCACAATATCCAGTCCCAACCCCTTAAGCACCTGATCGAACACCCTGACCTTATGATAAGTATCTTCTTCTGAATCATGAAATACCATGGGATTCATCCAGATATTTGCCATAAGCGAGATCAATTCCGCCAAATGCTTTGGATGTTCCGTCACAATGGAACCGTCTGCAATTCCCTGCTGGATGATCGGCAGAATAAATTGCGGCGCTGCTACTTCTATATTCTCATGCAAAAGGCTGGAAAGAAGTCTTGGATTATTGTAGAAACTGGGCGCCACTGTGAATACATCATCCTGCACAGAGCGGTTGATGGACGTGTTAAACAGTATTTGCAGCTTCTCTTTCCCCTTCAGGTCTGTGCGGTCTTTGATGTCTGTAAGCATCTGGTTAGATTCCTCTGTCATTCTGTCTATAACAGCATATAAAATCTCCTCTTTTGATTTAAAATGATGATAAATCGCACCTTTACTGAGCCCTCCCAGATGATTGATGATATCCTGAATGGAAGTATGTTCATAGCCCTTTTCCATAAACAGGCGAAATGCAACATCCAATATCAAATTGACGGTTTCTTCCGGATGCTTATTTCTTGCCATCTTATAACCGTTATCCTTTCAAAATGTGGAAGTTTTCAGGTTGCAGCTTTTATCGTCAACAGTATAACATACTAACGGTATGTTTATTATATTATCATACCGTTGGTATGTTTGTCAACTCTTACAACATGAGGTACAATGTCCGAAATTTTTCCTCGGAAATTAAGAAATATTATTTTACCAGTTCTCATACCGCTCCAACATATCGTCTATCGCACGTTCTGCGTTCTCCCAATCCCAGTCATACTCTTTTAGGAGCATCAGCTGCTCCTCTTCGGTATATGTTTCGGCTTCCAGACCATATAATCGCATAAGATAGTCTGCCCGCATCAGATCCTCGGCTTCTTGATATCTCTTTTGCGCAGAGTATCTGTTCAGCAACACCAACGCAAGAAAGATCATAAAGCCGGCTGCTGCCCATTTGATCTGCTGCACGTTCCATCTCCTGTGCAGATGTTCCACAAAATCTTCCTTTGATTCTGCATCTATCAAATATTGCTTTATATATCTGATCACATCGGATTTCATCTCTAAATCCAGTTCCCGCCCCATCTCTCTGCTGAGCTTAGCGTGTATCTGCCTATGGAAGTCTCTTCCTTCTTTTTCCCAGAACCGATCCATGAAAAAGGCCGGAAGCCTGAGATGCGGCAGCTTTTTCAGACGAAATTTCCAAAGTTCTGTCTCCCGCCTCCCATCGGCCAGTGCATTTTGTGCTGTATGGAATGCAAGCAGAAAGGTCTCTAAATACAGAATTGTTTTCCTGCGCCATCCTGACACGGCACACACCGCCTGAACAAATTGCATACGAAAATCTGTATTTTCAAACAGCCTGGAATAGATGTCCAGATGCAGGAAATATTCCCATGTATACCGATTGTTTCTCAGATAGGGATTCCTGGCAAGCAGCAAAAACTGTTTGAAAAACCGCTCCTTGTCCCCATAAGAGTCCACGCCGCTATAATCAAAGGAGTATTCTGGCCTTTCTTCCGGCCTCTGCTCTGGTTTTTGCTCCGGGCTCTGCTCGTGTATATCCACGGACTGCCCCGACGTCATATCGAATGTCTGGGGGTTCCGACTTCTTGCCATCTGTATCGCAGCTTTATATGCCTTCTGCAAGGCCTTAAATTCCTCCGGATGTTCTTCCGGATGATAAAGTTTCGCCTGTCTGGCATAAGCCGATTTAATCTTCGCAATATCTGTGGTCTGCGGGATACCGAGCCATTCCCATATATTCATAAACTACCTCCAAATACCCTGATTTCTTCTATAGGCCGGCAATCTGTACATCTATCATTTGTCCTGGATATCACTTACATACACTCTCAACTGTCCGTATCCTCATGTTCCTCGCGGTCATCCTGAAAAAAGGACTCATCAACCCCCTGAAAGTCAAACTTATTCCGCTCCACAGCCTCCAGAAATACGGTAAGCTGCACACAGGCTTCCCGCCTGGCACGCGGATTGCGCTCATATGAGATAATCTGGCGGAATCTGGCAATCTGCTGTGCAATATACTCCCGCACTGCAGGAGCGCACTCCCGATAAAGCCGCTGCGACTTTTCCATCAGATAACGGACATTCTCATCTTCCATGGAACTGAGCGTCATCTGCCGCAGTTCCAATAGGCGCGCTTCCAGCTCTTGTTCGCTCAAGCCCATCTTTTTATTGATGATCGCCTTATGAAGGGCCTGTTCTCCACTGACAATCCGGATATCCAGAATACCGTTGATATCATACAGAAAGGTCACTCTGGCTCCCACTCTCCCTGCCGGCGCCTCAGGAAGGTCATGCAGCTCCAATGTGCCAAGAAGCAGATTATCACTGGCAATCATATTGTCTCCCTGATAAATCGGAAATGTCATATTCGTCTGATAATCCTCCACCGTCACATATTCTCTCGTACGGCTGCAAGGTAACGTGTCATTCCTTTCGATAATAGGAGAAAAGCTGCCGTCATAAATCTCTGTTCCCAGCGAAAAGGGACAGATATCCGCCAGTATCATATCTTTCACATCACCGGTCCGCTCCTTGATCGCAGCGGCAACTCCTACGCCTGCTGCAATGCTTTCATCGGGACTTTCATCCAGGACCACCGGTATGTCAAGGAGTGTTCTCAGGTATTGCTTCACCACCGGCATTTTGGAAGATCCGCCAACCAGAATCAGCTTATCAATCTCCTCCGGCATCATGCCGCTGTCATTGATGACCTGTCTGATCGGCACAGACATCCGCATAAACAAGTCCGTACTAATGTGAATCAGATGCTGGTTCGTCATGCACATGGTATATTCCTGATTCTGCAGATACACTTTCCGTTCCGCTTCATCCTGTTCGGTAAGCTGCCATTTCAAGGCTTCTGCCTCCTTCAGCACAATACCCTGCTCCTCCTTGGTGAGTGTATCCTTTTCCAGCCGATTCTCTTTATAGAAATCTTCCGCTATGATCTCATTAAAGTCCTTGCCGCCCAGGTAATTATCCCCCGACACTGCCTGAATCTCCACCATATTATCGAAGGCGTCCACTAACGATACATCCAGTGTACCGCCGCCAAAATCAAAGATGATAAAAGTCTCTGCATCCTCCACGCCCATATGATGTTTCAAAGCCACTGCGGAAGGCTCATTGATCAACCGGTCAACCGTAAGTCCTGCCAGCTTGCCGGCATTTTTGGTGGCGCACCGCTTATCATCATTAAAATACGCCGGCACACTGATGACCGCTTCCGTTACCTTTTCCCCCAGATAAGCCTCCGCATCCTCCCGCAGTCTGCGCAGTACAAAAGAAGATAAATCCTCTGCCGTATAGTGTTTACCATTTCCAAAATACTGATATCTGGTTCCCATATTGCGCTTAAATTCCGCAAAAGAGACCAAAGGCGCTGTGATCAGCCGCTCCTTTGCCACCTTGCCCACATAGATCTCTCCGTCTTCCCCAAAGCTGACCACAGAAGGCGTCAAATACTCTCCAAACGCATTGGGAATCAGTTCGATTCTTCCATCCCGCCAGATGCTTGCAAGACTGTTGGTTGTCCCTAAATCAATTCCTATGACTGCCATGTATTCCGTTCCCCCTTTTATAACCTGTCCCTGTTTTCCTAAGCCGGCTGTTTTGCTATTCTTTCAATCTTCCTTCCAGATCTTCACCGACCCGGAAGCCATAACCCTCCGCTTCCTCTTCTAATCTTTCCATAATTTCCTCCATTCCCTCTGCAGCCTCTTTGCCAATGTACAGTTTCCCGAGTTTCCCAAAATTCTTGCCGCTTATCACAGCTTCACACTGCTGCCGTATATTTCCTGACACATCTGTCATTTCTGCCTTTGCAAGGAATCCCTCGTCTGAGAATGTAAGCATAATATTGCTTCCATCTTCTGCCTGATGTGCAAAGTCCCGCCCTTTTATCTCATAAATAAACTGTGCCTCTCTACGGCTCTCAACTTGAGGAAGATCGTTAAGATCCAGTCTTTCCCCATAATAGTAATTCACGTTCTCTTTCTGCACAGGATATTCATAACGGCGAAACAAGGCGTAAGGCTCATCATCATTGCCCGCATATTCCACAGCCGCCTGCAGCCGTCCATCCTTATCATACTGGCATGCCGTGTAATATTGTATCCTGTCATTCTCATAGGACAGCTGCCACAGAAGATTCTCCTCTTCATACTGCGCCATGTAAAAACAGGGCTGCCGGATAAATTCATCTGTTTCGTAATCCCATTCATATAATATCTGCAGGATACAATTCTTCACTCCCGTGTCGGAATTGTATGTATACAGATTAAACTGCTCTTCATCCGGCTCTTGATTCAGATACCAGTCATTGTCGTTATATGCATGTCTTTCATAGTGCAGAAGACGATTTACGAGATGTCCATCCTTCTGTGCCCACTGCAGCCTCCATCCGGCAGACGGGTATCCTCCCGGAACCTCAAAAGCACACAGCAGATTTCCCTGTTCATCTTCCAAAAATTTCCTGGCAGACCGGCAGTATGAAGATAGTCCACCCTCAAATTGCTCATCCACATAAGAATAACTGATTCCTGCACGTCCTATATCCGTATATCGATAATAATTTCTTTCCGCCAGCTTCTCACCCCAATAAACTTCTTCGTGCACCACATTGCCCGAATCATCGTATTCATAAACATATCTGCGCATCTGCGTGCCGCCTGTATCACTTTCTGTCTGTTCCCGGTATATATTTCCTGCCAGGTCATATTCCAGCAGATGCAGATTAAAAAGGCTGCCCTCCGAATCATAATCAGCCTCTGCCATCAACCTATCTGCGTCATAGTAAGAGTCTGTATACTGACAGAAGGAAAGCACATCATTTTCTGCATAAGAATCTGCATCCTTTATCACAATCTTCTTATCGGGCGCAATCAATGCATGAGGCGCCGCCTCCAGCCCATAAAGCTCCATATCTTCATGCGAATATGGTGAAGCAGCTGAATCCGCCCGCGTCAGCCAGCGGATCCCCAAGAGTAAAGACACCAGAACATAAACCGTTATAATCAAAAGCAGCCAGGATCTATGACGCGATCTATATGTATCTTCCGCAATCCATCTCATGTATATCCCCCCTTATTGCGAGCACTTCCGTACTTAATTATAACAGAATTATCTCCAGTTCCCAACACAAATCTTAAGGGCTTCCCCACCAGACAATATAAAAAGGAGACGGAACCTTTCAGCCCTGTCTCCTCATGCTCTTACTTCTGTTTCTTTGGGTATATTCATGATCAGCCGGAATACAAAGATGCCGTCATCATTCCGGAAGTCTGTCTCCCCATCATATTGATCCGCCGTCTTAATGATGCTGGACACCCCGATACCGCCCGTGAACTCCGGTCTTGGCTGTCCCTTTCTGAAATCCAGTTCCATCTTGCAGGTATTACTGCAGTAAATCACCAGTTTACCGCCCTTTTTCTTGACCAGCAGATGGATAAAGCATTCCCTCTCTGCCATCTGCCTTCGCGCCTCAATACAACCGTAAATGGCATTTTCGTAAGCATTTGACAATATCGTCACCATATCCATATCGGCCACAGCAAAATTTTTATCCACCTCTACATCCATGGTAACGTTAATGTCTTCCATCCTCGCCCACCTTGTATAGGCTGACAGAATATTATTGACCGCCGTATTATCACAGATGACAGGAATCACGCCTGACTCCATCTTATGCTCATACTGCCTTAAATACTCCAAAAGTTCTTTTTGTTGTCCCCTGCGGGCATACTCCCCAATGACCTGGTTATGATGGCGGATATCATGGCGAATACGCCTTCCTGTCTCCACTGACTCTTCCAGAAGTTCCAACTGCCGTCCCAAGAGCCTCTGATTCATCTTCATAAGCTGGTTTTCTTTCTGATATTCCGACTCCTTACCCATATGCAGATAAAGCCTGAATACCACGACCTGAAGCGAACCCGTGAGGAAAAAATTGACTGCCAGCTGTACCAGTCGGTGCCCGTTATTTTCCACGTAATGCTGTATCAATATAATCCCGATTCCCGAAAACAGACTGATGATCAAGATCATTACACTAAGTGCGTCCATCTCCGTTTCCAGATAACTGTCGAATCCTTTCAACATCTTTTTCATGCATTTTCTGATCCAGTAAATCATAGCCAGAATAAGTATGATCCTGGCTGCAACATCCGCCCATATATTACTGTGAAAGAAGACTCTTGCAGTCTCAATCCCACCCACAATAAACACTGCCGTCAGATAAAATGTGAAGGCCAGATTATAGAAAGTCAGATATATGCGTTTATTGCTGATAAACAAAGACACCAGCGCAAAAGCTCCGAAGACAACAAACGTTATCATTCTGATACAGCTCTCCCAGTCTGTGAGATACCAGAGACAGGAAAACGAAATCGCAACAACACAGAACACTCCATATATGAATACTAATTTCTTTTTGCTGAAACGAGATTCATCCAATTGTAAGAAGATACATATCGTACCCGCCATACAAAGCAAAAACCTTAAAAAAGCAACATATACGGAACCACCTAACATATCTTTCTACCATTCCCTCTTGTCATAACAAGCCGCCATATCTGTTTCTCAGTTCATCTTTGTGACCACAAACCATAGATGACATTTAAAATATAACAAAAAGGACAAATTTTTTAAGTTATTTGGTATACATCGCACTTTTTAAGGTATACTTTGCTAGTCCTGCGGAATCCAGATACCATCTGCCAGATGCCAAATGCAATAACGACGTGGAATAATCCTCTCTCATGACTTCCTCCTTACACAGATTCCTCTTGTATTCTCGATTTCTTACTTCGCCCGGTTCTTATCAATAATTTCCTGCAACTGTCTGCTCTGCATTGCCTGAAACTCCTCTTTACTCGCAAGGGAAGTCACCATGCCTTTCTCGTTCCGGAAAAGTTCCCTGTCGCAGACTATGCAGCTTGTTATTTTATTATTTGGGATTGGATGTTATACTAAGAAATAAAAATGAGGAGAAATAAGATTTGTGAAAGATAAGACACAGATATTCAGGAAGCTATTTTTATCAACCTTCCAATTAAGCGCCTGTACCTTCGGCGGTGGTTTTGTCATAATTCCGCTTATGCGCAAAAAGTTTGTGGAAAAGCTGCACTGGATTGAAGAACAGGAAATGATGGATCTGACTGCCATCGCCCAGTCTTCACCTGGCGCCATCGCAGTCAATGCCGCTATTTTAATCGGTTACCATGTGGCCGGCATTCCCGGCGCCTTGTTGACGGTTCTCGGCACCGTTCTTCCGCCGTTAATCATCATCTCTGTCATTTCCCTGTTCTATCAGGCATTCCGTGATAATGTTATTGTGAATATGGCAATGATGGGCATGACCGCAGGCGTGGCCGCCGTCATCTGTGACGTGGTTCTTACCATGGGCATGACAATCTGCAGGCAGAAACGTATCCTGCCCCTCGTTGTTTTGCTCACCTCCTTTATCGCTGTTCGGTTTTTACAGATAAATATTATTCTGATCATCCTGCTCTGCGGCATTGTAGGTGCAGCAGATGCCTTGTATCAGATGCGAAAGACGAAAGCAGATGAGAAAGGGGATGCCATAAAATGATTTACATAGAATTATTCTTTAGTTTCTTTCAGATTGGTCTTTTCAGTATCGGTGGCGGCTACGCCGCTATGCCGCTGATACAGCATCAGGTTGTGGATACCCATCCCTGGCTGACCATGACACAGTTTGCTGATATCATGACCATTGCCGAAATGACGCCCGGGCCAATCGCCATCAATTCTGCCACCTTTGTGGGGATTCGGGTTGCGGGGCTGCCCGGCGCTCTCATCGCAACCCTTGGCTGCATCCTTCCCTCCTGTATCATCGTTATGACCCTTGCTTATGTTTACTATCGCTTTCGCAATCTGTCCATCGTACAGGGCGTTCTGGCAGGGCTGCGCCCGGCGGTCGTGGCAATGATCGCTTCTGCGGGTATCTCTCTGCTTATATTGTCCTTTTATGGGCAGCGGGCTTTACCAAATGATCTGCTTGACGTCAATTATATTTCCCTGTTCATCTGGGGCGCCGGTCTGTTGGTTCTTAGAAAATGGAAAGTAAATCCCATCTTTGTTATTGCCGGCGCCGGTGCGTGCGGTATTTTACTGTATTCTTTCCTGTAACCTATGAGAGGATGATTGGTTATCTTGCGGCGGGAGCCTGAAAACCTCCCGCCCTATCAAACACACCCATGACATCAACAGCAATCCCTGATGCATCCACCAGGTTTTCCGGATTCGCTCTCTGCTCCTCATCTGTGGAAGGTATGGTACCTGCCAGCTGTCCTTCAATACTTTCCGCCCGCAGCATCATTGTCTGATATAACATTTCTGTTCCCGCCGCATATTCTTCATAGGAACAGAGGGCTGTGGGGTCTGTTTCCACCAATACATCTATCTGATCTCTGATGCGCTCATACAGCGCCGCAAACTTCCCGCCCAACACATATTCCTGTGCCAGCTGCTCCAAATACTCATGATACCTGGCCAGATAGGTTTCGTTTTCCAGCAGCCCATCAAAGAACTGCGTCCCCTGAAAAGGGGAATCTATGGCATCATTAATCATCTCAGAAGCACCGCTGTCTGGTCCCATGTTCATGCCGCCAAAGGAAAGATTATAATCCCATGGAAGAATATTCAACCTGCCATTATATTCATACAGATAATAGTTGTGAACCATATTACCGGAGAGACTGTCCAGATTTACGGAAAATGTGTGTACAGCCATATATTTTAACAGATTATCCACATCCAGATATTCTTCCAGATTGGTGCCTTCACTGATATTCTTAAGAGCCGTAACCACTCTGCGGTGATCCTGCTGCCCTGTATTTGTCACCTCACCCTCCCATATCGCAGAATAAGATGCAAGAGATTCATCCGAATAGTTTAGATCGGCGCCATTGCCGCCCATACCAAAACCGCCCCCGCGTTCTCCTTTTTGGAACCATTCTTCACCATTTCCCGAAGGGGTCTGCGTGCCATCCCTCTCTATTTGCTGCGGTGCCTCCCTCTCATCAGGAAATCCCCTCCCCTCTGGACGCGGCATCTCTTCCTCCTCAGGAAGTCCTCTCCCGTCTGGCCCCTGCATCTCTCCCTTCTCAGAAGAACCCCGCCCATCCGGCCGAGGCGGTCCTCCTTCTGAATTCACATCGCCCTTAAATCTGCCGCCGCCCCTATTCATACCATCAGGCTTATACAAGGCACCATCCTCTGTTCCATAATTGCGCAGAAGGAAACTATCTTCCACCGCCTCCAACGCCAGATATACGCCCCAGTATTCTCCATTCACCGATATCTTCGCATAGTTATACAAAGAGGCGTCCACAGCAAGATACTGATACATGTCATAGACGACTGCTTCCTTCATATTGGTGGTATCTGCATAATTATTATTCAGAATCAACTTATCAAGCCCGAAACAGGTCTGCCCCTCCACATAGTGATCAAATTCCAGTTTCAGGCTGAACCTGTCTGTCTCCGGATTCATGGCAATGGCTGAAAGACTGGTGTTTCCCTTGGGTCTGATTCCCACGTTGTATAGTATCTGTCCATTGATCACAACATCGCAGGAATAATATTCTTCCGCCATCGCATTGTCCAGCATCTCTTCCCATTCCTCTTCCGGCATCTGAATCGCAATCTCCATAGGCTCACCTGTGTCAAACAAAGCAGACTCATATTGCATTGCTACGCGGGCAGTGCCTAATGCCGCCACCAGCTGCTGCGAAAATACCATGGACAGGATGCAGAATATGACCGCCGCTGTCATCAACGCACTTATAAATTTAGTTATATCTTTATGGGAAATCATTGAAGCCTCCTCTAAGACATATACTCGCCGTTATAACTTACAAGGGTAACATTTCTCACCCCTTCTATCTCATGGAACCTGTTAACAAAAGAGGTCGCTGCATCTTTCAGACGGATTTCCGCAGTCAGTTCAATGCCGCCGGCATTTACGGTCTTCGATTTAACCAGGAAGCGCTTCACCGCCTTTTGCGTCATATGAAGTACCTCTTCCTCAGACTCTTCGTCATCACAGTTCAGAATCAGAATATAGGGGCTCTCATGCATTTTCCGATTGGCAAAGACAAGCAATATAACCCCTGTCATGGCAGAACCAATCACCGCCAACGGAATCATGCCCGCGCCGATCACAATGCCTGACGCAATGGACCAGAATAAATACACAATCTCAATCGGTTCCTTGATTGCAGCCCGAAAACGGACAATGGAAAGAGCACCCACCATGCCCAGGGATAACACTACGTTAGAAGTAACGGCCATGATAACCAAGGTGGTCACAAGAGAAAGTCCCACGAGTGTCAGCGCAAAGCCGCTTGAATACATGACACCCTTAAATGTCTTTTTATAAACCATAAAAATAAACAAACCAATGACCAGCGCGAACACCATACCCAGCAAGGTATCCACCGCCGAAAATTCCGTCACACTCTCCATAAAACTTGATTTAAAAACATCCTGAAAACTCATTGCATTTTCCTCCCTGTATTTACTTTATCCAAACCGGCGGCATGCTTCATACTTTGAAAATGCCTGCTGGCGTATAGTTCCAATCTGCAGTGCTTTATGTATGATCTCCGGAAGAAACGCATCGTATTTTACCTCCAGAACCATATCCTGCGGCCAATCTGCGGTGCTGATATCCGCCACCTTCTCTTCCAGAAAATCCCTGTGATACAGAGTCGTGCGGATATCAGAATCAAATGTAATCCTCACATTTCCCGCATCGTATGTATACGGCTCGCGTATATAAGATACCAGCACTCTTGGCCGAAGCAGATGATAATGCATCTTTGTATACAATTCCTGTACCAGCACCGAAGAATGCTCTCTCATCCACAGAATCCTGCCCTCCAATAAATCCCGGCATTCTTTTTCTGAGATTTCTGCATCCAATTTCATGCAAAGAGCATGATTCTTAATCTTTTTTTCTAAAATTATGTAAGAAAAATCATCATTATAATATCGTATTCTGAATTTCTCCCGCCAGGGAACGCCGTCAGTCTTTTCCCGTAAAGCTTTATCCAGGTAATTATCGAAATAAATACTTCGTATCAGATACTTCCCGTCTGAACCTGCATGTGCATCTGACTGCATGACTGACTTAAGACGATTCTTCAATTCCATGTACTGCAAATATCCGATTCTGTATTTCAGTTCATGTCGAAAAATATTTTCCGCAACCTTTTTCCCATTCAAGCCATCCTCTCCTTTTCTCTGTGTCAATTGTCTTTTCTGTGCCTGCCGGAACACGAGTAAAGTATAAAAGGTGTTCCTGAAATGTACTTGAAATCATTTGTGTATTTTTCTTGAACAATAAAGTAAAAAAGAACACCAGCCGAAGCTGACGTTCTCTTTGTATGTAAATCTGCTCTATAATGTGATTTTAAAATGTATTGATTTTCCATCCGGACTCTTCACCCTGATTTTGCCCCCATGTGCTTCCACGATTGCCTGCACCATGGACAAACCAATCCCTGTACCGCCGGTAAGCTTCGATCTGGACTCATCCATACGATAGAACCGGTCAAAGAGCCTTTCGAGATTGGACGTATCTGGCAGACTGCAGGTATTAAATACTTCGATACAGATTTTACCCCGCTTACGATAAATATCCAGACGAATCGTCCCATCCTCATCAGAATACCGCACTGCATTATCCAGCAGAATAGATATCATCCGCTGCATAGAATTGCAGTCTCCATGTAAGACCAGATTTTCTTCTATATGCTGACTGTATTTTTTTCCTTTTGCCTTTGCCAGAACTGTGAACGGCTCTGCCGTCTCCCATGCCGCATCACTTAGGGAAAATCTGCACTTTTCCGGAAACGGGATTTCCTCATCCAATCTGGAAAGCGCCACCAGGTCACCCACAAGATGGGCAAGTCTGGCAGATTGTTTCTGGATATTGATGATCCACTCATCCCCCTCATGTTCCATAGCCGCGATATCGGCGCTGGTGGTAATGGAAGTGATCGGCGTCTTAAGTTCATGCCCTGCATCCGTGATAAACCGCTTCTGCCGTTCCATATTTTGTATATACGGTCTGATTGCCCGCCTGGAAAAACAGACCACCAGCAAAAGTACCAAGAAGAGGCTGATGATTCCTATGACCAAAGAAACAAGAAGCAGAGATTTCATAAATTGTATCTGCATCTCCACATTCAGGAACAGGATGATAATCCCCCTGTCATTCCTGCTCACCCTGTAACGATAATCTTCATAATATCCCTTTTCCCTGCCTCTCAAAAAGACTTCCTGCTTATATGCTTCTGCCGTCCGTTCGTCTACAGAGGCAATATAATCTCTGGACATAGCCTTCATATTACCATCTGTATCGCAATGCACTGCAAAAAAGCGCGTGGTGAACTCCGCTTCCGGACCGCCGCCCGGTATCTTCCCAAAAGGCGGCCTTGAAGTCTGCTGCTTCTGAAACACTTTCTGCTCATGTTTCAGAAGTTCCCCGATCAGATGATCCTGCATGGATGTTGTATGATAATAGTTTGCCACATTGATTCCAGTAATGATAATCAGCATAACCACTCCAAACGCAGCCATTGCCGCCAGAATAAACCGCCTTTGTATTTTTTTCAGCATATATGTCCTCTCTGCTCATATACTTTTCCGCATATATAACTATTAATATAATTTATTCCTCACATACTTCAAGGGAATATCCCGCCCCGCGGACTGTTTTGATTTCAATGTCGGCATCAATCTGCTTCAATTTCCTGCGGATAAATCCCACATAAGTCCAGACCACATTCATATCCGCTGACGAATCCTGCCCCCATATCTTATCCATCAGATGTGCTGACGAAAACACCATGCGGGGATTGCGTATCAATAATTCCATCAGCTGAAACTCTTTATTGTTGAGGCGCTCTTTCTTCCCTCCACAAATCAGTTCATAGCGTCTGCAATCCAGCTGCACCCTTCCATAAGAGAGACACGATTGCGTATATCCCTCATTTCTGCGTGAAAGAGCTTTCACTCTCGCAACAAATTCCCTGCTTGCAAAGGGCTTCGGAAGATAATCATCTGCGCCTGCTTCCAGACCAATGACCCGGTCCTCTATCTCAGCCCTGGCTGTCAGCATCATGATAGGGACACCCGACCCGCTTTCCCGAATCTGCTTCAACACTTCCAGTCCGTTTATCTTCGGCATCATGATATCCAAAACCACAACATCATAAGCCGTACATCCAAAGTATGCCAGTGCCTCCGCTCCATCGTAAACCACATCAACAGTAAACTTATTCTTTTCCAGCAGAAACTTTAGCCCCTTGGCCAGTTCCGCTTCATCCTCCGCAATCAAAATACGCATTGTACCTGCCTCCTGACTGTATTTCTATCAGAATATACCATCCTATTAAAATGTACCTGAAAATGAATAACAAAAAACCCCGAGTAATCGAGGTTTTTGAAACTTACTGAATTATAGCATGACAGGAGGCCGAAATCAATATTTTCATCCTTCTGCGTTATGAGAAGCCGCCGGTTCTATTATTGACTCTGTACTCCATCCTTTTAGCCGCCCTTACATCCCAATCATGGAAGTGAAATTCCCCATCATTTCGGATATTTTAATCTGCTGTGGGCATACCTGTTCGCAACTCCTGCAGCCGATACAGCTTGCAGGCCGCTTTTCCTCCGGCATACTGCCTACGGCCATGGGCGCAATGAATCCGCCGCCCGTAATCTTATGTTCATTATACAAGGCTATCAGCTCCGGTATGGGCAGCCCCTTCGGGCAGTGGCTGGTGCAGTAATGGCAGGCCGTACAAGGAAGTCCTCCCTTCTTGGTCTCCTCATCCGCATATTTTACCACTGCATCAAATTCTTCTTTGCCTAGCGGCTCATCCGTTTCCCATGTGGCAATATTGGCCTTTAACTGCTCCAGATTGGACATACCGGACAATACCACAGTCACGCCGGGAATACTCTGCAGGAAACGGAATGCCCAGCCGGAAACCGTTTCCTTAGGGCGAAGGGACTGCATGGCCGCTGCTAGCTCCCCGGAAGCCTTCGCCAGTTTCCCACCCCGCAGCGGTTCCATCACCCAGATTGGGATACCGGCTTCCTGAATCATTTCCGCCTTTTGGCAAGCGTTCTGAAAATGCCAATCCATATAATTAAGCTGGAGCTGACAAAATTCCATATGCTGTCCGTAAGCCTCCAAAAAGCGCCTGATCACCTCCACACTGCCATGAGCCGAAAATCCCAGATACCGGATGCGTCCGTTTTCTTTCTGTTTCAGCAGGTACTCCAAAATCCCGTATTGGGGATCAAGATATGCGTCAATGTTCCCCTCATAGACATTGTGGAACAGATAAAAGTCAAAATATCCTGTCCGGCATTTTTCAAGCTGTCTTTCAAAGATTTCTTCTACCTTCCCCATATTGGAAAGGTCATAGCCTGGAAATTTGCTGGCAAGGTAATAACTCTCCCGAGGATATCCGGATAAATATTTTCCCGCGACCAGCTCCGAATTGCCCTCATGGTATCCCCATGCCGTATCAAAATAATTAACCCCTTTTTTGTACGCATACTCAATCATTTCTGCGGCTGCAGTCTCATCCACCGCCCCGTCATTGCCATCCAGCACAGGCAGGCGCATCATGCCAAGTCCAAGACCGGATAACTCTATATTTTGAAATTTCCTATTAATCATATATTCCCTCATTTCCGCACTGCTTTATTCGCATTTTCAGTTTACGAATGCAGTGCCTTTTTAGATTCCGTCAGCCTTTTACTCCAGCGTCTTCGTAATCCAGAAATACACATCCACACCCCATGTATCATCCAGATTGGATGTATAGGCTCCCTGTACGGCTTCTGCCAGCCCTTCCACATCCGTATAATATCCTATAGGCGTAGCGGTAATATTTGCCCCTTCCATGTCCTTAAAATAAAACCGGAGCTGGCCGCCGTTTAGCAGATACAGTTCACCAGTCTTTACATCCGTGATGGTCTGTTCGCCATCTCTGGTGTAATTTCCCCGGACACTCTGCGCCACGAACCCGCCATCTTCGTCATAGGTATAGGTGGGAAACAGCAGTGCGGAATCGGAAAGGTAATCCAGCATGGTTAATGCCGCATCATTATGATACATATCCACATTCCATTCTTCCGTGCCGTCCCTGCCAATGCGGACAGAAATGGCATGCGTCAGAATTTCCCCCTCATAGATATCCCCGCTTTCTGCGTCATCCATGACGGTATTTCCCCCGTTTACCACTTCCGCAGGCGGCTCTCCCGGATTTACTGTGTCGGCCCCGCAGCCGGAAAGCACCGTCAAACCAAGGGGAATTGCTGCACCCAAAATAATCAGTTTATTCATTTTCATGTTCATCGTCTCCTCTTCCTTTTTAATCTGGATTTTCCGTTATCAAAGTTACTATGCTCACCTACTTTAGCCTCGCAGAAAAAGCCCACGCAAATAGAAAAAATAAAGCCGGTATGAGCACAAACGGCAGGAGTGTCCCCATCACACTGAAACCCGAATGGAAATCCCCGATTCCGAATGACCGGAACACCTCCCCAATCATCCCGTCAGCAGTCAGGGCAGAGAGCAGAATCCCTGCTGCCGTCCCTGCCGCTGCCACAATCAGAAAACGCAAGGCAAAAGACCGTCTCAGCCTTACCGTGGATAACCCCATACTTTTATAGACAGCCATGTTTCCCGTCTCTGCCTGCAGCAGCTTTCCGGAAATGAGCGCCACCGATACAAGGATAAACACTGCAGCAATCACATAAAGCGCCAAAATCAAAATGTGCATCAAAAAGACGATTCCGTTAAGCCCCGACCAGCTGTTGGTATGAACTGAGGTCCCACGGTAATGCTCCTGTAAATAACCCATTGCAAAGTCCCGCATATTCCCATTTTCCAAAATGTAGTGGTAACACCAGATAAAACCGGTAATATCGCCTATTGGGGAATAACCCTCCATGCTCATGCCAATATTGCTTCCCATGCCGTTTGCACACTGGTAGATCCCGGACACCTGATAGTCCCCGCTGCGTCCATTTGCTGCCACCTTCACGGTATCCCCTATGGAAAGCTGCAGTTCATTTGCCACGGTATCCGTAATCAGGATGCTGTCCCCGTCGCAGACACGCCCTCTTAAGATATGGAACCAGTCTGTATCATTCAGCACATTCGCCTCATATTCCTGCCCGTTAACCGTGACGCTCTCCATGGCCAGTTCATACCTTTCCCGGATAGGAGAATACCATTCTATGACCCGTTCAATCTCGTCCATCGGCACATCCCGGTTAAAGGGCTGTACCCCCAGATCATGGTCTGCCACGCTGAAGGCGTTCATCAACCCCTCCCCGTTTGGCCCCAGCCATGTTCCCATCCGCCCGATCACTGCCAGAAAAACTGCCAGAAAAGCAGCTATCAGAAACAGCGCAATATAATTCTTCTTTTCAAACCTTAATTCCCGCAGGGCAATATCCCATTCCAGAAACCGCCGGCGGATTGCCGTCCGCACCTTTTTTCTCTCCGCCGTTTCCCGAATGCTCTCCATGGGTGCAACCGCCAGTATCTTTCCCGTCCGCAGGACCAGGAAAATAGCGAATACCAGAACAAACGCCGTAAGCAGCAGAAAACAGAGCAGAAAAGGCAGCTTTACAGAAACCAGCATTCCCGTGGAGGTGACCAGCCCCCTGGCCAGCATGTCTGCAATCCTTTCCGCAAACAAAAGCCCAAATAGCATCCCTATCAGGATAACGCCTCCATAAAGCAGAAAATACACATTCCGGATGTCCTCTCCGGACATCCCCAAGGTCTTTAAGACCGCCATGTCCTTTTTATCCTGTTCCACCACTGCGGATAAGCTGTGCCCCGTCACAATCATACAGACCAGAAATAAAACTGCAGAAAAGGCACTCAGAAATCCGGCAAGAATATCCTGCAATAAAAGCATATAGTTTAAAATGGACTCCTGCTGATAGCTAAATTCCGTATAAAGGGATACATCCGTACCTTCCTGTATTGCCTTGTGGAAATCCAGCGCCAAAAGCGGACTTCCCTGGCTTTGAAAAATATGCAGCATAGCGCCTTCCCGCCCCAGTACATCCGCATCCGCAGCGGTACTGACAATTTCCTGCATGGCGGCATAATCATCCCTGCTTACCAGAAAGCTTTTCATGTCAATCATGGAGCTTCCCATGAATCCGTCCGCAAAGTATCCTGCCACGGTCAGGCTGTAAATACCATCCTTGCGGGATAACTCAAAGTGAATGCTGTCCCCTGTCTCCACATCAAAAGCAGACTTCATGGCCGGGGAAATGTAAACAGTTCCCGGGACAATTCCCGTGCCAGTGCCTCCGGAAGTTCCCGCGCCATGGACAGGCAGCTCATTCCCGTGCTCATCAATGAAACGATAAGGAACAGAGCCGTCCGGATATAAAAGCTGCCCTTCATTATCGGAGTAGCGGCCATTTACCTCATAGCCGGAAAAAATAAGAGGCTGGTATGTCACCCGTTCCACATCCATAATACTTTCGATTTCCTCCGCCAGACCTTCCCTGACCCCGTTTACCCATATGGTAAGATCTCCAAATCCCAGACGTTCCATCTCTGCCTTTACGGACTGCCTGCCGCTGACATACAGCGTCAGGGCGGAAAACAGACACAGGGAAAGGACAGCCACAAGCAAAAAAATTCCGCAAATATTTTCCTATTGCTTTCTCCATGCTGCCCGCAGCAGCATTTGACACTTTTTCATATATACTCTACTCCTTGTCTGTCCTACCATTGAAAACCCTCCAGCCAAGATGCAAGTTTCTGTTCTCTCTCCCTGTCCTTTCCCTGATAAGGACTTAACTCCAATTCCCCAACGATGGTGCCGTCCTCCAGATACAGGATACGGTTTCCGCGCAGGGCGGCCTCCCTGTCATGGGTCACCAGCAGAATGGACTGCCCCTGAGCATAAAGCGATGTCAGAAGATCCAGAACTTCTTCTGTATTTGCCTTGTTCAAAGCTCCCGTCGGTTCGTCCGCAAACAAAATCCTGGGGGCTGCAATAACAGCCCTTGCCACAGCCGCCCGCTGCGCCTCCCCGCCGGAAACCTGTGCAGGCAGTCTGTCTTTTGCCTTTTCCAGACCCATTTGACGGATTAAGACATCCGTTTTCTCCCAAATCTCCTTTTCAGACATGGAACCACAAATCAAACCTGCCATGCGTATATTTTCTTCCAACGTCAGACTGCTGACCAAACGGATAACTACAATAAGGGTTGAGAGAAGTAGGTATTCTCAAAAAAGGAGGTTACACACCATGAAGAAACAGACAGAGAAAGACAAACTCACAGCCCTTTACGAAAGATTATCCCATGACGACGAGCGAGCGGGCGAATCCGTAAGCATTGAGAACCAAAAGCGGATATTAGAGGACTACGCAAGGAAAAACGGGTTTACCAATATCCGGCATTTTACAGATGACGGAATCCGGGGAACGTGGCAACGGTTATCATCAAAGACCAGAGCCGAATCGGGCGTGACGTGGTTGAAGTGGGGCTATTAAAGCGCACCTTTGACGAGTACCATGTGCGTTTTATCGCCGCCAATGACAACCTTGACACCGCCAACGGCTTTGATATTATGTCTATTTCCGTGACGTGATAAACGAGTGGTACGTTGCCGACACCAGCCGTAAAATCAAGACCGTTTTCAAGTCAAGAATGGAAAAGGGGTTGCGCTGTTCTGGGAGCGTCTGCTACGGCTACCGCGCTTCCAAGGAGGAAAAAGGCGAGTGGGTGATTGACGAGGAAGCCGCCGCCGTTGTGCGCCGTATCTTCCAGAGCGTCCTTGCCGGGGAAACCATAGCCAGCATAGCAAAGGCACTCCGCGCCGAAAAAATCCCTATCCCGTCCGAGCATTGGAAGCGGACAGGCGAGCCAGTCCGGGCGGCGAAATACGCCGACCCTTACGCATGGTCAGCCACCACGATCGGCTACATACTGAAACGTCCGGAATACACAGGGCGCAAGGTACTGGGGAAAACCGTATGCGAGAACTACAAGACCAAAAGCACCCGCAAGACCGCGCCGGAGGAACAGCACGTTTTTGAGGGCGCAATCCCCGCCATTGTGGACGGGGAAACATGGAGAACGGTACAGAAGATACGGGAAACCGTGCGCCGCGCCCCGAAACGGCAGAACGCTCCTAACCGCCTAACCGGGCTTTTGTACTGCGCCGACTGCGGCTCAAAACTCACACACCGCTACAACCTTGTGCAAGGGAAATGGATTGAGGACGCTTTTGTCTGCTCCGGCTACCGCCAGCTTACCCATGACTGCACCATGCACTATATCCCTACGGCGAAGATAGAAGCCGCCATTCTTGCCGTTATCCAGCGTGTGAGCTGGTATGTGCGGCACAATGAAAAGGAGTTTACAGAGCGCGTCCGGGAAGCGTCCGACCAGAACCAAGAAAAGACCGTCAAGGAGTGCAAGCAGAAAATAAGCAAGGCACAGAAGCGGCACAAAGAGCTTGACGGACTTGTAAAAAAGCTGTATGAGGGCAACGCCACGGGCAAGATACCCGACAAGCATTTCACCCGGCTGCTGAATGAATATGACGAGGAACAGACCGGGCTGGAAACGTCTATAGCGGAATGGCAAAGGCAGATTGAGAACTGGAACGCCGACAGGCTGAAAACAGACCAGTTTATCCAGCTTGTGAAACGCTATACCGACTTCTCCGAACTCACAACGCCCATGCTCAACGAGTTTATCGAGAAAGTGGTTGTGCATGAGGGCGAGGGGCGGGGGAATGACCGCCGCCAGCGGATAGACATTTATCTGAACTTTATCGGGGCTTTTGAAGTGCCGGAATATATCGTCACCCCGGCAGAGGTAGAGGAACAACGCCGCCAGCGTGAAGAACAGGCGGCAAAGGAAGCCCGTTCAAAGGAGCTTCAAAAGGCGCGGTATGAGAAGCGCAAGGCAGAGAAACGGGAATTTACCGCAAGAAAGAAAGCGGGGCTTCTCACCCCGGAGGAATTGGAAGCGGAGGAAAAACGGCTTGCACATAACCGGGAGTGGCAAAAGGAATGACGGGAGAAACGAAAAGCCAGCGAACCGAAGAAGCCACCTAAACAGAAATCCATAAAGAAACTTATGGAGATTGAAAAGACCGGGGCAGACCTCACGCCGGAGGAAACGGAACGGCTTGCGGCATACCGCCGGAAGAAAGCCGACCAGCAGAGGACAAGGCGGGAGGAAAAGAAAAGCGACCAGCTGAAAAAGAAAGTCAGTTAGCGGGGGAAGCCCCGCGCCGGGAGGAACAAAAGAAGCATTGTGGAAATGTGCATAACTGGCTATGGAATCATGGATAACCCTGTTCACAGCACATGGAAAAGCTAAAGTGCAGCTTTCCCACGTCCTGCAAACAGAGTTACCCACAATTCCAAAAGACAGCCAGTTATACACATTACCACGAATGCCGACTACGGCGGAATCCCACTCCATTCTTCATATTTCTTTTTTTGTATTATTTGTTTCAATTTGTCGGATATAGTGCTAAATTATCCTTAGTTCCCGAAAATTTGTGGTTCTACATTATTCCGCCTTATGGGGGATAGTAGGGGGACATTGCACCTTGAAAGCCTTATAAGCCTCGTTCATTTTTTTTGTCGGTTCTGTTGTGATGAACTCATTGTCATATATTATGGCGTGCTGCTCATGGAGATTCATAAACATGGACGCTGTTGTCAGCGATGTCTTTTTCAATTTGTCTGACATCAGTTTCAGTATGACTGCACTCATAAACGTCATCATCAGATGTCCGCGGAAGGTTGCTTCTGTCTCCACATTCAGGGGAAGAATCTTGCCATCCTGCTTGCACAGTTCGAAGATTTTTTCTATCTGATCCCTGGTATAATAAAGCGGCAGCAGGTTCTCCTTCGATATGCGCCTGGATGAGACCAGCATAAATAGCCCCTGTCCCTGCATAGCA
>CAJTOO010000033.1 GCA_910577735.1 uncultured Lachnospiraceae bacterium
TTTGAAAGAACAGTAGAATTTACTCCTGCACTGGATTTTACTTTTGCAATTAAGCTCAGATCATTATTACGGTTTTCTGTATGTACACTTTCAATCAGCACGGTCTCCGGGGAATAATCAATAACCGATACCTGAAATACTTGCGAAATCTTGAATATCCCGTCAATATCTCGATCCGAGCAGTTATTGATTCTTACAAACATCAGCTCTTTCATATGGATCGCAATGTCTGTGTAATCAACTACCTTAATTACCTCAACACACCGGCCCAGCTGCTTTTTTACCTGTTCAAATGTTCTGTCATCACTGGTTAAGCTGATTGTCATACGGGAAACCGTTCTGTCCTCGGTTGGCCCCACGGTCAGGCTGGCCAGGTTATAGGACTTCCCGGAAAACAGTCCCGATATTCTGGCAAGAACCCCTACATCATTTTCAACAAATAAACAAATCCATCTCTTTTTCATATTCCCTTATCCCCGCTTTCCAGTATCATGTCGTCCAAAGCATTGCCGGGCGGAACAATCGGCATAACATTTTCCTCCGGCTCAATGATAAATTCAATGACAGTAGGTACTTTTAAGGTGTGTTTTGCGTTTTCAAAGGCGGCGGCAATCTCATTTTCTTTTGTTACGCGAATACTGTTTGCCCCGTAGCTTTCCGCCAATTTAAGAAAATCCGGCGTATATTCCGGGCAGTGCTCTGTCGGGGTATTGCAGCTGCCAGGGCAGCTTTTCCTGTACCGCATACAGGTGCTGGAATAACGCCTGTCAAAAAACATTTCCTGCCATTGCCGTACATTTCCCAAATAACCGTTGTTCAGTATGCAGATGGTGATTGGAAGTTCATAGCAGATTGCGGTCGCCATTTCCTGAATGTTCATCTGCATGCCGCCGTCCCCGGAAATAACGATAACATCCTTTAACGGATTTCCGATTTGGGCTCCAATAGCAGCCGGAAAGCCATAGCCCATGGTTCCTAAGCCCCCGGAGGTCAGCATCTGCTTCTTTTCGCTTAATTCCAGGAACTGTGTCGCCCATAACTGGTTCTGCCCCACATCTGTGGCAATGACCGCGTTGTCAAACGTATGGTTGATTGCCCTTATCACTTTTTCCGGGGTCAGCCCTTCTGTTTTCATGGAAAGGGGATACTGGCTTTTCCACTGCCTGATCTGCTCCAGCCATTCCTCCGTATCTAATTTCTGCGCTTTTTCAAGCAATGCCAAAAGAGCCGTTTTTGCGTCCGCAACAATGGGAATATCCACCTCTATATTTCTGGAAATCGAAGCGGGGTCTATATCTATATGAATGATTGCCGCATGGGTGGCAAAGTGTCCGGTTTTTCCTGTTATGCGGTCATTAAACCTTGTCCCGATAGAAAAGAGGACGTCACAATGACTGATAGCTGTATTGGCTGCATAGCTTCCATGGATTCCCAGATTCCCGATATACAAGTCATGGGTTGTGGGAATTGCCCCTTTTCCCATGATGGTAGTAACAACGGGAACCCCTGTCATTTCTGCTAGCTTTAGCATTTCCGAATGTGCATGGCTGATGTTCACGCCGCCGCCGACCAAAAAGACGGGCTTCTTTGCGTGATTCAATGTTTCCAGTGCTTTCTTTAACTGTCCCGGATGAACGGAAAGCTTCGGCTTATATCCTCTGATTTCGATTTCTTCCGGGTAGTCGTCACTGCCATATTCCCTCTGTATATCCTTCGGTAAATCGACAACAACAACGCCCGGTTTCCCTGTCCGGGAAATAAGAAAGGCTTTCCTGATGACCGCCGCCAATTCCTCACGTTTGCGAACCGTTACGGCGTATTTGCAGATACTTCTTGTGATACCCACAATATCAACCTCCTGAAAGGCGTCATTGCCAATCAGCCCAGTAGGTACCTGCCCGGTGAAGCATACCAGTGGAACACTGTCATAATTCGCTGTCGCTATCCCTGTCACTAAATTGGTAGCTCCCGGTCCGCTTGTAACCAGACAGACCCCGACTTTTCCCGTGGAGCGTGCGTATCCGTCCGCCGCATGGACTAATCCCTGCTCATGCCGCGGCAAAATAACATCAATATCCTGCTCGCCATAAAGGGCATTAAACAGGTCGATTGCCTGTCCGCCCGGGTAGGCAAACAGGGTATCTACCTGCTCCGCCTTGAGAGCTTTCACAAATAATTCCGCGCCTGTAATCATCATCATTGCCTCCTTGTATGCGTGTACTTGCTTGCTTTTAGGTATGATAAAATGGCACTGAATATACAGTACCATTTATAACAGTTCGGATACCCCTTGAACTGTTACGACATACAGCCATTTAAAATCGCCTGCGGCGATGGGCTGTATGCCCGCGGCCATTGCGTTATCGTACGGTCAGCGCGGTAAACGCGCAGACCTATCTGAACTGTTACTGCCATTTTTACTTCTGTACAATCCCATTTACAAATATCTTCACACTGTTTTTGATAAATTCTTCTCTGCCCACATCCGTAAGGTTCTGGCCAAAAGACGCATTTAAAAAGGTATAACCAAACGTGGAAGAAAAAACAGTCATTGCCAGACTTTCAAAATCATAATGAGGAATTTTCCCCAGTTCCTCCATTTTCCTGAAGTATTCTGTCAGAGAAGAAATAAATGCCTGTGGTACTTTCATGATCATAGAGGCAGTTTCTTCATAAAGCTGCGGCGCTCTTAAGCCAATGGACAGATTTACAAAATCCGGAGTGATTTTATCCATATATGCGTTCATAAACATCTCTAAATCCGGCTCTAACTCCCATTGCACATTTTGAAAAAGCTCCGGCGTAACATGCGCTCTCCATTTTTCCTGAGATACCCCATGGAGTACAATATCTTTTTTATTTTGAAATTTACGGAACAGCGTACACTCATTTACGCCGGCTAAACGTGCGATATCTTTTGTCGTTGTGGCAACATACCCTTTATCACGAATCAGAGACATGGTTGCGTCAATAATTTTTTGGCTTGTTTCGTCCATTCTTCCCACCCCTAAGCAAGTGCTTGCTATCATTCTATTCTCCTTTTTGTAAAAAGTCAATAGAAAAGATAATTCCTCCCGCTTTACTTATGAGGTATGCTCCAAAGCTTTTCTTAAATCCGTTATATATAAAGCCTGCTGCTTTTTCAGATACGCTCCGATAAACGGTTTCATAAACCATTTTTTTGCTGTAACATCCTCCGTGAAATCAACCGTTGTTACGTTGCCTTTGCTGGAGAAAATCCCTGTCCAATGCCCATGCATATTATCATTCTCCATATCAAATTCTAAACGCCGGCATTCTTCCCTCACTGTAACGGTGAAGGCGGTCTGGTAGCCGGATGTTGTATATTCCACGAACTGCTTATCATCTATAATCTCAACCCTGCTCAGATCGCTGCGCCACGCCGTATCCTCCAGAGAAGTCACAATCTCCCAAACCTTTTGCAGTTCTGCGTGAAAGTCTGCTCTTATATTTGAAACTGCCATCTTAATGATTCCTTTCTTTCAGGTATACCCTTTTCCACTGTCCAACTCTTTTCAGGAAGTCCTTTTCCAGAGAATCCGGGTTCAGCTCCCCGGTTGAAAACATCTTCCAGTAACAGCTGAGAAGATAACCGTTAATCTCTTCTAACAGCAGCCGCGTATCAATCCCCGGCCGGAACAGATCCATATCTGCCGGCCCCCGTATATATTCTGTTCCGTGAAGATAGGCTGTCTTATAATGATTTGGATACGCCGCCGGCATCCGCAAGCCTGGACATGGACGCATTTTTATAGCTGTTCCTGGAAAACACACCATATGCCGCATTTATGATCTGCTCCTGCCTTTCCTGCGGTAGCGCAAAAAACTTCCCGTTCATCCCGAACCTCCTGATTCCTTTCCCATCCTGGTATTTGCGGAAATCAGACGTCCCCGTCCTTCTGCCTTTACCATGGTTTCCAGTTCCTTCGCCGCATCCTTTCCAATCCACCTCAATGCCTTGCTTTCTCCCTCTATCCATTCATGCGCCAGCAAAAGCGCCTTTTCGTTATAATGAAAATTCTTTTTCCCGATTTCTCTCAAAGCAGTGGAAACCGCCTTTTTTACCTGCTCCCGCCCATCATCCGCATACTTCGTAACCAGCTCCAGATAGCCGTCCACCGTTTCATCCGTCAGCTTCCTGTCATGTATCACAGAAGCCGCAATCAGCACAAATGCCGCCCTTTTTTTATATAACTGTGGTTCCTGTATCCACTTTGCAATAAAAATATCCCTGCTCTTCATCTTCAAAAATAAGTTTTTACACAGGTGGTCGCATAAATCCCAGGAAACCACATCAAGGAGCAGCCTTTCCGCCTCAGCATCTGTTGTCGCCTTCGGGTTCATCAACAAGACCGCCAGCATCCTTGCCTCGTGGTATTTTGTATTCCACAGTTCAGATGCCAGCTCCTGCGATTTCCCGGCTTTCTTGGCAAGGCCCCTTACTACGGACGTTGCCACACCAATACTGTTTTCGGCCGGTATCCCCATCCGAATCATATTTTCCCTGTAGTTCTCAGAAGCCTGCGCCCTAAGCTCTTTTATTATCTCCTGACAATCCATCAGTATCCTCCTTCCGGTTCCACGCCCTTCTTATCGTACAGGAAGCCAGTATTCATAGACTGCGTCTTCCGGATCTGCACGGAGATACACCTCAATATCCGGTATCTCTGCATAGGTGTAGCCGGACGTAGGGAGCCATTGGGTAATGACACGCCTTTCCAGCTCCTGAAGGGTACGGTTCGTTCCTTTTCCTTCAAAAACCGCCCATTTGCATGCCGGAATCTGATACGCTTCGTATTCCCCCTGCTTCTGATCGGAACGGACAGCAATCAGATATTTCCAGTCTTCCGTATGATGGATACTGACCCCGAGAAGTCCCTCCGGCTTTCCCTCTGCCATGGAAAGTAATCTGGCAAGTGTTCCGTCTGCCAGCGCGGCATCCCATACCGTTGGTATCCTTTCAAAATTCTCCGTCAGTTCTTTCGACAGGGGACAGGACAGTCCCAGTATCCGGAACGCTTCTTTTTCCTCTATCCTGAATTGCAGCGGCGCCCCTCCGTGGATTGCCATAGAAAAAGAAATGGGGGGATATGCCTGAAAGGATACAGGTTCCGTTTTTACAGCAGAGGGCGTGATTCCATGAAAATTCTTAAAAGCCCTGGTAAACGCGGTGGGGGATTCATAACCATACTTCATGGCAATATCCGTTACTTTCCCATTTCCCTTTTGCAGTTCCACGGCGGACATAGACAGCCTGCGCCGCCGTATGTATTCCCGCAGTGTCATGTCTGTCATATATAAAAACATCTGTTGGAAATAGTAGGAAGGGCAGCCCGCAATCCCGGCTACATCCTCATAGTCCAGTTCCCCATCCAGGTTCTCTTCTATAAAATCAATCGCCTGGTTCAACCGTTTTATCCAGTCCATCGCATTCCCCCCTGCTGTTTTAAGTATAGCCTATTATCTCACAAAAAACCTCTCATTTGAACGATACGAATTGATAGCCCGAAAGAACTCACTCCCATTTAAAAAATTTCACCGCTGCGCCTGCGCACAGAATAGTAACAATCCCCATAACCGCTGCCGGTGTCCAGACAGATTCCATATGTATTCCCAGGAAAGCCGCCTTCATAAGCTGTATCCCCTGTGTCAGCGGGAAAAGGGCTACGATTTTCTGCATCATCTCCGGCATCACCTCAAAGGGCAGCGTGGCCCCGGAAAAGATCAGCATGGGAAAGTACAAAAGGCAGGCGATTACACTGGCCATTTTTTCATTTTTCGCAATGCCGCCCACCATCATCCCGATGCTTAAGGTGGAAACCAGGGTAAGGAGCCAGCTCCCAAGGAATGCCGCCGGGCTGATGGGAAGCCTTACGCCCCAGAATACAGCCGCCATCGGAAAAACCAAAGCCATGGAAACCGCAGCATACAGCACATAGATGGTAAATTCCACCCCCAGCAGCATAACCGGGCTGATGGGCGTCACCCGGAACCGTTTGAGGATTTTCCGTTCCCGGTACCCTGCTACCACCAGAGGCAGTCCCATCAGGCCCCCGGCGCAGATGGAGATGGTACAGACCGCGCTCATGGACTGCTCCAGGAACGTATACTCCGCCCCCGGAAAAGCGGGCTTTGTCTGGTAAATAAAACCAAGGATGACCAGTACCACAACCGGCATAATGACGGCAAAAATCACCATATTCATATTCCGGATATTTAGTTTCAGTTCTGTTTTTAAAAGGCTAAAAAAAGTTCTCATGCCACAACCTCCTCGTCCGCAAATTTCAAATAGGCATCCTCCAGACGTTCACAGCCACTCTGGGCCTTTGCCTGCTCCACGGTGCCGTAAAACACAGCCTCCCCTTTTCTCAGGATACAGATCTGGTCGCAGAGGGCTTCCACCTCATCCATGAAATGGGAAGTGAGGAAGATGGTCAGCCCTTCGCCCTTCAAATCCTCAAGAATCTTCCACACCGTCCGGCGTGCCCTCGCGTCCAGCCCGGTAGTCAGCTCGTCCAGGAACACAAGCTCCGGGTTCGGTATCAACGCCAGGACAATAAACAGCCGCTGGCGCTCCCCGCCGGAAAGACTTTTCACGGCATGGTTTATCTTATCCCCGATTCCGAAACGTTCACACAGCTTCCGCCAGTCTGCCGGCCTCTCATACAGGCAGGCGGTTTCCCCGCAAAGCTCGGATACCCTGATTTCCGGCTGGTAATCCCCTTCCTGAAACTGGACGCCCACTTTCTGAAATACGGTGTGCCGGTCCTTTTTTGCATCCCGCCCCAATACCAGGGCGGTTCCGCCATCCGCCTGTTTCGTTCCCAGGATGCATTCGATAGTGGTACTTTTTCCGGCGCCGTTTGCCCCCAGCAGGCCAAAGACTGTGCCGGCCTTAACCGATAGATTCAGATCTTTCAGCACGGTTCTTCCCTGATAGCTTTTGGTCAGGCCCTTTGTCAGGACGGCTTCTTCTATCTTTTTTATGGTTTCGCTCATCTTATCCTCCTTTTTCAGATAACGGTACGCACCGTTACACCTGCTGTTTTCTGATTGCCCGAAGCTCGATATATCCCCTCTCCCCTCTGGGTTCCAACTGGATACGGGGATTGTCCTCGTCCCACTCGTATCCGATTACAGTCGGGTCATAGTGGTCGATGGCATACTGTACGGCAAGAATCGCCTGGGAATAATCCTCCTCCCGGAAAGGCTCCCCCTGGACTGCCAGATACTCGGCGGCAGGCAGGGAAATGACATCAAATCCCTCCGGGATTTCCCCTTCGTAATCCGCCTCTGCCTCCACGCCCTGTACATAGGTGGAGGTGCCGGGCTTTTTATAGGCATCCGGCAGCCACAGGCAGACCGGCTCCCCACAGAGAGAATCCATGCTTTTTAATATCCCCCAGACCTCGCAGCTCACTTCTTCACAGTACGCAAAATAATCTTCCGCTTTTATCCCCCGTTTGATGATGACTTTTCTCTCCGGTTTCCGGATTACCTGGACAAATACGCTCTGCAGATTCTTCATTTCCATATCCAAAACATCCTCCCTCAGTTCTCTGAATTTTACGCCATATGGGATAAACAGGGCAATGGGCACCGGGTCCTTCAGATATTCCCCCGGCCTGCAGCCGAATTCCCGGTAAAAGGCACGGGTATACCCGTCCACACTGCCAAACCCGCAGTCAAAGGCCGCCTCCGTCACAAGGCACTGTTCCTCCTTCAGCCGCATGGCGGAACGGGAAAGCCGGAGCCTGCGGATATATTCTGCCGGCGTCACCCCCAAAAACTCCTTAAACAGCCGGTAGGAATGCCAGGGGGAAAACAGGGAGACGGCTGACAGCTGTGCCAGTGTGATATCCGCTTCCAGATGGGTTTCGATATAATCCTGCATCCTCTGGACCGCCGCTGTCTGTTCTTTCAAAATAAACCACCTCCTTCTTGGAGTTACTATTTTATAATGATCCCCGCTTTTTGTCTCGACTTTTTTTGCTGTTTTCGGGTTTTTTAGGGAAACGCTGATTTAATCAGCATTTCCTTAGATAATCAGCCGTAATGGTCTGTCCATATTCCGCCAGCTCCTGCGGGGTTCCGGTAAAGACTACCTCGCCTCCCATCGTCCCCCCCGTCCGGCCCCATGTCAATCACGTAATCCGCCAGCTTTACCACATCCATGTTATGTTCGATCACAACCACCGTGTTCCCCTGCTCCACAAAGCCGTCCAGAAGTTTCATAATTGTCTTCACATCGGAAGCATGAAGCCCGGTGGTGGGTTCATCCAGCACATAGATGTTCCCCTTCTGTCCCAGGTATTTTGCCAGCTTTACCCGCTGCCGCTCGCCCCCTGACAGAGTGGATAAGGGCTGTCCAAGGGAAAGGTAGGGAAGCCCCACCTCCACCATGGCGTGCAGCGCCCTGCAGATTTTCGGACGGCCGGAAAAGAAGCCTTCGGCCTCCTCTGCGCTCATATCCAGAATCTCCACAATATTTTTCCCTTTGTATAAATAGGAAAGCGCCTCGTTGCTGTAACGGCTCCCGCCGCAAGCCTCGCAGGTGGTCGTCACCGGGTCCATGAAGACCAGCTCGGTGGTGACAGCCCCCCGTCCTTTGCAGACCGGGCAGGCGCCTTTGCTGTTAAAGGAAAATAGGGCGGCGCTCACGTTGTTTTCTTTCGCCATCTGTTTTCGGATATCATCGAAAAACCCCAGGAAGGTGGCCGGGGTTGAACGCCCGGTGGCTGTCACCGGGGACTGGTCCACCAGGATGACCTGTTCCGGATACTGCCCGGCAAACACGTCCCGGATCAGGGAGCTTTTCCCGGAGCCTGCCACACCGGTCACCGCAGTCAACACACGCAGGGGGATATCAACGGAAACCTGTTTCAGATTGTGCAGGCTGGCATGTTTGACAGGCAGGAACCCTTGGGGCTTCCTTGGCTCCGCCTTAAAGGGTATCTCCATCTCCATGGCCTTCCCGGTTAATGTGCCGGAGCCAAGGAGCCCCTGATAGCTGCCCTGATAGAGAACCTCCCCGCCGTTTTTTTCTGCCAGCGGCCCCACATCGATCACTTCATCCGCAATGGAGATTACATCCTTATCATGCTCCACCACCAGGACCGTATTCCCCTTATCCCGGAGGGCACGCAGCAGCCTGGTCATGCGGTGTACATCCCGTGGGTGCATCCCGGTGCTTGGCTCATCGAAAATATAGAGCATGCCCGTGAGGGCGCTCCCCATGTAGCGCACCAGCTTCAGGCGCTGTGCCTCCCCGCCGGACAAGGTAGCCGCTTCCCGGTTCAGGGAAAGGTAAGGGAGGCCGATCTCGATCATGCGGGTCAGGGTCATAACCAGGCTCTCCGCCACCGACCTGCCCCTTGGGTCTGTGACTGTCCCCAGAACCCGTTTCAGTTCTGTCAACTCCATCTCACACATCTCACTGATATCATACCCGGCAATCTTACAGGACAGGGCCGCCCCGTTTAGGCGTTTCCCATGGCAGAGGGGACAGTCGGATTCCCGGACATATTTTGCCAGCCGGCCTGCGGAAGTTTCCCCAAGTTCGGAGCTGTCCCTTTTTAACAGCAGCCGGCTCATCATGTTGTGGATGCCCTCCACCTGCTTCGACACCCGCTTCCCGCCCGGTTCCTCCGAACCGTACAGCAGAAGGTTCCGTTCCCTTTCGGAATAGTCCTGCCATTTTTTATCCAGGTCAAACAGGCCGCTGTCTGTATACTGCTTCCAGTACCAGTTCCCCACACGGAACGTGGGCAGCTCCACCATCCCCTCATTCCAGCTTTTATCTTCCTTTATAAGAGGAAGGACGTCCAGCGTCATCACCTTCCCCAATCCGGAACACTCCGGACACATGCCCCCCGGATTGTTGAAGGAAAAGCAGGAGGGTGTTCCCACATGGGGTTCCCCGATCCGGGAGTAGAGCAGCCGCAGGGCGGAATACATGTCGCTGATGGTCCCCACCGTGGAACGGGCGTTGCCCCCAAGGGGGTTCTGGTCAATGATGACCGAGGGGGAAAGGTTTTCGATTCTTTCCGCCTTTGGTTTCTCATACTTCGGGAGCCTGCCCCGGACATAAGCGCTGTAGGTCTCGTTCATCTGGCGCTGGCTCTCTGCCGCAATGGTGTCAAACACGATGCTGGATTTCCCGGAGCCGGAGACCCCGATGAATACAACGAGCTTTTGTTTTGGTATCTTTAAGGAAATATTTTTCAGATTGTTCTGGCATAAGCCCTGAATAACGATATGATTCTGATCTGGCATGATGTTCTCCTTTCTGGCCTTTGGCCTGGTCTTAGTAGTATAACAGCATGCCGGAAAATGTACTCGACCTTTTTTGCCCTTTTCAGAACAGACAAACTTCATTCCCACTTCTTTATTTTCGAGTCCTCCGTCAAATCTTTAATAGCGTATAGTAACAATAAGAACCTCTGGATTTTTCCAAAGGTTCCTATTGCATTATGATACCAATATTTTTTTGTTAATTGAAATCAGCTCGGATAACTCGTCCAATTCAATAAATGTTACTTTCTTTCCAGACAACCTTGCCAAGTGTCTCAAAGTTCCTTTAAATCCTGCATCAATATATTGCGGAATGACTACTGCTATTATTTGACAACGAGCATCTATCATTCCCTGCTCCACAAACTGACGAATTATCTCCTGCCCTTCTCCTGATGTTGATAATAGTGGTTTTCTTATTTTTTCATCATCATTAACAGATTTTCTAGGTCGGTTTTCACTATTCTTTTTTATGATACCCTTTAAATCATATGCTTTATTTCCAATTTTCACTTCCGCAGCAACATCCCCATACTCCATGCCTTTGTGAGGTTGTGGACGATAGCCTGGTAAAATGGTATAAAAAACTTTAGGTAAACATGCCATTCCATCATTTTCAGTACATTTTTCAATTTTTGCATATGAACAGGTTCCAGAACCACATTTCTCATTCATATTTACCGCATAAGCTTTCACTCTATGTGTAAGGGCCACTGAATCATGTTTAAAGCATTCTATTGCTGCAAATGGAATTTCAACTTCTGTTTGCAAATTCTCTGTTCCATTAACAATATATCCCATATCGCCTACAATGCAGATATTATATTCTAAAGAATAGTCTTTAAATATTTTCTGAATATTTTTATTGATCATACTTACCAATATAGATCTTGGAACATACCAATTTACAATCTCACAAGTATCATGACCATCCGCACATTTAATTTTTAAGGGTGCCCCACACTCACATTCTTTTATTATCCCCCTTCCCATCTTCAACTCTGTTCCACATTCAGTGCAATATGGAGTCTCATAAGAATCACAAGTTTTGCAATATATTCTCGGAAACTTGATAAACCATTTACTATTATCCAATACCGATAATTTATCTACCGGAATCTGGAACTCATACTCGTCTCTATCAAGAGAAGCTATAATTTGTGTCAAATACCAATTCAGTTGCGTAATTTCAATTCCGCTTGCCCCTGTCCATTTTATTTCCTGTCCTACTTCTTTAAAAATTTCTTCAGCTGGCTTCCCTTTTAATTTTTCAATTTCCTCCAAAATAATTTTAATCGAATTTTCAGACCACTCAAACAGAACAGAAGCTGGCAAATGTTTATAAATTCCAATACTGCCGTTTCTAACATTATATTTAATCGTAGCATCAATATTCTCGGTAATTGCCGAGATAAAACTCCCAGATGTATCAATTCTCTCAGAACGAATTCTGCTAATCTCTTCTTCTTGATCAGGCGTAATTCCCCCAGCTCTTGACACAATTGTTTTCTCTCCACCTTTTCCCTGCAACACAATTCTGCTTATGGCCTTAGAATTTGTGCATTTGTCAATTGCTGATTTTGGGGGCTTTATTTGTGTTACCGGGTTTTTAAATAAATCAGCAATGTATTTTGTCATAAAAGCCGTCATTTTCTCATGTTTACTAATGCAGGCAAGATATGTTGATGCCTTTCCAATCCATAAGCATCCTCTATGTTGTTCCCATACACTGGCATTTTGCCCATCCTCATTAACATAAGTATATTCTTTGCAATAAACATATAAAACTTCTGTACGGTCCTCATATTCTTTTACAGATAAAATTTTTAATTTTCTATATCCAGAAACAGAAAGATATTCCTCCTCCACATTTTCCAGGGAATTAACAATACCATAATCTGAATCTTTCAACGATGATTGAAATGTCCATAACGTAAACGTTACTCGGTCACCATAAATATAATCATTTACATATTGCTCTATTTCCTCATCCGAAAGGATCCCATAAGATAATATCTTATCTATTATTGTATTCTTTTCCTTTCCGTTAACTTCTTTTTCTTCTATTCCCTTTTTTACTGCAATATCATGTAAAGCATACCAAGGCAAAGTTCGTAGTTTTTTGTTTTTTACTGATGTATCCAAATACTCTCCCCCTTTAATTGCAAGCTTCCTTAAATCTCTGTGCAACATGCTCCGGCAAATACTTAACCAGTTCTTCCACCAACTCATACACCTTCGTTCCCGGCGCAATTTCTGCTGGTGTCTTACTTTTACCATCGTTTATGATACGTTTGGCATATCGAATTGCCAGCTTTGGATTTCCTTTTTCCGTCAAAATATCAAAAATATCTTTCATATTTTTCTGATATTTTCCAATCCCCAATTCCCTGAATTGATCATTCAGAAATGCTATGTATTCCCCCCGGTGATTATTCGCTGTATAATATGCAAAATGCAAAAGAAACCAGAACTCAATACATTCATTACTCCATGCTGTATGATATTGAAGTTGAGAACTTTCTTTATTTAAGTTCTCTGCCCGATTGACAACACCATTAAAATCATCTGCCGGAAAGCTGTCTTTATCATAAACGCACCAAATCTGGCCCTTTTGGATTTTGTTCTTCTTTACATATCTTTCCGCCATTCCGATTACTCGCATCGTTTCTGCCTGACAGGGTTCTATTTCAATTAGAACCATATCCTTATAAATCGGATTATCTTCAATCAGCTTTTTGAATCCCATAAAATACAGAGGTTCTGTCTGCTGCCCCTCGCAGAAGATATAGTATCTGTACTGCTTCATTTCCAGATACTCCTGACGGCGCTTCTTTTTCCACTTCTCCATTCCGGCTTTTTTAGGCATTGACCTTCCCCCAATCTATAATTCTTTTGAGATACGGATCAGCGCCATATTTTCCTTCCAGATATTGCTTATCGAATTTGGCATCCTTACGAACAGATTCGCCTTTTTCGTTCTTAAATTCCACCAATGAATACAATTTAGAGTTTTGAGCATTCCCTTTTGCCACGAACCAGATTTCATCCCTTCGAAACACTTCATTGTTCATTGTAGACAGATCATGGGATGTGAAGATTAATTGTGCTTTCTTTTTATTAATACTCATATCATTAAACATCATAATAATATGACGCAGCAAAACAGGATGTATCTTTGCATCCAGTTCATCAATAACCAAAACGGTTCCCGTAAGTAAACATCCAGCAATAAATGGCATTAAACCAAATAATTTCCTTGTCCCGCTGGATTCTTCCAGTAAGTTTAACTCCGTCTCATAGCCATCCACCAAATGCTTTGTATACACATCGATTCTGTCATTTTCATCCTCAACTACACGAAAATCCACGATATCCAGATCCATTTCCTGTATCATGTCAAGCATAAGCTGCTTCACATCCTCTGAATTTGATACTGCCATACGAAGTTCTTCAATCGGATTACCATAGTTTAAAAAATCAATTCCGTATTCAAACCAATCCAGAACATCTTTTACTACCTCATTTTTTTTATAAGTGATCCCAAGATAAGACAGCAACGGTAATGTCGCGGACAAGTCCTCACTGGCTTTCAGTTTGGAAAATACACCTTTTAAAGAAATTTCTTCCGTATCCCGTTCGAAAAGCGCTGAACGTCGTCCCGTGTCCAATTTTACACGGTCCAAACTTTCATAATTTACAACATCCTTCATGATATGGAGTTTATACCGATACTCCGCAATTTCTGTACGGAAAAAAATTTCAAACTCTGTTGGCTGGCTTTTCGTTTTTTTTGAGAATGCAAAAGGTTCGATGAGCAGCCTTTTCTGAAGAAATATACGTTCCTCCTTATCACCAGTTGCATATAATGGACGAAGTACTTTTGAAGCCAACGTATGCATTGCCTCCAATACGTTTGACTTTCCACCTCCATTTGGCCCATATATTGCAGAAATCGGCAAAAACAATTCTCCATCTTTATCACGAATTATATTATTTTCATGTTCAGAAATAGCAGCTGCCTGCATATCAAAGGTCATTTCATCCCGAATGCTTTTATAATTTTTCACTGTAAATTGGCACAGCATCTCTTTTTCCCTCCAGTTTATGTGTCTTTCAATATCTATTATACTCATTTTTAAAATTTTGAAAACAATATATGAGATATTTTCTCATATTTATTGTTGAAATTATTCATCAAAACAGGACATCCAACATATATCCTATGTCGAATGTCCCTCATTTAAGGACTTTCCATTTTCTGTTACATCCCTTCTCCATGCTGTTTTTAACAGCATTTACTCCCCCTCTATTCCCGCCATCCTCCCATGCCCCACCAGAAACTCAGCGCTCAGTGTTTCCACCACAAGCCTGTACGTTCCCGGTTCCAGCGTACCGTAAATATTCAGATTATAGGTCTCGCTGGCGCTCTCCCCGTTCGGAAGGATATGGGCGATATCCTGGAATCCCACGTTATCCGCCCTTACCGGTACCGTATACCACTGGCCGTCTATCTGCTTCTGGATAGAAAAGTATTCCCCGTAGGAAAATTCCTCCCCGCTGTTATTGGTAATCCGTACCGTAATCTCGCTTGTCCCTATGTCCTCCACCGTCAAAGTCAGACCCTCCGGGACTTCTGCCGTCTGCTCATCCGCTTTCAGAAGGAAGATCGTATGGTATGCCGATAAACGCCCCGCATTGGGAAAATTCAGGGCATTCCTGGTATCCTCATCCTTGCCTTCCATCTGTTCCCATAAACCAGACAAATCCGTATCCCCATAATAAACCGCCCCGTCATTCTTAAGCCAGACACCGCCGGAGGCCGCCACGGAAATGTCAAAGCCATCCTGACTGCTGACCCAGAACCCGTAAAAGGGAGGCTCCATCTGGGAGAGGGCATCTTCCTCTGCCGCCTGGAGGGGGATACCATTAATTTTTTTAATCACTTCCTTCTCCGCACCGCTGTCATACAGCGTCCTGACCGCAACCGTTTCCCCGTCAAAATAATACATCTGGAAAGCGCTTGTGTCCGGGCTTGCCCCGGCAAGGATATTTCCACCTTTGTCATTTCTTCTGCCATTTCGTATTCCATACAAAACCGCCGCCAGAATAAGCAGAGAGAGTATCAAAACTGTTATATATTTCTTCCTCCAAAGTACTTTTTCTGTTTTCACCAATGTTTTCCTTTCTGATGGTTTCTTTTATTATTACTCTATTGACCGATTCTGGGAAGCCCTGAAATAAGCAACACTACCCCGCTTTTCCTTCCAGCCCTTCTACAATCCCCTCCACCAGCTCCTGGGCCAGCTTTCCCTGGTATTCCCCTGATATCAGTTGATTCCTCTCATTATAATTGGAAAGGTATCCTGTTTCCACCAATACGGCAGGAACCGTTGTATTTTTCAAAATATAGTAGCCGGAAGGCTTTGCATTCCTCGAAACAATCTCCCCACTCTTTTCTATGGTATCCAAAATCCTTTCGGCATAATATTTCCCGTCCTCCGCCCCTTTGCAGTAATAGCATTCCAGGCCGTAGATCGAACTATCTTTCTCATAATAGTTGCAGTGGATACTGACAAAAAGATCCGCTTTTTCTCCGTTTGCAACCCGTACCCTTTCCTCCAGCTTTATAAATATATCCTGCTCCCTTGTAAGGACCACACAGATGCCCTGGTTCTCCAACAGCTCTCTCATTTTCAACACAACAGCCAGGTTGATTTCCTTTTCCGTGGCCGTCTGCTCCACGGTTCCTCCGTCCTCCCCGCCGTGTCCGGCATCCAGGACTACCGTATATTTTTCCTGCTCTGGAAATTCCGTGTCCGGTTTATTTTCTTCCACGCCGGGTACGGCTTCCCGAACGGAATCTGCCTTAAGAGCAGAATCCTTATGATCTTTGCGAAAAAAATCCCGGATATACAGACAGCCGCAGACCATCAGAAGAAGCATGACTGCCAGGACAGCCGCCACGATTCCCCGGACTGTATAGGCTATAATCCTCCGCCGTAGTCTGGCAATCCTCTTTTCTCTTTTTCTCCGGCTCTCTGCCTTCCAGACCGGCTGTCTTCTCCTTTGCTCCATATCCGCTCCTGCATCTGTCTCTTTCTGGGATTTACAAAAAACAGCCAATTAAGCATGTCAAAGCCTCTGTTTCACGGACCCTGACATGCTCACCTGGCATAATTATGGTATGATTCCATATATTCCGGCAGCGGAAAAATACTGTCTACTGCTGTGCCGCTGGAACATAATGGAGTTTATTGCTATCCAAAAACAGTATCCTGCCGTCTGCCAGTGCTGCCATCGGATAAAAACCTTCCGTGCTGAAAGGCAGTTTACCTGCGGGAACCTTCCATTTGATATTGGCGCTCCCCAGGTCATATCCAAGGATTCCTTCTCCGCCGAAAATCACAAGGTCACAATCCCTCCCCGGGCATACGTTTGAATAGAAACTGCCATCACTGCGGAGCATAAAAGAAGTGGCATCCCCTATATGGCCGTCTCGTCCGTCCAGTTTTGCCGTCACCTCACCGGACGGGCTGACCCTCCATACTTCACAGTGTTCTGTAGGGCAGACAACCTCATCATCCCTCATCGTTTCCTCAATATCCTTATCCTCCGCCACCACATACAGGTTCCCCTGCTCATCCGTGGTCATGACGGAAAAAGTCATCCCATCCGGCGCCGTCACCTGCAGGGCCTCCCCGTCAGCCTCCCCTGGCTTCATCTTCAGGATTCCGGAGCCCCCGTCCTGATCCCTGCTCAATAAATAAATGGCATCCGAAGACGCCGTAAGCCAGTCTACAGGCACACTCCCCTTATAATCTATGGTCTGCGCTTCTGTAGATAACGGCGGCAGTACGGAACTCTGGCCGCTTTCCTGCGGGGTAATGCCAGAATCCCCACCGGAACCGGAATCTGCGGAATCCTCCAGCAAGCCCGTCTGCTGTACATCCGCCGCCATAACGTCTGCATTCGATTCCGTGCTGCCGCAGCCAGTTAGACACAAAGCCCCTGCCAATAACAGCGTACCCAAAAGCCTGTATTTTCCTGTTCTCATATTTTCTCTTTTCCTCCATGTATACGGGCTGATTCCGTTTCGCTCTTACAGGGCATCATGACCTGTTCAATCCTGATGCCCTGTACCTGCCTGCTTTCAGACAGTATCAATCCTGTATTTTCTTTCCGCGTTAGTGCGTTTACGAAAAGCCACCTTTTCCCCTGTTTCTAACGAAGCGTATCGGAATCGTTTGCCTCTTCCCATGCCTCCTGCCTCTGCTGCTGCACGTCCGGATTCTGTTCAAGAGCAAAGTCTCTTTTGGAATTAAAATCCAGGATCTGCAGAAGTTCTTCGTCTGTCAGTGCCCTTTCCGGCAGATAGAAGCAGCCGGTGTCTCTGGCATAAACCAGCTGATCAGAATCCACAGCCTGCCCTGCATTTTCCACCAGTGTCAGCGTACCCTCCGGGAATCTGCCGTTCTCATACTCCTTTTTCAGCGCTTCCTTACGGCTTTCTTCCTCCTTTGTGTATTCCCTGCTGAACTGGTCGGCATGGAAGCTGCGCTGCTCATACTGGACCATGTTATAAATATCCTGCACCTCTGCTTCGGGGACCTCCTGCATCCTTGCCATTACTTTGTCGCTGGTAATCGCACTCCGGAGTCCCAGATACCCTGCATAGGCCGGAATGGACACCGTCCCGATTACCAGCAGGCAGGCTGCCGCCAATGCCATATTCCTCTTAAAACTGTTCCGTCTGTAGGTTCCGTCTGCCATCTGTGTTCTTACATTCATGATCATTTCCTCCTCAAAATTTTCTTTCATGTGTACCTGATTCATCGCATGTTTCAACTGACTGCCATTCACCGTGCTCATCTGCAATATTCCTCCTTCCAGATCGTCCGAAACTGCTCCCTTCCCCGCTGCAGCCTTTTTTTGACCGCATGCTCCGTAATCCCCAGGATACCAGCAATCTCTTTTACCTGATACCCTTCTACATAATGGAGAACCATCACGGCCCTCTGCTTTGGGGGCATGTGGAGAAGCTCCCGGATGGCTTCCCGGTATTCCTGCTGGGATACCAGCGTACCGGCAAGTTCTTCGATGGGCACCCTGGGGTGCCGGAACCGGAATCTCTGTATATCCCGGCAGTGGTTGGTGGCCACTTTAATCAGCCATGCCTTTTCGTGTTCTGCGTCTGCAAATTCCGGCTTTTTCTCCAGGTATTTGCAGAAGGTATCCTGAACGGCATCCTGGGTGTCCTCCTCACTGCCAAGTATCACAATGCAGATCCGGTACAGCATCCTGCTGTATTGTTTTACTGCCGCTTCCAGGTCCATATCTTTCCATCTCTGCATCCATCTGTCACAATACCCCGGACCTGGAAGAATTCCCGTTACCGTCCGCCCGATGCTTCTTGTCCGGCATAAGACGGGCAAGAAGATGTCCCTGCGGACTACATCCGTGCCCGAAAATCTTTCCGGGTATTCTTCGGTTGGATGCTGTTATACTTATGACACGCACTGGAGATACGAAAGGTGACCTTTTCAGAATATTTTTTCAGACATGCCCGTTTTTTGTGAAAGAAATGGAGGCTTCCTGAATTTCTTATAAAAGAAAACTGCCCTCTCCTGATAGGGTATCATCCTTTCAAAAGAGGACAGAAATCATTTATGCCACTTTTACGATACAGATCTGGGTTGCTTTCAGACCGCTGCCTGAAGAACTCCCCCATACTTGGATGTGCTGTCCGGCTGCCAGGTCTGCCGCTGTCGCTGCCGACATTTCAGCCCTGGCCCCTCCGTCATAAATTGTCTGGATGGCAAACAGCGTGTTTTCATCATATGTAACGGTAACCTTGTTAAACTCCGAATCATCCCCGCTGCCAGGCGATACTATGATATCCCCGCCGTTATCCGCTTTTTCCGTAACATACTCAACCACGGTCAACTGCCCGTCTTTCAGGTCTTTGGCATCCCCCTCCAGATTCGGTGTGCTGTCAACCCATTGCTCCGATGTGCCGGATGTACTCTGCGCCTCCGGCTGTTCTTTCTGTGTACTGTCTGTTCCCTGATTGTCGTTTCCCTCGGATTCCGGCACCGTTTCTGTTCCTGGGCTTTCCTGCTTGTCTTCGCCTTCTGTGCCCTCTGTTTTCGCAGACGGTTCCGGAGCAGCATCCTCTTCTTTTGTATCATCCTCTGGGATCGGTTCTCCCTGGACCACCTGCGGTTCCGCCGCATCCTGCGCATCCTCCGTCTTTCCACAGGCGCACACGGCAAGGCTCAAAATACACAATACCCCTGTCAATAAGACCATTTTCCTTGTTTTCTTTTTCATGTTGTTCTCCTCTCTGATAAAATATAAATCCACAGTTTATCCAGTATTTCTGCGAATTTTTTATCCATTCTATCAGAGTAGTCTCTAAAAAACCTCTAAATCATCTTAAGAAAAAATGAACTTGTTTATTGTTTTTTCATAGACCGATTTTGAGAAGGGGTTTGTTTTCGGGTCTTCCCGAAATCGGTCAATGGCGGTAAAATAACCAGAAGGAGAAATCCAAAAAACTATGACTAAGGAGGGGAATGTATCCAGTTTACATCCATTGATAAATTTGGTGTGTACTGGTGTCTTTTTGTATGATTGGTGTTTATTTAAGCGGAACCGGGAATACAGAACATTGTGTCCGAAAGCTTGTCCGTTTACTGGATGAATCCGCACAGGCGGTTCCTATGGAGAAGAAAGAAGCGGTACATTTATTATCACAGCATGACTTTATCGTTTTCGCATATCCTGTTCAGTTTTCAAACGTTCCCGTCATGGTAAAAGATTTTATCAAAAGCCATCCGGATCTTTGGAAGGGTAAAAAAATACTTTGCGTTGCCACGATGGGATTGTTCAGCGGAGATGGCGCGGGCTGCTCGGCAAGGTTGCTCAAAAAGTATGGCGCAGAAATCGTTGGCGGTTTCCATATCCGTATGCCTGATTCTGTCTGTGATGTAAAGCTGCTGAAAAAATCCTTTCAGGAGAACCGGGAAATCATCCGGAAAGCAGACAGAAAGATGGAGAAATGCGCAGAGGAAATCAGGAAAGGCAGGTATCCCAAAGACGGCCTGCATCTTTATAACCGGATCGCCGGATTACTCTTCCAGCGTTTGTGGTACTACAGCAGAACCAAAAGTTACTCGGACAGATTGAAAATCAGTAATGCCTGTACAGGCTGCGGGCTTTGTACCCGGCTCTGCCCGGCAGACAACCTTACCCTGAAAAATGAAAAAGCGGCTGCCGGAAAACACTGTACCATGTGTTACCGGTGCATCAGTTCCTGTCCGGCAAGGGCAATTACATTACTGGGGCACACAGTTATTGAGCAGTGCCGCTATGATAAATATATCCAAAACGAGAAAAAGAGAAAGCCTTTAAAATGAAATGAAACATAAAGGGAAGGGAGCAACAACCAATGAAAATCGAAAAATGCAAAAAAGAATCCTTTGTTGTAATCGGAAAAGAAGGGGCGACAATGGACGGGGCCGGCTTTATTCAGAAGTTATGGGATGAAGCGAATTCCCATTTTGGAGAAGTAGCGCATCTGGCAAAGAAAGATGAAGATGGAAACATCAGCGGAATATGGGGCGCGATGTCTGACTTTTCCCGTTCCTTCCGGCCCTGGGAGGGCTTTCAGGAAGGACTTTACCTTGCAGGGGTGGAGTGTAATGAGGATGCCCAGGCCCCCCGATGGCTGGACAAAATGGGTGATACCCGGCTATGAGTATATTTACGTGGAACGTGAAAATGATAATACCTTTTCAGAAGTAATCCAATATCTGAAGGACAATGGTATTGCTCTGGCGGGCGCCGTCCATGATTTTACCTGTCCAAAGACCGGGAAGGGATATATGTTTTTTCCCATAAGGAAGCTGTAAAAAAGAGATTTGAGGAGGAAAACAGAATGAAATCTATCTGCGGAATTGATTGTATTAACTGTGAATTAAGCAGCACCTGTAACGGGTGTGCAGCAACAGAAGGACAGCCTTTTGGGGCAGATTGCCTTGTTGCACAGTGCTGTAAAAAAGGCAAAACAGCGTTAAATGAATTGAAAGAAAAACTGATTGCGGCCTTCAATGAGCTGCAAATTCCGGATATGGAAGAAGTAACAGAGCTGAATGCGCTGAAAGGTTCCTTTGCCAACATTGAATATACCCTTCCAAACGGCCAGACCGTAAAGTTTTGGGATGATAACAGGATTTATCTGGGGAATCAGCTGCATAAAAAGGACAGCGACAGATGTTATGGGATTATCGCTGATGAAAAATATCTCATGGTGTCTGAGTACAGCGGCTTTGGAGCTGATGCGGAAATAGTCGTATTGAAACGCTGGAATTAAACAGCAAAATCAGGCGAGGGGGCAAAGATGGCAAACGAAGATAAAAAAGATTTTAACGCAATGCTTCATGACAGCAAGGATATGCCAAAATTCCAAATTATTACAGATGTAAAGAGCATCGAAAAATATGGCGGAGACAGAATGTATTTCGCTCCACCCATTGATTATGACAAAGTAATGCGGCTTGTGCCTTTTGGAAAATTACTTACAATAGGAACAATAAGAGAGTACTTCGCAAAGAAAAATGGAGCGGATTTCACAGAACCAATTACTGCAGGGATATTTGTGTCAATCGTGGCATGGGCGAGTTATCAAAGGACAAATAACCAAACACCTTATTGGAGAACTCTTAAAGCGAATGGGGAGCTAAACCCCAAATATCCAGGTGGAATGGAAGCTCAAAAAGAAATGCTTGAAAAAGAGGGTCATACCATAGTTCAAAAGGGCAGGACAAATATAAAGTATTATGTCAAAGATTATGAACAGGCATTATTTATATTGTAACAGATTTCCGATTCATTACCCAACAGGAAAGAGGTTTAAACTTTGGATGCACATAAAAATATGAAGATGATTACCCAGAGACCATTTCGTTTATTAGCAGATTGCGAAAAAATCTATCAGTTTTTGATTGAAATTTATGAGAGAGACTGGAGAAACGGTGTACCAGCTCCTTTCTTTGAATACGCATACGCATCATTTTCTTACTGGATGGATATCTCCTATTCTTACAGAAACCGCATCTGGGAATGCGATGGAGAAATCGTGGCATTCTGCTTTTATGAAAATCCGGTGACAGACATCTATTTCTGCCTGAAACCCGGATATGAAAAGCTGGCATCCGAAATGGTGCAATATGCTGATGAAAATATGCCCACGAACAAAGAAGACATTCAATTTATTTTCTTCGGCGGACAGGATGCATTGATGCGTTACGCACAACAGTCAGGATACCGTAAGAAGTACGAGCGTTGGGATATGCAGTATGATTTTGCAGATGAATTGGATTTTCCACTGCCAGAAGGTTTTCACTTTGTAAAATCTCAGGACATTGACAGGACAAACGTGGGCAAATGCTGCTGGAAAGGTTTTGACCATGAGCAGTGTGAAGGTCCGTGGAATCATCAGTATGAGCAGCACAATTATATACTGAGCACCGCGCCGCACGCAACGCCGGAACTGGATGTGGTTATTGCAGATGTGTCGGGAAAATATGCCTGCTATGCAGGAATGTGGTGGACTCCTGAAAATCGCCTGGCATACATGGAACCCCTCTGCACCATTCCTGAATACCGGCATAAAGGTCTTGCAGCAGCGGCATTATCTGAAATGTATTGGAAAACCAAAGCATTAGGCGCAACACATATGACAGGCGGTTCCGGCAGATTTTATCAAAAAACAGGATACCAAAATGCCGTGAAATGGACGTTCTGGGGAAAATAATGTATAAGGTCAGCTAAATTTATTGAACTTCTGCATGATCCACACAACAAAACGGACGCATCACCGTTTAGTCGATACGCCCGTTTTGCTTTCCCATATATGGCAGCCGCCCTAATTTAATTTCTCCAGGTTTTCATTCATCTTTTTCAGGATAGAATCCTTTTGGTCTAAAGTTACGGTCTTATCTTTTACGGCCTGGTCCAAAAGCTTTGTTACATCCTCAATATCCTTTTTATAGTTTTCAGCTGTCAATTCCTCAGCGCTCTTTGCCAGATCCGGCCTCATAACGATTGTGGGATTGAAGGCAACGATCGTAGTTTCTGTGGATACGGTAAAAGCGCCTTTGTAAATGACAAATTCACCTTTGCCGTTATCCGCCTTCAGTTTGGCCAGGTCCGCTTCCATGGCCTTGACATCCCCATGGTCTGCGCCCATGTATTTTTTAATCTGGTTGATGGATTCCTCGTATTCTTCCGGGGTATAAAGCTCAAAAAGCCCTCCCAAAGTAAGATCCTCCGCCGGGTTCTGAACTTCCTGGGCCTGAACCGTGGATACCTGCGGGGCAGGCGCTGCTCCATAGGCAGTCTGCCCGGCAGCCATAAGCATAAGACACATGATTCCTGAAGCTGTAAGGTTTCTCTTTAAATGATGGAACATGGTATAAATCCTTTCTTTTTATTATTTTATCTTCACAGGTGCGCACCTTTTGAAAAAGATAGACTACTATGATAGTCTATCCAAGCAATAGACTATCATAGTAGTCCAAATACGTCAACGAATATTTCCTGACGAATCTCTTAAGAATTCCGATTATAGCCCAGACGGATGATTGATATTACGACCTGCCACTGATCAGGAAGGGAGCGGTACTATAAAAGCTAAACTTTCCTAATTATGGAATAGAATTAACTACATCAAGGATTTCTTCCGCTGAAAGGTCATCTGGGGAAAACCCAATATACACATCCTCATAAGCAAAATGAAATATTCCATTGTCGTTTTTTGTTTCTAAATATTCTTGCAAATCCTCAAAAGAGTAAATAGTTTTATTTGTCCTTGGTTCATAGTCCATAATGAGAACAAGAAAACTTGAACCAAATAGGCTTGGGTCTGCAACTGCAACTCCGCCATCATCGTTAGCGGGAGCTGTTGTTATTTCATCATTGCCTGTTGTATAAGTTACTCGAAGTAAGTGATATTTTGTTCCGCTTTTCATAGTTGTTTCATATATACTGGCCTTGCCAAAATGATAGCCAGCGGGCAAATCAGCAGGCAAATGATTCCCTAATCCCGGTATTCCGTAGGCGGTATTCTCATCAACGCTTTCTATGGTCGCATCTAAAACATCTCGAATATCCTCGGTGGCCGGATATACAGCCATACTTGCAATTACCGGGTCAACACCCTCCGGATATTCCCCTAGAGTAACAATGCCGCCGGGAATGTTCGGGCCGCTGCTCGGTTCCCTCAAAATGCCCGGTAGTGTCAGTGCTGTTGCTGTGATAATCAGGCCAGCACAAGCTGCCATAGCCCCCCATTTGACCGCTTTATTGTATCGGGCCCGCTTATATGCTCTCGCATCTTGCACGGCCTCATCGTTAATCGCTCCAATAGCATCCAAAATATTTTCAGCTTTCATTACAAAAATTCCTCTCTTTCCAACCGGTTTAGAAGATTTTTCCGTTGCCTGTGTAACATCATCTTTACTTTGCTTTGTGAAAACCCAAATCTTTGAGCAATCTCGCTAATCGGGTCAAAATACCAATACCTGCAGATGAAAACCCGGCGTTCCATAGGAGACAGCGACATAACGAAACTGTCAATAAGCTGTACCAATTCTGCGGCCTCCACCTCATGCTCTACGTTTTGGTTAGAGGGAATACAGTCAGACAGTTCGTCAAGTACCAGTACGATCTCACCGCCGCCCCGCTTTTTTGCAGTACGTCCACGCCATTTGTCAATAGATATTCTCCGTGTGATTTTTCCTAAAAATGTTGAGAGGATAGACGGACGGTGGGGCGGAATGCTGTTCCATGCGTCAAGGTAAGTATCATTTACACTTTCGTCTGCGTCCTCCATATTTCCGAGGATGCCATAAGCGATGGAATAGCAGTAATTTCCGTACTTTTTAGATGTTTCTGATATCGCATTTTCAGAGCGAGCCCAATAAAGGTTGACAATGCTGTCATCTTCCATTTCCATACCTCCTTTGCCCCCAGATAGAGTTCTTCATCTATCTACTCGAAAAATAATCGTTTAGGTCACAATATTTTTGATAAAATTTAGAAAACCGAACAACGGCTTTACATCCCGAAGCACAGTCGCCCCATGTTAACATTTGTGGAATGAACAGGGCACAGGACATATAAACAGCCAAGGGCTGTCGCACTTAAGTTGACAGCCCCTGGTTATGGAATAAATATGTGGTTCGCTCAAAGCAGTCGAAACGTGTTTTTATGATAATCAATGACCCCATCGCGCTTCATATAGGACAGCTCTCGTGAAAGCGCACTGCGTTCCACGTTAAGATATTCAGCCATAGCGTTTCTATTCATGGGAATGGTAAACGTCCTTTTTTGTTGTTCGCGGGACATCCACCATAGATAGGTCAATATTTTTTCCCGTATAGTCGGACGCAGCAGACAATCAATACGCTCATGCAATACAAGCCCTTTTTCAGCGACAATGTTGATATAGTTGCGCAGCAGCTGATCATGCCGGGGACAAGCCTTTTTACACCGGGTTAAAACACGTTCAAAAGGGATCTGCAATACCAGAACATCATCCTGCGCCTCCACAGTAACAGGGCTTTTATGGTCTGAACTTGCTGCTAAAATAACGCCTATTTCGCTTCCCTTTTTCAGCAGAGTAATAATAATGACCCTGTCGGACGAATCCCACTTTATCGCTCGTCCATGCCCTGATAACATGATACCGAAATCATATACCTTGTTTCCCTCTTCAATAATCCTGTCGCCCTTGACATAACGGACATACCTGGCGCAAAGGCAATGAAGCAGCCCGTCAATTTCCTGCGGTTCAATACCTGAAAACAGGTTTGTTTGTTTCAAATCTTCTATCAATTCGTTCATAGCTGCGCCCTCACTTTTGTTGCGTGTGCAACAGATGCTTTGAGCAGATTATACTATAATTGCAGTTGAAAAGCAAGAGAAAGGAAATCAAAACCATGAACAACAACAAGAGAAAAACACTTTGGATTACGCGCACAGCGGTTTTTATTGCTTTGCTTGTGGTATTACAGGCGGCTACCGCCTCCTTGGGAAATACCATTGTTACGGGGGCTGTTGTGAATATGCTGCTGATCATCTTCGTTATGACTTGCGGTATGATGTCAGGGCTTTGTGTCGCTGTCATTTCGCCTGTCATGGCAAAGCTGATCGGGATCGGCCCGCTTTGGAGCCTGATACCGTTTATCATAGCAGGGAACATTACCCTCATATTGACCTGGCACTTCATAGGCAACCGGCATTGGGGACATAAGCATACTGTGCAAATGATCGCTTTATTCGTGGCGGCAACCGGTAAATTCTTAATTCTATACATCGGGGTTGCACAAATAGCCGTGCCATTGCTTTTAAGATTACCCGAACCGCAGGCATCGGTTATTTCTAATATGTTCTCTATACCGCAGCTATTCACAGCCCTTTTAGGCGGCGGGGTTGCGCTGCTGGTGCTTTCGCCATTAAAAAAGGCGTTTGAGGGAGGACGGTGGTAAAGGTGAACACAGTTTTTACTTATTGGTTTTACGGTTTAGCAGCGGTTTTACTCACCTTTGTTTCCCTCATCTTCCTCCACCGCCGCAATACCCAGCTTGTCATAGTAGATATCCCGCGCGGTACGGAAAGGGGAAATCCCGATGATGGCAGAGACGTCACTGCCGCCAATCCCGCGGCGCCGCCAGTCCAGCCATTCTTCCCGGGTAAGGTTTTCCGTATCCACAAGCACCTGCGGGCTGTGCCTTTCCCTTTCTCTTTCCATGTTTGTATCGGGCATGGTCACGCCCCCCTTCTGGCCCTGTGCGTGAAGTTTACTGTCCGGATCGTGGTACAGTTCTTCCAGTACTGGCTGTCTGCTTTCTGTGCAGCGGTATCCCTGAAGGG
>CAJTOO010000034.1 GCA_910577735.1 uncultured Lachnospiraceae bacterium
TCAATGAGGATTGCAGCGCAGTGGAATCAACTTCTTTTAGCCATTCCCGTTCTGCTTTTAACTGTTTCATATCATTTGCACACTGTACATATGTGAAGGTTTCTTTCTTTGTTTCATACCTTTTCATACGTTGTTCTAAATAATAATTATACACAAAACGACAGCATCCAAACGTTTTCGCAAGTATTTCTTTTTGCTTTTTATTTGGATATATCCGATACTTATAAGCTTTTTCCACGGACTTCACCTCACTCTCTTTTCTGCTTTTGAATGTACTTTCTAATTTGTTCTTCTGTATTTTCAGATACGGTTGCTACAAAATAGGACGGATTCCATAAGTGTCCTCCCCATAATTTCTTTCTTAATTCTTCTTTGTATTCTTTCATTAAAATCCTTGCAGATACTCCCTTTAACGCTTTTATCATATCTGGTATATAGTGCTGTGGAGAACAATTTATAAGTAGATGGATATGGTCTTTATCCGTGTTACATTCTAGTATCTGGAATCCATTATCATTCGCTATTTTATTTAGTATTTCTGCTAATCTTTTTTCTATTTGTCGTGAAATAAGTTTATGCCTGTATTTCACACACCATACCATACCATATGATACTGAATGGAATATACATATCCTCGCCCATGAGCCACTTCCATATATTATCACCTCATGATTATAATAACATATGTAATTTGTAAAATCCAGTATTTTCAATACAATACAGCATATTTTCCATTAACATATGTATGTCAATTCATCCCATGACTGAAGTCACAGGTGTTCTTGACATACTTTCATAAATCCAGCTGCTCCTCCCTATTCTTCTGTCTTTAGAGAAAAGGAAGCAAGCATTTCTTCCAAACAGTTCTCTGCTTTTTCTGGCATCCCTGTATATCTGCTGACTTCTACAAGAAGTGCACCCTTAGAGCGTGGTATCGCATAAAAGGCTTGTATCCATGTAGTTTCATATTTTTCTCTTTCTATTACTATGCACTTAGCTTCTATGTTATCTTCCCCAATACAAGTATCCTGCACCTTTACACCATCGATACCAGACTGTAAGATTAATCCCTCTATCAAAGCATCTGCATCCATATCCTTATATCTTTGAACTGCAAGATAGACAGGAGCATTTAAGGTATCCTCTGACACAAACTGATAAGTATCCATTCCTTCCGCTCCCCCCAGAGAAAATATCTCTGGCTCATATGTAAGCTGATACCCCAATACACTTTCAATTTTTTCGCCATGCCCGGATTCGGTCTGTACAGACTCCTCCTTGGTATCTATATGATTGGAACATGCCGTAAAAAGAAAAGTAGTTATTATACCTAAACATATTGCTTTTGTTGGACAGACAGATTTGCACGCGCCGCAGCGAATACATTCTGGGCTGTTTATCTCTTTTGTAACTTCCACTTCCATAGGACAGATATGTTCACATTTCTTGCAGCCAATACATTTCTCTTTTTGCACATCCATCTGGAAAAAACTAAACTTCTGAAAAAGCGAATAAAATGCACCCAAAGGACAGAGATAGCGGCAAAACGGACGGGAAATCACAACAGACGCTATCACTACGATAAGCAGTACAAAAAGCTTCCATTGAAACAAGGTACCAGCCAATGTGCGAAGCGTAGGGTCGGTAAGCAGCAGAGGGATACCCCCCTCTAGTGTACCAGCCGGACAAATATATTGGCAGAAATATGGTGGTGTCACCTTGGTACTTGTTATCGCAAAAGCAGGAAGTAGAATCACTGCCACCAATAGAATGATATATTTTAGAAATCTCGCAGGCCGGTCGATGCTTTTAGGAACTTTTCGTTTGCGAAGCGGAATCTTATACAGCAAATCCTGCACAAACCCAAAAGGACATAAGAGACCACAGACCAGCCGCCCCATAGTAATCCCAAAGAGCATCAAAAGACCCAATACATAAAAGGGAAAATGATGCCGAATCCCGCCAAGGGCGGTCTGCAATGCGCCAATCGGACAAGCCCCAAGTGCACCAGGACACGAGTAGCAATTTAGCACAGGAACACAAAAAGCTTTTGTGCTGCCTGTAAAAATCTTTCCTTTTTGAAAGCCTATTAGATATCCATTAAACAGTGCTGCTGCGATAAGTTGTACCACCCTCTGAAAAGAAATCACCCGATGCCGATACATTCGAGACATATCTTCACCGCCTTTTGCATAACTTCCAGATGTTCTTCTCTGATGTAGCCAACGATAAGCAGTCCAATCGCTGCCAGAAAAAGGCTATATCTTATCCATAACAAAGATTTATTCTTCAAGACTGATTTCCGCCTTTCCTTCTGCCTTCAGAGCAGTGTTTACCGCTAGTAGATAACTCTCTGCCAACGCTTCTTGTCCGCCGATAATCGCATCTCCCACCAGATTGCCTTCACCATTTACCAGAACTGTAGTTGGCGTGTATCTGATATTTCCACACAGCGCACCAAGGTCTCCATCTCCTGTAATCAGTGTCACGCCTTCAAAGCCAGCATCCTCTAAGATACTTTTTGTACTTTCTTTATCTCCTGCTCCATCTAGGCATACCGTTATCAGCTGCACATTTTCTGGCAGTGCCTTTTCAAGTGCGGCAAGCTCTGGCATCTCTGCAATACAAGGCGGGCAGGTCAACGCCCAGAAGTTGATAATCGTCACATCCTTACCCTGAATCTCTTCTTCGCTAAAAGCCTCCCCTTCTAAAGATTCCGCTGAAAAAGACTTTAGGCTGCCAAGTGTTGTGGCTGTCCCTTCCAGAGCTTCTTCATCTTCTTGCTGTGCTGGTTCTTCTGATGGCGGCGTTGTACTCTCTTCTTTGGAACAGCCAACCATCCACACCATAATTACAACTATCAAACAAAAAAATAAAGTCCATGATTTCTTGTTCTTCATCAGATTTTCCTTCTTTCTATCATTAAAATTATATAAAACAGCTTATCATAACTTTACACCTTTTTCTAGCTGAATATACCCAATTTTAACATAAAAAAGCTTTCTCTGTTGCTCAAACAGGAAAGCTTTGGGTTGATTTCTTTTATTATTTTCTAAAGTTCTACTAATCGTATCTCTGTGGCATAAAATACATCATTTTCAAAGCTGCCTTTCATTTCAACAGACATATACTCTTCTAAGTCCTGAAATCCAGCTTCTTTGTCCTTATAATTCTCTCCATTTTCATCCGTAGTTCTTATATAAAAATTCGTATTATCTTCAAAAACTACAGGAATCAACTGAGAATCAGGAATATCAGCATTAGAGCTTGGAGAACTATATGCTAAGGAACCATCTTCTAGTATTTTTACTTTCTTTTCTACGATAAAAAAGGAATCCTCTTCTATCTTCCAAACTTTACCTACAAAATCCGCATCTACAGCAGCAGCAACATCTGGTTCTAAAACCTGCCATTTACTGGAAGTATTTTCCTGTGGTTCTTCTGATAATCCTTCATCTGTCTTGGCTTCTTCTGTTTTAGCAACAGATTCAGAATTCGCACCACATCCTACAGCCAAAACATTTAACATACAGACAGTGCCAAACCATACCATTACTTTTTTAAGTTTCATGTTCATCATCATTTTCTCCTTATTTAAAATTCTTAATATTTTAAATATAGCACATGAAACTCTAAAAATTCTCTAAAAATTATAGTTCTCTATAGCATCACCTTTATCACGGATTTTACAATATCCGCTGAAAAAGCCATGTTAGCACTCTTTATTCTTCTCTTGTCAGATTCCGAATCAGCTTACACACCCTCTCTGCACTTTTCCTGATTGTCTCTTCCGAAAGCATACCCTGCTCATACGCATAACGGATATTCTCGTCATCTTTTGGGTTTCCTGGCATGATAATATCATTCCCCGCTGCAATGCACTTCCACGGAACGCTTCCGTCTTCTGGAAGTGTTGTATTCCAGTCAGACATGATGACACCGTCAAATCCCCATTCATCACGTGCGATTATCGTACAGAGTTCCCGGCTGTTCGCTGCATGAACGCCATTGATTAGATTATAAGAAGACATCATAGCTACTGGCATAGCCTTTTTCACTGCAATCTCAAATCCGCGTAAATAGATTTCCCGGAGCGCCCGCTCAGATATACGAACATTGACTCCCATTCGGTTATCCTCCTGATTATTGCAGGCAAAATGCTTGATCGTTACTCCGCATCCTCTGTGACTTTGTACTCCTTCTGTCACTGCCGATGCCAAAAGTCCGCAGAGCAACGGATCCTCCGAATAATATTCAAAATTGCGTCCACACAGTGGATTCCTTTGAATGTTCATACCTGGTGCCAACCAAAGATCCACATGAAATTCTTCCATCTCTTTTGCTACAGCCGCTCCAAATTCCCGCATCAATTCGATGTCCCAGGATTGTGCCAGCGCAGTTCCTGCTGGAAACGCCGTGCAGTGCTGATAACAGATATCCGCTCCCTCATGGTGCTTCGTTTCCTCCAAAAAACCATTCTCCAGCGAACCTAAGACGCTGACACCATACACAAGACCCGTATCACAGTTCACCTCGTAACTTTGCCTCAACCTCAAGCCTGCCGGACCGTCTGCCATGATCAGAGAGCGGATTCCATATTTTTCTTCCAATGCTTCTGTTGTCTCTCCTGCCGACCCTGGAACCCGAACTCCAGAAGACCCCAGTGTGCTGGTACCCTGTGTGATATTTCCATATAAGAGCGGAATCAGTTTCTCCACAGGTATTTCTTTTGCTGATGAAAAAGCCTTCTGACAGGTTCTTTTCTTCCCCTCTTGTGGTGTAATGAGAAGGTTGGGCAGATTCTGCTCTTTAGTCATCTGTTCTCTAAATTTCTCTGCAGCTGTTTCAGGCACAGGTAATTCATCAAACACCGGAAATTCCATACCTGTTTTTTCTGTTTGCTTCAGTATAGTTTGTTGTTGAATTGTAAGCAGCGACACAAGTCGCAGAGAAGCCACATGCTCTCCAAGCCATACGCCATAAGTTCCTGCTTCCGCAATCCATGCATGCAACGTCTCTGAAAAGCTGGCTATCTGTGTCCATTCGACAGATATGATAAGGCGCTCCTCTTCTCCTGGTTCTAGACTTCTGGTCTTTGCAAAACCAATCAGTCGGCGGTATTCTTTCACATTGCCTGTTTGAGGCAGTGTCACATATACCTGCACAACTTCTCTTCCCGCATAATGTTCTCCGATATTTTTAACAGATACCATCACATCCACACCTTGTTCTGTCTCCTGACATCTTTCAAACTGTATAGAAAAGGTGGTATAGGAAAGTCCATACCCAAAGGGAAACAAAGGCTGTATGCCAAAGCTGTCAAAATAACGGTATCCAACATAAATACCTTCCTTGTATTCTTCTGTCTTAAGATTTCCGTTTAAATATCCGAAGCTTTCCGCAGAAGGGTAATCCTCATAACGCATTGCCCAGGTGGTCGTAAGCCTTCCTCCGGGTAAGGCATAACCGAACAACACATCCGAGACCGCATGGCCGCCCTCCTGCCCCGGAAGGGAGATATACAAGACTGCTTTGATATTTTCTGCTTTTTTAAGAATATCCGTCAACTCTACAGGTGCGCCCACATTTAACAGCAAGATGATTGGAAGGCCAGCCTGGTCCAGATAGAGAATATCCTTCTGTTCCTTTTTGCTTAAATAATAATCTCCCTCTGCTTTTCTGCGGTCTTTTCCTTCACCAGCAATGCGACTGAGTACATAGACTGCCACTGAGGCCCCTTTTAGATCATCCGCCGTAATCTCCCGACCATCCGGCAGAGAAAACGGATGCTCTGCATAGGCATCAAACGGATTTTCCACATACTTCGCACGCTCCAGAATTTTCTCCTTCCAAGCAGTCCGGGCCATCTCATAACGTTTTTCATAATCTTCTATCCAGTGTTGGCTGGTGATCATTGCTCCTGCCCTTTTTAGCCCCTGATATATGGAGATACTCTCCCGATTGTTCACATCTCCTGAACCAATTCCTCCTTTCACCGTTCGAACTGCGCCTCCTCCAAACAAAGCTACTGGCGTGGGAGACTGAAGTGGAAGGATTCCTTCATTCTTCAACAGGACCATACCCTCTGTTGCTGCCCTTCTCGCCAGCCGTCCATGCACAAGTTCTCGTTCAGAACACGGTTTCTTCTGTATATCGCTATAATTCTGTTCTGCACCCATCGTGTTATCCTCCTTAAATTCAAAAATAAAATAGGGAAAAAGAAAAACTGCTGCAGTTTCTTTCCGCATCTGAAAAGCTTCGTACTGCAGCAGTTGTTTCTACAAATATACAATAATTACTCCTTTACTCCGCCAAGCGTTACACCCGCAATGATATACTTGGAAAGGAGCAGATATACCAAGATGATCGGAACGATAGCAACCAGGATCATAGTATATATCTTGCCCATGTCAAAATTCATATAGTCTGCACCTCGAAGAGTTGCAATCAGAATTGGCACCGTCATTTTCTCTTTGGACTGAATGATCAGCGCTGGAACAAAGTAATTATTCCACGAACCAACAAAAGTAAAAATTGCCTGCACTGCAATAGCCGGTTTCATAATCGGAAGCACGATCCGATTAAAGGTCCCAAACTCTCCAGAGCCATCAATCCTTGCCGCTTCTACAAGAGACATCGGAAGAGAAGATTGCAGATAACTATACATAAAATAAAATACAGCCGGAGAAGCAATGGATGGGATAATCAAAGGAACCAGAGAGTCATACATTCCCATATTAGTGACTAGTCGCAAAAATCCCATAGCTGTTACTTGTGTTGGCATCACAAGAATCGCCATAATAAATGTAAATGCTGCTTTCTTTAATTTAAAATCATACGCGTAAAGACCATAAGCTGTCAAGGCTGAAAAGTAGGTAGCAATCGCCGCAGAACATCCAGAGACAAATAAACTGTTCAAAATTCCCTTAAACATGGGAAACGTTCCGTCATTAGCGACATTTCGCAGATTCTCAAACAGATAGCCGCCTGGCAGTGCAGAAAACCCTTTCTGCAGATCTGCATGTGATCTTGTTGCATTGATAAACAGGATGTAGAAGAAAAACAGGCACATAAATGACAGGATAATCAATACAATATGCGCCATGATACTCCGTAAATGACTGGACTGTTTTGATTTCATGACCTTATCTCCTCCTCTGCTTTTTTGCTTTCTTTGCTGCTGCTTTTGAACCATCTGGATCATCATTATTGGTCATCCGGTATACAAAGAAGCACAGAATACCGCTGACAATAAACAAATAGACAGAAAGAGCACCCGCCATACCATAATTTCTGCTCTTTAAATGGCTGTTCAGGAACATTATCAACGTCATGGATGTACGGTCTGGCGTTCCTTGTCCATTTGTCAAAATCTGAGGAACATCAAACATCTGTAGACCACCAATAATCGCTGTGATCAGTGTATAGGCAAGGATCGGACGTATCTGCGGAAGCGTAATATAAAAGAACCTCTGAATACTGTTACACCCATCCAGCTCGGAAGCTTCAAAGACATCTGGACTAATTCCCATAATCGCTGCCATAAGCATAATGGTAGAATTACCGAACCACATGAGAAAGTTCATAAAGCCCACTAAAGACCTGGTACCAAATACAGAACCAAGAAAATCAAAGGGCTCTTTAATTAACCCTATGGACATAAGAATTTCATTGACCGGGCCATTGGTAGAGAACATGGTAAAGAAAAGCATTGCAAATGCAGATGCCATGATCAGGTTCGGCAAATATATCACAACTTTGAAAAACTGTGTTCCATGAATCTTCAGACGGGCATCCACAAACCATTCTGCAAGCACCAGAGCAATCACAATCTGAGGAATAAATCCTATGATCCATAAAATCAACGTATTGGCCGCATATTTGAGCATATCTGATCCCAAAAGGCTGATATAATTCTCTATTCCGATAAAATTCGGTCCGACTTCCTTGATTCCCGAACGATAATACTCAAAAAAACTGTATCGGATTGTATCTATCAGAGGAATAAATGAAAATATGAAAAAACTCACAAAAAACGGGAGAATGAAAAAATATCCCCATTTTGCATAGTCAATCTTTTTATGTTTTGTTTTCATAAATGATCGCCCCTTTCTTTTTCCTTTTGATGCGGGGTAGCTTTATACCCCGCACAAATACCTGTTTTTACTCCGGCCACTGAATTGCTGTAATATCTGGATAACGTTCGATGATCGCTGTTTCAAAATTCGCCTTCGCCTTATCAAAATCAACTGCGCCCTGGAAATAATCGCTGAAAGAATTCTGAATCAGTTCCACGCATCCTTGGTCATAAGCCGAAAGCGGCGCAATCTGGATATTTTCTGCAACTGGAGCAAAATACTGGAACGAATTCTGCCCTCCTAAGAATTCAGAAGAATAAGAGGCATCTCCTGCTGCTTCCTGCATGCCACTTCTTGTATTTGTAAACTCTGCATAGTCTTTGGATAACTTCAGCAGATTCTTCTTATCTGCCGTAAGCGCAAGAATGATATCTTTCACATGCTCTGGATTGTCGGTACCAGTGCAAGCATGTATATAGGAACCTCCCCAGTTATATTCCTGAGGCGGATTGGTAACACCCCACACGCCATTTTCTCCGTCCCAGTTTGGCTTTAATGTAAAATCAATTCCCCATGCCGGGAAGAGAAAGGCAAATACTTTGGCAGAAGACCCCATCGCCTTGTTCCAGTCATCATTCCACTGTCCTTTTACACTCTTGTCCAGATAGCCTGCATCCAGCCATTCTTTAGAATCTTTCACCCAATCCATAATCTTCTGATCCACTTTAACTGTGGTCTCACCTGGACTTACCCAAGATGCTTCGATACTGTTGCCATACAGACGGAATGTATCTGCATAGGAAGAAAACGTATAATATCCTTTTGCTTTCAGTTCTTCTGCTGTTGCTTTAAGCGTATCCCAGTCTTTCACTTTCTGACCAATCGCCTCTGGATCATCTGTGCCAAACACATCCATGGCGATATCCCGGCGATATACCAGAAGACCCGGACAGCACTGCCAAGTGGAACCTCTTTGAACACCATTCACGTCTGAAGCAGTCACCTTCGTAAACTCATACTGCTCTGCCATATCTGTATCTGGATTAATTCCGAGACTCGTAAGAGGCATGGCTACATCTGCGTCTGCATCTGTATATTTATTCACATAATCTGTCTCTGACAGGAAAATATCCACTTTGTCATCTGCCGACGCATCCGCCTGTTTCATCAAAGCCTCATCCAGCTTTTGTTGATAGACCCCGTCCTGATTCGGGTTGATAATCCAGTGTATCTCAGTGCCATCATTTAATGTCGTCACTGTACCATCCTTCGAAGTTTCCTTAACTTTGGGATAGACTGCCTCTACACGTTTACGGAATTCGTCATTCCAGCTGTAGACATTGATGACCTTTCCTTCCTCGCCTCCTTCTGCATCAGAGCTAGATGATTTGCCGCAGCCAGCCAGCGAACTAGCTGTTATCACTGCAACCAACAAGATGCTTATGATTCTCTTTTTCATTTAAAAAACCTCCTGTTATATTTTGTGAAGCCACTCCTTCACTCGTCTTGTTGCACAAAGTATAACGGATTTTTTGCCTCAAATATATTAAAGTTCTTACCAAAATGTCAGATTAATGACACATTTTCAATGTTTTTATGCACATAAAAGGCGTACTTATACACTCTAATTTAATTTAGGTCATGATTCTGATATTTTTCGCATGTTTTTTATTTATATCGGTCTTTGATTTCCTCTATGATTATTCTATATAAACGGGTTAAGAAAGGAGCATAAACATTGAACCATTTAAAATTTATAGATGAACATGGAAGCTTTCTGATCAGACAGCCGGAGAATACAAGTTACCTGTATTTTCCTCTTGCATCAGAAACTGGACTGAAAAGTGCTGTCACGCCGAATCTGGGCGGTGATGCCAAGATAGATCAGGAAACTTTCCTTTTGGAACCGGTAAGTTCTGAAAATCTGCACAACAATCGTTCCTCCCGCAATTTTTGGTTTCGAAAAAACAACACAGATATATACTCAGCAAGCGGAGCTTCTGCGGTTCAGGAAGCTTTACAATTTACGGAACAACAGGATAAGAGTGAGCTGACTGCAGGATTTATGTGGCAGACCCTAACCCGAACTTCCAAAGTCCATCAGCTGATATCTACTATTACTTCTTTTATTCCCAAAGACAGTAATGTGGAGATTATGTATGTGACCATACAAAATCAGGCAGAGACCCCACAGGAATTCACTGCTTACGCTGCAATTCCTATCTATGGACGCAGTGCAGACAATATCCGGGATCACCGGAATGTTACCTCCATGCTTCACCGCATCGAGACAGTTGAAAATGGTGTGCTCGTCTGCCCCACCATGTCTTTTGATGAAAAGGGACACCGTCCAAATACGAAAATCTATTATGTTGCCGGCTGTTCGGGAAACAGCGATGCACCAGAAGCATTCTATCCTACCGTAGAAAGCTTTATCGGTGAAGGCGGAACCTTCACACATCCCCGTGCTGTCTATGAATCTCATCTTGGTGAAGCGGCTTCTTATCACACAGCCGGTAAGGAAGCCATGGGAGCTTTTCGATTTGCGCCTGTCTTACTCGGCCCTGGCGAAAAAGCGGACTATATCATTCTCATGGGCATAGAAAATAGCAAAGAAGATATCCTGGATCGGATTGAAGCATATAATACCAGCGGCAAAATACAAAAAGCTTTTGAAGACACAAAATCTTACTGGCAGAATCAGGTAAATATTGATTTTCATACAAACGATATCGATTTTGACCAGTTGATGCAATGGATTTGTTTTCAGCCCTATCTGCGCCGGCTGTTCGGCTGCTCCTTTCTTCCTCATCATGACTACGGAAGAGGTGGTCGTGGATGGAGAGATCTCTGGCAAGACTGTCTCTCTCTACTTCTGCTGAATCCTGAGCATGTGGGAGATATGATCACTGCAAACTATAAGGGCGTCCGTATAGATGGCACGAATGCAACAATCATTGAAAGCAAAAACGGCAGTTTTCTTGCCGACCGGAACGGGATCGCCCGGGTCTGGATGGATCATGCACTCTGGCCGTTGATGACAACAAAACTCTATATTGATCAAACCGGAGACATCGAACTTCTAAATAAGCAAGTTCCTTATTTTAAAGATATACAGACCGCACGGGGAACCGAAATTGATGACTTGTGGATTCCTTCACATGGGAATCTGCAGTGCACAAAAGAACATACGTTCTATCTCGGGAGTATCCTCGAACATCTTCTTATCCAGCACTTAACTTCCTTTTATGAGACAGGGGAACATAATATCTATCGTCTCCGGGGAGCAGACTGGAACGATGCTTTGGATATGGCTTCTGAACATGGAGAAAGTGTGGCTTTTACCTGTGCCTATGCTGGTAATTTACTGGATCTGGCAGCTATGATCCGTCTTCTGGACAGTCATTCTGCTACTCATACAACGGAGCTTCTGGAAGAAATCACGGTCCTTTTGGAAGACAACACAGAAATCTTTAATGATACCCATAAGAAGCAACAAATCCTGTCTAAATATTGCAGCCTTTGCAGGCACGAAGTCAGTGGCCGGCGTGTCACCCACTCCCTTTCTTCCCTTGCGGTGAATCTGGTCAGGAAAGCAAACTGGCTTATGGAACATATAAGAACACAGGAATGGATCAACGGACCTGAAGATGAGGGATGGTTCAACAGCTATTACGACAATCATGGCCGGGCTGTAGAAGGATTTTTTGAAAATCATGTGCGCATGATGCTGACTGGACAGGTTTTTGCTATCATGAGCCAAGTTGCAGAAGATGAGCAGATCCGAAAGATCACAAAGAGTGCAGATCACTACCTTTATCAGAAAGAAATCGGCGGTTACCGCCTGAATACTGATTTTCACGAATTGAAATTTGATATGGGACGCATGTTTGGATTTGCCTACGGAGAGAAAGAAAACGGAGCTGTATTTTCCCACATGACGACCATGTATGCCAATGCTTTGTACCGCAGAGGTTTTGTAAAGGAAGGTTTTAAAGCCCTGAAGACGCTCGCAGATACAGCTCTGAATTTTGATGTGAGCCATATCTATCCGGGGATACCTGAATATTTCCGCGCAGATGGGCGGGGAATGTATCAGTATTTGACTGGAGCTGCCAGTTGGTTTATGATGACAATGCTCACAGAGGTTTTTGGTGTACGAGGAGATGCCGGAGATCTGATTTTGCATCCAAAGCTTCTGGCCTGCCAGTTTGACGCAGATGGAACAGCTTTTGTTGCTGCTCCCTTTGCAGGTAAAAATTTTACCATCCTTTATAAAAACAAAGCTGGCAAAGATTTCGGCTCCTATATCATCGAATCTGCTTTCTGCGACAGCAAAAAGCTTCCTGTCACAGAGGAATCATTTGTTATGATTCCCCGCAGAACCATCACCGCACTGTCAGACAACATGCACAAAATTATTATAAATTTATCATAACAGCGTTTATCAAAAACAGAAACACCAAGAAAGGACAAACAGCATCATATGAGATATGGATATTTTGATAACAAAAATCGGGAATACGTAATCGATCGGCCGGATACACCCACCCCCTGGGTAAATTATCTGGGTTCTCCAGAATATGGCGCAATTATTTCCAACCATGCAGGCGGCTACAGTTTTATAAAGTCTGGCGCAAATGGAAGAATTCTTCGATATATTTTTAACAATTTTGACCAGCCGGGAAGATACCTTTATATCCGTGATAATGAATCCAAAGATTATTGGTCGGCTTCCTGGCAGCCAGTAGCCAAAGACCCTGAACAATACAAAAGTAAATGCTGTCATGGAATGGGATATACCAGAATGACCGCCTGCTATGATGGGATTCGGTCTGAAGCTACCTATTATGTTCCTTCTGGAAAAAGCTATGAAGTGTGGGCGCTTTCTATCACCAACGACTCTCCATATGCCAGAGAACTTACTCTGACTGGATATGCAGAGTTTACAAACCACAGTAATTATGAACAGGATCAGGTAAATCTGCAGTATTCGCTGTTTATCTCCAGAACGCTGTTTAGAGATAACCTGATCATTCAGCAGATACACGGCAATCTGGATGCCCTGTCCGAACAGGAACAGATAGACGAGAAAAACGTAACTGAGCGGTTCTTTGGTCTCTCTGGTGCCGATGTATCGTCTTACTGCGGAGAAAAAGAACATTTTCTTGGTAAATATCATGGTTACCACAACCCTCAGGGAATTGCATCTGGAAATCTGGGAAATGTGACCAGTTATAATGAAAATTCCTGCGGCGCACTTTCCTGCATCATCTCTCTTGCTCCGAAAGAGAGTAAAACCATCGTTTTTGTACTTGGAGCAGGCAGTGGGGCCTCTACGATTCTTGACGCTTATACAGAGCCTGACAAAAAGATAGCTCAGGAACTATCGGAATTAAAAAGCTACTGGCAGGAAAAGCTGAACCATCTGAAAGTAGATACACCCAGCCCAGAATTTAACACCATGATCAATACTTGGAATGCTTACAACTGCTTCATGACATTTATTTGGTCCCGCGCTGCATCTTTCATTTACTGTGGGTTGCGCAATGGTTATGGCTACCGTGATACGGTGCAGGACATTCAGGGAATCATCCACCTTGCCCCGGATATGGCAAAAGAAAAGATTCACTTTATGCTCTCAGCCCAGGTAAGTAATGGTGGCGGACTTCCTCTTGTAAAATTCACCCACAGCCCCGGGCAGGAAGATACCCCCGATGACGCTTCCTATCGGCAGGAAACCGGTCACCCCGCTTATCGTGCAGATGATGCACTTTGGCTTTTTCCAACTATATACAAATACATTGCAGAAACTGGCAATCTTGCATTCCTGAATGAGATCATTCCATTTGCGGATAAAGAGGAGGCAACTGTTTATGAACACCTGAAACGTGCGCTTTCCTTTTCCTTTGCCCATCTCGGCCCTCATGGTATGCCCGCTGGACTTTATGCAGACTGGAACGACTGCCTGCGTCTGGGAGCCAACGGAGAATCTTCCTTTGTTGCTATGCAATTCTACTATGCTATGACGATTTTAAAAAAATTTGCTGAATACAAAGAAGACACTGAATATGTAAGATATCTTGAAAAAAAGCAGGCAAAGACAGGCGAGGCCATTCAAAAGCTCTACTGGGATCAGGACCGTTTTATCCGCGGATATACAGAAGATGGCAAACAAATCGGTGCGGCAAAAGACCCTGAAGCAAATCTCTGGCTCAATCCGCAGAGTTGGGCTGTAATTAGCGGTCTTGCGTCTGCTGAACAATCTGATAAAATACTTGAAAATGTATATAAACAATTGAATACGAAATATGGCGCTCTGTTGATGAACCCGCCCTACCATGCACATGCGTTTGAAGGCGCGCTTGCTGTCATCTATAATCAGGGAACCAAAGAAAATGCCGGCATTTTCTCTCAGTCTCAGGGATGGCTGCTTCTTGCAGAAGCCCTGCAAGGACATGGTGAACGCGCCTTTACTTATTTTATGGAAAATGCGCCTGCTGCCTGGAACGACCATGCGGAGATTCGTCGTATGGAGCCTTATTGTTACGGACAATTTACAGAAGGACACGCAAGCAAGCATCCGGGACGTTCTCATGTCCATTGGCTGACCGGCACCGCCTCAACCATGATGGTCGGATGTGTGGAGGGTATTTTAGGTCTGCGTCCTGACCTGACTGGAATCACTCTGGCACCGTCAATCCCAAAAGACTGGGCACACCTGGAAATCCAGAAAGATTTTCGTGGAAAGCATCTGCATATTATAATCGAAAATCCAGACAGACGGGAGTCTGGATATAGAAAACTGATCCTCAATGGCAGAGAACTGAATGGAAATCATATACCGGCTAGTCTTCTTGAGAATGAAAATGAGATCTGTCTAATGCTCTGATGCATTTTATGTTTCCTTCCTCATTCAGCGGGGCTGTCATAGACTTTGCCTGCCTGTACCTTCAACAGGCAAACAAAGTCTGCGGCAACCCCATTTTCTTTGCTTTTTATTCTTCTGGCTCCTCGTTCATCTCTGTCACGATATCCCACTGGATTGTATGATTCAAATCCCGATATTTTTTCGGCGTCATACCCACATACTCCCGAAACTGTTGAATAAAATGACTTTGTGAAGAAAATGACAATCGATTTGCAATATCAATCATAGAATATTCACTGTACTGCAACAGATTTTTTGCAATCCCAATCTTCTGTCCACGTATATAGGCACTGATGGAATCGCCTGTTTCCTTTTTGAACAGACGTGAAAGATAACTGGCAGATACTCCAAGTGCATCAGACAAATCTTCAATAGTGATACGCTCTTTTATATGTGCATAGATATATTCTTTACAGAGACTGATGTGTTTGGAATTAGTATCGCTTTGGCAGATCTTGTGCATCTTTTCTGCATAATCCAAAACCATTGCATCATGCAGATTCCGAACTCCCTGCACTGTATGCACATCATCCAGCTGCTGAATATAAAAATCACTCATCCGAAATGCCTGCTCCAGTTCCATACCCTTCTGCTTGCATAAGCGGGTAATCATCGCTGTCGTAATGACAAAATGATATTTTAAATTCATGATATGATTACGAGAAAGTATTCCGACTCCTTCGCTGTCAAGAAATCTTTCCTGCTCACAATTATGCTTGACCGCTTCTATATCACCATTGGATACAGCCTGATAAAATAAAAATTCTTCTGTTGGCTGCCGGTGCTCCATTTCATCGTTCTCATCCTCTGCCTCCAGAAGATTCCATTTGTCCTGATATGCCATCGTATCCTCTCCATTTCTACTGTAAGCGTATCTGAAGCTTCAAAAATTCCTGTACTCTATTATAATACCTTAAAAAACAGATGGTCTCAATAGTCTTTTATAAGCTCTACAATTATAAAACAGATAAAAAAAGAGCCACATATAATTGCAGCTCTTTACTGTCTATCCAGATTTTAGGATATCACCTTTATCACCGATTTTACGATATCTGCTTTATTTTTCACACTCTGCTCCATGGCTTTTTGAATATCGTCTAAGGGGAATATATCAGTAACAATTTCCTTTAAATTGATACGGCCAGAGGCCACAGCTTCGATAGCAAGCGGATAAATATGACGGTAACGAAACACCGTCTTAAAGGTCAGTTCTTTATCCAGAGCCAGAGTCATAGGCAGAGTCATCTCACCAGAAGCAGAGTAGCCCACTAACACGATAGTACTTCCCTTCTTGCTAAAGCCAATGGCCTGTCTGGTGGTAATCTCCGTACCCGCAGTCTCAATTACCAGGTCTGAGCCTTTCTTATTGGTGAGACGCATAATCTCTTCTATTGTGTCTTTTTCTTTTCCATTTACTATATCAGTAGCGCCTAACTCTAGTGCCTTTTCCAGTCTTTTTGGCATCACATCCACTGCGATAATCTTTGTTACCCCCATAGCCTTTAGGGCCATTATTGAGACCAGTCCAATACAGCCTGCTCCCATAACTACTGCTGTCATACCAATTTGTGCCTTGCCTTGTTTGGCTGCATGAAAGCCCACAGAAAGTGGTTCAAGAAGTGCTGCTTCCATTGTATCCATATGATCTGGTATCTTAAAGCAGAGGTCCGCCTTATGAGCTACATATTCCTGAAACACACCATCCACAGGAGGTGTTGCAAAAAATACAACATCTTTACAGAGATTATATCTGCCACTTTTACAAAATTCACAATGTCCACAAGTCTTTCCAGGCTCTAATGCCACCTTATCTCCTGTCTTTAAATGTGTGACATCGCTTCCTACTTCCACTACAATGCCTCCCGCCTCATGCCCTAACACAAAGGGAGGTTTTACGATATTGGGGCCACTGCCTCCATTTTCATAGTAATGAAGGTCGGAGCCGCACACCCCTACATATTCTACTCGTATTAGCACTTCATCTGCTTTTGGCACAGGAATATCCCTTTCTGTCAATTCCACCTTCGCGATGTCTGTCATAACTGCAACTTTCATCTTGCCTTCCATCTTATCTACCTTTCCTTTTACAATCTTTTAGTTATACAGCTGCTTTTTTCGCTTTAAGGAGCCGTTGCTTCTGCACGCAGTCTGCGCCGACTGCAATGAGCAGAATGATGCCCTTTACAACCATCTGCATATAGGAGCTTACATTTAGCAGTACCATACCATTTTGCAGAACGCCAATAATCATAACGCCCGCGATTACATTGGACATTTTCCCTGAGCCGCCTGTCGTGCTGACACCGCCTAAGACCACACAGGTGATAACATCGAACTCATAACCTACTCCTGCATTTGGCTGCCCGGTGTTGGCTCTTGCCAGCATAACCAGACCTGCAATTCCAGCAAACAGACCAGAGAGAGAATATACAAGACATTTCACCCACTTTACATCAATACCTGAAAGTTGTGCTGCCTCTTCATTGCCACCCAAAGCATAGAAATAGCGGCCAAAATATGTCTTTTCACTAATAAACCAGCCAATAGCAAAGACAATCACCATAATGATAACCGGAATCGGAATCGCTCCCACATAGCCCTGTCCTATCGTCAGAAAGGAATCCGGGAAGCGGGAAATCGGTGTCCCTTTGCAGATAATATATGCAAGTCCTGCAAAAATAGTCTGAGAGGCAAAGGTAACAATAAGCTCCGGCATTTTTAATTTTGCGATAATAATGCCATTTAAAAATCCAATGGCTGTACTGATAACAAGTGCTGCTAAGATTGCAATGAAAGGATTTAATCCCAGATTTACCATCACATAGGCTGCCACAATATTGACCAGTGAGATAATAGAGCCTATAGAAAGGTCAATCCCTCCTAGAAGAATCACATAGGTCATACCTACAGAAGCAATACCATAAATAGCTACCTGCTTTATTACATTCATTAGATTTCGCACGGTTAAGAAGTTCTGACTGGTTGTGGAGAAAAATATAATCATCACCAGAAGAAACACATATATAATCCTGCTCTTTAATAGATTTATGACTTTATTCATCTTAATTGTTCCTTTCTTTTGAAGCTAACTGCATAATGAGCTCCTGATTAAACTCGTCTCTTGGAATCTCACCACTAACACTTCCCTCTGCCAGAATGACAATTCGATCAGACATTCCCATAAGTTCTTCCATCTCGGAGGAGATCATAAGAATTGCCTTGCCCTGCTCTACCAACTGATTGATCAGTGTATAAATCTCCTGCTTTGCACCTACATCAATCCCTCTGGTTGGTTCATCGAAAATTAAAAGCTCTGATTCTGCCGCCAACCACTTGGCCAGAATCACTTTCTGCTGGTTGCCTCCGCTTAGATTTTTCACTTTTTGTTCCAGAGAAGGCGTTTTTATGGATATTTCTTTTCTGTATTTTTGTGCTATATTCTTCGCTTTTTTATAATCAATCACCGCTGCCTTTGACAGTCGATGATAAATAGGCATATTGATATTTTCCTGGATGCTCAGTCCTAAAAGTGCTCCTTTCGCCTTTCTGTCCTCTGGCACCAGACCGATTCCAATTTTAATAGCTTCCTTTGGAGTCTTTGGATTGATCTTCTCTCCCTTGAAATAAAATTCTCCTGAGATTTTCTTCTCTGCTCCAAATATCATCTCCGCAAATTCTGTCCGTCCGGCTCCCACCAGACCTCCTAATCCTAATACTTCTCCTTTATGTATCTTGAGGCTTATCTCCTTGTCTCCGTTTCCACTGACTGCCTTTGCTTCAAAAATAACCTCTTCCTGAATACAATCCGCTTTTCTGGTAGGATAGACCTCATTTAGCTGACGTCCTACCATATATTTAATCAGCTCATCCTCATTTGTTCTAGCCGTCTCTAACGTAGTCACATACTGTCCATCTCTAAGCACTGTAATGCGGTCTGACAGACGGAAGATCTCTTCTAGGCGATGGGAAATATAGATAATTGTAACACCTCTGGATTTTAGCAAATCAACCACTGCAAACATGCTCTCCACCTCTGCATTGGTAAGTGGTGCAGATGGCTCATCCATAATAAGCACCTTTGCATTCTGAGAGACAGCTTTGGCAATCTCTACCATCTGCTGATAACCCACAGACAAATCTTTTACCAAAGTCGATGGCTTAATCTTGATATTTAAGGAATCTAGAACCTCCTGTGATTTTTTCTCCATAGCAGCAAAATCCACTAGGATTCCCTTGCGAATCGCTCTCCCTAAGAAGATATTTTCTGCTATTGTCAAATCCCCCACCAGATTAAATTCCTGATAGATAACACCGATTCCATTTTCCTCTGACAGTTTCGGCGTCATACTCAAAAAGCTCTTTCCATTGATGATGATCTCTCCAACAGAAGGTGCAATGGCACCACTACATGTCTTAATAAGCGTGGATTTTCCTGCTCCATTCTCACCGATTAGTGCATGTATCTCACCCCTTCGAACATGTAAAGAGACATCATCTAGCGCGGTTACGCCTGGATAATATTTTGAAATATGTTTTAATTCCAGAATGTTGTCTTCTGCCCCCATACGCTTCCCCTTTCTCTCTTTACTAATGACGTGGCCTGGTATCAAAACCAGGTCACGTCATCCATAAGGTAAAATGATTACGGAATCATCTCTTCTAGATTGTCAATCGTTACCGGAATCAGTTCTCTGTAAACATTCTTATCCATCTCTACTCCAGTTTCTTTGTCAATCAAGAGTTGATATATAGTATCGCCACATACATAAGCATTTCCGGTAATCGCCACGCAAAGTTTGTTAAATTCATCGTTCTGCATAGAAGAAATCGTCTCATCTGTCAGGTCAGTGGAGAAGATTCCTACATTCTTGGGATATTCAGAACCGTAGAAGCCTTTAAATGCCTCGTTAGAGCCAGCTGCTCCGCCTCCTCCAATACAACAGACAACCTTTACATCAGGATGGGACTGTAAGATAGTCTCCATAGCATTCAATCCCTCTGTGGTATCAATAGCCGGCTGGTTTGCAACAACGGTCGCATTAGGAGCGATTTCTGCTAGTTTATCCAAGATACCATCTTCTCTCTGTTTTAAGATAGGAGTCTGTGGATAGCCAAGTACAACAACCTCGCACTCTCCATTTTCAAAAGTCTCATTAATCCACTCTGCTGCCGCTGAACCGATGCCGCAACCAAGATCATAGTTATCAATCAGCCAATTAATATCTGCGTTGGTCATCTCCTCATCCCAGGACACCACCATAATGCCTGCTTCACGGGCTTCTTTGCAGGCCTCCTCGATAGCATCTGCATCCACTGGATTTACGATAATCGCATCTACATCAGAAGAGATAAAATTCTCAATCTGATCAATCTGTGTATTGGCATTTTCTTTACAGTCTACTACGGTCACTTCATTTCCGTCTTCTTTGGCTCTCTTTTGGATAGCCTCTGCCTGCTGTGCCCATATCTGGTTACTTAGAGTCTGAACTGCAAGTCCAATCTTAAGTCCTGTGCCAGTTCCTCTGACCGTATTTGCTGCAGATTCCTCACTCTCACTCTCTGCTGGTGCTTCTTCTGTGCTTTCCTCTTTGGGAGATGTGGTGTTTGTACTTGTGTCAGAACTGCATCCTACTGCTCCAAGTGTCATGATGGCTGCCAACAGACAGGCTACTACTTTTTTCCTCATTTTTCATACGCTCCTTTTATAATATGTTTTTATTTATTATGTTTCATGCACTATATTCAAAATATTATTCCACGAAACCGTTGGGTAAGATCACCCATTTTCCTTGTGCCCTCACCTTTGGTTCTTGTAAAACTTCCTCTAGCTCTTCTAATGTTCTTGTGCCTGCTAACATCGTGGTTACATCAATCTTGTGGGAATTGATAAGTTCCACTGCACGACCCATATCATAAGGACTGCAATAGGAACCTTTGATAGTCAGCTCTTTCTGAAAGAGTTTGTAGGTCATCAGGTCAATCTTGGAATCCACCTTTGTCACTGCAAAGAGAAGGATGGTTCCTCTTTTATCTACAATGTCCACCGCTTCCTCTGAAGTACTCTTAAGTCCGCAGGTCTCAATAACTACCTGGATATGACAAAGACCCTTAGCTGCTAATACATCTGCCACTTTCTCCTTGGTGGGATCAATGGTAAAGGTAGCTCCTAACTTTTCTGCCATCTTCCGCTTTGCCTCTACTGGCTCCACTAGCACTACCTTGGCAGCTCCTTTCAGTTTTGCCAACTGCATAAGGAGAAGACCAATAGCTCCGCCGCCGTAGATAAGTACATTGTCACTGACCTTAATATCACTTCTGTCTGCACCGTTGATGCAGCAGGCTAATGGCTCTGCCATAGCTCCTTCTATAAAGCTTACATGATTGGCCAGATGATGGATTAGCCGTCCTGGAACTTTACAATATTGTGAAAAACCGCCGTTAATATTGGTTCCAATCGCACCCATATGTTCACAATGTCCCATCATGCCATTCGTGCAGTAGTAACATTCATTGCAGTTGTCTGCCGGATCTACACAGACCCTGTCTCCTACTTTACAGCTACTTACTTCGCTGCCTGTCTCTATAACGATGCCAGAGAACTCATGTCCTTGTATCTGTGGTGGCACAGTGGAAGTAGAACCTTGATCTCCTTCATAGATATGTACATCTGACCCGCAGACTCCACATGCCATTACCTTGATCAGAACCTCTTTAGGACCAGGCTTAGGAATCTCTCTCTCTAGCACCTTAAGATTCCTCTGTCCAAGAAAAACAGCACTTCTCATCTTTTCTTCCTCTCTTTTCCAAGTTTGGTAACTACTTTATAAAACTGTTTTATTAAGTAGTTTTATTATAGCTTTCTAAGTGCATATTGTCAATACAAAAACAAAAAAAGCCGGACATTTTGTAAATTATATACAAAATGTCCGACTTCGTTTTGTTAAAAACTAATGATACCGTTTAGATATTTTTGATATATTCGTCAATAAAATAACC
>CAJTOO010000035.1 GCA_910577735.1 uncultured Lachnospiraceae bacterium
TTATTTGCTATGCCCTTCATTTCTTGGCTGTCTTTTACTTATTTGTTTCAAACTTGTATCCTTTCTAATTTTTAGTCCGGTCAGTGCTCTTACCCTTCGTGTAAAGAACAGGTCTGATCCAGGAAAGCGATAAATTCAGGAAATTCCTGCAGGCGTAATGCACCGCCGTAGATATTTGTGGCGCTGACTACCATGCTGTCTAATTTCTGGTAGTTCTCGTTGACACATTCAAAGGAACCTTGTTCTTTGAAGTAAGCGGCTGCGGCAGTCAGTGCATTGGCAGCAAGAGCGAAATCTTTCTGCGCCAGACACCATATGATCCAGCCCGTTGCTGTCGCCCAATAAGCCCCGTTCTGGTAGGTCTCTTGTGGCACTTCGATGAGCAGACGATCCCAATATTCCCCCTGCAGCAGATGACGGACCTGCCCGTGGTATAGGAACTGTCCGCAGTTTGCGGTAAGAAAATGCAAAATAGACTGGCGTACAGAGTCCCGGCAGGGAAAATCAATATAGAGAAGATAAGCATTTCCCCAGATATCTAGTTGGCTGCAATCTTTTGAAGCGGCCAGGAACGCCCCAGCTTTGTCCTGAAAAAGAGAATGGATATTCTGCTCTATTTTTGCAGCCTTTTCCTGATAGAAGAGGGAAGGGCCGGTATGGAAGGTCTGGCAGAGTGATGCCATCATACGGCATGCCCGCCAGAAGAGAAGCGATTCCATGAAAAGTTCTCCGGTTTTACATACGGTGTCCGTGAATCCGTAGGGGGAGTGCGGACAGTTGGGATCGTTATAAACAAGTCCCTGCGGACTTAGCGGAATCAGTTCCATGCCTGCGGTCAGATCCGGTTCCCAGGTACCAAAAAGCGCTGCGGCATCAGAAGAAAGCTCTTTTTGACGCTGTAACAGGCAGTATACAGTAAAAATAAGGAAGGGGGTGTTGTCCAGGTTGGCTTCACCGATTGGAGCCCCGGCCTCTCCGGCTGCATAGACGCCGGTTCCGTTGCCGTAGGTTCTGTCGGGCATCCATCCGTCTGCTCTCTTATGTCTGATAGAGTATTCGATGCAGCCAATGACATCCTCATCGGGAATAGCAAAACCGGCGTATTCAACCATATAGGAAAAGTCACGGATCCATAGTGCGTTGTAGCTGGAAATGCCGTCCGGGGTGTAGAGGCAGGTGCCATCGTAAGCGGTGGATTTGCAGCCGTTGATCAATTGTAAGGATAGCTGTTTGAAGTAATCTGTTATTTCCTGATACATAAAAATCTCCTTTCGTTTTAGGGATGATTCCAGATATGATACATGCAGTATAGCATAATAAAAGTAATATGGAAAGTAGTTTTGTAAAAATGATTAACAAAAGTTATTTACAAAACAAAAAAAGGATGTTATACTCAGACTATCTTAAAGAGAGGCGGGAGCACAAATGAAGAAAAATACAACAAAGGTAATTAAGGAGGCTAATAAGTATCTGGTCTTCCAGTGTATTCTTTCCTACGAACCGGTTACGGTGGAAGAAATTATCACAAGGACTTCGCTGAGCAGGCCCACTGTGTTGGAAGTAATCAGGAATTTCCAGCAGGAAGGGCTGATAGTTAAAGGGGGATACTCCCAGCCTACCGGAGGAAGGCCGGCAGAATTGATTCATATCAATAAAGAAGCAAAATATGCAGTCGGCATTGATTTTGAATTTCCCAATGTACGGCTGGCTGTCGCCAACGTGAAAAATGAAGCAGTTCATGGAAGGAATGTCTCATTTGAGCTTTCTGATCCTGCAGATCTGGTATTGCAGCGTCTTTTGGAGGAAGTGGAATGTCTGATCGCAGAATCCGGGGTGGACAGGACCAAGATAGCCGGAATCGGGATGGGTATTTCGGGAACGATTAACCGGACACAGGGCAAATCCCTTCATATCAAAAGGATAAAGGGGTGGGATCACATTGATATCAGACAGGTGCTGGAAGAGAAATTCGGAGTACCGGTTTATATAAAAAATGATGTGGATTTATTGGCGTTGATAGAAAAGCAGAAGTATCTGCCGCCGGATACGGAAGACTTTGCTTATATCGGAATACGTTCTGGTATAGGAAGCGCCATTTTCTACCATAACAAACCGCTTTCCGGAATTGAAGGAAATGCGGGCTATATCGGGCATACCATATTGAATCCGGAAGGACCGGAGTGTGCCTGCGGTAACAGGGGATGCCTGGATGCATATTCCGGGGAAATTGCCATGAACAGACGATACCGGCAGCTGAAAGCAGCCAAGGCGCAGGGAACCGAGCCGGATGCGGAGAACAGTTACGACACGGTCTCTGATTTTATCAGAAAGGCACAGGAAGGGGATGAGGACTGCGCCAGCATTCTGCGCCAGGCAGCGTACTATCTTGGGATTGGTATCTCCAATTTGGTAAAAACAATAGAAGTAGAAACGATAGTGATAGGAGGATGCCAGAACATCAAGGGAACCGTCTTTGAAGAAGTGGTAAAAACCACGATAGAACAATATCTGAATGATGATATGGAACTGTATGTAAAACTGCATATTGGACAACTGAAAGAGGAAGAATATCCACTGGGAGCAAGCAGTTATGTGCTGGAACACTTTTTTGAAAAGCCAAGTCTCTCATTGACAGTTTAAGGATTTCGCAGTTTTACAGTCAGAAGTAAGAGGGAAAATTTGGACAGGTCATGAACTGTCTGGATTTTATAAATGCAAAGGAGGATAAAGGAGTATGAAGCAAAAAGTGATAGCAGTCATTTTAAGTCTGACCATGACGGCTGGCTTATTAGCAGGCTGCGGCAGTGCAGCCGGCGGAGGGGAAGAAACGGTACAGCAGGAGACTGTGCCGGAAAGCGATGAAGCGCAGGAAGCCGACAAACCGGCAGATACCGCAGGCGGGGAAAATGTGGTGATTGAGGTGCTTTCCCTGAAAACGGAAGCAGGACCGCAGGCGGCTTTTCAGGAAATGTTCGATCATTATACAGCACAACATCCCAATGTTACTTTTGAGATGCAGTCCATGTCTTCAGATGATTTTAAGACCACCATACGTGCAAGGGCTGCGGCAAATGATATGCCGGATCTTGTTACCTGGATGAAAGAGATCGAACCGGAATTTCTGCTGGACATCAACGGGGAGGCTTTTTTAGATAATCTGAATGCGGATACGGTGGCGGGAGCAAACGCGATCTATGACAATGCAGTCTATGCAATGCCCATTGATAACGGCTATATCGGTCTGTATTATAATAAGGATGTTTTGGCAGCCAATCATATTGAGATTCCATCCACTTACAGTGAGCTGGTGGCTGCCTGCGAGACTCTGCAGGCCAATGGTGTGACTCCTTTTGCATCCAGTCTCAGCGATCTGTCGGTGCCGTATATGTCATTGATTGCTTTGTTTGCGGAAACGGTATATGCACCGGATTCTGACTGGAGCACAAAGAGGGATGCAGGGGAAGTGACGATCAAAGAAGATGCCGGCTGGAAGCAGGCCTTTGATATTCTGACAGATGTGGTCTATCAATACAGCAATCCGGATATGGCTTATAACCAGTCCTATGATGATTGCGCTGCCTTGATCGCAAATGGGGAAACCGCATTTTATGGAAATGGTTCATGGGCTTTATCGGCCATCAGAGATGTCAATCCGGACGCCAATATCGGTCTGATGGCGTTCCCTGTATCGGACAATGTACAGGATGGTAAACTGCTCTGCTTCCCGGACACCTCTTTGTCCATCTGTGCAGGTACAGAACATACGGATATTGTCAAAGATTTTCTTGCCTATGTGGCAACGGAAGAAGCGGGGGCAATATGGGCAGAGAATGTGAAAGTTTCCTCAGCGGTGAACGGGGTGAACGTGGACTATGATCCCATTGCTGCAGATGTAGATCATTATTTGTCTGAGAACCTGTTTACTCCTTACGGAGACCGTGTGTTGAGGAGCGTGTTTACGGATAAGCTGTGGGAGACATTTTCCTATTATATGCTGGGTGAGAGTGATTGGGACACCCTGGCAGAGGATTTGGATACGTATTGGGATAAAGCAAGGGATGGAGAGTGATTTACAGAATGGAGAACTCCCACATACAATAAGGTGATTATTTTATGAAAAATAAGAAAATAAGAGATCATGTGTTTTATGGGGTGCTTTTACTGCCGGCAATTCTATTGTTTCTGTTCTTTTTCATCATTCCGGTGGTACAGAGTATGTGGCTGTCTTTCACGGATTCTTACGGGATGAAGACAAGTTATCAATTTGTAGGGTTAGAGAATTACAAAGAGGCATTTGGGGATCGGAGTTTTACAAAGACCATTTCCAATACCATACAGTATGCAGCCATTACGGTTGTACTGGGCAATTTGCTGTCCCTTGTGCTTGCGCTCCTGCTGGACGCAAAAATCAGATGCAGGAATCTGTTCAGGACCTTTTTCTTTATCCCGAACATCATGAGCCTTTTGGTAGTGGGATATATATGGAGTTTTGTGTATAAACAGGTGCTTCCGGACATTTTCGCAACGCTTAACCTGGGTAAAATCGCTGTACTGGGTAATAAGGATACCGTTGTGTGGGCACTGGCGGTAGTAGGGATCTGGAATTGCGCAGGGTACTATATGGTTATCTATATAGCAGCCCTACAGGGGATATCAGAGGATATTGTGGAGGCGGCAAGGATAGACGGCGCAAGTATGCGGCAAGTGCTGCGGTACGTAAAACTGCCGCTGATTTCCCCTACCATCCTCACCTGTGTGATTTTATCCGTATCATCCCATATGAAGGTGTTTGAGCTGCCTTACACAATGACTTCGGGAGGGCCCGTGGGCGCCTCCAGTACCATGGTGTATAAGATTTATATGACCGCGTTTAATGCCAACCGTAACGGATATGCCGCGGCACAGTCCATCGTATTGTTTGTGATGATCGGGCTGATCAGCCTGGTGCTCAATGATATTATGGGAAGAAGGGAGAAGAAGCTTAGATGATGAAAAGAAAAGCAGGAAATGCCCTGGCGTCAATCGCTGTCTGGCTGATGGCAGTCATCTTTATGGCACCTTTACTCCTTGTGGTCATTAATTCGTTTAAGACAAAGGGTGAAATTATGACTTCGGCGATAGCCATGCCGGAAACCCTTTATATGGAAAATTTCAGGACGATTTTGACGGATGATCATTTCGGGATTTCCTTTCTGTTCAGTATCGGTATCGTGACTGTTACGACTTCCCTTACCGTATTGGTGGCGGCAGTCACAGGTTATGCCCTGGCAAGGTGGGAGAGCTTCCTGTGCCGTATATTGGTGGTGATCATCATGTCAACACTTTTCGTGCCATTTCAGGTTTATATGGTTGCACTCATTGTTGTTGTCCGTGATATCGGACTGATCAATCATATCGCAGGTCTGGTGATGGTGTATATAGCCCTTGGGATGCCGGTTCCCATCTTTCTATGCCGCAGTTATTGTGTGGGCATGTCCAGGGAAATCGAGGAAGCTGCTGTCATTGACGGCTGTTCAAAAGGGAAGATGGTATGGATCATAGTCCTTCCGCTGATGAAACCGATCCTGGCGACAGTGGCTGTACTGAATGCGCTGTGGGTGTGGGGAGAATTCCTGGTGGCATTTCTTGTATACGGAAACGGCAAGCCGATGACACTGCCATTGTCACAAAGATATTTTTATGGCACGTATTCTAACCAGTGGAACCTGATTCTGACAAATTTTCTGATATCCAGTATACCTGTTGTTCTGTTTTATATACTGATGCAGAAGCATATCATAAAAGGGGTGGCAGCAGGAGCAGTCAAGGGATAGGCGGTGCAGGCGATCCGCGCTGTTTGCATAAGAGTGCATGTATTTAATATTTTTCTTCCTTTTCTGATATATATTCCGGTTAAGAAACACTAAAATAAGGAAACAGAAAAGAGCTGCCGGCACAGACAGGAGCTTTTGAGAGTATTAAATATAGCATACAGGGGGCACTGCATATGGGTGAGATTCGTTTTTGGGACAAGGATGGTACTTTTTTATTGGATCAGCCGGAGAATTATAGCTATCTGTACTTTCCGATTGCCGGAGAACAGGGATTGAAGAGTTCTATAACACCGAATTTAGGCGGGGACAGTAAGCTTGATCAGGAAACGTTCCTGTTGGAGCCTGTAAGTTCGGAAAATCTGCATAACAACAGATCGACGAGGAATTTCTGGTGTATTGTGGAGGAATCCGGATGCTGGTCTGCAACAGGGGCGTCTGCGGAAGCGGAGGATAAGAAATTTACCGGGGAGCAGGATGAAAGTACATTGACGGCAGGATTGATGTGGCATACCGTGAGAAGAAGTTCGAAAAAATACAAACTGGAAGCGGAGATTACTTCTTTTGTTCCGGTGAACGATAATGTGGAGATTATGCATGTGGTACTGCGCAATATAGGGGAGACAGCACAGAAAGTGGTGCCGGTTGCCGCTGTCCCGATTTATGGAAGAAGCGCTGATAATATCAGGGATCACAGAAACGTTACATCAATGCTGCATAGAATACATACACAGCAGAGCAGCATTATGGTCAAACCTACCATGTCTTTTGATGAGAAGGGGCATCGAAGAAATGAGCAGATTTATTTTGCGGCAGGGGCACAGGGAGACGGCAAAGCTCCGCACTCCTTTTATCCGACGGTAGATTCCTTTATAGGGGAGGGAGGCACGTTTACGCATCCGGAGGCAGTTTACCGGAACAAAGCAGGCCTGCCCGCAGGAATGGAAATTGCCGGCAGGGAGGCTGTGGGAGGTATACGTTTTGAACAGGTAACGCTTAAAAAAGATGAGACCGCAGAATATGTGATCATCATGGGAATTGCGAAACGGGAGGAAGCGGTAGAGGAACTTATCTCAGACTATGATTCTTCTGTGAAGGTAACACAGGCTTTAGAGCGGGTAAAGGCACACTGGCAGAATAAGGTGAATGTCAGATATCATACAGGGGATGAGCGTTTTGATCTGTTCCTGCGGTGGGTGAGTTTTCAGCCCTTTTTGAGGCGGCTTTACGGATGTTCCTTCCTGCCGCATCACGACTATGGGAGAGGCGGAAGAGGATGGAGGGATCTGTGGCAGGACTGCCTGTCTCTTCTGCTGATGGAACCGGGGGATGTACGCAGGATGATTGTCAGCAATTATGGAGGAGTCCGGATTGACGGAACCAACGCAACGATCATAGGCAGTAAGCCGGGAGAGTTTATTGCGGACAGAAACGGTATCAGCCGTGTCTGGATGGATCATGCGGTCTGGCCTTTTATGACCACAAAGCTTTATCTTGACCAGACCGGAGATCTGGAAGTTTTGTTGGAGAGCGTGCAGTACTTTAAAGATGCGCAGACGGAAAGAGGAACGCAGATTGACAATGACTGGAATGAAAGTTATGGTATGCGGCAGAAAACATCTGCCGGCAGCATATATGCCGGAACCATTCTGGAGCATCTTCTGGTAGAGCATCTGTGTGCATTTTATGAAGTGGGAGAACACAATGAAATGCGTCTGCGGGGGGCGGACTGGAATGACGCGCTGGATATGGCTGCGGATCACGGTGAGAGTGTGGCTTTTACCTGTGCGTACGCAGGGAACCTGAGACAGCTTGCAGCCTGTCTGTGTCTTATGAGAGACAGATTGTCCTGTATGCAAATAGAGATTTTGGAAGAACTGGGGGTTCTGCTGAAAGATGATGTGGAAGTTTATGAAAGCCCAGAGGCCAAACAGGAAGTTTTGAAGGAATATACAGATTTGTGCAGGCATACTGTCAGCGGCAGGAAGACAGAGGTGCCAGTGGATCGTCTGATTGAGAATCTGCTCCATAAGGCAGACTGGCTTATGGAGCACATCCGTAAGACGGAATGGATTCAGGGAAAAGAGGATGAGGGTTGGTTTAACAGCTATTATGACAATCATAAAAATGCGGTGGAAGGTATCTCAGAAAAGGGTGTCCGCATGATGTTGACCGGACAGGTTTTTGCTATTATGAGCGGAACTGCCTCAGACGATCAGATCCGCCGGATCTGTAAAAGCGCTGACCACTATCTGTATGATGCCGCCATTGGCGGATATCGGTTGAACACAGACTTTAAGGAATTAAAGTTTGATATGGGAAGAATGTTTGGATTTGCCTATGGAGAGAAAGAAAATGGGGCTGTATTTTCCCATATGACAGTGATGTATGCAAATGCGCTTTATAAGAGGGGCTATGTAAAAGAAGGATATAAGGCGCTCCGGACATTGGCAGATACAGCGCTTGCTTTTAACACAAGCAAAATCTATCCGGGCATTCCGGAGTATTTTAACAGTGAGGGGCGGGGGATGTATCACTATCTCACGGGCGCCGCAAGCTGGTACATGATGACCATGATGACAGAAGTATTCGGAGTGCACGGGGAAGCGGGCGACATGGTGATCAGGCCGAAGCTTTTAAAGGAGCAGTTTGATGAAAACAAAACGGCTTCCATCAGAATGTTTTTTGCCGGAAAAGAGTTCGCTGTCAGATTTCAAAACAGGGAAGGGCTGGAATATGGGACATACAAAATCGGCAGAGCCGAATGTGACGGCACAGCGATACAGAATGCCGATGATAAAGAGATAACAATCAAACGCAATACAATTCTTGCCATGGAAAACGGACTGCACAATATAATCGTAGAGCTGGTTTCGGCTTAAAAAGCAGAATGCTTTTTGATTAAATTACCATGAGGCATGATAATAGTGATCGCGGTATTTTTTAGGAGTTACGCCGACCATTTTCTTAAAAGTCTGGATAAAGTGGCTCTGTGAAGAAAAGGCGAGATAATTTGCGATTTCAATCAGACTATAATCGGAATATCTAAGCAGATGCTGTGCCTTTTCGATTTTCATTTCGCAAATATAATCGCTGATGGAAACGTTAAGCTCCTTCTTAAAAAGTCTGGAAAGATAGCTGGGAGAAAGATTTGTGTGCAGGGCAAGTTCGTCTACCGTGATGCGGTGGGTGATGTTGCTGTAAATATAGTCCATGCAAAGGACGACTGGCTTGGACAGAATATTGTTCTTCTTTACCAGACTCATTTTTCTCGTATAATCGAGAGCCATCTGCATATGAAGTTTGGAGATGGCGTCAATGGAGGTGCAGCTGTCCATCTTCAAAATATAGAAATCACTGAGGCGGAATGCCTGCTCTAATTCCATGCCTGCCGTTACGCATCGTCTGGTAATCATAGCGACTGTGACAACAAAATGATATTTTATATTCGTCAGAGGATTTGTAGAGAGAATGCCCATGCCATCCGGATTGATAAAAGCATTCTCTCTACAGTTTTTTTCAACAAAATCCATGTCCCCTGAACTGACTGCCTGTAAAAAGGAATATTCATCATCCAAGGGGCGGTGTTTAAGGGATTCTTCACTTTTTCTTAATTCTTCCTGAAACCATTCATGTCGTAAATTCATATTTTCTCCGTATCATTCCGTGGTTGCGGCTGCTGTATCAGTTCTTCAATGCAGTAGGGCACTCTGCGTCAATTGTATCATGAATCTGACATTTTTGTATATAACCTTGTATATCAAAATATAATATCATCCTATAATTTTGAAAAAGTAAAGGAGGATGGGAATGAGGTTTGGATATTTTGATGATGAGAAACGTGAATATGTGATTGAGCGGCCGGATACGCCGCAGCCATGGGCAAACTATCTTGGCTCTCCGGAGTATGGCGCTGTCATTTCCAATAATGCCGGTGGGTATAGTTTTGCCAGATCTGGTGCTAACGGAAGGATTTTACGCTATATCTTTAATCAGTTCGACCAACCGGGCCGCTATATTTATATTCGTGACAATGAGAGTAAAGACTATTGGTCTGCTTCGTGGCAGCCGGTAGGAAAGGATCTTGCAGCGTATAAAAGTGAGTGCCGTCATGGAACAGCATACACCAGAATGACAGCTGATTACAGTGAGATCCATTCTGAGGTTTTATATTATGTACCGCTTGATAAGGAGTATGAGGTTTGGAATCTTCGGCTGACGAACCGGTCTGGGGAAGCAAGGAATCTGACGATTACAGGATATGCGGAGTTTACCAATGTGAATCATTATGAAAACGATCAGGTGAACCTGCAGTATTCTCAGTTTGTCACCAGAACCATTTTTAACAAGAATCGTATCTGCCAACGGATTCATGGGAATCTGGATACGCTGGAGGAGGGTAAGGACGTAGATGAAAAGATTGTGATTGAACGCTTTTTTGGCATGACCGGAGCAGAGGTTTCTTCATACTGCGGAGACAGAGAGATATTTTTAGGAAGATATCACGGTTATGGTAATCCGCAGGGGGTGACTGGCGGAGATCTCGGCGGAGCGCTCAATTATAATGAAAATGGGTGCGGCGCTCTTGCCGCGCGGATTTTTCTGGCACCGGGCGAGACTAAGAATATAGCGTTTGTCCTTGGTATGAAGGCAGACGCAGAGGCGGAGCAGATTCTGGATCGTTACGGTAATCCGGAAGAGATCTGTCAGAAGGAATGGGAGGAACTGGTCAACTGCTGGCACGAGAGATTTTCTCATTTTCAGGTGAAAACGCCCAGCTCAGAATTTGATACCATGATCAACACATGGAATGCCTATAACTGTTTTATGACATTTATCTGGTCACGGGCGGCTTCCTTTATCTATTGCGGTCTCCGTAACGGGTATGGGTATCGGGATACCGTGCAGGATATTCAGGGGGTGATCCATTTGGCTCCTGAGATGGCTGTGGAAAAGATCCGTTTTATGCTTTCTGCCCAGGTGGATCATGGCGCAGGCCTGCCTCTTGTGAAATTTACGCACAATGCGGGACATGAGGACACCCCGGAGGACTCCTCTTATGTGCAGGCAACGGGGCATCCGGCATATCGTGCAGATGATGCACTGTGGTTGTTTCCAACAGTCTATAAATATGTTTCGGAGGCGGGAGATCTTTCTTTTATCGATGAGGTGATTCCGTTTGCCAATAAGGATGAGGGAACGGTATATGAGCATTTAAAACGTGCCATAGATTTTTCGGCAAAGCATCTGGGGATACATGGGATGCCTGCCGGGTTGTATGCGGATTGGAATGACTGCCTGCGGCTTGGTAAGGAGGGGGAATCTACCTTTGTGGCACTGCAGTATTATCTTGCGATGACGATTATGAAGCAGTTTGCAGAGTATAAACAGGACAGAGACTATATCTTTGCTCTGGAGGAGAGCCAGAAAAAGCTGGAAAAGATTATACAGCAATTGTGTTGGGATGAGGACAGATTTATCCGGGGATTTACACAAAAGGGCGAAGTCATCGGGAAATCTGCCGATGCTGAGGCAAATATGTGGCTGAATCCTCAAAGCTGGGCGGTCATCAGCGGGCTTGCTACAGAAGAACAGGCAGACACAGTGCTGCACACGGTATTTGCGAGACTGAATACGGCGTATGGGGCAATCTTGATGGATCCGCCTTATCACAGTCATGCATTTGACGGCGCGCTTGCGGTAATCTACAATCCGGGGACAAAGGAAAATGCGGGTATTTTTTCACAGTCACAAGGATGGCTCATTCTTGCGGAGGCTCTGCGGGGACATGGGGAACGTGCTTTTACATATTTTATGGAAAATGCTCCGGCAGCCCAGAATGACCGTGCAGAGATCCGCAGGCTGGAGCCATATTGCTACGGTCAGTTTACGGAAGGAAAAGACAGCCCCCATTTTGGACGTTCCCATGTGCACTGGCTGACAGGAACGGCGTCTACGATTATGGTGGGATGTGTGGAAGGAATCCTGGGGATGCGTCCCGATTTCTACGGGCTTAAGATTGCGCCTTCCGTTCCGAAGAGTTGGGAGTATTTTGAAATAGACAAAGACTTCAGGGGAAACCATCTGCATATCGTGGTCAAAAACCCCGGGCATGCAGAATCAGGATGCAGGAGGCTTACGGTCAATGGGAAAGAAATGAAAGGCAATTATATTCCTGCGGAGGTATTGGAAGAACAGTCGGAAATTGAGCTGATCATGTCATAAATGCAGGTTGCGGCATGAAAATGACATTTTTACAATTAATTTTATATATCGTGATGAATAAAAGGGATATGGTATTACTGTAAAAGATGCAACGGAAATTTTACATTCCGGAAAACAATTTATTGTATAGGAGGTAACATATTTATGAAGAAGAAATTACTTAGTGTGATGCTTGCATCTGCTATGTTGACAGGCACTCTGGCTGGATGCGGCGCAGGCGGTTCAGATGCATCTCAGACACCGGCGCAGACTGGTGACGGGGAAAGTGCAAATGCAGATGCCGGAACAGAGGCAGCAGCGCCTGAGGCAGGCGGTGACGAGGGAACAGTTCTCAATATCTGGTGCTGGAATGATGAATTTCAGAGCCGCTTCAATGATTACTATCCTGATGTAGAGTCTGTTTCGGATGATAAATCCACAACTACCCTGAAAGACGGGATCACAGTGAAATGGACAATCAATCCTACTACGGATAACAACTATCAGAATAAATTAGATGAGGCGCTGATGGCGCAGGAGAGTGCGGCAGCAGATGATAAGATTGATATTTTCCTGCTTGAGGCTGACTATGCACTGAAATACGTAGGTGCGGATGTAGATGTTACTGTGCCTCTTTCCGAGCTTGGTATCACGGCGGATGATCTGGCTGACCAGTACCAGTATACAAAGGATATTGTTTCTGATGTAAACGGTGAGCAGAGAGCAACTTCCTGGCAGGCGGCACCTGGATTATTTGCTTATAGACGTTCTATTGCCAAGGATGTTTTGGGAACAGATGATCCGGAGCAGGTGCAGGCAGCGCTTGCAGACTGGGATAAGTTCAATGATGTAGCTGCAAAGGCAAAGGAAAAAGGCTATTATATGCTTTCCGGTTATCAGGATTCCTTCCGTACTTTTTCTAATAATGTAGAAAAACCATGGGTTGAGGGGACGACAGTTACGGTGGATCCTAATATCATGTCATGGATTGAGCAGACAAAAGAGTTTACGGATAATGGGTATAATCATAAATCTACACTCTGGAGTGATACCTGGGCACAGGATCAGGGAGCTGACGGACAGGTGTTCGGATTCTTCTATTCCACTTGGGGAATTAACTTTACTCTGGTGGGCAATGCCGGTGAAGCAGGTTTTGGAGACTGGGCAGTATGTGAGGGACCTCAGCCTTATTATTGGGGCGGTACATGGGTTGCGGCTGCAAGAGGGACAGATAATCCGACATTGGTTAAAGATGTTATGCTCAAGCTCACATGTTCTAAGGATATTATGAAATCCATGACGGAGAATCAGGATATTCAGGATTATACCAATACAGTTTCCGGTATGCAGGAGATTGCATCCGATCCGAATTTCAAGTCCGAGTTTTTGGGCGGGCAGAATCATATTGCACTGTTTTCTGAAGTGGCTCCTACCATTGATATGAGTAATGTTTCTCCTTATGACCAGGGCTGTAATGAGCAGATTCAGAATGCCTTCGGGGATTATTTTGACGGCAATATTGACATAGATACGGCCAAGGTTAATTTTGAGACGGCGATCAAAGAGCTTTATCCGGAGCTTACTGAGGTAGTATGGCCTTAATCTTTGGCAATCAATATATATGTTAGGACAGACACAATGTTTCAATGATGCTGTAAAGGGGCGAGCACATGCCCGTCCCTTTACCCAGTTGAACAGCAGGCGTTCCAGGGGATGCTCATTACTTGTGAAAGGATATGATATTATGGGGGAAAAGACTTCTAAGAAGAAAACAATAACCTATGAAAAATGGGGTTATGTTTTTATTTTTCCATTTTTTGCATCGTTCTTTATTTTTTCATTTCTTCCACTGCTGGATACGGTGCGCTACAGCTTTTATGAATACTACCGTTCCGGATTGAAGGAAATCGGGCCGAATTTTATTGGGCTTAAGAATTACATAGAGCTTCTGTCAACAGATCTTCCCAAATATGCGGGGAATACGTTTATCCTTTGGATTATTGGCTTTGCACCGCAGATTGTAATTTCGCTTCTTCTGGCATCCTGGTTTGTGGATGCGAGACTGAAGATCAGGGCAAAACAGTTTTTTAAAGTGGTTATTTACCTTCCTAATCTGATTATGGCGGCGGCATTTTCCATGTTATTCTTTACGCTGTTTTCAGATACCGGGCCGATCAATTCCTTCCTGGTGAATCAGGGAATTACAGCGGAGCCGGTGAGATTTATGGCAAGCGTATGGGGAACCAGGGGCCTGATTGGCCTGATGAACTTCTTGATGTGGTTTGGTAATACGACCATCATGTTGATGGCAGCTATTATGGGTGTCAGCCCGTCCCTTTTTGAGGCGGCGCAGATAGACGGCTGCAATCCCAGGCAGATTTTCTTTAAGATTACCTTACCTCTGATCAGGCCAATTCTGGCTTATACGATGATCACATCCATGATCGGCGGTCTTCAGATGTTCGATGTGCCGCAGGTCTTGACAGCCGGGCAGGGAAATCCGGACAGAACATCCATGACTTTGATCATGTATTTGAATAATCATCTGGCAAGTAAAAACTATGGTATGGCGGGAGCCTTGTCTGTATACTTATTCATTGTCAGCGCGATTCTTTGCTTTATTGTCTATAGGATGATGAATGTGAATGATCCGGACGGATCAAAGGCTGCAGCTAAGAGACAGAAAAAATATGCTAAGAAGGAGGCAGGAAGATAATGAAAGAAACAAAACCCTCGCATTTACGGACCACACTTGCACATGTTCTGCTGATTTTTTTGTCATTCCTGTGTCTGTTTTTCTTCTATATCCTGATTGTGAATGCATCCAGGACACATATAGAACTGCAGAAAGGTTTTTCTTTTCTGCCGGGGTCGAATTTTCTTACGAACTTTAAGAATGTATTAAATGACGCCAATGTTCCTGTGGTACGGGGCATTATCAACAGCCTGATTGTAGCAGGCGGCAGTGCGGCACTTAGCACTTACTTTTCGGCAATGACGGCCTATGGACTGTATGCTTATAATTTCAAATTAAAAAAGCCGGCATTTATGTTTATTATGATGATTCTGGTTATGCCTACACAGGTATGTGCGCTTGGTTTTCTGCGTTTGATCACCAATATGCATTTGGATGATACGCTGATTCCTTTGATTGTACCGGCAATTGCGGCACCCTCTGTATTCTATTTCATGTTCAGCTACATGCAGTCTTCACTGCCGCTGGAACTGGTAGAGGCGGCCAGGATTGATGGTTCAGGCGAGTTCCGCACCTTTAATGCCATTGTGGTGCCGATATTGAAACCGGCGATAGCTGTACAGGCAATCTTCTCTTTTGTCGGCTCATGGAATAATTACTTCGTTCCGGCATTGGTGATCACGACGAAGTCAAAACAGACACTGCCGATTATGATTGCAAGTCTTCGAAGCGCAGACTTTTTGAAGTTTGATATGGGTAAAGTATATATGATGATCTTGATCGCAATCGTGCCGATTATAATTGTATATCTGTTGCTTTCGAAGTTCATCATCGAGGGTGTGACCCTTGGCGGTGTAAAAGAATAGGTAAAAGCGGGATATAACATAGGTGAAAAGGGGATGCCGCATGAGCGGATATAGATAAGGACTAAAATGAGGAGATAAATAAGGATATGAAGGAAGGGTACCGACTTGTCTGGGAGGAGCAGTTTGATGGAGATGCTCTGAATATGGATAACTGGAGTTATGAATGTCACCAACCGGGCTGGGTGAATCAGGAACTGCAGGAATATTTGGAAGGGTCGGATTATGCATATGTCAAAGACGGAAAGCTTGTCATTTGGCCGCATAAACATGTAGATGAAAATGGCAGGGTAACATATACATCGGGAAGAATCAATACGCTTCATAAGCAGGGGTTTCAATACGGATGGTTTGAGGCTAGGATCAAGGTGCCGCAGGGGAAAGGATTTCTTCCGGCATTCTGGATGATGCCGGTGGAGGAAGCGTTTTATGGGCAATGGCCCAAGTGCGGAGAAATTGATATCATGGAGGTGCTGGGTCATCAGACAGACTGTCAGTACGCAACCATACATTATGGAGAACCGCACAGGCAGCAGCAGGGATCATATACGCTGGAATCGGGAGATTTCGCGAAAGAGTATCATGTGTTTGCGTGTCAGTGGGAGCCTGATCGGATAAGTTTTTATGTGGACGGTGAAGAAATCTGTGCGGTAACGGATTGGTTTACTGCGAAAGAGGGAGAAGATAGAAAGCCTTACCCGGCACCCTTTGATCAGCCCTTCTATATCATATTGAATGTGGCAGTGGGAGGAGTATGGCCGGGAGAGCCGGATGATACGACCCCTTTTGATGAGAGGGCCGCGATGAAAGTGGACTATGTCAGAGTGTATCAGAAAGAAACCGTTTAATCCATCAACTTCCTGTTTGCATAAGTCTTCGGCGGCACACCCACAAGCCGCTTAAAGACCGTAATAAAATAGTTATAATCATGAAATCCGCATTCGGATGCAATCTCCGCAAGCGCAAGGTCAGGACGTTCTGATAACAGATGTTTTGCCTTGTCAATGCGGAGATTTCTGATATGTTGGGCGATTCCCATGCCATAACTTTGCTGGGCAATCTCATAAAGCTGTGTCTTTCCAATTCTGAAATGCCTGGCTATTTGCATGGCATCTATTTTTTCCCTGAAATGTTCCTGAATATACATATCAATCTGTACGGGAAGCTCCTGCTGGTGCAGCGATACCATCCGTTCCATACACAGATAGACGGCAACGGCCTGCATGATGTGTGAGGCGGAAGAGATATAGTCTTGTGTGATCGTCGGTTGTCTCAGGGCAGACAGTTTCAGAGCCGCCATGTCAATCTGATATGCTTTACAGCATTTCTCGATCTGCTGCCAGCCTTCTTCGCGGGAAGAATAGGAGAACACATGCCCGAAGAACAGGTATCCGATTACGATGTTTCCAAGAATAATGGGAGCGATACTTTCCGTCATGCCTGCATGACATTTATAGGTATATGGTTCCCTGTGCCTGGCGGCAGATTCGCAGGCCCGCTTGTCGCATAGATGGCATTGTGCGGCAGCAGTTTCATCAGAACGGATAATCTGACAGAAGTCTGCAATCTGTTCCGGGTAAGCGGCAAGTTCATGGAAGGTGTCGTCAAAGACCGTGATACGGATGCCGGTCATATGATAGAAATCTTTTAGCAGGGAATTTAGTTTGGTCAGGTTGAAACTGGATATCATAAAGTGTTTTCCTTTCAAAGAGCAGGTTGTGTTTGGTAAATGGCTGTGGATTTGAGCTGTGCAGGGAGCATATATGCGGCAAGGGTGCTGACTCTATATAAGATAGTAGCATGCACGCGGACAAATTCAAAGTGAAAAGAACAAATATCTATATAAAATAGATTCTTTTGCGAATAAAATAAAAGTATAGTAAACCATTTGCAGATGAATTTATTAAAATCGAGCAAACATGCTTACGAGATTCCTTTCGTGGAATCGGATAACAAAAGAAGTTCCTGTAGTTATGGAAGGAGAGAAGATATGGGGAAAAAGATGACTTTTGCACTGGCATTCTGTAACAGAGGATTTATGCCGGGCGAACTGATTTACGGTGCCAGGGAGGATATGGTAAAGGCGGTGACAGATGCAGGGTATGATTACATAGCCATGGATGCCGAACTTACCAGATATGGCGGGATTGAGACCAGGGATGAGGGCCTTTTATATGCGAAATGGCTCAAGGAGCATGAAGGACAGTACGACGGCGTGATATTTTCCATGCCCATTTTTGCAGATGAGAACGGTGCTATCACGGCATTGCAGGATGCAGGGGTTCCGATTCTGATGCAGGCATATCCGGATGAGATCGGCAAGATGGATTTTGCCCATAGAAGAGACGCTTTCTGCGGCAAGTTTTCTGTGACAGATGTGTTTACCCAGTATCAGGTGCCTTTTACGGTGATGAAACCCCATGTGGTGCACCCTTTGTCGGAAGCTTTTGCACAGAATCTGCGGGACTTTGCAGCTGTCTGCCGTGTGGTAAATGGAATGAAGAGGTGTAACATCGGGTGTATCGGCGCCAGGACGACAGCCTTTAAGACCGTGCGGTTTGACGAGATTACCATGCAGAAGTACGGAATTAATGTGGAATCCTTCGACCTGTCGGAGCTGGTGTTTAAGGTAGGGAAAAAGGCTGACGATGAGGAAGCAGTGGTTAAGAAGGTGGCTGCTCTGGAAGCTTATTCAGACTTTACCGGGGTAGCGGCAGATAAAAAGCTGATGCTGGCTAAAATATCGGTTGTTATTGATGAGTATATCAGTGCTTATCATCTGGACGCCATAGCCCTGCGCTGCTGGAATGAGATGGAAGAGATTCTGCGGGTATGTCCCTGTGTGCTGTTGTCGGAGTTAAATGACAGGGGGATTGCGGCATCCTGTGAGATTGATATGTGTTCTGCCATTACCATGCGTGCCATGGCGCTGGCCAGTGAGATTCCGACTACGGTACTGGACTGGAATAATAACTATGGTGAAGAAGAGAACAAGGTTATCCTGTTCCATTGCGGACCGGTACCGAAGAGCCTCATGACGGACCAGGGCAGAGTGACCAGCCATAAGATGTTCGATAAGACTGATCCCGGGTCCGGCTGCGGCACCAATGAGGGACGGATCAAGCCGGGCAAGGTGACCCTTTCCAACTGTCAGACCAAGGATGGGAAGATTATTGTATATGCCAGCGAGGCGGCGTTTACGGATGATCCCATTGAAGAGGCGTTCTTTGGATGCGGCGGCGTCTGCGAGATACCCGATATGCAGGATAAGATGATCAGGCTGGCCAGAGGCGGTTTTAAGCACCATACATCGGTGGGGGCAGGCCACATGAAAGAGATTCTGAAAGAGGCATTTACAACCTACCTGGGGTATGAGTGGGTAGAGATTGACTAGAAGAGGGCATAGTTGGACTGGAAATCCGCACGGAAGCAAAGAGCGATCAGGTGCAATTTGGGCTGGCGTGCAGAGATTCCGGGATGGAGGTATACCATGAAAATCGCAGGACTTGATATCGGGACGACGGGATGCAAATGTACTGTATTTGATGAGCAGGGCAGATATCTTAACAAGGCGTACCGGGATTATCCGGTGCGCCGGGAAGTGGGCGGTCATGAAATAGATATTCTGGCATTGTTAGAAGGCGTGTATGCGGTTATCCGTGAAATGGCGGCACAGTATCCTGATATAGCCGGGATTGGAGTGACCAGCTTCGGAGAGACCTTTATCATGACTGATGAGGAGGGGATGCCGCTCCATCCGGCCATGCTGTACACGGATTCCAGGGGCGGGGAAGAGTGTCTGGCGCTGACAGAGCAGCTTGGGGCAAGGAACATTGCCCATATCACAGGCGTGCGGCCCCACGAGATGTACAGCATTTCCAAGATTATGTGGATGAAGAACCATCGGCCAGAGCTCTATCAGGCAGCCAGACATATTTTCCTCATGGAAGATTATGTGGTTTATAAACTGACAGGCAAGGCCCGGATTGATTATTCCCTGGCGGCCAGGACCATGGCGTTTGACATTCACGCTCTGGATTGGAGTAAAGAAATTCTGGACGCGGCAGGCGTTGACCGGGAACTCTTCTCTGCCTGTGTGCCCACAGGCACTATGGCAGGAACAATCCTTCCGGATAAAGCAGAGAGATTGGGGCTTACAGCACAGACAAAGATTGTGTCAATCAGCCATGACCAGGTGGCTGCCGCCGTGGGGGCGGGTGCCTTTGACGGAAGGGTGGCTGTGGACGGTGCGGGGACGGTGGAGTGTCTGACCCCTATTTATGACAGACTGCCGGACATTGATTGCATGTATGAAGGCTATTTTTCCGTAGTGCCCTATGTGGTGCCGGGCACTTACGTGGCATATGCCTTTTCCTATACGGGGGGTGCGCTGATTCAGTGGTGTGTGGAGAACCTTGCCGGAAAAGAAATGGAGCAGGCGAAAGCGCAGGGCATATCGGTCAATGAGCTGCTGGAAAAGGCATATACAGACAGGCAGGAAGGACCCAGCGGCTTATTGGTATTACCACATTTTGCCGGGGCGGCCACACCCTATATGGATACAGGTGCAAAAGGCGCAGTTCTGGGACTGACCACAGCGTCCACACTGGCGGAGATTTACCGCGGATGTATGGAAGGAGTGGCCTATGAGATGTATTTGAACTATCAGGCTCTGCGGGGTTCTGGCATCCGCTTTGAAAAGCTTAACGCCACAGGCGGAGGAGCCCGCTCAGCGGTCTGGATGCAGATGAAGGCTGACGTCCTGAATCTGCCCATTACTGCTTTAAAGACTGTGGACGCCGGAACCGTGGGAAGTGCAATGCTTACAGGGGTGGCGGCAGGCATATTTACAGATTTGCAGGATGCAGCGGCGCACATGGTGGAGGAGACAGTGACCTATGAACCCAGACCGGATATGCATGAGAAGTATATGCAGGTGTTTGCGCGCTACCGTAAAGTGTATGAGGCGGTAAGACCGCTGGTCTGATAGAGTGAGGTTTGGAAGAAGGATAATGCGGAGGTAAAGATGAATCCTTATATTGGACATGATTCCCAGATTTATGGGATTGAGGAACACCGCCTTGTGGGCGGTAAGGGCGACGGGATGCGCCTGTATGAAGTGAATAATGGAAAAGGACTTATGATGACAGTTTCTCCGGATCGGAATGGCGATATTACAAGGCTTCGGTACAAAGGTATCAATTTAAGCTACATGTCGCCCTGCGGCTATGTGGCGCCGGCATACTATGACAGTATCGGGAGCAACTGGCTGGGGTCCTTTACGGCAGGCTTTCTGACAACATGCGGTCTGCAGGCGGTAGGTTCTCCCTGCCAGGATGAAGGGGAAGAGCTGCCTCTGCACGGTTCTATCGGCAACACACCCTGTGAGCGGGCATACTGGACGGAAGAAAAGGGCGCATTGGTGATCCACACGGTGACCAAAGACGAGGCCATCTTTGGACGGAAACTCAGACTTTCACGGGAAATTCAGGTTTCCACAGAGCACAACAGCTTTGTGATTGAAGACACGATTACAAATACCGGGGACAGGGTGGAGCCGGTGGAGATTCTTTATCATATGAACATGGGCTATCCGCTTCTGGACGAGGACAGCGTCATTACCATTCCTTCTGTGGAGGTTATACCAAGGGATGACCATGCCGCAGAGGATATTGATAACTGGATGCACATGGAAAAGCCCACAGCAGGGTATCAGGAACGGTGTTATTATCACAAGTTTGCGGATGAGGAGGGCAGCGCCCAGATTTATCAGCCCAAACATGACGTGCGGCTTACGATTTCCTTTGACGCCAAAGAACTGGATGGGTTTGTGGAGTGGAAGATGATGGGAATCCGGGATTACGTCCTGGGTCTGGAATGCGGGAACTGCTATCCGGACGGGCGTGATGTGATGCGGAAGAATGGGATGCTGAAATTCTTACAGCCGGGTGAGACGAAGGTGTACCGGGTGAAGGTGGATGTGGAGTAAGAGAGGAAGCAGCAGAGCAGCTGCTTTACATTTATAATGACAGGAGTAGAAAAGCAGGCGCAGTGAGGTGGCCTGCTTTTCTACTGTCTATCATGGGTAGACAGATTGGCTATTTGTGTTTGCGGTACATAAAAATGTATATTTGCACATGAAACATGAAATAGGAATGAATAATATAGTTGAAAAATGTATGTCATTTATATATAATAGATGAGAAGCATTGGAAATATCTTATGGGAATCATAATTACCAAAACCAGTAATAATGAAGGATAATTCCTGATTATCGGTAATTAGTTAGATGTATAATTGGGAGTTA
>CAJTOO010000036.1 GCA_910577735.1 uncultured Lachnospiraceae bacterium
GTGAAGCCCCCCTCAAGATGAGATATCCCATAGAGCGATCTATAAGACCCCTTGGAGAGTACGAGGTAGATAGGCATAAGGTGTGAGTGCAGCAATGTATTGAGCTGATATGTACTAATCGGTCAAGGGCTTAACCATGGAGTAAATTTCTACGAAATTAACTCCGGAAGGATGATAAACATCCTTCCCCAAGAGAGATGGAGCAGATCTCTAGGAGATCAACTCCGGAAGGATGAAGAGCATCCTTCCAGGTAGATAGACCAGATTTTCTCGAAGAGGAAGTAAGAGAGGCTCAGAAGGAGTAGGAGAGACAGATGGATAGATAGAGATTCAGGTTCGGTTTTGAGGGTATGTCCCATTATATATATTCCTCGATAGCTCAATGGTAGAGCACGCGGCTGTTAACCGCGGGGTTGTAGGTTCGAGCCCTACTCGGGGAGTTAAAGTGAATAATTTGATACAAGACCTGTAGACATGATTGTTTACAGGCTTTTTTACGTATTTAAACAGCTTTGAAAAGATATTTCGGAATGGATGCGCTTATGAGCATGTTTTGGAGGTTGTATACAATTTATATTTGGATCAGGTTGTTTTAAAGCATACTGTATTGACACAAAAACAGCGGAGAATATATAATATTTTTTACCTTATACAATTTGCAGGCCGAATATTCCTTTAGATAAAATGAATATTGGCTATGTCAACTAATAGGAATATAATAAAAGTAAAAGAATCCTAAAGATAAAAGACTGGTTATAGGCATAAAGTCTGACAGTGTAATGGAATAGTTGTTTAGAAACGGAGATTAAATATGAGAAAGAAGCAAAGTGAAAGTAAGATAGACAGAGGAATGCCAATGCTTATTTCTATTATTCTGGTCTTTTTCGTTTTGGCAATTATAGTTTTTTCTGTATCACATAAAATCACCAAAGAAATGGCGGCATCGGCAACCCAGAACCTGCATGAGAGTCTTGATTTGATAGAATGTACCATTGAGGCCATCCTGAACAAAGAAGCAGAGTATCAGAGACTGATGGCCAAGGGAATTGCAGCTATGGAGGAGCCGGAAGAATATATTCGCAATTATAAGAGAAGTGAGACAATGGTACGGATTGCTTTGATACGTTCCGGGGAAACAGAGGGTGTATCCAGTACGGGTGAGGTATTTAGCGAGGAGGGACTGGATTTTTCTGCGGGTGGAACGATAGATGGACTGCCAGTATCCCAATCATATCTGAACTATATGGGGACATGGGCCTATTGTATTAAATGTCCTGTCGTGAAAGATGAGCAGGAGATTGCAACACTTTATGTGGAATATATTTATGATTCTTTTGATAAGTCGCTTCCCGAGGGATTCTATAATAAGAAAGCAATGCTTTATATTATGGATGCGGAGACAGAGCGATTTGTTTTAAAGCCCAAGGGGATGGGTGAGCGTAACGCAGGCCACTTGAATCTGACAGATTTCTACCGGGCGAATGAGATTCAGGAAGCGGGATTACAGGAGGAAGTGGAAGCTTGCCTGCGGGAACACAAAAATATTATGTTTTATCATGATATCAGAAATAAGGATTCCCTGAATTATATGTGGGCAGTAAACGACGGAACTATTTATTTAATTGGATATGTGCCAATTGAGGCGATACAACAGGAAAGCCGGGCTGTTAATCACAATATTCTCATTATTGTTGCAGTTATGCTGATTGCATTTTTCCTGTGCTGTATTATTTTTTATCTGAATCAAAGACAACAGATTAAAATAAGAAAAGAACGTGAGGAAGAAAGAGAGATCAGTAACCAGAGGCTGGCAGAGGCATTGCAGGCCGCACAGATTGCGAGTAATTCTAAGACTATGTTTCTATCCAATATGTCTCATGACATCCGTACGCCTATGAATGCGGTCCTGGGCTTCACGACTTTACTGGCCAAAGATGCAGAGAACCCGGATAAGGTGCGGGAATATACGAAGAAGATCACGGCATCCGGACAGCATCTGCTTAGTCTGATCAATGATATTTTGGATGTGTCGAAAATTGAGAGCGGTAAAGTAGTTCTGAATGTGGAAGAGTTCACCTTGAATGATCTGGTGTCCTCCGTGGATGCGATTATTCGCCCCATGGCTGAGGCGAGGGATCAGAAATTTATAGTTGAGGTGGCAGGAATCAAACATGAATGTCTGTTAGGCGATGAGACACGTATCAATCAGGTTTTGATCAATCTTCTTTCTAATGCTGTAAAATATACACAGGCAGGGGGAAATATCTGGCTGCGCATTATTGGACTTAAGCAGAGATCCACACAGTTTGAGCATATCAGGATCGAGGTGCAGGACAACGGATATGGCATGACGAAGGAATATCTGGAAACTATTTTTGACGCGTTTACCAGGGCAGAAAACAGTACTACCAATAAGGTACAGGGCACTGGACTTGGCATGGCAATTACGAAGAATATCATAGAACTCATGGGCGGTACGATTGATGTTTCCAGCGAAGTGAATCAGGGAAGTCTTTTCAGGGTCGAATTGGAATTTCGCATACCCGAGGGACAGGTGGATAAGCGGTTTTGGACAGAAAGGGGGATTTCACGTATTCTGGTGGCAGATGCCGATGCGGAGAGGTGTGAGAATATCCAGGCTCTCATGAGTGATGTGGGCGTAAAGTCTGACACAGCGCATAGCATGGAAGAAGTTTTATCCCTGCTGTCAAAGTGTGATAAGGACCAGGAAATTTATCATGCAATTTTGTTGGATGGGAGTATATCGAATACTGACAGTATGCAGGCAGTCAATACAGTCAGAGAAGAAACAGGGGAGGAACTGCCTATCGTGTTCTTAGCAGATCATGACGAAGAAGGGGCAGAGGACGTTTTACAGATAGAAAATACAGGCATTCTTTTCAAACCTTTCTTTGCCTCTGCATTTAAAGAAAAGATATTGGAAATGCAGATAAAGACGACGCAGGTCGAGGAGCTTGATGTCAAAAATCAAAATAGTCTTGACGGGCTGTATTTTCTTGCAGCAGAGGATAATGAGATCAATGCAGAGATATTGCGGGAAATCTTGTTAATCAGTAATGCCCAATGTGAGATTGTTGAAAATGGCCAGTTGGCGGTAGAACGGTTTGCAAATTCTAAAGAAGGTGAGTTTGATGCCATTCTGATGGATGTGCAGATGCCCGTCATGAATGGATATGACGCTACAAGGGCAATCAGGGCATTAGGGCGTGAGGATGCCCGTAAGATTCCCATTATTGCCATGACGGCAAATGCCTTTGCAGAAGATGAAAAGGAAGCGCTGAATGCGGGGATGAATGTTCACCTTGCCAAACCGATTGATATAGAGTTGTTAAATCAGGTTATCAGGCAGTATACAAAGGGAAAAGTGTAAAGCAGGGAAGCTGCCGGAATGATTATAGGAATGTGGAGGAAGAAATGTTTTTAAGAAGTAATAGCAGTAAGAGAAGATTACTATATATTGTCGTACTTATGATACTGACTGTGACAGCATGTGGGAAAAAGAATGGTTTGGGCAGTGACCTGATCGTGGTAGAAGATGAGGAGGAAAGGATTGTAAATCTGTTCAGTCCCATGGAAAAAATAGAGGCACATGTGGAAAATGTGGCCAGGAATGCATCGGATAAGACAGTCATGCTGGCAGAAGAAAAGTTAGGTGTGAAAGTAAGGTATATCACATATACAGCGGAGGATTATCAGGATAAAACTTATGACGATGTAATACTTGACAGGGCACGCAATGATATGGATGATATATATTTATTGAATCCCGATACCATTCTTAAGTTAGCGGAAGAAGGGAAACTGCAAGACTTGTCAGGACTGGATTGCGCAGGGAATCTGAGGGACGTGGTGAAAGCAGCAAATATGGTAGATGGGAAACTGGTTGCCATTCCGCAGGAGGTAGTGGTATACGGCCTTTTTATCAATAAAGATATGTTTGACCAGTATAATCTTGCATTGCCGCAGACACCAGAGGATTTTTTAGAGTGCTGCAGGGTGTTTCAGGAAAATGGGATTGAGACACCGGTGGGCGCTAACAGATGGTGGCTGGAAACATTTGTTCTGGCGCAGGCTTATGCAGATTTATACAATGGAGGAAATACAGAGGCAGAAATCGCTGCGTTAAACAGCGGGGAGAGTAAATACAGTGATTATATGCGCCCCGGATTCGAGTTTTTGCAGGAGATGATTGACCAGGGATATGTGGATGCCAAGAAGGCATATGTCAGTGAGGCGTTTGAAGGAGAGAAAGAAGATTTTCTGGCGCAAAAGACACCTATTGTCATGGCATATTGGGGTGCCGCTAATACGGAGACGGCTTATGGGAAAACAGATTTTGAAATGCAGGTCATCGGGTTTCCCAGCAGCCGCGGCCAGATGCCGGTCATGACCATGACAGGTTTTGGGATTGGCATCCATGCAGAGCATGAGGAAGATGCCATGGCTGTTTTAGACATCATGCTTTCAGATGAGGCTCTTCAGATTTACGCAGAGACCAACAGAGTGATATCTCCGTCAAAAAATGTGGAGGTAGAATGTGTCCCGGCACTGAAGCCTTTAAATGACAGGATTCAGCAGAATATTTATGTGCTCGGTTCTAATGCAGGAATGAATGTGGAGCAGTGGGGAAATACGTGTCTGATCGTCAGGGATCTGTTAAATGGCGCTGCAGTAGATGAGTGTATGGTAAAGTTTGACCAGTTACAGGCGAAAGCGCTGAATAAATAACAGATGAGAACAAGGAAACAGCAGGTGTTTATCAGTGTAGGAGGCAGAAAATTTAATTAAATCATGATAAGGATATCGCAGGGGCGGTACAGTTTAAAAGCTGTACCGCCCTTATTAGCGTAAGGATACCTGGCAAAGCCTGGCCTCCGTTATTGTATTGCAAATTGCTCTTTGTTTGGAATTTAAAATGTGAAAATGCACAAAATACAACAAGCAACTTTAACAAAATATACAAAAAAGTAATTTTTATCTCTTTTTTTATTGCCATATTGCCATGATAATGGTATAAATAGATAAAAGTGGTATATATGCTATACCACATATACCGGTATAATAGCACAATGAGAAGGAGGTAAAGAGGTATGAGTGTAGTACAGGCGATTTTAATAGCCCTGGTTGCGGCTGTCAGTAGAAGTGAAGGCGACTGGTTGGGCGAGTGTAAGCTCCGTGAGCCGATTGTGACAGGTTTTCTGGTGGGTCTGATTCTGGGAGACGTAAAGACCGGATTGATGATCGGTGCGGCGTTACAGTTGATGTGGATGGGCGCTGTAGGTATTGGTCCGACAGCACAGTTGGATATCGGTATTGGCGGTACTATCGGTACAGCTATCGCCATTACCACAAATACGGGTGCGGAGACAGCCATTCTGTTCGGTGTCCCGGTAGCTGTCATCATGCAGTTTTTAAATACGCTGCTCATGTCGGCTTATTCAGGTGTTATGCTTCGGGTTGATAAGAAGATTGACCAGTTAGATTTTAAGGGAATCAATCGTTGTCACTATTTTTGTGGAATATGTACCTTCCTGGCATACTTTTTGCCGACATTCTTTGTCATGTATTTTGGAAATAGTGTGACAGAGACTATCGTAAACAATATCCCGGACTGGATGAACTCCGGCCTGGGCGGTGTAGCGGCTCTGCTTCCTTGTCTTGGTTTTGCCCTGCTGCTCAATATCATCATGGAAAAGAGGCTGATTCCTTACTTCATACTTGGCTTTATTCCGGCTGCATATGTAGGATTCGATCTCACTATGGTAGCTATTGGCGCCATGGCAGTTGCTATAGCAGCGATTATCTTCATGCTGCGCTCTGACAGGCCTGTTGCCGTAGCGGCTGCCGCTTCAGACGATGAGTGGGAGGATTAGGCGGAACACAGGATTATGGCAGATAGTAAGACAAGATGAAAACGTGTGAGCCCGTTTTGTGGGCGTCGTTAAAAAGGAGGAAAGCAATATGGCCGATACAAAAGCGGTAAAAGCCGATTCAAGATTTACCAAAAAAGACTTTCGAGGAGTATTCTGGAGGAGTTTCACTCTGCTCGGTTCTATGAATTATGAGCGTATGGAGGCTTTGGGTTTTCTCTATGCCATCATGCCTCTGCTGCGTAAGATTTATAAAGACAAACCGGAGAAATTAAAAGAGGCCATGCATAGGCATATGGCAGCCTTTAATATGACCGTGGCGCCGTCTCCCTTCGTTATGGGTATCTCCACAGCGATGGAGGAAAGCGCAAATGACGACGAGGATTTCGATCCTTCTACCATCAACGCCATCAAGGTATCCCTCATGGGGCCGCTGTCCGGCATTGGTGACACATTCTTCTGGGGCATTTTCCGTATCCTTGCCTGCGCGCTGGCTATCGGCTTCGCACAGGAAGGAAATGTGCTAGCACCCTTTATCCTGCTTCTGGTGTTTAACGTTCCAAATGTTGTTACCAGATGGATCACGTTAAAGCTGGGGTATGAGAAAGGATCCGCCCTTCTGACAGATATGATGGCAACAGGCAAAATGCAGCTCTTTACACATTGCGCAGGCATCATCGGCGCCATGTCCATTGGATGTATGATAGCCATGTGGGTGAGCATATCCTGTCCCTTGCAGTTCACGATTTCGGGCAGTGAAATTGTGATTCAGGACTATCTGAACCAGATCATGCCTAAGTTACTGCCGCTTGCTTTTACCATGGGCATCTTTGGATGTGTCAAGAAGAAATGGAAAGTCACTTATATCATTGCAGGCATTGTGGTTGTTGGTTTTATCCTTGGTATTTTGGGAATGGTGGCTATGTAACATAATGATTAAAAATTGAAATCAGTGAAGACAGGAGGATATAGCATGTCTATTATGGATGTAAGAATTGACGACAGGCTGATTCACGGGCAGGTCTGCGGATACTGGATTCCCCAGTATTCCCTGGAGCGTATTGCCATAGTGGATGATGAGATTGCCTGTGACGAGACCAGAAAGAGCGCCTTGAAATTCGGAATGCCTGAGCGCTGTAAGCTCTCCATTTTCGATGTAAAAAAGGCTGCTGACAAGTTTAACCGGAAAATTGATGAAGGCATCAAGGTGATGATTCTCTGTAACAGTCCCATTCCATTGTTGGGTATGGCTGAGAATGGTTACCAGGTGCCAAGCATTACAGTCGGTAATATGGCAACAAAAGAGGGAGCGGTGCAGTTGGAAAAGAATACCTTCATTGCGCAGGCGGATAAAGAAGCCTTTGTAAAGCTCATTGAGCGAGGGGTTAAGATTTATCTGCAAAATACCCCGGGCGATCCCCGCAAGGATATTACTGAAATCCTGCGGACCATGTAATATCATACAAAGTAATTAGAACTTATTTATCATACATCGATGAAAGGAGCATTCATTATGCAACAGACCGTTCTCGGAAATATCAAATCACAGCCGGAGGTGCTGCGTTACACGTTTGACAATCAGGAAGTATTTGTCAAACCTTTTGTGGAGATATTCAAAAACCATGACATTAAGAAAGTATTTTTCTTTGGTTCCGGCACCAGTTATAATGTATCTCACATCGCTGCTTATTATTTCAAGCATCTTTGTGGAATTGATGCCAGTGCGCAGTATCCAACTGTTTATAAGAATTATGAGAGACCGGACTGGACGGGCAGTCTTAAAAATGATCAGATTCTCTATGTGGGTATCAGCCAGTCCGGCACCAGCGTATCCACCTGTGAGGTCATGGAGTACGCAAGAAAACAAGGACACCTTACTTTGGCAGTGACAGGAAATCTGGAGAGTAAAATTGCAAAGCAGGTGGAGGTTGCGACACATCTTTTGGTGGGCGATGAACTGACTCCTCCGGAGACCAAGGGCTATACGGTATCCGTGCTCACCGTCTATCTGTGGGCAGTGGCAGTGGCAAAAGTGCTTGGCGCATTTACCCAGGAACAGAGCGAAGCAGCCCTCGCTGACGCCAGTGCGCTCATCGATCAGTTTGAAACCATCATTCAGGAGAGCGAAGCCTGGTATGACAGGAACGCAGTCTCTATTGTGAACAGTGATCGAATCTACATCCTTGGATATGGCATTGACTTTGGTTCCATGTTGGAGGGCACCTTAAAAGTTGGCGAGATGCTGCGGCTTCCTGTTCTGGGCTATGAACTGGAGGAGTATTCCCATGGTCCGACCATGGCGCTGCGTGACAACCAGACCCTTCTTATGATTGGGTCAGACGAGGCAGAATTTGAACGTATGTTGGAATTCCGTGAGGTTTACAAACGCTATACACCCCGTGTCCACGTCATCACATGTAAAGATGAGATTTCCCCGGATGAGCGCGACATAGTATTCTCTGTTAAGACTGATAAATACCTTGCGCCGCTGATGTATACTGTGCCTTTCCAGTTTTTGGCGGCTAAGGGAGCTAAACAGGTTTTCATTGATACCAATATTAATCCTTTCGAAGAGCCGATAGCGCATTACGCGGACTAAGATTGACAGCGGAAGCTGTCCAAGCAGAAAGAATGAGGTATATATGCATGACAGGAATTATCGTAATAGGACACGGATGTTTTGGTACAGGACTGGCCAGTGCAGCCGAGCTGATTTTAGGAAAACAGGAGGATTTTCTGGCAATTGATTTTCAGGATGGGGATACTAAGACAGAGCTGGAAAACAAGGTAAAGGCAGCGCTTGGACAGTTTGAAGATGTCAAACATCTGCTCATCTTCTGTGATCTTTTAAGCGGTTCACCCTTTAATGCCATGACTGCCGCTACGATGGGTCAGAAACACAGCAGAGTGGTGTACGGCACTAATCTTGGTATGTTAGTGGAGACACTGATGAACCGCAATCTTGGCGCCGACTGGGAGGAGTTGATTTCTGAACTGATACAGTCGGGCAAGGACCAGGTGGGTATGTTCTTTCCAAAAGATGATACAGAAGAAGAGAAGGACGAAGACTGGGATTAGCCGGGTGACGGCAGCGTGATATGCGGACACAGACAGGAGGTAACATATGAACTACCGGGCGGTGCTATTTGATATGGACGGTGTATTGATTGACAGCGAAAGCTGGTATCTGGAGCGTATTTATGAGCAGCTTGCGGAAAAGTATCCATGGATTAAAAGAGAGGAACTTTTTCCTACCGTGGGTATGTCCGGCCCGGAAGAGATACAGCTTATTACCCGGCTTGCCGGAAAACAGCCGGGTGATAAGATGTTTCAAAAGGAGTTGGATGATATACACGCCAGCAGCGCTATTGCGGATTACAAGAGAGTGCTTTATCCGGAGACCAGGGAGGTATTGTCGGCACTTTACAGCAAAGGTTTTCGGCTTGCAGTAGCTTCCTCTTCTTCGGATGCAGATATCAGGCGGATGATTCATCAATGCGGCCTGGAAGGATTGTTTTCCTCCGTTATCAGCGGTATGGATCTACCTGTCAGTAAGCCAGATCCGGATATTTATTTGAGGACCATGAAGGCTCTTGACGTCCGCCCTCAGGATTGCCTGGTAGTAGAAGATTCTGCTTATGGAATTGAGGCAGGTAAGCGGGCGGGTGCCATGGTAGCCGCGAGAAAGGATTCCCGTTTTTCCTTTGACCAGTCAAAAGCCGATTTTCACATTTCAGATCTCACAGGGGTACTGAGGCTGGTAGAATAAGGCAGCAATTTGGATTTTATGCAACAGAAATATATTTTATATCTTTGAGCACAATGCACAGTACAGCGACTGATTCCGTCTTGAAAAATAGTTTAATAGACGATATAATAATATAACGATGCCAGAATCAATAGCATCTGCAGATATTATGATCATCAAAGAACAGAGAGAGCGGAAGCTATGAGAAACGGGCAGTGCTTCATTGAAAAAAAAGCTACAACATTACAGACTTTTACGGAGAGTATCAGGGAAAAAGGATTTACACAGAGTATCCGCGTGCTGAATCTGGAGATTATTGAGTCTAATCGTTATATCAGCAGGATGTTGGAAATACCTTTGGCTTCCCAGATTCTGCATCTGCGGAGATTGCGCGTGATTAACGGCAAGCCGAGAACTATTGAACGTACATATATATGTTATGAGAAAGTGCGGGGGATAGAACAATCGGACTTTTCACATCTTTCCTTTTATGCCGAGTTGAAACGGCTCTTTGGCTATGTGACAATGCGGAGTGAGGAGGAGGTTTTGATTACCGAACCGAGCAAAGAAGAGAGAGAGCTATTGGGCTGCGAAGGGGAGGTCATGATGCTCAAGGGAACGACCTATTTAAAGGATCTGGAGCCTTTTGAGTATTTTGAGACCATTGCGGTCAGCGATTTTTTCCGCTTCCAAAGTACACAAGAACTTTGATATACGACACTGAAAACTAAAGTTTCCTACGTTTCCCTGAAAAATTATGAGAGAATATGATTCACTTTACAAACAATTGATGAACAGCATTCTGGAGAAAATACGCAGAGGCGAATTCCAGCCTGGTGACAGGCTGGATTCCGAGCGTTCCATGGCGGCTCAGTATGGTATCAACCGTATGACTGTGCGCAGGGCGTTGAAGGAGTTGGAGGACCAGGGGTATTTGCAGTCCTTCCGTGGAAAAGGCACGTTTGTTGCCAGGACACTTCCGCTCATCCCCCAAATCGAGCAGGGCAGGGAATCAGATATCAGTCTGAGTATGCAGATCCGTCAGTCGGGGTATGCCTTCAAACGCAATGTTATTTCTTTCAGGAAGGTTCCGGCACAAGGAGAGGTTGCGGAGTTTTTTCAGAGCGGGGAGCAGATGTATGAAATTGTGCGTCTTTCCTTTGCGAACGACAAGCCGTACGCTGTACAAAAAGCCTATATCCCTAGCAGAATCTTCTGGGATGCGGATCGCTATGATTTTTCGGAGGGGTCCCTCTATGAGTACATGGAAATGCGCGGCAGCAGTCCCAGACGCATCGACAACCGGCTCTGGGTGGATTATCCGCCGAGGGAGTATGCAGAGCTGTTATGTCTGCCCCCTGATAAAAAGGTTTTTGTGGTGATGTATGAAGGGTATGACATGAATGAGGAAAAGATTGAGTATACATTTTCCTATTATCTGCCGCAGTATACTTCTTTCCGTTATGTGGTATCGCTTGGCGGGCAGAACGGCAGCAGTCTTGAGGAGGCCTTATTGAAGGATAAAACTTAAAAATTTTTACTTGCCAAATGCCCCCAGGTATGGTAAGATAATCTCCGTTAGGTTATCACCTACGCAGGTGCAGCATAGTATATGATAGAAGCGCCGGAAAGAAATGACAAGGCTCCATGGTCAAGCGGTTAAGACATCGCCCTTTCACGGCGGTAACACGGGTTCGATTCCCGTTGGAGTCATTTTTTAATTTTATAATATGGCGCAGTAGCCAAGTGGTAAGGCAATGGTCTGCAACACCAGTATCCACCGGTTCAAATCCGGTCTGCGCCTCTTGAAAAACCCCGAAGAACGTTGATTTTTCGGGGCTTTTTTGTTGTGTGAATTTTTGATGCTTCGCTTAAATCCGTTTAAAATCGATTTATAAGGTGGAAAGGCATAGGTCTTAATAATGACCTGCAATTATCATTCCCAAAACCAATGTAACAGCATTCAATATAGGTATTTGCTATAAAAATGCGTTAGACGTATATTAAAGAAGCAGAGAATAGAAGTATCTATAAGAATGAAAAAGTATTGGTTTTAGGGGATTATCTATTGTGGAGGCTGCTGTATGGAAGAAATAACACAAAAAGAAAATATCATGGGAACACAAAGAATGAGCAGGCTGGTTTTATTTACAGGGATTCCCCTGATGGTCAGCTTATTTATCAATTCCCTATATAACTTTGTTGATTCCATGTTTGTATCGCAGGTATCGGAAAAAGCGCTGACAGCCCTTTCTCTGGCAGCGCCGGTACAGCTTCTGGTATCTGCGCTGGGCCTGGGAAATGCAGTAGGATTAAATGCTGTAATCTCCAAAGCCCTTGGGAAAAAAGATACGGAAGAAGTCCGCAGAGCGGCAGATGCGGCGATTTTTATTGCCTTTTGCGCATGGATTGTGATTGCTGTATTGTGCCTGCTGTTGGTGAAACCTTACTTTGCCTGGCAGTCAGGCGGTGACGAGATGATTGCGGAGTATGGTATCCGGTATTTGGCAGTATGTATGCTGTTCTCCTTTGGACAGATGGGGCAGTGGGTATTTGACCGCTTTGTCATTGCAAGCGGGCGTTCCGGCTTGTTTCTGTTTACGCTGTCTGCGGCTTCCATTACAAACCTGATTCTTGATCCCATTTTCATTTTTGGGTTATTTGGCGTGCCGAGGCTGGAAACATTGGGTGCGGCTATTGCTACAGTTATCGGGCAGATAGTGGGTATGTTTGCGGGGATTGCGATCAACCGGAAATGGAACCGGGAAATCCCTTTTGGTTTTACACCTCGTCCGGACAGAAGCAGCATCGTGGATATTTTGAAGGTTGGTTTCCCTTCTACGCTGGTGCAGATTCTGACCTCCTTTGTCGGTATCCTGATGAACTCTGTTTTAATTACATTTTCCTCTACCGCCGTGGCTGTCTATGGAATCTGTATACGCATCAATGGCGTTTCAACGGTAGGAATCCATGGAATTACGAACGGGTTGATTCCCATTGTGGCTTACAACTATGGCGCGGCAAACAGAAAACGCGTTTCCCACGCGGTTCGGTGGTCGTTTCTATACGGCACACTGTTTTATCTGCCCTTTTTGGCGGTGCTGGAGATTGCGCCAACGTGGGTGCTGCGTATTTTTGAGGCTTCTGACTATATGCTGGAGATTGGCATTCCGGCACTTCGCATATTGGCTTTTGCATGGGTCGTGGCAATTCCGGCGCTTACCATATCGGCAGGACTGCAGGGATTATCCATGGGAATGAGCAGCATGATCCTCACAATGGCAAGGCAGGCGGCCCTGCCGCTTCTTTTTGCAGGAATACTCAGCAGATTGGGAAATGTGAATTTGTTATGGCTGGGATTTATTCTTGCAGAATTTATAGGGATACCATTGGCGGTTTGGTTTTGGAAGAAAGGTTACGGGCAGATACAGGGAGGGATGCTTGAATGAAAAAAGTATTGGTAATGGCAGCTGCATTTATTTTATTGATAAGTCTTGCAGGATGTGGAGCGCATGTTTCGGAGGCGGATGCTCTGGCAGATCATGCTGTGACAGTACAGGCTGATTCTGAAATAAAGGAACTGGAAAAAGGTTTATCTGCCGTCCGGTATGATGGGGAGGACGGATTTAGAGCATTTTTATCTGAGGGAGGCGCAAAAACAGACGGGGAAGTGGTGCGGTTTCTGGCACACAGTATTTTTGCGGGAAACCAGGGCGCTTTTACTATGGATACACAGGTTTTTGGATGCAGTACCCTTTCCGTAGCAAAAGCCGAGGGCGGTTATCTTTTTGGCAGGAACTTTGACTGGAATGCCTGTAATGCCCTTGTCATTACCTCTTATCCGCAGCACGGTTATGCCTCTGTTTCCACAGTGAATCTGGATTTTATCCGTCAGGGAGCCGGGATGGCAGGCAGTCTGTTAAGTGATGACATAATGATCATAGCAGCCTTGTATGCACCTCTGGATGGCATGAATGAAAAGGGTTTATGTGTATCCGTCAATATGATACAGGACGGGGACACCATTTCACAGGATATAGGGAAACCGGATCTGACCACCACAACGGCCATCCGTCTATTGCTGAATCAGGCGGCTACCGTGGAAGAAGCGCTGGAACTGCTTTCGCAGTATGACCTCCACGCTTCTATGAATTACATGGTTCATTTTGCCATTGCGGATGCGGATGGAAACAGCGTGGCGGTGGAGTATATTGACAATGAAATGGTGGTAACGAAGACACCTGTAATGACGAACTTTTATCTGGCGGAAAGGGAAAAGCAGGGTATCGGTACAGGCCAGTCCCATGAAAGGTTTGACATATTGACAGAGACACTTGCAAAGAAGGCCTCCATGACGCAGGCGGAAGTAAGGGATGCTTTGAACAGTGTGAGCAAAGATAATTTCAATGAGTTTGAATCTACGGAGTGGAGCATTGTCTTTGACCAGTCTGCTTTGACTGCGGCTTATTACCACAGGGAAAATTATGGAAAAGCGTATTTATTTCAGATCACCGAAAAATAGAATTTTGGATCAACATTCTCAAAACCTATGCTAATTCATTCAATATAGATATTTGTTATTCTGTAGAAACGAGTATAGACTTAAGTGTGTAAAGAAATTCTAAGCAGCTAAAGTGCACCCGCTAAGAATTTCTAAATTACACACTGGAAGAATGACAGGATAAAATGAGGAGGTGACGGGGCATGTTGGCTGGTATCAATTATTGCCGTCTGCTGTGGAAGCTTTACGGGATGAAAAGAAATGCAGGCAGGACGAAAGAACAGATTGAGAGGCTGCAGAAAAAGAAGCTGGAAAAGCTGCTCTTATACGCTTATGATCATTCCTCTTATTACAGGCGGGCATTTGAGGCAGAGGGCATTTTTAGAGAACATATCAGGATGACACCCCTTGAGAAGTTTCCGGTGCTGAATAAGGAAATCCTGATGGAGCATTTTGACGAGCTAGTGACGGATTCTTGCCTGAAGCAGGAAGAATTACTCAAATTTGATGAAAACGCAGGAGATGACGGGGAAATATATCTTGGCAGATACCATGTGGTACATTCCTCCGGCAGTACCGGAACGCCCAGATATTTTGTGTATGACCATGGGGCATGGCAGCAGATGTTGATTGGGATTATACGGGGCGCGCTTTGGGGAATGTCCATGCGTTCTATTCTGAGATTACTGGCAGAGAAACCAAAAATCCTTTATATAGCTGCCACAGACGGACGTTACGGCGGCGCTATGGCAGTAGGGGATGGGATCAGGGGCATTCACGCGGAGCAAAAGTTTTTGGATATTAACACACCGCTGGCAAAATGGAGTGAGGTGGTAAGGGAGTTTCGCCCCAACATCATTATAGGATACCCCTCTGCGGTCAAAATTCTGGCAGAACTGACAGAGAGGGATAAGATGCCACTGCATATCAAACGGGTAATTTCCTGTGGGGAACCGTTAAGCGTAGGTCTGCGTAAGTTTCTAGAAAATGCGTTCCATGCAGAGGTAATCAATTTTTATGGCGCGAGCGAATCTCTTGCATTGGGAGTGGAGCAGTGGGCGGATGACGGAATGATTCTTTTTGATGACCTGAATGTAATAGAGGTGATTGACGGGGAGATGTATGTGACCTGCCTGTACAATTTCACACAACCCTTAATCCGTTACCATATTTCCGACAAGCTCGTTCTGCATGAGGCAAAGAATAAAAAGAGATATCGCCATTTCGAGTTCGCGAAGCCAATCTTGTTATATAGCAAATTGCGACAGCGTAAATCATTCAAGGAAAATGCGGAGCATTCTCTGAATCGAGCGCGCCGGCGCTCGATTTTTACAAGGGCGGATGTACTGCTGTGCCGTCAAGAGGATGTACTGTGGTTTGAAAAGCCGGACGGCAGTAAAGAGTATCTGCGCCCTCTTTCCATGGAAGGGTTCTGCGTGGAAGGACTGCTGGATTATCAGTTCTGCCAGACATCCGGGACTTCCTTTGAAATGCTGGCAGAAACGGAGGAAGCAGTGGAGCCTGTAAAGATAAAAGGAGAAATATGCAGACAGGTAAGAAAACTGTTGGCGGATAAAAATCTGAATGAGATTCAGTTTTCCGTTCGGTTTGCAGAGCAGATTACGCCGGATCTGCATACGGGAAAAAAACCATTGATTATAAAAATGGAGGATAAAAAATTGCGTAAACGCTTCGGAATGGAGGAAAAAATGACAAGGATGAATATTACCGGAAAACAATTTGATGAGGAAAGGGCGTTGTACCATTTACAGAACACGGATGTGACGGACTGTATCTTTGCAGGGCCGGCGGATGGGGAATCTGCACTGAAGGAGTCTGAAGATGTGGGACTTAAGAACTGCCGTTTTTCCCTGCGTTATCCGCTGTGGCATGTAAAAGGGTTTGCCATGGAAGAATCTTCTATGGATGACAAAACACGCGCCGCAATCTGGTATGCAGAAAACGGCAGCATTACAGACAGTGTGCTGGCTGGGATTAAGGCAGTGCGGGAGTGCGCTCATATCCGTCTGGAACGCTGCCAGGTGGAATCACAGGAATTTGGCTGGAAGTCACAAGATATTACGCTGGCCGATACGGATATTGTGTCGGAGTATTTATTTATGGACAGTCGGGATGTGAAACTGCGCAGTGTAAAAATGAAAGGGAAATACTCGTTCCAGTATATGGAAAATCTGGAGATAGACGACTGTGAGCTGGACACAAAGGATGCCTTCTGGCACAGCAAAAATATCACTGTGAGAGACAGTATTGTGAAAGGCGAGTATCTGGGGTGGTTTTCTGAGAACCTGACGTTGATTAACTGTAAGATTATTGGGACACAGCCTCTGTGCTACTGTAAAAACCTGAAGCTGGTAAACTGTACCATGGAAGATACAGATCTGTCCTTTGAGTATTCAGATGTGGAGGCGGATGTGAAAGGCCATATCCTCTCCGTAAAAAATCCCAGATCCGGTCATGTTATTGCAGACAGTGTGGGAGAAATCATTCGCGGTGATGCCGTCATGGAATGTACGGGAGAGGTCATACTCCGGGCAAAGCCGGGGAAAGAGGCAGATAAAACTGTTGCAGTGAAAAAGAATATTGCCTGAGAGAAGTGTGAAGAGAATGTCTAAGTCTGCAAAGTACACAGACTAAGAAATTCTAAAACTTCACACAGAAGAACGCAAGAACAGCGTTCTTCTCGGATTGTTTAGATGCCGCTTATGCGGCGGAATGAGAGGAAACGATGTTAAGCGGTTACCAGACGGAGGAAGAACTGATTCAGAACATGGTAGATGCCGGCTGTAAGGAAGAAACGGTTGCCAGTGTTCTGCCTTGTTTCAAGCAAGGACAGAAGAAAAAAGGGCTTTTGCTGCTGCAGCAACAGAGAAAAGCACTGCTTGACGGGATTCATAAAGACCAGTCCTGTATAGATTATCTGGATGATGTTCTGTGCGGGATACGAAAAGGAGACGCATGATAGCAGAATACTTTTATAAGGGGCTGCTGATCGGTTTTCTATTCGGGGTGCCTGCCGGAGCCATTGGTGCATTGACAATAGGGAGGACGCTGGATAAAGGATTTACAGCCGGTTTTCTGACTGGAATGGGTTCCTCAGCGGCAGATCTGATTTATTCCTGTGTGGGTGTGTTTGGCATTACGGTGGTTTCGAACCTTTTATCAGCCGGTCAGAATATCCTTCAGATCATTGGCGGAATACTGATTCTGCTTTTAGGGGTTGGTGTCCTTTGCAAAAAGAAGGCGGCAGCAGTACAGAAAGAATCAAAAGGAACATTGTTTTTTTGTTTTCTGTCGGCATTTACGATGGCATTGGTGAATCCGGCAACCGTGCTCTCGTTCATGGCAGCCTTTGCTGCTTTTGGGATTGGGGGAGGGCTGGATGCAGGGCAGGGAACTGTCCTGATTATCGGAATTTTTACCGGGACGCTTTGCTGGTGGCTTGTGCTCAGTGGCATTACAGCACATTTCCGGGACAAGGTGACAGGAAAAATATACCGATGGCTGAACTGTATTTTAGGCTGTCTTATGATAGGGTTTGGCATATTTATGGCAGTTCAGGGATTAAGGAATGGTTTATGAGCAGTTCCGTCAGGGATCGGCCAGGAAGGAACAGCGTATGAAAAAGATAAGGTTGGCAGTTATTTCCATATGTCTGATAAGCATTCTGGCGGGATGCAGCAGTCTGACGTCAAAGGAGGAACCACAGCAAAGTATAGCTGATATGGGGTCTGATTCTACAGGGCAGTCTGAAGTTGAAGTACAGGGCAGCATGGAGACGGAAGAAATGGTTATTTTGATGAAAATTGGTAACGAAGCTGTTGCGGTAGAATGGGAAGATAATGAGTCGGTTTCGGCTCTTACAGGACTTCTCCGTGAACAGCCCTTATCCATACAGATGTCCATGTACGGAGATTTTGAACAGGTTGGCTCTTTAGGGACAAGTCTGCCCAGAAAGGATGAACAGACGACGACGCAGGCAGGGGATATTGTTCTGTATTCCGGCAATCAGATCGTGGTATTTTATGGTTCCAATTCCTGGGCGTACACAAGACTCGGAAAGATTACGGACAAATCTGCCGAAGAACTGGAGGAACTGATGGGCAGCGGGGATGTGACGATTACATTGGAATTAAGGTAGTGTGAGAAGTACTTCTAATCACTCGCAGCAAAGGCTGCTTCGCGAAGAAGTACTAAGTCTCACACAGGAGAATGCCCAAAATACGGGCATTCTCCGCATGGATTTGTGATTCCGCATAAGCGGAATCATGGAGGTAAATTACAGGCTGCCGGTGCTTGTCTCCAGACGGCTTAAAAGCAGCTTGGTGGCTTTGGAAAAGACCTGATACTTTTTGGTAAAAAGATATACGTTTGAGTAAAGCTGCGGGGACAGGGGGCGAAATGTCAAAGGATGGCTGCCAGCGGTGTTGATCAGTTCGTCAATGCACAGGGCATAGCCAATGCCAGCCTCCACCATAAGACCGGCATTATAGATCAGGTTGTAGGTGGAAACAACGTACGGTTTAGCCAGCGCTTCTGCAAAGGATGCAGCAAAGCGGCCACTGTTGGAAGTCTGATTAGGCATGATCAGTGGTAAATCTGCCAGTTCTTCGAAAGAGATTTCTTTCTTGTCAGCAAGAGGAGAATCTTTCCGCATAAGGATGCCCCACGCCTCACGTAGCGGGAGCTTCCGGGAATCATAGCGAGGAGTAATTTCCGGCTCCAGTAAGAAGCCCATATCCAAAAGTCCTTTATCCAGCCGCTCAATAATGGCATCCGCATTGCCGCTGAAAAAGTGAAAGCAAATGTCGGGATATTCTTCCTGAATCGAGCGGATGGTCTGCATGATGGAAAATGTGGAACGGTATTCCCCGCAGCCGATATAGACATCACCGGAAATATCCTGTTCGTTTTCACGGAAGGCACTTTCCGTCTTGTCCATCAAAGAAATAATCTCCTGGGCGCGGCCCCGCAGAAAGGTGCCTTCTTCCGTCAGAGTAACTTTTTTCCTGCCGCGGACTAGGAGCTGCTTCCCCAGATTCTCCTCTAAGTCCATCATCTGTTTGGACAGTGTGGGCTGGGAAATATGAAGATATTCAGCGGCTTTTGTAATGCTCTGTTCCTCGGCAACGGCGAGAAAATACTGTAGCAGGCGGGTTTCGATCATAGGGGATACTCCTTTTATTCGTAAAATCTATTTAAATATATTTTATATAGCTTTTTGTTATTTTACAAGAGCAGGGTGAAAAGAAGTTCTAAAGCTCACGCCAGAGAGCGTTTCGCCAAGAACTTCTAAGTTTCACCCAGAAGAACGCCAAAAGCGGCGTTCTTCCCGTAAATGATTTGTGCTGCCGGGAGACGGCATGGGGCTAGTGTGGGAAGTACTTCTAAAGTTCACGCCAGAGGGCGTTTTGCCAAGAAGTACTCAGTTTCACGCAGGGGAGATTAGGTATGCAGGAAAAAACAACGATTTATCAGAGATTAACAGAAGAAGGCGCGGATCCTGCGATACTGGAGCAGTACCGGCGTTATCAGGAGACAGGCAACATACAGGGGCAGTGCGGGCTGATCTGCCGTTTTCGAAGGGAAAAAAGTGAAGAATTGAAAAAGGGGAAAGAGCAGCTTGCCTGTCTGGACTATATGATTGCTAAACTTGAAAGCGAGACAGTAGAAAGATGAGAGAGATAATTTTTCAGGGAACAAATATGGTAAAAAATTATGGGGAAACAGCCGTTTTGCACGGAATCAGTCTGGAACTATACAGGGGCGACTTTGCGGTCATCATGGGTTCCTCTGGTTCCGGCAAGTCCACCTTTCTTTATGCAGTCAGCGGAATGGACCGGTTAAGCGGGGGACAGCTTTTTTATAAGGGAAAATCGTCCTCCGATGAAATGATTGATATTGCACATGGGTCGGAGAAGGAGCTGACCCGTCTTAGGGCGGAGGATTTTGGGTTTGTGTTCCAACGATCTCATTTAGTCAGCAGTCTGACGTTAGAAGAAAATATACGCATGGCAGGTTTGATTTGTGGTTCCATGTCTGAAAAGGAGATATGGGAGAAAACGGATGTCTTAATCCGTCAAATGGGTCTGGAAAAGGCGAAAGACAGACTGCCTGCACAGGTTTCCGGCGGGGAGGCGCAGCGGGCGGCTGTGGCAAGGGCTGTTATTGCAGCCCCCAGGATCTTGTTTGCGGACGAACCGACGGGAGCTTTGAACAAGGCAAATACAGAAGAAGTTCTGGATCTTCTGACATCGCTTTATGCTAAGGGGCAGTCCATTCTGCTGGTGACCCATGACAGGGAGGCCGCCCTGCGCGGAAACCGCATCCTGTATCTGGAGGACGGCACCATCGTTGGGGAACTGGAGTTAAGTCCTTATCATGACTTCCGCTTTGAAATACTCCATAGCTGCGTCCGTACAGCGGTGCTTGCAGCCCTCCCTTGTGTCCGCTGGTCTTTCCATGTAGGGCAATAGCGGCACTTCGGCAATCCGCAAGCTGTTTATGACGATATGCACATGAATGTTGCCGCTGTGGTTATGCCCGTCCGGGTGGGTGCATACAAGGGCTTGGTGTCCGGGGAAATGCGCCTTGCAAAACTGCTCGCCCAACTGTTGCGCCCGGTCTACGGTCAAACCGTTGTCCTGTGCGTCACGGGGGTCAAAGGAAATAATATAGTGGTGGCTTTTCACGTCCTCCCGCTTTTGGTTCTTGCCGTATTTTAGATTGGAGCGCATACACGCTATGGCGAAATCTTCCCCGCCGCAATTCAGAGAGGAAATGAGATAGCCTGTCCTCGGAATTATCTGCCTGTTTCCGTCCAGTGTGGGCTTCATGGTAAACTCGTCATGCTCAAAGGTTAGGTACTGCTCGGCAGCTCCATAGTCGGCATTTTTAGAGCTGATATGTTTGAACGTTGCCAACGGCTTCACCTACTTTCTGCAAGACTTCAAACTTCAAGGCGGCAAGTTCGGATATGGCAGCTCGTACCTCTTGGGAGAGGGCGTTATAAGGTGCGCCGTACTCGTTCAGACAGCGGGCAATCTGATTCAAGTTGCCGCCGATTTTTCCATACTCGGCGGTTAGCTTCCCAACGGCAGAGAGTAATTCATCATTGACCGGGGAAACGGTGATAACCGGGCGTATGCTTGACTTGATAAGGGCTTGCCGGATATATTCAGACTGGCTCATTTTGCAGAGGGAAACGCGCTCGGAAAACTCGGCGTATTCTTCCTCGGTCAAGCGTGTCTTGATAACCCGGCGGCGGTGGGGCGTGTTGTATTTTCTCATGGCTGTGAACCTCCTTTCGTGGGTGGATTTTTTCAAGCGGCGCAAGCCGCAAAAGGCGTGCTCTTAAAAAATGGCGGTTTCCTCTGTGCTGGCTTCCCTCAATACCTTTAGTGCCGCAAGCCCGAATAGGTGGGAATTTGTGAAAATTTCTTCTCGCCCGCCCTCCACGGACAGCTGTTATCCAGCACCCTAGGTGCTCCAGATCTTTCTTATATTCGTCAAATTAAATG
>CAJTOO010000037.1:0-16204 GCA_910577735.1 uncultured Lachnospiraceae bacterium
GGAAGGGATGGTCCTTGAAGGCGTGGAGCTCGGACAGCTTCAGGTAGACGATCTGCTCGTCACCGCGCCGGGGCGCCTCCTGGGGCTGTGCCGGTCCGGCCTGTACGGGGGATTTTGGCTGTGGCGCCTGCCCGTCCGCTCCCGGCGGTGTCTTTGCCGGTTCCTGGGGCTGGGACGTTTTCTCTGCCCTGGCTTCCTTTCCAGCCGGTGGGGATTTCTCCTTTTTCGCGGCCGCGGCTGTTTTCTGTCCCGCCTTTTCCTTCTTTGCCGCAGGCTCCTTCTTCGTGGGAACCGCCTTGTCCTTTGCCTCTTTGGGAGGGCGGCCCTTCCGCTTCGGCGGTTCCGTCCCCTTTTCCTCCTTCTGCTTTGGGGCTGCCTCTTTCGTCCCTTTGGCGGCTTCGGGCGCTTTCTGCGCCTTCCCCGGAGCGGGGGAGCCGCCCGCCTCGGGCTGCGCCGGATCTTTGTCCGGACCGTCTGAGCCAGTCAGGTTTTTCGATTTTTCATCGGCCATTCGCAATACCTCCTTCTTGGTTTTCTGGCATGAAAAAAGAGCTTGACCTCTCTTGTCAAGCCCCGGTAGTTGGGTTGTCTCCTTTCCCTGCGCCCATGAAAAAACCGCCCTTCGTTGTGAAAGAGCGGTTTTTCAGTAGGTTGGCAGTCCATTATTTTGTTTTTTTATATGTATCCCTTTGTACACTGTTGCAACAAATCTTTTATGAATTTTTTATAACTTATTTTTCCACTTGATAATTGATATGGTCATCTGCTGCCAATTTCAAACCCATGCTCTACAAAGAATTTCCGCAGCCAGAATCCGAATCTTCCGTTTCCAGCCTTTCCGCTGCTTTGCTTATCTCGTCAGCAAAGTTCTTATCCGCCACGTGCCCTTCTGTTTCTCTCATTCCATACATGGCAAGATACCCTGCCGCTCCTATTCCATTAATGTTCATTTCCTTTAGACTCCATTATTTTTAATATTACGGCTCCTCTGTCAGTCAGAGCCGCCCCTGCTCTCTCTATAAGTCCGAGCAGTTTATTTCTCCATGCAAAGACATTTTATCCATGTTCCCCCGTAAAATTCCATACCGACCTTCACCTCCTCTCGCTGCTCCCCTATTCTTCAATCTGCCGGAACGTCGGGGATGCCTGCCCTGCCCTTGTATTATATCTTCCCACAAGGCATTACGAACCCTGATAAGGGCAAAAATGAGGGGAACATTTGCAAGCCTTTATAGTTAGGTTTCCTATGTCCCGCAACAGAAGATGAAACATAATAATCAAAGTAGCTCAAAAGTTCTGCGATATCCCGCCTAAAAATTTCATCAGGCATTGCACTAGGTAAATCTGTCAATGCTGCATACTTGCTTTCCTACAAGACAAAATACCCATTGCATAAACACAGTTTGTGCAATGGGTGTATTTCGCTCTCAAATGCCAAAGACTTATTGTTGATGTTCAATAATCCATTGTAAGATTTCCTTTTCGCCAATGTTACCGGATGCCAGTGCAAGAATTACATCACTTAACTCCTTTTAGCTGTAATGTTATCCATTCAATGCAAGAAAAACTAACATAACATGCGTACCAAGTCTTTTGTTTCCGTCCAGCATTGCATGATTTCTTACCAATCCAAAACAAAGCCGTGCCGCCTTTGCCTGAATGCTTGAATAAAGCTCTTTTCCGCCAAATGACTGAAACGGATTATTTAACGCCAAATCCAGCATTCCCTCATCACGAATACCGTCACTTCCTCCAGTGGTTTTGATTAAACTTGTATGAAGTTTTAGTACTTGCTCCTTGCTTAAAATAATCATTTGGCAAGAACCCCATATGCTTCCATATTCTGTTTTATTAATCGTTCAGATATTGCAAATACATCCTCATTACTGGCAACTTTTTCTTTTTCCGCTTTACTGAAATCAATAACCAGATATCTAGGCACATTATTTTTCAGAATAACCGCTGTTCCATGTTCGTCAACTACTTTAGCTACTTTTGAAAAATTTTGATTCGCTTCTGTAATTGAAATCATGGTGTTTGTATCTATTGTCATTTTATATACACCTCACTTTCACTTATATTATATGCAAATTCTAGCTAGAAAACAACCTATTTCATATTCTCGATTATTATACAACTGAAATCTGCCCTTGTAAACTGCCTATAAGGGCAAAAACAAGGGAAAGTACATAACAATTCACTGTATGAGGCTTGAAAAGCCTTGAAAAATAAGGAGAGTTCAGGAATTTCATGTAATCATCAAAATTAGCCGTATTGGTCGGTTCAAACATAACCCATTTTCCGTCATGATAGGTTTTTGCCTCATCATATTGTCTGCAAACAACGTCAGAAAGAGTACCCCGTATTGCTTCAAATTTAGCTCTCTCATCTTTCCCAAAAATAATCATGAAACCAACACAACTACTTTTTGCGTATAAGCTGCAAAGGGTTTTTCCCCCTCTGCGATATTTATACTCGTAAGTCCAATTCTTACCACCAGCATTCCATAACCAATCCATATCGTATTTTTCGTCAATAGCCAAACATAACGCCTGCCAAACTTCAAACAAGGATTGTCCAAGTAATTCCGTCATAATTGATTAAGATGGTATATTTTCGAGCATAATATCTCCTCCGCAATTATCGTTCCAGCGATTTCTCAATTTTCCATTTCTGCCCTTTCAAGTCATTCTACTTCTGTCTGTTTTTTATGTCGATATCGTCAAGCGGCAGTCGGCAGAACTCTGCTTTTGTCATTTATATCATTCTATCTGGTTTATTACAATAATTTTAAAATGTTTTCCGTATTTTCCCCACATCCAGCATCTCAAGGTCCCCCGCCAGTTCTACCAACTCTGCCTCCAGACAAAACAAATCTACTGCTGTAGCAAAAAAATCCAGTATCACATTTATAGCAACTGCAATCATAATGGCCTGGGCAGGGATTTCAAGCTGTAAAAGCAGAATCGTATAGCAGGCAAGAGCGCCTCCGGGAATGGGCGGTGTAGCCACAGCCAGCACTACCGCAATGATCAGCGCTGTAATCAGCCATACCGGGGATATCTTCACACCATAAATCTCCGCCATACAAATTCCCATTACAAAATATAAAATAAAAAATCCCGGCATGAATACCACCTGACCAAGAGGAACCCCGATATTTACAATTTTTTTATCAATCCCCAGTTTTTCCTCGCACACTTTCCTATTCTCCAAAAATGCGGCGGCAGAAGAAGCTGTTATCAAACCGATCATAAAAACTGGAAAAACTTTTTTCAGGAAGACTGCCATAGAAACTTTTTTACGAATGCATACAAGACCTGTATAAACTGCCATAAGAAAGACATCCCCAAGCAGCATAACCGGCAGTACTTTATAGGCTTTCAGCAATACAGAAAAGTTTTTGCCAAGAATCATATTGAAAAGACTGCCAAAAATGAAAACGGGGACAAAAGCACTGATATTTTCCATGATTAGTAATATAATGGCATTTGCCTGTTCTAAAAATAGCGAAACAATCGCAGCCCTGTTCCCTAGAATCAGCATTGCCATCCCTGCAAGGACAGCAAGAAAAATAATCTGTAAAGGATTTCCCTCCAAAAAAGGCGTAAAAAAATTGTCCGGTACAATTCCAAGAACCATTTCCAGAAGTTCTGAAAGCCGAAAGGAACTGCTGCCGCTGCCTGCAAGAGGAAATAAAGGCAGGATGGCAATACCGAATACTGTCGTAAAAATCAGCGTCATCCATAAAAACCTGCTGATCATCCGCTTTCCGACTTTTCCCAGCGTTGTAATATCCCCAATATTATAAATACCGCCTGCCACCGACAAAAATATCAGAGGCCCTGCAACAGCACTCAACAGCCCCATAAATGTGTCAAAAACAGGGGTAATCATTTCCTCTGAAAGAAAATTAACAGTTTTTTCCGGTAGAAAACTGCTTACCATACCGCAAAAAAGGCCAGTATCACTGCTGCCAGCAGCGATACTGCAGGAGATAATTTTTTCTTTTTTAATGTAAAGGTAAGGTAATTGACTCCGTTTTTGAACTGCCATGTGGGAATTTCTCCCATACCTGAAAGGATGCCTTTCATGATAGTGCTCTCTTCGCCGCCATCCGTATGCACCACATCGTTTCTTTCTCCCGGAATAGAAAAACTGGCATACAGACGGTTTATCCGCTTTCTGCACTGAAATTGAAAAGTCCCCTTTGTGCCAATAGTTTCCTGATATTTCAGCAATATCTCTTCCACAGCCAGTCGTGTACGGAGAATGTCCCTTTTTTCCCCATTGGCGCGTTCACAAAATGTCTCTACTTCATGACACGCCACATCTATATCACGATTTGTCAGGGTATAATCCTTCATTTCAAACTCCTAAAAGATTAAATCCGTTCATGCGGTACTGTTTAATCTTGTCTTTTATTTCTTTTCTCTCAGTTTTCTCACATCCAACATATCAAGACCGGCAGCCAGTTCCACAAGTTCCGCCTGCAGACAGAACAAGTTCACCGCTGTAGTAATAAATTCCAGTATTACATTGAGGGCAATCGTGACCGCTACAGCCTCCATGGGAATCTTAAGCTGGATAAACAAAATCGTATAACAAGTCAGCGCACCGCCGGGAATAGGAGGCGCTGCAACCGCAAGCACAATGGTAATGAGACAGGCCGTAGCCAGCCACACCGGTGAAACCGTCACGCCATAGATTTCAGCCATACAAAATCCCACCGCCAGAAACATAATGGAAACCCCCGGCATAAAGATAACCTGCCCTAAAGGGATACCAAAATTAACTATCCTTCTGTCAATTCCAAGATCTTTTTCACAGCACTCCATATTCACCCCAAATGCTGCAGAAGAAGATGCCGTGGTTAATGCAATCAGAAAAGTGGGCATCATCTTTTTCAGCAATACCCGGAGCTGCACCTTCCTCCTTGTGCATACTAGCACAAGATACACTGCCAGAAGAACAGCATCTCCCATAAGCATTACCAGAACCACCTTATAGGCAGAAAGAATTACCGAAAAATTGTTACCCAGTATCATACTTAAAATACTGCCGAACACAAACACGGGAACAAAAGAACTGACTGCCTCCATAATAAGCTGTATCATATAATTGGACTGTTCCACAAAGGCCGCGGCAATGGTAGCTTTGTTTCCCAGAATCAGCATTGCGATTCCGATTAAAACTGCCACAAAAATAATCTGCATAGGATTCCCTTCTGTAAAAGGCGTAAAGAAGTTGCCTGGTACAATATCCAGAACCATTTGAAACAATTCAGAAAAATCAAACTTCCCCCCGTCTCCGGTTTTAAGAGAAAAAAACGGCATGACCACCACACATACGGACAGTGTCAGAAGAATCGTCATCAGCATAAATCGTCCAATCATCCTCTTTCCGATTCTGCCCATCGTTGCCGTATCCCCAATGCTGTATATTCCCCATACAACTGAAAGAAACACCATAGGACCTGCAATGGCTGATAAAAATCCCATAAAGCGGTTAAATACCGGGCTGATAATCTCATTTGCAAGAAAAGTCCTGAAACTCTCTGGCAGGAAACTACACACACCAGCGCACAAAAAAGCCAGTATTACGGACAGTGCCAGCGAAGCCATCTGAGAGCGTTTCTTCTTTTTGGGATAAAATATAATAAGATTCTCTCCATTTTTGTACTGCCACGCGGGTGCAACCCCCATATTGGCAAGCAGTCCCCGCAGTATCTGGCTCTGTTCTTCCTCCCCTGTATCAAAAGGATCGACCCTTTCTCCGGGCAGGAAAAGTTCCAGACGGATGCGATTAAGACGTTTGCTATATTTTTGTGCAAATACTGCCTCCACACCGAAAGCTTCCTGGTACTTTAACAGCGTTTCCTCCACTGCAAGCCGGATTTGGATAATATTTCTGGCATCAACGTCCCATTCTCCAAGCGTCTTTTCTGCAAGACTGCTTGCCTGCGCAATATTTTCATTATTTAATTTCATCTCTTCCATAGTTTTTCTTTTATTTCCAATTTAATATTTTTTAATTTCAACCTCTTTTTTAATCTATATACTTATAATGAATTGATTCGTTCCATCCACAAACTTATGCTCCATCTCTTTGGACATTCCTTTTATTATCCTGTCGGACAAATCTTCTTCGTCCCCAAAAGGATGAAAGGAATACCCATTATAGGAAAACCGCATCTGCGCCAGATCTTCCCTCTCGCTGTATTCCACATCCAGAGAAATATTCCTTTCCTCCGCTTCCCCTGCCGCAGGCAGAAGTTTTTGCATCAGCACTTCCTCCACAACAAGCTGCATGGCATAAATCTTTCTCTGTGAAAACTGCTGCTTACGTCCGAACTCCTCAAGACATGTCATAAAGGCCGGAAAATCAAAGTCACGTGAGATTTTTTCCACATGGAGCACCTTAAGCTGCCGGATAAATATCCGGGTTCTTTCCCTCTTTGGATGCTCAAAAATCTGTTCCGGCGTTCCGTCCTCATAGATTTCGCCCTGATCCATATAAAATATCCTGGTGGATACATCCCGTGCAAACTTCATTTCATGCGTCACGATTATCATGGTCATTCCCTGCCCTGCCAGCCTGCGGATAACCGAAAGAACTTCCCCCACCATAGTGGGATCTAGGGCGGAAGTCGGCTCATCAAAAAGAATAATTTCCGGCTCCATGGCCACTGTCCTTGCAATAGCCGCACGCTGCTTCTGTCCACCCGAAAGTTCATCCGGATAAGAAAAAGCCTTGTCTGCAAGCCCTATGTTACGCAGCAGTTCCATCCCTCTATCATAGGCCTCCTGCCGGCTTCTGCCAAGAAGATCGACCTGCCCCATCATGATATTTTCTATAATGGTCTTGTGTGCAAACAGATTAAAGGACTGAAATACCATTCCCATCTTCTGCCTCACCAGATTTACCTTACATTTCTTGTCTGTCGTTACCACACCGTCTACCACAATCTCGCCTTTTGTAGGTATCTCCAGAAGATTAATACATCGAAGCAGGGTTGACTTTCCTGTGCCTGACGGGCCTATAATGGAAATCACCTCTCCTTTTTTAATCTCCACGCTTACATCCTTCAAAGGGGTTACGTTCAAATATTCCTTACACAGATGTCGGATAGATATTATACTCGTGTTCATACTTCCCCCGGCACAAACGTCCTGGGTTTCATGTTTTTCTGTCATCACATGCACACCCCCTTTAAGCTGTGCTTATTTCGCTTTGGTGCAACTTTCCTCTCTGCAAATGAGAGAACTGCCGTCATCATATTGGCAATAAAAAAATAAATTACTGCTGTCATTATCAGTGGAAAGAACGCCTCCATGGTACGTGAGCGTATAATGTCAGATACTTTGGTCAGATCCTGTACAGCAATATATCCTACTACTGAAGTCATCTTTACCATGGAAATAAATTCGCCTTTCAACACAGGAATAAAATTTCTGGCCGCTTGGGGCAATACAATCTTAAAAAATGTCTGACCTTTCGTATAGCCCATAGCAAGTGCTGCCTCGCTTTGCCCCTTATCCACAGTTTCTATTCCTGTCCGCATCATCTCTGATGAATAGGCCGCAAAATTAATGGAAAATCCAATAACTGCAACCACAATTTCAGATATATCCACCGAACCAAAAATTCCGTAGTATAAAATCATCAGAAAGACTACAATAGGGGTTCCCTGAATCACACGAACAAAGACCGCCCCCAACCACTGAGTTGGCTTACAACTGATCCGGCGCAGCATACATATCCCAAAGCCAAGACACAGACCAAAAAATCCTGAAAAGACAGAAATCAGTATGGTGACGCCAAGCCCCTGCAAAATCAGCCGCCAGCGCCCCTCCACTACAAAAGTGCTTTGGAAGCTGTCCTCAAGATTTGCCCAGAAACCTTTTTCCTGCACTGCCCCATCCGAATCACGCACCAGAAGTACCATAGCTGAGTCATAATGAGTATCTGCAAAGTCTACCCGCTTCGCTCTTTCTTCCGTGATGGAAAGGCTTCCGCTGACCACATCCGCCTTCCCGCTTTCAAGGGCGGTTATCAGCGAAGCAAATTCACATGTTGTCATCTCCACCTTCCTATCCAGTTCACGTGCAATCATAAGCAGCAGATCTATCTCAAGCCCTAAAGGTTCGCCGCTGCTTCCAAGATAAGTCATAGGCTCATGGGCGCCATCATAGTAGTACCGGATCGTTCCCTTATCTCCCGGCCAGTCCTGCTCTATTAATACCTTTATGCTCTCATCCGCCCCAAGCCATTTTTCCTTTAAGGATGCGATTGTTCCGTCCTCTTTAAACTTTGCAATAAGTTCATTAAACTGTTCCCGCAGAGGACTTCCCTTGGGAAAAGCATATCCATATTTATCTCGCACGACAGGTTCTTCAAAAATTTTCAAACCTTCATTTTTTGCTGCCGCAAGCTGTGCCAGCGGTTCATCCAACACCCCCGCATCCACACGGTCTGCCTTAAGAGCCGCAACAATATCGGGAACAGAATTGTAGTAGGAAAAGTCTTCCGCATCCGCAATTACTTCCTGTAAAAGTTTATCGTAAACCCCTCCGCTTAATGAGGCAAACCTTGCTCCGGCAAAATCCGAAAGTGTCCCGTATTTTTTCTCTGTGCTGTCTTTCTGATCCGACCTTACCATAACGGCAGTCACCGAAGGATAAACGCAATCGGAAAATTCGATTTGCTTGCGCCTTTCCTCGGTGGCATTTAAATTTGCCATAATACAGTCAATATCGCCGGCCTGCGCTGCGGCAATGATTCCGTCATAGTCGTAAATCTTAATTTCCACTTCCGCATTCAGCCACGCTCCAAAACGGTAAATCAGCTCCACATCATATCCGGTAAGAGTCGTTCCCTCATAGTAGCTGAAAGGCTGAACCATCCCTGTGGTTCCCACCTTAAGCTTACAATCCGGCATCTGTGGCGCCTGTATTTCCGGCATGGTTCCCTCCGCCCTGCTTACCCAGCGGTCATACATATCATCCAGCGTCCCCTCGGCTCTTGCTTCCGACAGAAACTGGTTCACTTTATCCTTTAAATTGTCAACTTGGCTTTTGGGTGAAATCCCCACAGCCACATCCATACTTTCTCCCAGGTTTTCCTCTAAAATCTCCACATCCTCAAGACCGCTGGCAATAGCAAATTCCATCATTACCCGGTCATAAACAAACCCGTCCACTTTTCCCTGGGAAATGGCAAGATACCCCGAAGTGTTGCCGGAAAATGTTTTATGCTCCGCCTCCGGCAAATATTTTTCCGCCATATACATACCTGCCCCGCCTTCCGGAACACCAATCGTATAGGCCGGATTGTTGAGCTGTTCTATGGAAGTAATTTTTTCATTTTCTTTCCTTCCACATCCCCCAAGGCAAAGTATTCCTGAAAGGGCAAATATTAAAAGCGCCATTCTTTTTTGTAAAACCATTTTTCCTCACCTTTCGTCTGAAATAATCCCTCTGTCTCAGCACAGAGCCTCTATCGCTATTATAGCAGAATAAGATTTTTGCTTTGGTGGGTATGGGATAATTTGTATATTTTCTGGTATAATTTGTTATATATTCTTTTTGGTGATTGCAATTCAGGTCGATTGCAATTCCAAAATAAGTCTAAAGTTTTTCGCCATTCGTCCGATATAGGGGCTGATGCCCCATAAGGTCTGTCATGTAAGCATATTACCTCTACTGATTCCCCCGCTTTCCAAATAATTTCCGTTATCAGTCCGCCCGGCCTGCCTGGGAAAAAAGCAGACCGCCGCATATGGGAACAATGGCTCAGCCAGCCGGAAACTGAAAGTTTCCCTGTCTACCATCCCCACCACATTTTCGCTGTCGTACAATTCAAGCAGGAACCCAGCCATCTGTTTGCCCGTATGGTATGTTCCGAAAGACTTGTCATAATCGTATTCCCTAACATTGTTTGCTACCATTCCGAATTCTGTCTTTGTCGCCGCGGGTGCCAGTACCTTTGCCTTCATCTTTGCGCCTGTCTCTTTCAGTTCCCATGCCAGCCCTTCCGTAAATGTGCTGACATAAAACTTTGCCGCACAGTATGTTACAGCCGTAGGCACAATGGTATACCCACCAGCCGATGATATGTTGATAAGCTGTGTTCCTTCTACATCTTTGTAATCACGGACATACAGTGAGGACAGAATTGTCAGAGCCTCTATGTTCAGATTCAACATCATACTGATTTTATCCAAGTCCTGATCTGCTACGCTGTCATAATTTCCAAAACCCGCATTATTCACCCATGTCTCAATCTCATAGTCCCTCAAGCCCTCATAAAGCTGGTATACGTTTTCCGACACAGATAAATCCGTACTTCGGATAACAACATCCACGTCCGGACGTTCCTCCAATATCTCCTTTTTCAGCATCTCCAGATTATCCTTGCGCCTTGCTGCTATGATCAGATTTTTTCCCCGCCCTGCAAATGCCTTTGCCGTTTCATACCCAATGCCGGAGCTTGCCCCGGTGATGACTGTATATTTTCCTTTTTTCTGAACCATTTGATAATCCTCCTTCGATTTGGTATAATCCAACCATACAATGTAGAGTGAACTCTATGTCAAGAGGATTGGAGTGATTTTTTATGGAATATCCCATCGGGGAATTTTCAAAGCTGGCGGGGCTTGGCATCCATACCCTGCGCTACTATGAACAGGAAGGGCTGATTGCCCCGAAGCGCAATTCCGGCAACCGCCGCTGTTATTCCGATAAAGACCTTACATGGATTGAATTCATCAAACGACTGAAAGATACAGGGATGCCTATCAAGGAAATCAAACACTATGCCGAACTCCGGGCAACAGGTAATCCCACCCTTTCTGATAGGATGGAAATGCTGGTGCAGCACCGGCAGGCACTCAGTGAGCAGATTGCACGGCTGCAGGAGCATAAGATAAAACTGGATGAAAAAATTGAGTTTTACAGAAATGAGATTGAACGTGTAAATACCAAAGGGGCAAGATACCCCGCCCCTCCATATTAGCCAATCAGTCTAATGACTTTATTTCCCGGTTGAAACAGGATGCCATGCTCACTGTAAAGCCGCATATCCCGGTACACAGGAACATTGCCGCCATGCCGCTTCCGGCACTATCCCCTACTATTATTTCCAGCATTTCCGCCAGCCTGTTCCCGGAAACCATAAAAGGCTCAAACACATAATCTGCCAGATAACCTCCCAGGATAATCCCAACCGGAATCGTGCTGTACTGGATAGCATTCCTGACCGCAAATACCCTCCCCTGCATAGCGGCGGGAATCTTACGGTACAGTATCGTATTCTGGGATGCCTCTATAAAAGGAATCGGCAGACTGGCAGCGACCGCAGCCACTGACCACCAGAATACATTTTGACTGGCTGCCATCATCAGGTCACCAAACAGAAATGACAATGCCGCCGAAACATAAATTGCCACAGCCTTATGGCGGCTTTCTTTCTTTACGGAAACAATAATACCCCCGGCAATCCCGCCTATCCCCATGCAGGCATTTACAGTTCCAAGCACGATACTGTTCCCGGAGCTTCTTGCCAGGATCATTGGCGATAAAATATTCTCATAGGTCAGCCTTGAACAGAAATTGATCAGTGCCATTGTAACCATGATATAAAATATGCCTTTTTCCTTTTTCAGAAAATCAAATCCTTCTGCTATTCCGGCAAATGGAGAGCTGTACTTCTTTTCCTGCTCCTGTTCCGGGATAGTGATAAAGAACAGCAATACGCAAAATGCAAAGCCAAAGCTCGCCAGATCTATCAGCAGGATAAGAGGAAGTCCGCCTGCCACAAACAGGAATGCCGCCAGCATAGGGCTGAATACAACAATAAGGTTATTGGAAAAAGAATTCATCCCACTGACATTTGAAATCTTCTCCTTTGGTACAAGTCTTCCCGTTGCCACCGCGGACGCAGGCTGCTGAAAGGCATTCGTTATACCAATCACCGCATTTATGGCATAGATATTCCAGACCTCCAGACATCCTGCAAACAGAAACACCAATACTGCCAGCGAACCAGCCGCCGCAATGCTGTCCGAGACCAGCATGATTATTTTCTTCTTATGCCTGTCTATAAAACTGCCGACAAACAGGCTTAAAAAAACATACGGCACATAATTGCAAAAGGACATCAGCGAAACGGACATTGCAGAATGGCTCTGTCCATACGCCCATAAAACGAGCGCAAACCCGGTCATGGAACTCCCAAGTCCCGATACGCTCTGGCTTAACCACAAAATGATATATTTCTTAAATGATTTTTCTTCCATTGAATTTTCTCCATTCTATTCTTTATTTTTCAGAATAAAAAGTACAAAATCCAATGTGGACGATAGATATTACCTCTGTACAAATTTCGTCCAGTCATCAGACTTTGTACAGAGTCCTTTGTTTAAGTCAATCACCAAATGGCAGAGCATATTTCCCACCTCCCTCAGTTATCTTTTCGCAGGACAGTATAGCATGGAAATTTCTTTAAATCAATTTATCCTTGAAAACAACAAATCATCGATATAGAACTATGCATCAGATATACAGTTACTCCATCTCCCTGAACGTGCCAGTCATCCCCCCACAAGGCTCCACTGGCACAGCATATAGGATTTCAGATTTACCGTGCTTTTCTGATAAGCCACACAAGCCACTTTCAGCTTCCGTCCTTTCCTATTACTTCAGAAGAATACCGCTCCTGCTAAAGTAAAATCACCCACTGAATTATACCATAGAAATTTTCTGTTTTTCACCCAATGGCACGAAACGACTATTTTTCGGAAATGGAAAGCAAAAAAGAGCCCTTGAACAGCCCTTTCCTCATCTCATCTATATTCCATTTAATTTTTATCGCTTTACTCATATATAAACACGAAAACTCTTTACACTATCACAGAAACCCTTATATTATCACGAAAACTCCCATCCTGTTTCCGTGATAATACAGGCAGTTTCCATGTTTGTATATGGGTTTTGCCTGATAGTATCCGAGTTTCCGTGATAATAACTGACTTTTGCAACAGTGTACAAAGGGATACATATAAAAAAACAAAATAATGGACTGCCAACCTACTGAAAAACCGCTCTTTCACAACGAAGGGCGGTTTTTTCATGGGCGCAGGGAAAGGAGGCAACCCAACTACCGGGGCTTGACAAGAGAGGTCAAGCCCTTTTTTCATGCCAGAAAACCAAGAAGGAGGTATTGCGAATGGCCAAAGAAAAATTGAAAAACCTGACTGGCGCAGACGGTCCGGACAAAGATCCGGCGCGGTGACGAACAGATCGTCTACCTGAAGCTGTCCGAGCTCCACGCCTTCAAGGACCATCCCTTCCAGGTCCGCAATGACGAAGAAATGAAGGCGATGGTCTCCAGTGTGAAGGACAAGGGCGTGACCCAGCCGGCCATCGTCCGGCCACGGGAGGACGGCGGCTATGAGATCGTCTCGGCCACCGCCGCCAGAAGGCCAGCGAGCTTGCAGGCTACGCGGACATGCCGTGCATCATCCGCAACCTGACGGACGAGCAGGCCATCACGCAGATGGTGGAGGACAACACCAACCAGCGTGAGAACATCCTCCCCAGCGAGCGGGCCAAGGCATTAAAAATGCAGCTTGAGGCCATCAAGCACCAGGGGGCGAAGAACTTCACTTCGGGCCAGCTTGACCCGAAGGACGGTATTCTTTCATTGTACCCGGAAAAGGGTAACAGAAAGGAGATTTTACTATGAAAAAATGTTTACCAATTATCTTTGCCGCCCTCATAACAGTAAGTTCGCTGACAGGGTGCGCAGGACGGAATCATTCGTCCGAACAAAACAATGCTACCGTGCAAAGTAGCGAACCTGCCATTATCCAAACGGCACTGTCAACAAATGGGGCTTTCAGCCCGACCATTCCCTCTAATGCGTCTGCTGCATATGAAAAGCTGATGGCATACAAAACTGAGGACTACGGGCAGCAGAGCGTAGCCGATTTCAATGCTGCGCTTGCTTCGACACCTGATGAATTGGCAGTGTTCCTTGCAGATATAGCTGACGTGACAAACACCATGTCTCCCGATGACGAAAACTATGAATTTTTCACAACCACAATAACCTTTTCCTCCCATGAATTATACTGTGAGCATATGGGAGAAGAATTTACTCTCTTTGTACCAATGTCAAAACAGAGTAGGCTTTGTGACTATTTGGACGAGGCTGGGGAACCCGTATATGAATTTAACTGTTTTGTTGAGTCTAATGTCGCTTACTCCATCGACAATCCGAAACTTGTATCGGTAGCAGAGAGAGATAAGGTGTTGCTGACCTATAAAGAAGAAATGCAGAATTACTTGAATGGTCTAAGCGAAACAGAAATTGTGGGCAGCAATATCAAAGAAATGCTCATAGACAAGTCCGTTGAACTTGCAAATAGCTTATCCACTGAAAATATGAGATTATCGCCTTGTGAAATTTACTTGATTGAAATAAACGGCGAAGCAGAAGAAGCCATTCAGCAATGAGGACAGCTATGAAAAATCATGGGTATGAAGTTTAAGCCTTTCTCCACATGTTTTCCTTGCCGCTGATATTCCTGATATGTCTTTCCCCATTCACACAGCCCGCCTAAGATTGGTTTCAGGGTATTGCCTATTTCGCTTAATGAATATTCAACCCTTGGAGGGACTTCGGGGAAAACAGTTCTAAGGATGATTCGCTGTTCCTCCAGTTCCCGGAGCTGTTCTGTCAGTGTCTTGGTGGTGATGCTGCCAAGGAGCCGCTGCAGCTCATTAAAACGGATTGTGCCTTTGGAGAGATGCCATAATATTTTCAGTTTCCATTTTCCGCTAAGGATATTCAGCCCAAGTTCAACCGGGCATTGTTCATCCACTGCTTGCACCTTTGCCATTATGTATTGCCCCTTTCCACGCACGGTTTCAAAAAGGAAACCTTATTTCAAAAAAGTGCGTACTTGATTTTAGCTTTCCTTAATGCTAACGTCAATATACCAAAATTGTCAAGGAGGTTCTGAAAATGGTGATAGACAGCCATGAACATATCATGTTCCCCATAAAAATGCAGTTGGAAAAAATGGATGCGGCGGGGGTGGATAAGACGGTATTATTCTGCACGGCACCGCACCCGGAGAAAGCAGGCACATTAAATGAACTGGAAGAAGAAATGGCGGCTTTGAATAAGATTCTAGCAGGTTCCAACACTAAGGAGGATAACATCAGTCGCCTGAAAAAGAATATTGCAGAAGTGGCAGAGGCAGTAAGGGCATATCCTGACCGCTTTTTAGGCTTCGGCGCTGTGCCTTTTGGAATGGAACTGGAAGAAACGGAAAAATGGATTGACACACAGATCACTTCCAATTCTCTGTATGGAATCGGAGAGTTTACACCCGGAAACGAGCGGCAGATCAGGCAGTTGGACACTGTATTTCAGGCATTGATGGATACAAGGATTTATCCGGTTTGGGTACATACTTTCCACCCGGTTACGGTGGAGGGGATAAAACTTCTGATGTCCTTATGCGAAAAATATCCTGGCATTCCCATTATCTTCGGGCATTTGGGCGGCTCAAACTGGATGGACGTGATCAAATTCGCAAAAGAGCATGATAATGTGTACTTAGACCTTTCGGCTGCATTTGTTTCCATTGCTACTAAGATAGCATTGACCGAGTTGCCGGAGATGTGCCTGTACAGTTCAGATGCCCCTTATGGGGAACCGTATCTATATAGGCAGCTCATTGAATTTGTCAGCCCGGACAAGAGGACAGCGGAGATGGCATTAGGGGAGAACATATCCCGGTTACTGGAATTACACTAAGGATAAAGAGGAAAAGGGCTCATAGGCCCTTTTTCCAATTCTGGCGGTCTGGTTTTTCCCAGGCAGGCCGGGAGGCCTGATAACGGAAATTACTTGGAAAGCGGGGGTAATAATAACTTCTCGGAATCTCAATGAATGAGATTCCAACCGAAGATTGACAACTGAATATCGCGCAGGAAAAGAAATTTGAGAAAAATGGACATAAACATTGGACAACATAGCGGGTACTATGCCTTGAAAAATCTTATGGAATCGCTTAAGATATCATTATTAGGCGGTCAATCCTAATAATGATTCTTGAAATGCCTCAGCAGATGGCATTTCCCAGGCATCAAGATGTTGTAGCATCATGATGCCGTAGAGGCGGCAGTAC
>CAJTOO010000037.1:16214-20683 GCA_910577735.1 uncultured Lachnospiraceae bacterium
TCTTCTAATTTATAGTCCTCTTTCTCGCGCTTGTTGGAGCGTTCCACGGAAGTTCTTCTGTCATATTCCGTTTCCCATGCTTTAGAGTCTCTTGGCGGTATGTTAAATAACCTTGGATTGTCATCGGTAAAGATGTGTACGGTTCTTCCATATTTCGCCGGTGAACAAGGGTGCTCACAGAAGCAGCCACGTTTCCGGTTTGACTTTGGGCAGCGGTATTTTGCCCGGTGTTTGGCAGCTTCATATCCATCTTTATGCATACGTAAGCCCAACTTACAGACAGGGACACCATCGTCATCGATTGTGAAATCGTCCTTATAGGTAAAATGCCCGGTATGTCCGGGATTGAGGTCGATAAACGGTGTGATATGTTCCCGTCTGCAGTATTCATAAACAGGGTAAGCGTCGTGTGCAGAATCCAGAAGGAGCTTTTCAATCTGGAATTCCGGAAGATACGCTTTCATGGTGAAAAAGGAATGCAGGAAGGAAAGCATGTCATGCCGGGAGGCCCGCTCTAAAAGCGGAAATACAGGGAGGTCGCTGAGGGAATCTGAAGCCACATACATGTAGAGGTGGTAGCCGAAGAAATAACATTCCCGGTGGGAGTCCCATCCCCAGTTACAGTCGGGCTGGGAATAATGACGTTTGCAGTTACAGGAAGAACAGCCTTTCTCCTTACAATCGCAGATGCGCTTTTTGCGCTGCTGTGCGGCAGTACGGACAGGGGCGCCGTCACCGGCAAGAGCCAGGTGCCGTGGATTAACTAGCCTCCTGTGGATGGACTGGTCCAGGAACTGCTGCTGATAAAGCCGGAAAATGAGGAAAAAGGGATTCTCAGACTTTAAATGCCAGTGTTCCAGCAGGGGAAGAAGTTTTGAAGCAGTGCTGGAAGAATCGCAGGGAGTCTTATCACCTTTCTTCTTCCCCCTGGGAGTTTCCTTAAGCATGCGGCACCAGACAGTGATGGAAGTAACTTTCAGTTTCAAAGCAAGCAGGTAGGAGCGCAGCAAGCAGGAAGGGAGTCGTGGTTCCGGGCCAAAAACAGAGTAACAATCCTGCATGATAGAATCCGTCTTGGAAAGATCGAGATACCAGAACTGTACGATATAATCCCAAGTGCTTTTTGGAAGCACAAAGGGATCCGGGTAAAATGTAAGGAACTGGGATACGAAAGTATCCTGAAAGGCGGCATGACCGCCAGGGTTATAAGGTAACATCAAAAATCGCCTCCAATCAAAAAAGTACTTTTTGATCAAGGGCGCGAAGCGCCGCATTTTTTGACTGGTTTGTCAAGTGTTTTTGAGAAAAAGTGGGTGATTTTTGAAAAATAGGTTCTGAAAGCCCCATGAAATAAGGGCTGAAGATTCCGAGAAGTTATAATTTGCGAGTGGCGGAATAGGCAGACTATATTATCGAAAAAAGCAATATTCTTGCAACACACTCCAATACACATAAAACCGTTTCTTTTTATCGGATAATGCCAAAGCGAAATAAAACCGATAAATCTGAAAAATGAAGATATTTTACAAGACGCAGGAAAAAATAAAAGGTAAAATGGCTTTTGACAAAATTCAAAAATTGAATTCGGAGGTAATCCACATGAAAAAAGAAATAAGGACTGTGGTATATGATGATGAATTGAGGATGGAGGCATATCGCTTTGAGGGAATTGTGCAGCCTTTTCCGAGCCATTTTCATGAGCATTATGTCATAGGGTTTGTGGAGAAAGGGGAACGGGTGCTTTCCTGCCGGGACGGGGAGTATGCCATAGAGGAAGGCAGCATCGTGCTTTTCAATCCGGGTGACAGCCATGCCTGCGTACAAAGTGATGAAGGGACGTTTGATTACCGGGGATTTAACATTTCAAAGGAGGTCATGTTCGGTCTGGCGGAGGAAGTTACCGGGAAACGGGAGCTTCCGGGATTTTCAGAAAATGTTATCTGTGATGAGGAGATAGCCTGCCACCTGCATCCTCTGCATGAGATGGTCATGAAAGGAACGGGGGAGTTTAAGAAAGAGGAAACCCTGCTGTTCCTGCTCTCGTACCTCATCCAGAATTATGGGAAGCCTTTTGAAAGCTGCATCCCGGAATGCAGGCAGGAGATTGAAAAAGCCTGCGAATACATGACAGCGCATTTTACGGAGCGCATTTATTTAGACCAGATATGCCGCCATGCCGGGCTTAGCAAGTCAACGCTGCTGCGGGCCTTTACAAAAGAAAAAGGAGTCACGCCATACCGTTACCTTGAGACGGTCCGTATCAATGAGGCAAAAAAGCTGTTATCGGAAGGAGTGCCGCCCGTGGAGGCGGCCATAAGGACAGGATTTTCAGACCAGAGCCATTTTACAAATTATTTCAACCAGTTCATAGGGCTTGCGCCGGGTACTTACCGCGAAATATTCTCGGAAAAAGACGGGGATGGTGGACAGCATGGAGAATAGGAGATCAGCCGGGCATCTGGCGGCGCTGTTCACCATCGTCATATGGGGAACGACATTCATATCCACCAAAGTCCTGCTTACGGATTTTAAGCCGGTGGAAATCCTGTTCTTTCGCTTTGTCATGGGGTTTGCGGCGCTCTTTTTGGTTTGCCCGCACCGTATGAAAGGCGTGGGGCGAAGGCAGGAGCTGACTTTTGTATTGGCGGGCTTGTGCGGGATATGCTTATATTATCTGCTGGAGAATATCGCGCTTACATATACGATGGCGTCCAACGTGGGTGTTATCATTTCGGTTGCGCCGTTTTTCACGGCGATTCTGTCACGCCTGTTCCTGAAATCGGAAGGGAAATTAAGAGCGAATTTTTTCATAGGCTTTGCGGTGGCGATGGCGGGTGCCCTGCTGATCAGCTTTAACGGCTCTAAACTGGAACTGAACCCGGTGGGGGATTTGCTGGCAGTCCTTGCGGCTTTTGTGTGGGCGTGCTATTCCATACTGACAAGGAAGATTAGCAGCTTTGGCTGCCCGGTCATACTCACCACGCGGCGGACATTCTTTTACGGCATCCTATTCATGGTTCCGGCATTGTTCCTTTTCGATTTTGAAGTCGGGCTGGAACGGTTTGCGGATATGACGCATCTGCTCAATATCCTGTATCTTGGGTTGGGGGCTTCTGCGCTCTGCTTTGCCACATGGAACCTTGCGGTAAAGGTGCTTGGCGCGGTCAGGACCAGCGTCTATATTTACATGGTTCCCGTCATAACGGTGGTGACTTCCGTGCTGGTGCTGAAGGAGCCGGTAACGTGGGTTTCCGTTATGGGGACGGTTCTGGCGGTTGCAGGGCTTTTCCTTTCTGAATATAGCGGGAAGGGGAGTGGGAACAGTGAATGAGCCTGCGATAAGGACGGAGGAGCAGATCATTAGCCTGTTCCCCGACAGGGAAACTTTAATCTGCCGGGGATGGGTGCTGAAAAGAATGGAAGGGCAACTTTTGGTCTATCCGCTGTATTACAAATTTTCGGAAGGAGATATCCCGGAGAACATCCGCAGGTGCGAGGAAATCAGCCGCCAGTGCGGGGCAGGGTGTGTGTTCCGCATCGTGGAGCATACCAATTACCACCTGAGTTCCATCCTTACGGACAATGGGTACGGGCTGGAAAAATGCGGCGTGGTCGGTGAATGGAATTCAACAACGGATACCGGGGGACTTTGCATGAAAGAGAAAGTGCAGGGCGGGCTGTTCATGAAAAGTGGGAACGGCGGGACGGAATATGTCATGGCGGGAGAAAAGGTCATCGGAATAAAACGCCAGGGGCTTTTATTCCTGCCGGACGGGAACCTGCCGGATATAAGCATGGAGGACATCCTGCGGTTTTTGATGGCAAATGGAATCGTAAGGATACTGGCAGATATTCCGGGGGAGGAAGGACTGCCGGAGCAGTATGGGCGGCTGGGCTTTCGCAGAGCCTATCTCTACCGATGTTATCAAAAAAATCAGGAGGAGAAATCCTCCGGAAAAGAGGAATAGAAAATGGATTTACAGAATGAAAAATGTGTCATGGTGATTGACGAGAACCTGCCGCTTGGCATCATAGCGAACACGGCGGCTATTATGGGCATCACGCTGGGGAAGCAGATGCCGGAGGTCGTAGGCGCAGACGTGTATGACAGGACGGGCAACGGGCATTTGGGGATCATTGAATTTCCGGTGCCGATCTTAAAGGGCAATGTGGAGGTGATCAAGTCTATCCGTGAAAAGCTGTATGAACCGGAGTTTTCGGATTTGACGGTGGTTGATTTTTCTGATCTGGCGCAGGGGTGCAAGACCTATGATGAGTTTATTGAAAAGATGAAGGACGTTCCAGAAACGGAACTGAATTATTATGGGGTTGCCATCTGTGGTGCGAAAAAGAAAGTAAACAAATTGACAGGAAGTATGGCGCTGCTGAGATAAAGGATATACAAAAGCTAACCGCCGCATATGGTAGGCCGCCATATGCGGCGGTCTGCTGTTTCCGCAGGCAGGTTT
>CAJTOO010000038.1 GCA_910577735.1 uncultured Lachnospiraceae bacterium
AGATGTTTCATGACGCATTGGTGCCTTTCGCAGAAAGGCGGATTATAATTATGAACACATTGTTTCAAAATGACCGTATACGCAGGATTCTTTCCGATCTGCACAGCCTCATGTACCGTCATCCTCACCCCATTACCAATGTCACCATGACAAAGGGGCAGTATGACAATCCCAGCCAGGCAAAAGAGGCATCGGACACAGCCGTCCCGTTCCTGCTCCATGACAGATGGGGCGGACGCAATTCCTATTGCTGGTTCCATGCAGATGTTCCGCTCCCTGACAGTCATACAGGCACAGATCTGGTATTAAGACTCTCTACAACAGAATATCAGCTGGCAGACACCGCACTGCTCTCTTCCTTTGTCACTGCCCCCGCCGGGCAATGGGATCTTATGAACCCACAGTTCATGCTTTTTATCAACGGTTCGCTCCGTCAGGGAATGGATTTGCATCACACGGAAGCTCTGCTTGACAGCCGGGACACCGCAGCTGGTCATATCACATTGGATTTTCAGGCTTATGCCGGACTGACCGATGCCTATTACAATTTTATTCCTGAACTTCTTACGGTGGATATCTGCATCCGGGATCTGTACTATGACATGCTCACGGTTTTTGAAGCTGCATTTACCATGGCAGAAGAATCTGCCAAACGATTCCGGCTTCTTAGTTGTCTGAATGATACCATCAACCATTTGGATATGAAGCTGTCAGGTACACGGGAATTTCACGGATGCGTGGAAAGCGCAACTCGTTTTCTTCGAGAAACTGCCTATACAGAGGAGCAAGATGACACAACTGCTATATCTATCACTTGTGTGGGGCATACCCATATTGATATGGCCTGGCTGTGGGACTTAAAGCAGACAAGACTAAAAGCCCAGCGAAGCTTTTCTACTGTCCTGACGATGATGGAACATTTTCCCAATTACCAGTTTATGCATACCAGCCCCCAGCTCTATGCGTACCTGAAACAGGACAATCCTGAATTATATGGGAAAATAAAGGAAAAAATCGCAGAAGGGCGTTGGGAGCCAGAGGGTGCCATGTGGATAGAAGCCGACTGTAATATTCCAAGCGGAGAATCTCTTGTCCGTCAGATATTATATGGGAAGAAATTTATCAAAGAAGAATTTGACCGAGACAGTCAAATTCTTTGGCTCCCGGATGTGTTCGGTTACAGCGCTGCCCTCCCGCAAATCCTGAACAAATCTGGCATAACCTGCTTTGTAACTTCCAAAATAAGCTGGAATATGCTAAACACAATGCCTTATGATACTTTTCTATGGAAAGGCATTGACGGCGGGGAAATCTTAACCTACTTTCTGACCACACCGGAATTAAACCAGCCTGCCGGAAACTGCGGCGCCACTTACAATGCCATCCTGCATCCCGAAGCAGTCTACGGCACCTGGCGGCAATATAAGCAAAAGGATATTAACACAGATCTCCTGATGTGCTACGGCTACGGGGATGGCGGCGGCGGTCCCACTTTAGACATGCTCGAAAAGCTGAAACGTCTGGAAAAAGGAATCTGCGGCTTTCCCAGGGTTTCTTCCGGACAGTTGCAGCCCTTTTTTACCCGTTTAAAAAAACTGGCTGACAATCCCCGTCTTCCACGCTGGACCGGCGAACTCTACTTGGAACTCCATCAAGGAACCTATACTTCCAATGGAGAAATCAAATGGAACAACCGCCATGCGGAGCATTTACTCCTTTACGCAGAATTTCTTGACAATGTATGCTCCCTCCTTGGGGAAGACCCTCATACGGAACTTTTAAACGCAAACTGGCAGCTCCTGCTTTTGAATCAGTTCCACGATATCCTGCCGGGAAGCTGCATTAAGGAAGTATATGATGAATCAAGAAAGCAGTTTGATGGTATGTTCACACAGCTTTACTCCCTGTTGGCTGATTCCATGCACCGGATTGCAGAACATGTACATATCCGTCACAACGGATTCCTTATTTTTAACCCCGGTCCGTTCGTCAGCCGCCATCTTTTCACCCTTCCCTGCAGCAAAGAATGGGCGAACCTGCATACCGACAGTGACATAGAAGCATCCGGACTGCGTTTTTATGATGTGCAAGGGAATCCGATTACCTGTCAGATTTCCTCGGACCGGGAAATCCTCATGGATGCCGGCCCCATCGAAGGACATGGTTACACCGCCCTTTACCTGGACGCAGGCTGTGGCTGCAATGCTGTGAGTAAGCCGGAATACAGCGATTCCATAACCAGGCATCATATGGAAAACAGCTTCTACTCTTTGGATTTAGATGATAATGGGGAACTGTCTTCCCTGACGGATAAAATCGCCAACCGGCAGGTTTTGTCTGAGAACAAAACCGGGAACTGTCTGCTTGCTTATGACGACAGACCCCTGAAATGGGACAGTTGGAACATTGACATGTATTATGAAGAAAATCCACAGCCCGTACGGGACCTTGTTTCCTGCGAAGTAACAGAATACGGCCCCCTGCGCTATGGGATAAAGCAGGTCAAACACTACCACCGCTCCACCATAACACAGACCATTTATCTCTACCGCGATATTCCCCGCATTGACTTTGTCACAGATGTGGACTGGCAGGAAGATTCGACACTGCTGAAAGCCGCGTTCCCGGTGAATATCAACAGTGACTTTGCTACCTATGATATTCAGTTCGGCAATGTCCGGCGTCCTACTCATACCAACACAAGCTGGGATATTGCCAAATACGAAGTATGTGCTCATAAGTGGGCCGATCTTTCGGAAGGAAATTACGGGATCAGCCTGTTAAACGATTGCAAATACGGTTATTCCATCCGAGATGGAATCCTGTCCATAACCCTCCTTAAGGCGGGTATGGCACCTGATCCCACCATCGACAGGGGCCTGCACCACTTTACCTACTCCTTGTTTACCCACAGAGGAAACTGCTACAGCGGCGGAACCATCCAGGAAGCCTTCCGGCTGAACCATCCGCTTATATCTGTGCCTGTAGTCCCCCATGCCGGCAGCCTGCCGGAGCAGAATGTGCTCTTCCGCTGTCCGGATGAAAATATCGTGATCGAGACATTCAAACGCTCCGAAGACGCAGCTGCCTATATTCTGCGTATGTATGAAACATGCAATGCCCTGACAGAAACCAGTCTGCAGTCTGCTTTCCCACTGTCGGCGGTTGAGGAATGTGACCTGATGGAACATCCAATACGGAAAATACCAATCACCACCCCAAATCAGTTTACATTCCGCATTGCTCCATTTGAAATTAAAACATTTAAACTTTACAGCAAGACATCATAATTCAGAAAAGAGGTACGGATTGAAAATGAAATACGGAATTTACTTTGCTTACTGGGAAAAGGAATGGGAAACCGATTACCTTCCCTATTTAGAACGTGTCAAACGGCTGGGGTTCGACATCCTGGAAATTTCCTGTGCCGCCCTGCAAAATGCATCCCATGAAAGTCTGCGAGAGCTGAAAGAAGAAGCCCTGGCAAATGGCATTATCCTCACTGCCGGCTATGGTCCGGGACCCAACGAGAATCTGGCAAGCCCTGATCCGGCCATCGTTAAACACGCTATTTCCTTCTATACAGATATTTTGAAAAAGCTGGAGTATTTAGACATCCACACAATCGGAGGCGGTATCTATTCCTACTGGCCGGTGAATTACCAACTTCCCATCCATAAACAAAAAGACTGGGAACGCAGCATAAAAAACGTGAGAACAATCGGAAAAATCGCGGAAACCTGCGGCGTAGACTACTGTCTGGAAGTTCTGAACCGCTTTGAAGGCTATCTCCTCAACACCGTGTGGGAAGCCAGAGAATTTGTGCAGGCCGTGGATGTTCCTGCCGTAAAAATCATGCTTGATACCTTTCACATGAACATCGAAGAGGACAGTATTACGGATGCCATATGTGCCGCCGGGGCACAGCTGGGACACTTCCATGTTGGTGAAAACAACCGCCGTCTGCCCGGCAAAGGCAGCCTGGACTGGTCCGGCATCGGACGTGCTCTCAGAACCATCCACTATGATAAGGCAGTGGTCATGGAGCCCTTTGTCATGCAGGGCGGCTCCGTAGGCCGTGATATCCGGATCTGGCGGGATTTAAGCCATAATGCAGACGAAAGACAATTGAACGAGGATGCCGCTTCTTCCTTATCTTTTCTCAAACACGTATTCAGCGGCCCTTATTCCGATTACACCAACCACTAACCGGCATCTTAGAATATCAACATAACTAAAATTGAAAGGGAGATACTTATGAAAACATACCCTCTTATCGGCATCCGCCCTGTTGTGGATGCAAGACTTCTCGGCATCCGGGAAGCCCTGGAAGAAAAAACAAGAATCATGGCCGAACAGGCCCAAAGACTCATCGAATCAACCCTTCACTATGCAGACGGAACACCTGCCCGCTGCATTATCTTTTCAGGAAGCATCGGCGGTGGGGAAGAAGCCGCAAGATGCGAAGAAGAATTCTCTTCCCAATCTGTCTGCGCCACCTTAACGGTAACGCCCAGTTGGTGTTACGGCAGTGAAACCTTAGACATGAACCCCCGCACGATAAAAGCCATCTGGGGTTTTAATGCAACCAAACGCCCAGGAGCCGTATATCTTGCCTGTGCCATGGCTGCCTATGGCCAGATGGGGCTTCCCTGCTTCTCCATCTATGGAAAGGACGTCCAGACCATGGAGGACAATACCATTCCCCCTGACGTGAAGGAAAAAATCCTGCGCTTTGCCAGATGTTCTCTTGTCGTAGGACAACTCTACAACAGATCCTACGTAAACATCGGCTCTGTATCCATGGGTATCATCGGTTCTTACTGCAATACAGATTTTTACCGGAAATACCTCGGCATGCGGACAGAGTGGGTGGATATGACCGAAATCCTGAGACGTGAAAGTCTGGAAATCTATGACCGGGAAGAGTACGAGAAAGCACTATCCTGGATCAGAAAGAACTGCCCTGAGGGAAGAGACGTAAACCCGCCGGAAAGAGCCCATACCAGAGCACAAAAAGACAAGGAATGGGAATTTATTGCCAAAATGACATTAATCATCAAAGATATCATAAACGGTAACGAGAAGCTCGCCGCTATCGGCTGGAAAGAGGAATCTTTAGGACGCAACGGTATTCTTGGCGGTTTTCAAGGCCAAAGGATGTGGACTGACTGGAAACCCAATGGTGATTTTACAGAAGCCATTCTCAACTCCACGTTTGACTGGAACGGTAAAAAGCAGCCCCTTATCCTTGCCACGGAAAATGATAATCTGAATGGGATATCCATGCTCTTTGGAAATCTTCTCACAGGCTGCGCCAGCCTTTTCGCCGATGTCCGCACCTATTGGAGTCCCGAAGCCGTAGAACAAACTACCGGATGGATACCGGATGCCGATACGTCTAACGGCTTTATCCATCTGATCAATTCTGGTTCTGCATGCCTGGATGCTGCCGGTGCCGTCAAGAATCCTGACGGCAGCAGTATCATGAAACCCTGGTGGGACATGTCTGCACAGGACATCCAAGCCTGCCTGCAGGCAACCGACTGGTGCCCTGCCGAACTGTGCCAGTTCCGCGGCGGCGGCTTTTCCTCCCACTTTTACACAAGCGGGAAAATGCCCCTGACCATGGTACGGGTTAATCTCATAGAGGGCATCGGTCCTGTATTACAGCTTGCCGAAGGATATAGCATAGTCCTGCCCGAACATGTCCATAAGATTCTTGATGAAGGTACGGACCCCACATGGCCTACCACCTGGTTTGTTCCAAAGCTCACCGGCAGCAACGCTTTTGACAGCGTCTACTCCGTGATGTCCCATTGGGGTGCCAACCATGCTGCCTGCCTATATGGTCATGTGGGCCAGGATCTCATAACGCTCGCTTCTATGCTCCGCATACCGGTTTCCATGCATAATATTCCGGACTGCGATATTTATCGTCCTCATAGTTTTGCCGGATTCGGTACACAGAACCTGGAAGCCGCAGATTTTCTGGCATGCAGGACATATGGCCCACTATATCAGAACAGCACAGGCACGCCTTAAAGCGTGTCTGTGCCGCTTACCTGCCTAGGGAGTTTTCAGCACAATGCGTACCTTAAAAACATGATCCACACACTGAAAATCCAATTGCCCATCATATTTATCCGCGCTGCGCATCATACTCTTAACCCCAATACCGCTCTTTTCCGACTGCGGAATCCCGTTTTCAAATACTACCTCACCATGGCATGCGTTACTGACAGTGATTGCCAATTTATTATTTTTCATCTGTATCTTCACATCAATAAACGGCTCTGCTTCCCCCGCTTTGATGCAGCCATGCACTGCATTCTCCAATGCATTTCCCAGGATTGCCGTAAAATCAATATCCTTGATTCCGATGTCCTGACTGACTGCTGCATCCACTGTCATCTTAATCCCAGCCTGCTTTGCCTTCTGCACATAAGCAGACAGAATACTGTTGACTGTCTTATTCTCACAAAAACGTACCGGAGTTTCCATTTCTTCCGTCTCTGCCTTTTCTTCCATATAATGCAGAAGTTCTTCCAGGGCACCCCTTCTGGCATATTCCATAATCACCAGATCATGATGCCTTGCGTCATGTCTGGCCCGGTCCGCCTGTTCGACTTTTTCTTCAATCATGACCAGAGAACGCTCAAGATAAGCATTGTTGAGCCGCGAGTATTCCATCTCTTCCTTTACTTTCAACTCATTGCGCATGGCATAAATCGCCCGGAGCATAATGATATGCGTTGCAAACAATATGACAGCGATTCCGCATGAGATGATCCTGTCACGTAATCCTCTGACCATGACATGCTGCGGGTAAATCGAACAATAAATAAACAAAATATCTCCTGCCAGAGCCACTGCTGCCATCCATTTCCATCGTGATTCCAGATATTCTGCTATTTCCAGATATGCTTTCCTATAATATTTACAATATAACCATACCACGAGCAAGAAATAGAAGAACCGGATCAAAATATCCGCCCATATATTCCCATTGAAAAAGAGCATCGCACCCCGTACTCCCATGCCTATCCCCCACAGCAGCACAAACACCAGCAGGGAAATATTGTAAAGTACCTGGGCAATACTGCACTTACTCATACAGATGAAGAAAACAAATGCAATGGCAAAAAAAGATACGGTAATCAGTTTGCCATAACTCTGCGGATGTTTCAGCACCCAAATGGTCGAAACCACAGTGCACAATCCAATAAATACCGCATAAATACTGATCGTTTTCTTCCATGCATAGCGCGGCTTGTCCATAATCAGAAACAGTACGCAGCACTGTATAATCTCCATCACATTCCGTATGATACTGACCCCAACCGTCACTCCCAGAACCATATGAATCCTATTCCTTTCTGCCGCCTACCGTTTACAGGCACAAACAGCAGATGCCTTGATCCGTGCCGCATCATATCTGCTTATCTCATGTCCCAGTAACTGCATAATGCGAAGTTCGTCCTCTGCATCCAAAACAGCATTGTGTGTCTCACTATATCCCTTATCATTGCTGAGCATTTTCAATATATTTTCAACACCATATCCACATTTCATTCTTCCGGTTCTAAAACATTTCGCAGTGCTTGGTATGGAACTGTTATATTGACGATATGACGCCAATCGCATAATATCGTACCATGCAAACTCAGAAAATTCCGGCAGGTGATTTCTGTCAAAGGACGCATTATATGCAAAAAGTTTCTGTACATGATAAGCCGCTAACCATTGTTGTATTTCTTCTAATGCCTGCCTTCTATTGGTAACGCGGACCCTTTTCTCATCCAATCTCAACTCATCTGCATACATTCCGCCCACTTTGTATGCCGGATCGATTATGTAATATACAGAATCCATTTTTTCCATGGTTTTTACATCCGCTACTACTACGCCGATTGACATTACCTCATCATTCCAGTTTGTCTCCGTGTCTATCACTGCGAACTTCTCTGCCCCAATTCCTCCTGCTTTCTCCTGGGACAAACCAGGCTCATAATACCTTTCTATCACCCTTTTGGTCACAGCTTTTGCAACCGTATTCATAAACTTCTGCCTGTCCGGCACATTTATTTCATATAAAGTATTGTCTCTCGTATTCCACAGAATACCTTTTTGTAAGTTCATGGCAACCATATAGCTGGCGCACTGTAAGAAATGTTCATGTGTTAATTCCGATACAAATTTTAATTCATATACAATACCGTCCTTAACTACATCAGCAAATCCCCTGGCAGAAAACCTGAGCGCTCCGTTTCCCTGATTTCCAAAATCAATCTGACACGCCGTCTGCGCATCCTCATCGCCGTTCAATCTGGTTCTCAGCCGCGCCTTTATCAATTGGCTTTCCATTTCACTGACAAAGGGAACCGTCACTTGTTTTCGATACCTTTTCTGTTTCGTCTCGAGCGAAACCAGAAACAATATCTTTTCATCTAAAGAACTGTTTCTTATGGATTCCGTATACAGCCTGTCCAATTCCGGATTTAATAAAATCTTTAACTTTATGGCTGCCTCTATCTGATACTTGTCAAAAAAGACAGCTTCCTGATATATTCCAATACAAGGAGATAAATCTATGAGGCCATCCGTACTTTTCACTTCTATCACGGAATCATCTTCTGAGGGCATCTTACTGATCTTTAACTGCAAAAAGCACTCCTCAATATCTTCTTTATACTTGAAATCAAACATTTCACTGATATCCACATCATCCAGCTTCTGATCTGCTGCAATATATGTTGAAAGCGTTTTTTCTGACAACATGGCATCTTCCGGTTTCACAAAAATAATATGTTCTTTCCCTCTGCTGGCAGCAACACAGAATATGTTTCTCAAAATGACATATGACTGCAAGGGCTTTGCCAGCCTTACACCCCAATAACTTTCCGTAAAATCAAAGACAACACAGATTCTTCTTTCTAATCCTTTGCTGCTGTCATAGGTTGTAAAGATTGCAGAATCTTCTTTGGGTTCCGTTTTCCCCATGGAATCATTATCCGATATTGTTGCATACACTGTCTTTTTATTAAATTTGTGAGGATACAATTCTTCCAATGTATTTAATGTATCAGACATTGCTCCTGTTCTGGCCCCTAAACACAAAATATCTGCCGGAGTCTGCTCCGCCAAAAACGGTATGATCTCCTCCTTCGTCATTTCTGTAACTTTGCAGCCGCAGTTCACTCCTTTAATCTGTTTCTTCCACACCCTCCCCAGCAAAGATGCCAAACCATCCGACAAACGAAAACATTGGGTAAATCGTAAGATGAGATAATCCTCTAAGAATTCTTTCATGAACAGTTCCACATTCAATGTTGTTTTGTCATATATTTTTTGTTCCATATCGCCGACTGCAATGATCTGCATATCCGGATTACCGTCTTTTATCATCTTTAACAATTCAGCCAATTCCTGTTCAATATCCTGATATTCATCAATAATCAGAATATCATATTTTCCAACAGGCGGTCTTTCTTGAATACATGTCTGTATCAAATCTGAAATCCCTGCGGATACACCACTCCTCTTTAAAAGCATATATGCAAATCCATGATAGTTCGTCACCGTGACATTTCGCTTGTTTATCTTCGCTTTCGCATCTAACTTTAGAAGCTTATTATATGTCAGATACAAAACCCTTTTGTTACCCGTCAATTCGTTACACAGATTCTGAATCGCCGTAGTTTTACCACTGCCTATACAAGCATCCACAAGAATATTCTTACCCTGTAATGCCTGCTCTATAAACAGTTGTTGTTCACTCGATAACTTTAAGATGAACGGTATATTATTCATGTAAATCTCCATTCCGCCGCCTTTAGCTGGCGGCACAAATAGTAATGAAAGAAAACAAAGCGCAAAAGGCAAGCATTATGGAAATGTGCATAACAGGCTATGGAATCCCTCTCATTCCCTTACTCAAAAAATCAAAAAGATTTTCCACTGTTTTCTGTTCCCCATTGGCACATACTTTCCATAATTGGAAGCAATGAACGTCCTTTACTTGAAAGGCTATACTCAACTTTCGGCGGTATCTGCGGATATTCTTTGCGGATAACAAGCCCATCTGCTTCCATTGCCTTTAATTCTGTACTTAAAGTTTTATAGGTGATTGTTCCAATTTTCCGTTGTAATTCATTAAAACGTATTGCTTCATGTTCCACAAGCCAGTAGAGAATAACCAACCGCCATTTTCCACCAATCATAGACAACGTGTAGCCAAAAGGAGTGTCGGTTAAAGAAACAATTCGTTTTTCAAATTTTCCATGCTCATACAGGTACTTTCTTTAAAGATAGTATTTGTCAAAAAAGTGCGTACTTATTTTTTGACATTGCGAATATAGAATAGCATATAAAACGACATTAAGCAAGGGAGTGAAATATTTGCGTCACCTTAATATTTCTGGACTACATCATCAAAAATCAAAGCATTTATTGAACGTTTTTATTGTATAGCATAAAAAGACGAGAACCCACCTTTAGGGCGATATGAAAAATATCCGATACATGATTGCGCTTTACTTATGACCGAAGCGTTAGAATGTTCACAGATTCGAGCGCGGCTGGTTTTTCACCTCCTCGTAATACCAGAACACATCTCGGCATGGCAAACCGGAAAGATTTTTGAAAATTTCTCAAAAAAATTTTCTTGCCTCGCCGACAATTTTCGACAATGCAACTTAAAAAGGCCAATCCACACAAGACAGATTGACCTTCCGGGCAAGATTAGCTTGCCTTGTCCTAATCACTAAATTTCTATTTTCTAAATGAATTACTCTAACGCCCCAGCCACATCTTTCAGATACTTCCGAATAGGCAAATGCTGCGGACAGTGCTTCTCACATTTTCCACACTGGATACACTCCGACGCTTTTCCATGCGTTTTTGTGAGATTGTTATAATACACCGAAGCCACCATCCCCTGCGTCTGACTAAAGGATTTCAGGAACATGGACGGAACTCCTTTTTAACTTTATCTTCCCGTTTGCTGCCACGCTTCCGGCAATCTTCGGACCGTGCTGCACGGTAAGGACATTCCTGCCCTTGATTTTTGTTTCAGGCGCTCCCTTTACATGAACTTTAGGCTTTTCCTTTGTGTGGATCACCATTGGCTTGTCATCCACTTTCTTGATGTTCAAGCTGCCTCACCTCCGTTTTTGGCAAAAAAACAGCACCTAAACCGTATTGGCTTAGATGCTGTGATCTCTGCTATCCCTTATCCACTTTTTTTAACCTGTCATACAGTATTTCTTCTTCTCCTGTTGAAAGAGTTACTTTCTTCTTATAAAGCAAAGTCCATGATGCCTGATTCTTTGTGTAATCCATTTTATCCTGCGGGAAAAATGAACGGCAGAAATATCTTCCTTCCTCTACGTTCCCTGTCAGGAACAAAAAAATATTTCTTCCCTCTTCATTGTTTTTGCCATTAAAATTTGTTCTTTTTCCTGTTCCGATAATAAGGACTTATTTAACACAAAATCCTGCATTATGAATATACCGCCGCCTTTTCCTTGTGTAGCATAAATCGGAATACCTGCGGCACTAATCGTGTCTAAATCCCGGTATATTGTCCTTATTGAAACTTCAAATTTTTCAGCCAGTTCTGGGGCGGTTGATTTTCCTTTTTCCAATAAATGATACACTATCTTGAATAATCTGCTCTGTTCCATAAAAATCTCCTCTCAATTACATTATACTACATAAACATGACAAGCAAATGACAGGTTTTAAATTTTATGAGTTATTAAAAAAGAAACCGGCAGCGGCTTTCCCCTAAAAATGCTTACTTCTTTAGTTGGTAAAAGTCATAAAATGCAGCGTGTTTAGCAATAAGCGTTTCAAATGTACCATGTTCAATAATTTTCCCGTCTGCCATAAAGATAATCTCGTCGTAGAGTTCAAGAATATCTTTGCTCATATTGTGCGTAATAGTAAGTAAAGTTAAATCGGATATTTCCAACAACCTACTTTCAATGTCATACGCAGTCTGCATATCAATAGCAGATGTACCCTCGTCTAAAATTAACAGCGGCTTTTTACGAATTAAAGCTCTTGCTACCGCAATTCGTTGTTTTTGCCCGCCGGAAAGGTTATTACCGTTTTCCCCAACATGATATTCAAGTCCGTTTGGTACTTGCTCAATGAAATGCAATAAGCCACTATCAGACAATGCAGATTGTAATTCTTCTTTGCTGTAATCTTCGTGTAAGCAAATATTGTCTAAAATGCTTTCGTCAAACATATAAACGTTCTGATGAATGACCGACGACAAGGCGGTTATTTTATCAATATCCACAATGGAAAGATTATCTTCATCATACAGAACATTACCTTTGAAATCAGAATAATATCCGGCAATCAGTTTGATAAGCGTAGATTTTCCGCAGCCACTTTTACCAACAAAGGCATATTTTTTCCCTTTTTTAATGGATAATGAAATACCGTTTATGACTTCATTTTCTTTATCATAGGAAAAATGCAAATCCTCCACACAAATCATCTCATTGAAAGTAGGGGATTTTTTTGTATCTGTGTCTTGCTTTCTGTAATCTGAAAATTCATTTAGCTTCTGTGCAATCGGCTTTATACTCTTGATTTTAGGAATATTACTAAAAATGATTAAAAGCGGATTTGCAAGATTACTGCTAACCTGCACCATGCCTAATAAGGCTCCTGCGCTGATACGTCCGATAATAATGAAATATGCCGAAAGAAAAACAACAACAACTTGAACAAGAAGCGCAAGAACCATAGAAACCGCTTCATTTGCAGCAATCGCTTTGTCAACTGAATATTTTGCTTTTATCGTGTCCTCATTACTTGTTTCAAATCGTGAAAGGACATATTTTTTCATTCGGTACGACTTGATAATTTCAAAGCCGGATAACAGGTCTTTTACATGATTTGTAAAAGAGGATAGCATATCAGAATATTTGTCCTGCCGTTTAGAGAGCAGTCCTCCGAACAGACTGGGGACGATAAGCATAATGGCGATTGCAATAATTACGCATACTGTAACGATAATGTCGAAGTAAATCATTACAGCAAGGGACGCTATGAAAATAATCGTGTATTGAATGACTTGCAGGAGAGGAAGTAAAAAATTGTCCTCAATCATTTTTACATCATTCGTAATTGCAGATAAATAATCTGCGGTATTGTTTTTAGAGTAATCCTCAATCGTGTGTTTCTCAATTCCCATAAAGGTTTTAGAACGAACAGCTTTCATAATCTTGCAGACAAATTTTTTGCTGAACAAAGATTGTAGGTACATAAATACTCCCATAAGCGCAAAGTAGGCTAAAGAAAAGAGTAGTATTTTGATGAAGCCGTCCATACCGCCCATATCTACAATGTCCATAACCTGTTGCAACAAGATAGCGATAAACACATAGGATAGAGAACTGATAGCAGTAAATAATACGGTAAGGAAAAGCAGAAATTTGTATTGTTTTAAGTATCGTATCATATAGCGGTGTCCTCCTATTTTCTGTTAAATATCAAATCACAAACAAGCCCTGTCGCACCCAAAGCAAACAGACAAGTAGCTGTTGATTTATAGCCTTTTTCAGATAAATGTGCAGCACCTATCATCAGTCCGATTTCTGCCGCAGCAGATACCGATTTAGATACAATGCGGAATGAACGCTTTTTCCACGCCTTATTTGCGGCAACTTCAATCTTGTTTGCAGCGTTTTCGATTTTTTGGTCTAAGTTAGACATAATAATCTCCTTTCATACGTTAAAACGGTATGTATAAGTTCAAAAAATAATACCTTATGAATGAATGTATTGGATTGAAAATAAAACTGCCTTTCTCAAGGCAATTTTATTTATTTGCCTACGTTTAGATGTTCTAGCAATATTTACTACATGGTTTTCATGTTCTGTTATTTTAGTCGCTGATAAATCAAGCGACACTTCATCTCGAAACGATTTATAGTTTTTAAAATTAAATTGTATCAACATAATAATCTCCTCATTCTCTTTTTAATCTTATTGTTATATCATATCCTATGTTGGCCAAAAATCAACATCTATTTTAAGAAAGCATTATAATTACACATTGATTCTATTGGTAATATATCGTATTCTTTGTTTTTAAGATTATTTAGAGGAAATCCAGTTAGTTTGTTCAACAGATTTAAATTTATCGCATAACAAGAACTTTTTTCGACACAAATCGCCCCATACCCCGCGTATGTCAAGTTAATGTCACATCATTCATTACGATTTGTATTGCCAATCAGTGCATCCATGAACAGATTCCAAAAATGCTCTTTTACTCCAGGAACATCTTGCAAAAACAGATGTTCCTGTATCGTCATCATAATTTCATACAAGTCTACACTATTTGTCTCATTCCCATTAGAGCCTAAACGCTTGCCATTTCGTCCAAACCAAATTCTATAGAAAAGGAATACTGTGAAAAACTGAAAAAAGAAAATATAAAAGATATTTTTATTGTCGGGACATCCATTGTAAGAAAGTGCCGCCCGGCGGCACTTAAATTCCTGCCGTGATAGGCTCCGTAAAATCAGCACCACTCAGCCTGGCAAAGTATTCCCAGATCTTCCAAACGATAATCACTTTGCCGCATGGAATTTGTTTCATTGCCCTGTCATAGTCGGTGAGCGGAGCAAAATACATCCTGCTCCCCCATATTTCTCAATGCTTTTCCGATCCGTAATCATCCTAAACTTTGGCATGTCCTTGCTGTCATGCAACATAGCGTTAAAATCTTTTTTATCCTCATTTTCCATATCTGACACCTCCTGCTCCAGGCACAGCTTATTTTAATTGCCTGTGCAATGAGACTGCTTTAAAAATTCCGGGGGCAATCAGGACCATTTTCTTCTCTTACCCGAATCAGTTCATTGATTTCCTCTGCCTGGATTTCCTGCCGCTTGCGAAAATACCAGAAGATAAACCCATCAGTAAATAAAAAGATTACCGTAAAAGAGACAAAGATAGAAACATCCATGCCCTTCCAGAAGAACATCCTGGAAATAAACAGTGACAGCAGATACAACACCACCGATTCTGCTATGCAGTAATGACTCCATTTCCGGAATTCTATTCTGCTAATCAGCGTATCTATAAACTGGCATGCAGCAAGCCACACAAACAAAACCAGCAGGAAGGGGGAAACTTCATTCCCCCACAGCAGATCAAGCCCCCAGTTTGCAAGCACGATCAGGGTAAAGCAGATGCAGGTAGACGGAATCCGGTTCCATAATAGATTTTTCATAAGTTTTCTCCTTTCAGCTTATTTTTCAATACTTCAATGTAATTACGGGTAACAATCTGGGTTTCCCCATTCACCAAGAAGGCTTCCAGCCGATGATTATAAAGCGAGCGCACACTTTTCAAATAATCGGTGTTGATAATGCAATTTTTGCTGATCCTTATAAAAGAAGTATGAAGCAGTTTTTCTTCCAGCGCAGCCAGCGTATCCCGGCAGAAGTAAACCTCCTTTTCCAGATAAAGAAAGGTTTGCCCGTCCGCAGAATCCATAAAATAAATTTGTTCCAGCGGAATTTGGTACTCCTTCTCTTCCTGATACCCCGTTAAGGAAAAGCCATGCTGCCGGATCAGCTCAATCAAACTGCGGAGCCTTCCATCCACATGGGCGCAATTGATAATAATTTCTGTTTCGGAAACCGCAAGATTCTGATGAATAGTCAGCTTCATTTTTCTCCTCCTCCCTTCCTCAGCAAAACTATCGTATCATCCAGGCGCCGGCAAAACAATACCCCGGCAGGCAAGATGCCCTATGCCGGGGTGAAATACCTTTTTTATTCCCTTTTTTCTAATACTATAGCTTTACGGTATTGAATACCAGATGGAGCATACCTTTTGTCCTGCTCCTACATCCAACGCCATCGTCCACATTCCTGGTAACCTCCAAATCCTGCCGTTCCCCTGATGACAGACTGTAAGTCTCAAATGCACTCTTTCTTTTCTCGGCATCGGGCTTATCAAAATTAAAATAAAACAAGGTATCTTCGTCCCAAAATTCCATGTTGGCGATTCTAACCCCACTAAAACCATCTGAGCATCATATCAAACAACCTGATTGTCATCCGTCCATCCGGCAGGCTGCTTGAAAAAGCTGCAAAAAATGAGCCTGTTTCATGGAAACCTTTGTAGATATTATATCAGATATCGGGGTCCGATACAGGGAACGCCATCAGACCGATATTGGCGTCCGGATTGACATCTCTGATAGCCGATAAAGCCCATGAACCGTTTCCGCAAATAAAGCAATCAATGACATATACGGCACCGACAGATCGCTGAGACTGGATGCAAAAGGAGTCACACCATTGGCCTGCAGTGTCTCGCAGGCAGCCACCAGCTCACTGTAAGTGGATGGAATCTCAATATGATTGGCTGCCAAAACATCCTTATTATAATACAGACCGATATAGCCGTTATCAATGGGCATTGCATAGACTGCATTGTCATAGATCGCGTTTGCTCCCGCCACCGTATCCGCGTTCAGATTATCTAAAAAAGCCTCCCCGTTGATGTCTGACAGAAATTCCGGTTCGATCTCTTTCATCCAGGTAACAAGATCCGGCATATCATTTGCCGCAGCCCTTGCACGTATGGTGGTCTTAAAATCATCTGAAGACATGGACTGCATCTCAAAAGTAACATTGGGATGTTGTGCTGTATAATGATCGAACATTTCCTGAAAAGCCGCCTGCGGTCCTGCTTCCGTTTTCAGGGAAAGCACCTCAATCACCACATTTTCCCCGCCTGCGGCATCTGCCGGTTTGTCGGCTTCCTGCGCTTCATCGCTTTCCGGCACAGTCTCCTGCTGTACCGTTTCTTCCCCTCCGCCGGCTGCACTGCCGCAGCCTGCTAATAGGCCAGCCGTCATGGTCAGACTTAAAATGACTGCTATCACTTTTTGCTTCATACTCCTTTGCATCAGAGAGAGATTGTCAAGTGTGTTTGTAAACTTTTCCTCTATATTCTAAAATCCACAATTCTTACTAATATCAAGTCTCAAAAATATGATGCTTCCCATTTCTTCAGTATCTGTAACCCTGAGAGTTACAGATAAATATTCCAATATCCCTTTCTATCAGATCCCACTCTTTCTATAATACCTTTTTCTCTCAGTTTTTTAAGCTTAATAGATACAGTTTTTCTGCTTATATCAAGCATTTCAGCAAGTTCAGCAGTTTTATATCTTGAGTTATCTTTTAATAATTCAATAATTCTTTTTTCTGTAACATCTGTAACCTTTTCTGTGACTTCTGTAACCTCATTGCTTTTTCTATCGTTTGTCAACGTTGCTCCCGCAGGCCGCATAGGCACAATCAACCTAAAGACATCGCCTTCCTCAAAATTCGGTTCTGCATCGGAATAGATTTTCGTGTATTTATACAAATTCCGGACACCGGAACCAAGTGAATCCGCATATCCAATGTTTACAAAAAATTTCGCTATTATTGGATTTTTGGGATACGGAGTGAAATTCTCAAGGCTGATTCTCCCCTTCCACTGTGTCCTGCTCCAGTTCTCCGTCCATATCCTGTCCTTTTCAATAATCAGCTTCGCAGGAAATGCACTCTTGAATTCCCTATGCACAAGCAGGTTGCTGACAATCTCTCTAGCTATGGCAGTTCTCAGGCTTACATTGACACCGTCAATCAGGAAAAACTTATCATCTGTGTGCTTCTTAATAAAGTCAATTAACAGGTTATAACTCTCCATCAAATTGTTTTCCACAATCAGGCGATCATCATAACGATCCATGTTCTCTACACGGTAAATTGCATCTGTTTTGTATCCCGGCACACAGGACTGAATGGTTTCCGGTTTCCCAAATAAGAGAATGCACGCCATGTTAAAGCCTTCTTTTCCGCTTTCCATGTCTTTTTCATAAAGCCCGGCACTTCGTAACAGCTCCATGTCCGTCATATTGCCCCAAGGATGATCTTTAAATTTATTGACTGCCATCTGCCGGGCTTTCCTGACTAAATCCATACACAAATCTTCTTCTGTGGCATATGGAAATATCTTACGCTCAATATATGCTGCCGATTTCCTATTAGAAATATTGGCTACTAAATCCGCAGATGTAGTCACATCCTGGTCTGCATCTCCGTTACGGTCATATATCTTTCCACAACAGATTTCAATCTGCGAACTGACCGGGACATATACCCAAAGTACAAGCATTCCCTTGTACTCTATCTCCTCAAGATTTAAGTATAGAGAGGGAGCCATCTTTTGCGGATTATTGAGCAGATTTATAAAGTTTTGCTTCATATCAGCAACCTTTGCCGGATTTACGCCGATTACCTCTCCGACTTTTTTATTGCCCCGTTTCACTTCCTTTATGCCAAGCAATATATATCCACCGTAACGGTTAGAAAACGAACTGACCGTCTCAAATACGCTGTCGCTCAAGGAATTGACACTTTCCTTATATTCCAGCGTATACCCCTCTCCCTCATTCAAAAATTCTTCTAATTTTTCAATCGTCATTTTACCACCGCCTTCATTGCCCAGTCCTCATATCTCCTCTATAAACCAATGACAAATCCAATATATCATTAAATATATTATGCATTTTGCCCCACTGTATATCTATTTGGTATTTATATAGTAAAAGTGGGATATTCCCTATTAAATTAAACCAATAAGCTATATAATTCCCTTTCGATACTTTTGCAAACATTGCATTATGTATAATCTCCAAGTAATTCTTTTTAATATCATCAGGATTATACAAATCAAATACATCTACAAATGGTAAGTCTAAATATCAGCCATCTGCATATTGTGAAACTGCTTTATGTCTCTTTCCTTTAACAACGGAATAATATCCGTATCAGGAGATATTATGGTATAGCCGTAATATTCTATCCCATCTAAAACAAAATCTTTATACCTTGAATACATTGCATTAATAATGTCGCGGTAATTCTTTAATAAAAGTGTTGTACTGCAATCGTAATTTACGATTTATGTCTTGCGAATCAACACAAAACCTATAAACAATTGCTTCTGGAAATTTATTGCACATCTCTGTTACATAATGGCTTTTGCCAACTCCAGGTTTTCCCTCGATATATGTAATACCTTTTTTAATTCATCTGGAACACTTCTCAAAAGGACTGTATGATTATCCAAATCAGAAGAAAGCTGTATTAATTCCGGCAGTTCATCAATAGTCACATGAAAAATTGCTTTTTCTGTTTTAACTTCTGCAAGATGGTAAATCTGAATTTCCCGTTCTGGCTTTTCAAACATTGCATCCATTAAATCCATAATTGTATCAACAGTCAAGGGTATAATTACAATATCATTGATTCTTGTACAAGATAATCCCATAAACTTATCATCTATCACTATCTTATCAGTATTGACTACAAGAACATTAGTATCAGGACTGTCATACTCGTTGACATTGTTCTTAATAACGACTTTACTATTTTCAATTTTAATGTCGCCAATTAACGTATCAGGATAATTCTTAATCTGAACCCTATATGAAGATTTATTCTCTCCAACCGTTTCCATATACATATCATCAAAATTTTTAGTATCCAGAGATTCAACCTCTATTTTTGAAATTTGTCGTTCAGTGTCCATCAATGCCAAAAACATTGCGAATACATGCTGTTGATATGTATAGCCTTTCATAGAATTCCTTGATGGTTTCATTATAACGGACATCTCCATTTCCTAACACAAAACAAAAAAATCTCCATGCTCACATTGCCATTTCAAAAGAAAATCCAAACAATTCCTGTTCATTTCAATAATATCTAACTCAAACTTCCCACACCGATTGGTGTGCTGAAGTGTGAAAAATCAATACTTTAGTCCATAAAAAAGGCACAAACCTGCACTTGATGGTATAATTGAATTGCGAATAACAATCACACAGCAAGGAGATTTATGCCATGTCAAGTATACCATATAATGCTGAAAACGGAAAAGAGATTTCTGGTTCTGTCACAAATTTTATGACCCGATTCCAAATCGGGAAACTTCTTTTCAAATGTAATGCCGGTAAAGCAAAAGGGATTCCGGTAATCGAAGTGTTTCGATACCTGTTCTGTCTCATTTTCTCGGATCGAAGCATGTATATGCAGTGGAAAACAGGCATATTTGATGGTTCATTCTGCAAGAACACCGTTTATCGCTTCCTCAATAATGCGAAGATTAACTGGTCTCGGTTCACAACCTTGCTTTCAAGCCGGATCATTAACGATTTCATGAAGCCGCTTACGGATGAGAGCCGCAAAGATGTCTTCATTATTGATGACAGCCTGTTTGACCGCTCCCGTTCAAATAAAACGGAACTTCT
>CAJTOO010000039.1 GCA_910577735.1 uncultured Lachnospiraceae bacterium
ATAGTGTGGTGCTGGCGGTCTATCTCTTGTTTTCGGTTGCTTGCTTCTTTACCGTGCACGAGCATTGTCAAAAGAATTCAAGTGTGATACACTTTCGATATATTATAGAGATTTGTTGTTTTGATAAAAAGTTTAAAAGATTTGCAGTCCGACGTCAAAAACAGGGTTTAAAACGAAAGAACAGCAGAAGTTATATGTCATCCGTTGTTTTGGAAGAAAGGCGGTGGAACGGTGCAGAACAGAGCAGCTACCCTGAACATCATTGTGGAAAATACAGATTCCGTGGAAAAATTGAATGCCCTGCCGAAAACCTTTTCCGGTGCGGTCGGTGAATGGCCGGATGAGGAAGTGCAATGAGGGGGCTGCTTGATAAACTGGCAGAAGGCTGTGAGCTGACAGAGCAGGAGTGGAAGTTTTTGATCGCAGGTTCATACGACAGAAATCTGCTCTATGCAAGGGCTGATGAAGTGCGCCGTAAGCATTATGGAACGAACGTCTATATCCGGGGATTGATTGAAATTACCAGCTATTGCAGAAACGACTGCTTCTACTGCGGCATAAGATGCAGCAATACCAAGGCCAGACGGTATCGTTTATCAGAGGAGGAGATACTGGCCTGTTGTGACAGTGGGTATCAGCTGGGCTTTCGCACCTTTGTGTTACAGGGTGGTGAGGATGCTTTTTTTACCACAGAACGGGTGGCACAGATCGTTACGGCTGTGAAAGAAAAATATCCGGATTGTGCGGTAACGCTTTCTCTGGGAGAACGGGAGAGAGCGGTCTATGAAGCATGGTATCAGGCAGGGGCGGATCGATATCTGCTGCGGCATGAGACGGCATCCAAAGAGCATTATGAGAAGATACATCCGCAGGAACTGCGCTATGAGCATAGAATACAATGCCTGCAGGATTTAAAACAGATTGGATATCAGACTGGCTGCGGATTCATGGTGGGATCGCCATATCAGAGTACGGAGGCGTTGCTTGCAGACATGCAGTTTCTGCGGAAGTTTCAGCCTCATATGGTGGGCATCGGGCCCTTCATTCCTCATCATGATACACCCTTTCGGGAATGCGCACAGGGAAGTCTGACACAGACTCTTACCATGGTGGCACTCACCAGACTTTTGCTGCCAGGAACATTGCTTCCCGCCACCACAGCGTTGGGGACGATACACCCGGAAGGCAGGGAACTGGGGCTTAAGGCGGGCGCCAATGTGGTCATGCCCAACCTCTCGCCGGCAGCGGTGCGCAGCCAATATTCTCTCTACGATAGGAAAGCCTGCACGGGGGATGAGGCGGCAGAAGGACTTGAAAGCCTGAAGCGGCGTGTGGAGGCCGCCGGATATCAGGTGGTGACTGACAGGGGCGACAGCCGTTTGGGACAGTGATGTAGAGAGCGGGTCTTCAGGATTGCGGCAGAGAGAGTATAGTTTCAGTATTGCAGAAGAAAGAAGGTATGGCAGTTATGTACGATCCCAAATCATTGTGTGCAGATGAATTTATTGATCATGAGGAGATTCTGGCAACACTTGCTTATGCGGAAGAGAACAGGAATAATAAAGAGCTGATTGCACAGATTCTGGATAAGGCAAAGCCCCTCCGGGAGGGAAATTCTACCGTTTGTGCGGGGCTGACGCACAGAGAGGCATCTGTGCTGCTCGCCTGTGAGGATCCGGAGATTCTTGATAAGATGTATGCACTGGCAGAAGAGATTAAACTGGCTTATTACGGGAACAGAATCGTCATCTTCGCACCGCTTTATCTGTCCAATTATTGTATCAATGGCTGTGTCTACTGTCCCTATCATATCAAAAATAAAAACATTCCGCGAAAGAAGCTGACCCAGGAAGAAGTCAGGCAGGAAGTCATTGCCTTACAGGATATGGGACATAAGCGGCTTGCCATAGAAGCGGGGGAAGATCCGCAGAACAATCCGATTGCATACATTCTGGAATGCATTAAGACCATATATTCCATTCAGCATAAAAACGGTGCCATTCGCAGAGTCAATGTGAACATTGCAGCCACAACGGTGGAAGAGTATCGCATGTTGAAAGAGGCCGGAATCGGCACTTATATTCTGTTCCAGGAGACCTATCATAAGGAGAGCTATCTGAAACTGCATCCCACTGGGCCAAAACATGATTATAACTATCATACCGAGGCTATGGACCGCGCCATGGAAGGCGGTATCGATGATGTGGGGCTGGGTGTTTTGTTTGGTCTGGAATTATATAAGTATGAGTTTGCGGGACTTCTCATGCACGCAGAACATTTGGAGGCCGTGCACGGAGTGGGGCCGCACACCATCAGCGTGCCAAGGATTAAACATGCGGATGACATTGATCCTTCCGCCTTTGATAACGGCATCAGTGACGAGATTTTTGCAAAGCTCTGTGCGCTGATTCGGATTGCAGTGCCTTACACGGGAATGATTATTTCCACCAGGGAAAGCCAGGCAGTGCGGGAAAAGGTAATTCGTCTGGGCGTGTCTCAGATTTCCGGCGCATCCAGAACATCCGTGGGCGGTTATGCGCAGACACAGCGGCCCACGGAAACGGAGCAGTTTGACGTGTCAGATCAGCGGACGTTGGATGAGGTTATCAAATGGCTGATGGAATTGGGATATCTTCCTTCTTTCTGTACAGCCTGTTACAGAGAGGGCAGGACCGGTGACCGATTCATGAGTCTGTGCAAGACCGGGCAGATTCAGAACTGTTGTCATCCCAATGCGCTGATGACTTTGAAGGAATATCTGATGGATTATGCATCGGAGGAGACGAGAGTGATCGGGGAAGCTCTGATAGAGGCGCAGCTGGCCAATATTCCGAAAGAACAGGTGCGTGAGATTGCGAAGGAGCATTTGCAAAAGATCGGGGAAGGGGTCAGGGATTTTCGCTTCTAGGGGTGTATTGTCAAAGGCAGACTCGCACCGATATAGTATGTGCGAATCTGAGCAGGATGTGGTAAAATAGACGCAGAAATAAATGAAATCAGAAAGGCTGGAATGGTATGGGGATGAATGGTACGCCTTCTGGTGAGCGGGTGCATATCGGCTTCTTTGGCAGAAGGAATGTGGGGAAATCCAGTCTGGTGAACGCTGTCACGGGGCAGGATCTTTCCGTGGTGTCCGATGTCATGGGAACCACTACCGACCCGGTATATAAGGCCATGGAACTTCTGCCCATGGGGCCGGTTATGGTGATTGATACGCCAGGGTTTGATGATGAGGGCAGTCTGGGGGAACTTCGGATGCAGAAGACCAGGCAGATACTTCATAAGACGGATGTGGCGGTATTGGTGGTGGATGTTCAGGCGGGGATTACACCGTGCGACATGCAGCTGCTTGGGTTGTTCAGGGAGAAAGAGATTCCCTGTCTTGTGGCGGTGAATAAATGTGACCTTGTGAAAAGAGCAGGTCAGACCATAGAGGCGCCGGATGTGATTTCCCGCGAGGGGTGGCATCCGATTTATGTGAGTGCGGTCCGTATGGAGAATATTCAGACATTAAAGGAAAGTATTGCATCCATGTCGGTCTTGGAAGATAAGCCCCGCAGATTAGCTGCGGATCTGATACGTCCATTGGATATGGTCATATTGGTGGTGCCCATCGACTCGTCGGCGCCGAAAGGCAGATTGATCCTGCCCCAGCAGCAGACCATTCGGGACATTCTGGAAGCGGGGGCTTCGTCCCTGGTGGTGCGTGAGAGCGAACTGGAAGATGTTTTAGGCAGTTTAGGGCGCAGACCGGACATGGTGATTACGGACAGTCAGGTATTTGAAGAGGCGGCGGCGGTGGTGCCTTCCGATATTCCGCTGACATCTTTTTCCATTCTGATGGCGCGCTATAAGGGACTGCTTGAGACCGCGGTGCGGGGTGTGACGGCTATAGACAGGCTGCAGGATGGGGACAGGGTTTTGGTTGCAGAAGGATGCACTCATCACAGGCAGTGCGAGGACATTGGCACGGTGAAGATTCCCCGCCTTTTACAAAAATTTACCGGTAAAGAATTGCTTATCGAAACTTCTTCCGGCATGGGATTTCCGGAAGATTTATCTTCCTGTGCGCTTGTGATTCACTGTGGGGGTTGTATGCTCAATGAGCGGGAAGTGCGGTGGCGGATGAAGCGCGCGTCGCAGGACGGGGTGCCGATCACGAATTATGGGATTGCCATTGCGCATATGAAGGGAATCCTTGCGAGGAGTATCGAAATCTTTCCGGATGTGAAAAAGTTGTTGAGAGAGGAAAAATAAGTGTATACATTTGAGAGCAGAGTGCGGTATAGTGAGGTAGGAGAAGATGGAAGAATGACGCTGCAGTCGCTTCTGGATTATTTTCAGGATTGTTCTACCTTTCATTCCGAAGATATAGGACTTGGCGTGGACTATTTCAGGCAGATTCATCAGGTGTGGCTTCTGTCTGCGTGGCAGATCTGTGTAAACAGGTATCCGAAGGTGTATGAGCAGATTGTGATTGGGACAGCGCCCTATGATTTTCGCGGATTTATAGGCTGCCGTAACTTTGAAATGAAGACGAAGGAGGGGGAAGTACTGGCTTATGCCAACTCCATCTGGAGTCTGATGGACACGGAGAAGATGGTGCCGGTCAAACCCAATGAGAAGATGCTGGCAGGCTATGTGCTGGAAGAAAAGTATCCCATGGCGTATGCACCCCGTAAGATTGCGGTGCCAAAAGATGGCGCGGAAGAAGAGCCCTTTACGGTGAAACCGCATCATCTGGACACCAATCATCATGTGAACAACGGACAGTATGTGCGCATGGCGATGGATTATGTGCAGGAGAAGTTCGAGGTCAGGCAGCTTCGTGTGGAATATAAGATGCAGGCTCTGCTGGGAGATATAATATATCCGGTGGTGTGCGGCGGAGAGGGAACGTATGTGGTATCTCTTAACAATGAGGATGAGAAACCATATTGTATTGTAGAGATAAAGAAGTGAACGTTAAGAAACATCAGGATGGTGGAGTATACGGTTTGAGAACGGTGAATGGGTTCAGAAATGTGAGGGAACGTTGACGGGTTGTCAAGTGATAGGCACCAATTTGAGAGAGTGCTGTTGTGCCCTGTAAGCGTTCCGGAATAGGAGTAACATGATTCGATTAGGAGAAATACAGACCTTACAGGTTGTGAAGAAAGTGGAGTTCGGCGTTTATCTGGGAGATGGCCATAATAAAGAAGAGAGAGTGCTTCTTCCGAAAAAGCAGGTGCCGGAAGGAACTCAGACAGGCGATGAGATGGAGGTCTTTGTCTACCGGGATTCCAAGGACAGACTGATTGCCACCACCAATATGCCTAAAATCACGCTTGGCGGCGTGTCAAGGCTTAAGGTGGCCCAGGTGGGTAAAATCGGCGCTTTTCTGGACTGGGGACTTGAGAAGGATTTGCTTTTGCCTTTTAAGGAGCAGACGAAAAGAGTGTCAGCGGGGGAAGAATGCCTGGCGGCACTTTATATCGATAAGAGCAACAGGCTCTGTGCTACCATGAATGTGTATCCTTATCTGGATACGGACAGCCCCTATGGCAAAGATGATAGAGTGACAGGTGAAGTCTATGAGATTAGCCGGAATTTTGGGGCTTTTGTGGCTGTGGATGACAGATACTCTGCCCTGATTCCCAAGCAGGAGCTGTATGGGGCCGTAGAAGTAGGGGATACTGTAAATGCACGCGTAACGGAAGTGAAGGAAGACGGCAAACTGAATCTTAGTATCCGGGAAAAAGCATACTTACAGATTGGGCAGGATGCACAGAGGATTTTGGAGATTATTGACAGCTTTGACGGAGCGCTGCCTTTTAATGACAAGGCATCGCCGGAGGTGATCCGCAGGGAAACGCAGATGAGTAAGAATGAATTCAAACGTGCGGTGGGACATCTGCTTAAGGCCGGGAAGATAACGATAACGGAGAAAGCAATCAGACGCAATTAGGTAGTAGAGATACCTATGTGAAAAAGAGAAATTTCAGGTCGAAAATGGGGTGCTTCATGAAAAGTAAAAAGGCAAACTGGTTGTTTCTGGTCATTATATTAGTTCATATAGCGGTTGTGACTCTGCTTGTCAGGGCAGGGGACAGGATTACATTGGACATCATTACGAATTGTCTGGTGAGTGAAGGGATTATCCTTGCACCGGCGATTCTCTTCCTTTTGCCCACCAAGAGCCGCATGAATGAAGTGCTGGGATTTCACAGGATACGGATATCCACTTTTTTCATGATCTTTCTTTTTACAGTATTGATCATGCCTCTTGTGACGGTATTAAACGCTTTGTCCATGTTTTTTACGGACAATGCTGTGGCCGCCATGCAGGGAGACATTCTGGGAGTATCCTTCCCTGTCATGTGGCTTCTGATGGGAGTCTACGGGCCTTTTTGCGAGGAGTTTGTATTTCGGGGTGCAATATATGGGGGATATAAGAAGTCCGGCGGCGTAGTGGGGGCAATCCTGTTATCTTCCCTGGCATTCGGACTGATGCACATGAATTTTAACCAGGCGATTTATGCCTTTGTGATTGGTATCCTGCTTTCTATGTTGGTGGAGGCTACCGGCAGTCTGTGGGCATCCGTATTCTGCCATATGATTTTTAACTCTTTTTCGGTCTGCATGATGTTCCTTTCCGATTGGATGATGAACACATTTTACGGCGGGATGATGTCGGATGTGCAGGCGGAGATTACCAATGTGGAATTGATGGCGGCTCTGAGTGTATATCTGGTGATCGCAGCGGTCACCACGCCCATTGCAATCTGTGTGCTGGCCTGGATGGTGAAGAACGAAAAGAGGGTGGAAATCGTCAAAAATCTCCGCGCACAGAGAGCGCAGCAGGGGGAATATCTGATCAGTATTCCTTTTATTATAGCTGTTGTGCTGTGCCTGGGATTTATGAGCCTGGAATTTATACTGTAAAAGAAAGAGCGAAGACAGATATATTTGCACGAAAAAGGAACCGACGTTGCCGGTTCCCTTTTGTGTTATCCCTTTATACCGTCATATCAAAGTTAGCTCCGATATGGGGGTTGACGGACAACTCCATAGCAGCGGCGTCCATCATTCCTACGATCTGTGCTCCTGTGGAGGAAGCCTGATCCAAGGATTTACTCAACATAGCAACACCATAGGCGCTGCTTGTCTGTGCAGCGGACATAGCCATAGACAATCCTGCAATATCCATAAGATCACCTCGCTTTTCTGCATACTATTGCCGTGATTAGTATAGCACATTCTCTTGCCAAAGGCGAGATTTTTCAGATGATATTTTAGAAAAATCATGGCTGTTTACAAGGGCAGAATTTTTTGTATAAATTGTATAAAGGTTAAAAATGGGAAAAATCATTGATTTCTTTAAAAAATACACAAAAAAGACATGATTAAAGGTAGATTTTTTTGTAAATATAGATTAAAATAGAATCTGGATTCTATTTTTTGTTCAAAAAAGAAGGGCGGATACTTTGTGTAAATTGCTATAGTTAACGATATTAGAAATTATGCATTTGGTTCTGCGAAAGCTTCCGTATATGGCTTGGATACAAACCGGAAGCAGCAAAGTGTTATGTAGTTTGCTATATAGGACAATAAGAGGTGGGGTATGATTTCAAATCAGATTTTGCAGAATACAATCGAGGGATTGAAAGCGATTGCGAGAGTGGAGCTGTGCGTTATGGATGTGGACGGGAAACCCGTGGCCATGACAGCAGACGAAATGGAAAAGTGCGGGAAACCGGCAGCAGAGTTTGCCAAATCTCCGGCAGATTCCCAGGAGATTCAGGGATATCAGTACTTTAAAATCTTTGATGAACAGCAGTTGGAGTATGTTCTGATCGCCGGGGGTGTGGGCGAAGATGTGTATATGGTAGGCAAGATGGTGGCTTTTCAGGTTCAGAACCTTCTGGTGGCTTACAAGGAGCGGTTTGATAAAGATAACTTTATCAAGAACCTGCTTCTGGATAATCTGCTTTTGGTGGATATCTACAGCCGTGCGAAAAAGCTTCACATTCAGACGGATGTCAAACGGGTTGTGCTGATCATAGAGACGGACAATGCCAAGGACAGCAATGTGCTGGAAACCATGCGCACTTATTTTGGAACAAACAGCAAGGATTTTATTACTGCCGTGGACGAGAACAACGTCATTGTGGTGAAAGATCTTTCAGAGGGTGACAGCATGCGGGATATCGACAGGAGCGCCACAGGTGTGGCAGGATATCTGCGCAAAGAAAACTATAAGAATGTGAGGATTGCATACGGTACGGTTGTGGGAGAGATTAAAGAGGTGAGCCGTTCCTATAAGGAGGCCAAGATGGCTCTCGATGTGGGCAAGATCTTTTTTGACGAGAGGGATATCATTGCCTACAGTGAACTGGGAATCGGGCGTCTGATCTATCAACTGCCGATTCCTCTTTGTAAAATGTTCATCAAGGAGATTTTCGATGGCAGGAGCCCGGATGAGTTTGACGAAGAGACGTTGACAACGATCAATAAGTTCTTTGAAAATTCCCTGAATGTGTCGGAGACATCGAGGCAGCTTTTCATTCACAGGAATACGCTGGTCTATCGTCTCGATAAGCTGCAAAAGAGCACAGGACTGGATTTACGGGTGTTTGAGGATGCCATCACATTTAAGATAGCCCTCATGGTTGTCAAGTACATGAAGTACATGGAAAGTTACGAATTTTAAAATGATTAAGAAGATACAGGTGGTGAAGACGTGGCAGTAAAAAAGAAAAGAAAGAGTACAGCGGCGGAAAAAGAGATTATTACACTGACAAATGTCTGTAAGGCTTATTCTACAGGGGCGCCGGCGTTAAAGGATGTGAATTTACATATCAGCAGGGGAGAGTTCGTCTTTATTGTGGGAGACAGCGGTTCCGGTAAATCTACACTGATCAAACTCCTGCTTCGTGAACTTACGATTACGAGCGGATACATTAATGTGATGGGCTATGATCTGACCAAGATCAAACATCGCAAGATTCCGAAGTTCAGGAGAAATCTGGGAATTGTGTTTCAGGATTTCCGTCTCTTAAAGGACAGAAATGTCTATGACAATGTGGCCTTTGCCCAGAGAATTATCCAAAAATCTAATAAGGAGATTAAGAAAAACGTTCCCAGTATCCTTGCGATTGTGGGTCTGGCTGGCAAATATAAGGCAAAGCCGAAACAGCTTTCCGGTGGTGAACAGCAGAGAGTGGCGCTTGCCAGGGCACTGATTAATCAGCCCACAATACTTCTTGCGGACGAGCCAACCGGTAATCTGGATCCGAAGAACTCCTGGGAGATCATGAAGCTTCTTGAGCAGATTAATGAAAACGGCACGACAGTCATTGTGGTAACCCATAACAGGGAGATTGTCAATGCCATGCAGAAGCGGGTGGTCACCTTAAAGCGCGGCGTGATTGTCAGCGATGAGGAAAAGGGAGGATATATCGATGAGGATTAGTTCATTTTTCTATACGCTCAGACAGGGTTTCCGTAACCTTTTCAGGAATAAGCTCTTTACGCTTGCATCTATTGCAACAATCGGCGCCTGTCTGTTTTTGTTCGGTCTTTTTTACGCTATTGTGACAAACTTTGAGCATATTGTCAGAACTGCGGAAGAAGGTGTGTCTGTGTGGGTATTTTTTGACGAGGGACTTGAGGATATCAGGATACAGCAGATCGGCGATATGATTGCCAAAAGACCGGAGGTTTCCAACATTAATTTCGTATCTGCGGAGGAAGCCTGGGAAGGATTTAAACAGGAATATCTGGGAGAATACGGTGATGGATTCACAGAGAATCCCCTGGAAAATTCCGCTAACTATCAGGTCTATTTAAATGATGTTTCCATGCAGTCGGCCCTGGTGACTTATCTGGAATCGGTGGACGGCGTGCGTCAGGTGAACCGTTCAGAGTTGGCGGCGACTACGCTGACGGGTGTGAATGCTCTGATTGCCTATACTTCTATGGGTATTATTGCAATTCTTCTGGCGGTGTCGATTTTCCTGATCAGCAATACGGTCACCATCGGTATCTCTGTCCGTAAGGAGGAGATCAATATCATGAAATACATTGGGGCCACGGACTTTTTCGTCAGGTCTCCTTTTGTGGTGGAAGGGATGCTGATCGGTCTGATCGGCGCAGCCATTCCGCTTGCGTTTATTTATACAGTATATAATATGGTTCTCTCTTATGTGATGGAGAGATTCTCCATGTTAGCCTCACTTTTGAGTTTTGTGCCGGTGGAGGAAGTTTTCCGTGTACTGGTTCCGGTTTCCCTGGGGCTGGGTGTAGGCATTGGATTTTTGGGCAGCTTTACGACAGTGAGAAAGCATCTGAGAGTATAGGTGTACAAGAAGTTCTGAAGATGCCCCGCTATAGGAGGGGCTGCCAGGAACTTCACGTACCAGAGAATACCCGGAATAAGGGTTTGTGCGGTGTTTGGTTTTCAGAAAGCAGGGGGTGAGACACTGTATTGTCGTGGAGGATTAACATGGTGAAATATGGGAAAAGATTGATATGTCTGATGCTTTGTCTGGCAATCGTGGGCACGTGTATTTCTCCTGTACAGGCGGCTGTAACGAATGATAGTATCCGGGAGAAGGAAGCGCAGATTAAAAAGGCAAAGGAGGAGGTCACAGGCCTGAAGACAAATCTGACGGATGTGGAGAAACTCAAAAAGCAGTTAGAGCAGTCTAAAACCGATCTGGCTGCCTATGTGACACAGTTGGATGGGCAGTTAATCAGCATACAGGAGAAAATACAGCAATATAATACAATGATTACCGAAAAGGAAGAGCAGATTGAGGTAACCGGCCAGGAACTGGAGGCGGCTATTGTCCAGCAAGATGAACAGTACGCAGCGATGAAGAAGCGAATTCAGTTTATGTATGAGCGGGGTGATTCCTTTTATCTGGAAATGCTTCTGGCGGAAGAGAGTTTTGCTGATATGGCCAACAGGGCTGACTACATTGAGGCCTTATCCAGATATGACCGTAAAAAGCTGGATGAGTATGTGGAAACCAGAGAATATGTGGAATTGTGCAAACAGGAACTGGAAGCGGAGCATGAGGTTCTGAATGAAGCCAGGGAAGCGGTCAAACAGGAGGAAGCAAATGTCAATAGTCTCCTGGCTGAAAAGGAAGCACAGATTGTATCCGTTTCTGCGGATATTACCAATAAAGAGGCGGCAATCAAAGAATATGAGGCGATGATTGAGCAGGAAAACCAGGAGATTGCGGCTTTAGAGAAGGCTATCGCAGAAGAGAGGGCCAGACTGGAAGCGGAAAACGCCCGTGTCTATAACGGCGGCATGTTCGCATGGCCCTGTCCTGGATATAAGAGGATTTCTGATGACTATGGCAACCGGATGCACCCGATTCTGGGTATTCAGAAATTCCATAATGGCCTTGATATGGCTGCTCCCGGCGGTACGGCAATCCTGGCGGCTTATGATGGTGATGTGGCGGCTGCGGCATACAGCAGCAGTATGGGCAACTATATTATGATCAATCACGGAAGCGGTCTGTATACGATTTACATGCATTGTTCCGCATTATATGTATCCAAGGGGCAGTCTGTGTCCAAGGGACAGAATATTGCGGCGGTGGGGAGTACCGGGCGCTCTACCGGTAATCATCTGCATTTCAGTGTGCGCTTAAATGGTAATTATGTGAGTCCCTGGAATTATTTAAAATAACAGGTAGGAGATGAATCATTGTGAAACAAAGCGGAGATAACAATTACTATAATCATGAATATCACAATAACGGCTATGGCGGGCAGAATCCTTATTATAGTCAGCCGCAGCCGCCGCTTACTCCGATACAGCCGCAGCCTCCCCGGAACAGTAATGGGAACCAAGGCGGCGGCTCCTTTTTGTTGGGGCTCCTGCTCGGTGTGATTCTGGCGGTACTGATCGGCGGTATTTCTGCTGCGGGGGTTAAGATATACGACCTGGTCAAAGAAAACGATGCCAGAGAGGTAAATGGCGGCTCCAAAGGTGCAGAGAGCGTCTTGAATGAAGATACTGAGAAAAAAATCGCTACTATAGAAGAAGTGATTGGTGAGTATTATTATAAAGACGAAGATATAGATACAGACCTTATGATTGAAGGAATGTATTCCGGTATGGTGGATGCGCTGGGGGATCCTTATTCTGTCTACTATACTGCGGAAGAGTGGAATCTGTTGATGCAGGATACAGAGGGAATTTATTATGGTATAGGGGCCTATATCAGCGTGGATCCTGCTACAGGGCTTGGCAAGATAAATGGGGTTATTCCGGACACACCGGCGCAGGAGGCCGGACTTCGGGAAAATGACCTGATTTATCTGATCGATGGTGAGAGTGCACAGGGTCTGGATCTCTCGGAGATTGTGTCCCGGGTTAAAGGGGAAGAGGGGACGACTGTTCGGCTGACCATTTATCGAGAGGGGGAGACAGATTATCTGGAAATTGATGTGGAGAGACGCAAGATTGAGAGTCCAACCGTCAATTATGAAATGTATGACAATGGCATAGGATATATTCAGATTACGGAGTTTGATGATGTAACCACGGATCAGTTTACGGAAGCGCTGGCAGTGATCAAAGGATCCAAGGCCAAAGGTCTGATTTTGGATCTGCGCGGCAATCCCGGCGGCAGTCTGCCGGTGGTGGTGGATATTGCAAGGATGATTCTGCCAAAAGGCCTGATTGTTTATACGGAAGATAAATATGGAGAACGGGATGAGTATACCTGTGATGGGCAGCATGAATTGAATCTTCCCTTGGTGGTGTTAGTGAATGGTAATTCTGCCAGTGCATCTGAGATTTTGGCGGGAGCCATTCAGGACTATCACAAGGGAACCCTGATCGGGACTACCACATTCGGAAAGGGAATCGTACAAAGAGTCATGCCCCTGAGTGATGGTACAGCATTAAAGCTCACCATCAGTGCATATTACACTCCTAACGGTAATAATATCCATGGCGTGGGTATCGAGCCGGATATCGTGTGTGAGTTTGACGGGGAAGCATATTATGAGAGAGAAATAGATAACCAGCTGCAGAGAGCCATACAGGAAATGGAGAAGATGACCAGATAAGCATATGCTGCGATTGGATGAAAAGGAGCATATCTTTAAAATGTATAATGGGGGTCAGGATTGAAATGTCTCAGTTTGCAGCAAGATGATGAGGTTGGAGGACATATATGAATATAGTACTGTTGTCAGGAGGATCCGGTAAACGTCTTTGGCCTTTATCCAACGATACCCGTTCCAAACAGTTTATCAAAATATTTAAGACTGCGGCGGGAGGGTATGAGTCCATGGTACAGCGGGTGTACCGGCAGATTCTTTCCGTGGATAAAGAGGCGGCTGTCACGATTGCAACCTCTAAGTCCCAGGTGTCGGCCATCCATAATCAGCTGGGGGAAGGTGTGGGAATCAGTGTGGAACCCTGCCGCAGAGATACATTTCCGGCAATTGCGCTGGCAGCTGCCTATCTCCAGGACGTACTGGGTGTTACGGCCCAGGAGCCAGTCGTGGTCTGCCCTGTGGATCCCTATGTGGAGCAGGATTACTTCGAGGCTCTTTACAGGCTCAGCGACCGTGCGGCAGCCAGTGAGGCCAATCTGGTGCTGATGGGGATAGAGCCTACCTATCCCAGTGCGAAGTATGGCTATATTATTCCGGAAAATACACAGGATATCAGCAGAGTGTCCATGTTTAAAGAAAAGCCGGACGAGGACACGGCAAAAGAGTATATGAAAAGGGGTGCTTTGTGGAATGGCGGCGTGTTTGCTTTCCGTCTGCACTATGTCTTGCAGCGTGCCCATGAGCTGATTGATTTTACAGATTATCATGATCTCTACGCAAAATATGAGACACTGACAAAGATCAGTTTTGATTATGCGGTGGTGGAACATGAGCCCATGATTGAGGTGATGCGCTTTGGCGGTATGTGGAAGGATATGGGTACATGGAATACCCTGACTGAGGCCATGGAGAGCGAAGCTATTGGTAAAGCGATTCTCAATGATACCTGTGATAATGTCCATGTGGTAAATGAATTGAATGTGCCGGTGCTCTGCATGGGCTTAAAAGATGTGGTGGTTTCGGCAAGTCCTGAGGGGATTCTGGTGTCTGACAAGACCCAGTCGAGCTACATCAAGCCTTATGTGGATGAGATAGACCAGCAGATTATGTTTGCGGAGAAGTCATGGGGGAGCTTCCGCGTGATTGATATAGAAGAGGGGAGCATGACCATCAAGGTTACACTGAATCCGGGGCATGGGATGAATTACCACAGCCATGAGCGCAGGGATGAGGTATGGACAGTGATTGCAGGTGAGGGCCGTACCATCATAGATGGCGTGGAACGAAAAGTGGCAGCAGGGGATGTGGCAACGATGCCGGCTGGAACGCCGCATACGATTATGGCGGATACCATGCTGCAGGTCATAGAGGTGCAGATTGGGGAAGAAATCAGTGTGAGTGATAAGAAGAAACTATAAGTTTATAGATTGTACAGTATAAAACGGGGTCTGCAGTTGTAAGCTGCAGACCCTGTTTTAGAATCAGATTTTAAACTCGGCTACGAGGTTTTCCACATCGTTTGTGAGAACGAGCAGCTTATCCATAGCTTCAGAAACTTCTTCCAGATTGGCGGACTGCTCCGTCACTACCGCGCTGACTTCATTGATTTCCGTCACATTACTGTCGGCCGCATCCTTAACGGTTCCCATGCTATCCATGGCTTCCGCAATTCTGTCGTTCAAAACTTCCACGCCGTTTATGATATCTTCCACGTTATTGTTTACTTCATCGGTTCCGGCTGTGATGATCTCGAAGCTTTCCTTTGCTGCCCCGGTCATCTGGTTGCCTTTCTCAAGCTGTTCGAGGCTTTCCCGCAGACGTGCTGTCATTTGGTCAGCCTGATTGCCTACAGACTCTATCATCTTCCCGATATGTGCGGCAGCGGCCTGGGAATCATCTGCCAGATTCCGGATTTCCGTAGCTACTACTGCAAAGCCTTTACCTGCTTCACCGGCTCTTGCGGCCTCGATAGAAGCATTTAAGGACAGCAGATTGGTTTGGGATGCGATGGAGGAAATGGATTCCAGTGCCTCGGTCATTCCCTTTGTATTTTCGCCGAAAGAGGAGAATACAATTTCCATCTCACGCATGGAACGGTTAACTTCTTCCATCTGTTCCACATAGGCTGTGATTTTCTGCATACCGTCTTTGGCATTATCCCTGGTTTTACCTGCATTTCCGTGGATGGATTCCGCATAATCCGCCATGTTACCTGCGACTTCTTCCATATGTTTAATCTGCTCACGGGCGCGTCTGACTTCACCTTGCTGTCTCTCTAAGGCTGCCAGCATACCATCTACGGCATCGGCAATACGGCCGCCGCCCTGGGCATTTTCGTCTACGCTGGTGTTTATTGTGGCGGTAGAAGCTTTTAAGGAAGACATATTGGATGCCACTTCACTGATCAGATGAACGAGGCTTCCTTTCATCTTATTGAAAGCGATAGCGGCCTGACCTGCTTCGTCCTTGCTTTTTACCTTGATATCCTCATCTGTCAGGATGCCCTCTGACATAACGGTAAGTTTCTTCTGTAATTGTATGATCGGTGCGGTTATGCTCTGGGTCAGGGCAAATGCCGCCGCCATAACGATGATTACAGTAATGATGACAGCTATCACGATTATGACAAGTGTATGCCTGAAATCATTCTGGATTTCTTCCACAATCATCTCACTTCGGGCTATTTCGGATGCAAGAAGTGCCTCTGCGCTGGAACTGACGAAACTCATGTTGCCGCTCATATCCTGCGCCGGATTCAGCCCGGCGGAAGAGTATGTATTACCGCAGACAGCAAGGACTTCCCGGTAGGAAGCAATAAATTTGCCGGCCTCAGAGGCAAATTTATCGTATTGATTACGCATCTCTGTATATTCGGCTTCTTGAGGAAGATTTTCACCGATTTCCGCCACATATTGTTCCATGGTATCGATGGTTTCTATATGTCCGCTGGAAGGGATATCTCCGCCAACCCCGCATTTCGTAACTACGGTGCGCCCCAGGTAGGAAGCATTGTCCTTGACATAAGTTACCTTACTGATACTGTCAAGAATCCGGGAGTACTGCTTATTATATTCATTGGATCTGAAAATCAGCACTGCCATCAGGGCGATAAGCACCGCCAGGGTGCCTAAAATACAGGCATTGATTTTTAACCTGATGCCTGCACCTTTACCGCTTGTTGTTTTTGGCTCTTTAGTTTGTTTTCCCATACATCCTCCCAATCTGCGTCTGTTCATTTCATTGAATAAAGTTTATCACATATTGTATGAAAAGAATACCCTAACCTTTGAATAATTATAACTTTTTCACAAATATTCAGCATGATTACTGGTCAGCGCTGAATGGTATGGGGTTTTGTTAAAATGTAAAGGAATCACTGATAAAAGTGATAAGGGAGAACCGGTAAACGGAGATTGCCTTTGAAGATTTTGAGTGATATAGTAAAAAATGATGAGCGTGTCTGGTCAATGTGAGGGGCAGTGAATTTCCTTATAGAAATGCAGGTGTCGATATGAATGAAAATATTTTAATAGTTGACGATGAAAAGGAAATAGCAGATTTGATCGAGGTCTATCTGAAAAATGACGGCTATACAGTATATAAGTTCTACAATGGCATGGATGCTTTGAAATGTATCGAAGAAACAGAGCTTGATTTAGCCATTATAGATGTGATGCTGCCTGACATAGACGGTTTCCGGATCTGCCAGAAGATCAGGGAGAAGTTTTATTATCCCATAATCATTCTTACAGCAAAAACAGAGGATGGGGATAAGATTATGGGGCTGACGATTGGAGCTGATGATTATATAACAAAGCCGTTTAATCCGTTAGAGGTAGCAGCCAGAGTAAAAACGCAGTTGAGGCGGTATGTGCGTTATAATAATCTTGCCGGGAAAAAACCTGCTGAAACCAGCGAATACGACATTCGGGGATTGATGATTAACAAGGATACTCATAAGTGTTACCTATATGGGAAAGAATTGCAGCTCACGCCTATTGAGTTTGGGATTCTATGGTATCTATGTGAACACCAGGGCATGGTAGTTCCGTCAGAGGAATTATTCGAGGCTGTGTGGGGTGAAAAATTCCTGAATCATAACAATACCGTCATGGCTCATATAGGCCGCCTGCGGGAGAAGATGAACGAATCGGCAAAGAAACCGAAATTTATCGTAAATGTGTGGGGAGTTGGGTATACCATTGAAAAATAGAGTGTTTAAGAAAACGGACGATTTCAGGCAGTTTAAGGCAAAGATTTTTTTCTGTACTATATGGATGGTCACTATTGCAGCCGGATGTATTTATCTGCTGTATTCTCTTTTCTTAAAGGGCAGGTTTGCGGATTTGATTGTGTCAGTAAATCAAAAGCTTTTGGGGTTGGAGTATGATGCAGCGAGAACTTTGTATCAATGGACATTCCGAAACCATATAGAACTGGTATTTGTGGTTGGAATGGTATTGGTGTTTTTTATTACATTCCGCATTTATTTAAACTGGTTTGCAAAATACTTCATGGAGATCAATAACGGGATTGATGATATAGGCAGGGAAAGCATAGGGGAGGTATCTCTGCCGCCGGAGCTGTCAGCTACGGAAAAGAAGATAAATACGATCAAGCATACTCTCGAAAAACAGAAACTCGACATGAAGTTGGCAGAGCAGCGAAAAAATGACATGGTGATGTATCTGGCGCATGATCTGAAAACGCCCCTTGCTTCCGTTATCGGTTATCTGAATCTGCTGCGTGATGAGGGGCAGATCTCTGAGGAACTGAGGCAAAAATATCTTTCTGTTTCACTGGAAAAGGCAGAACGCCTTGAGGATCTGATCAATGAATTTTTTGAAATAGCAAAGTTTAACCTGTCAAATATAACGCTCCAGTACAGCAGGATAAGCCTGGTGAGGCTGCTCGAAATGCTTCTGTATGAATTTCAGCCAATGCTTCATGAGAAGAACCTGGAATGCAACCTCATGGTTCCGGAGGATATTATGATAAGGTGTGATGCGGATAAGATTCAGCGTGTATTTGACAATCTCTTGAAAAATGCGGTTATCTACAGCTTTGAGGGTACTGACATAGACATTGCAGTTGTCAGACAGGGAGAAGACGTAGAGATTACCTTTACAAATCATGGAGATACCATTCCGGAGGAAAAACTGGAACGGGTATTTGAACAGTTCTACAGACTGGATGCTTCCAGAAGTACGAGCAGCGGCGGGGCAGGGCTTGGTCTTGCCATAGCGAAACAGATCATTGAGCTTCATCATGGGGCAATTATGGCAAGAAGTGAAAATGAGATGATTGAATTTAGAGTCATATTACCGGTTTCGTAGGTAAATCGTAAGAAATTCCGCAGAAAATCAGAAGAATACTTTATGTGTAAACAAACAAACTACACTCCTGTTATTGGTACAATAGTAGTACCGAAAGCAGGAGTGCTTTTGTTTTGTAAAAAAGAGGAGGAACCGTTTATATGTCAAGAAAAAGGCTGACACAGATATTTCCTTTTCTGCTTCCGCTCCGTAGATGGCAGAGAAAGAAGTTTTTCTATTATAAAATGCGGAAAGACGGGTGCCGGTATGCAAAAAGGATAGCTGACAGGTCATTGCCCTGCATGGTATTTGAAACTTTGATACCAATGCTGAATGAAAACAGCGGGTTTGATATGCAGTACCAGATAAACAAGGTTCACAATCTCAGACTTGCAGCCAGGACCATTGACCGGGTTGTGATCGAACCGGGTGAAACATTTTCTTTCTGGCAGCTTGTGAGATGGGCAGACCGGGAGGAAAAATACAGGGACGGGTTAAATCTTGTGGATGGGAAAATTGTTGCATCCTATGGCGGTGGTCTGTGCATGTTGAGCGATACACTTTTTTGGATGTTCCTGCACACGCCTTTGACGATTGTAGAACGGCACGGACACGCAGTTAAGTCATTTCCATCAACATCAGAAGATTTCCCCAGCGGAACGGATGCCGCGGTGGGGGAAGGCTGGCTTGATCTGAAAGTCCGTAATGAGACAGAGAATACCTTTCAGATTGAGGTCAGCTTTGATGACAAATATATGCATGGACGTATTTTATCGAAAGAAGCTGTGGGCTTTGCGTATTCCGTATTCAATCCGTCCGTTTCTTATAGGAAACAGGGCAAAAAGGTATACCAGATTGCTCCTGTATGCCGCAGGGAAACGGACAGAGATACCGGAATGCAGACGGAGAGAGCGTTATACGTCAACCAGTGTGAGATAGCCTACAAGCTTCCGGAGGGAATAAAACTAGAGGAAGGCGGTGTACAGAATGGATAGAAAAAGGATAGCCATTATTTTTGGGGGTAATTCGACGGAATATGAGGTATCGCTGCAATCGGCATACTCTGTCTTAGAGAATATCAATGCAGATAAATTTGATATTTTCCAGGTCGGAATCACCAGGAGTGGTGACTGGTATCACTACACAGGAAAAAGGGAGAAGATAAGCAGTAATACATGGTTCCAAGACTATGAAAACATGTTTCCTGTTGTTGTTTCACAGAGCCGTTCTAGGAAGGGGTTTTTAGAGTTTGTCGGGGAAAGCTGCCGGGTCATAAACGCAGACTTGGTGTTTCCTGTATTGCATGGCAAGAATGGTGAAGACGGTACACTGCAGGGAATGTTTGAACTGGCGGGAATCCCTGTTGTGGGTTGTGATACGCTTTCGTCAGCAATCTGCATGGATAAGGAGCGGGCGCATAAGCTGGTCGGCCTTACGGGGATATCTGTTCCGAAATCAGTAGCTTTCAGACATTCCGGCAAGAAAGAGGCATTGAAGAAGATTGCAGAAAAACTGGCTTATCCGCTCTTTGTAAAGCCTGTCCGTGCAGGTTCATCTTTCGGGATAACAAGGATAATGGAAAAGACGGAATTGGATGCTGCTGTAGATTATGCATTTGAACATGACACGGAAGTCATTGTTGAGGAGGAAGTAAATGGGTTTGAAGTGGGTTGTGCTGTACTTGGCATTGATGCACTGACCGTAGGAAGGGTTGACGAAATTGAATTGTCAGGAGGTTTCTTTGACTACACTGAAAAATACACGCTGAAATCCTCAAAGATTTACATGCCTGCAAGAGTTGGGGCAGAAGCGGAGAAACAGATACAGGAAGCAGCGGTAATAATATACAGGGCTTTGGGCTGTTCGGGCTTTGCAAGGGTGGATATGTTTTATCAGCTTTGAAAGGTAAATTCTTTTATAGCCTGCCCGGGCACCTCAAATTTTTCAA
>CAJTOO010000040.1 GCA_910577735.1 uncultured Lachnospiraceae bacterium
AGATGTTTCATGACGCATTGGTGCCTTTCGCAGAAAGGCGGATTATAATTATGAAAAGGACGAATCCCTTTATTAGAATTTATAAACAGTGTAATGGATTAACGAATATGGATAAATACAAAATCATTGAGGGGGGGGGAGCTGATTGCTCCCATTTATTTAGATATAGAACTTACGAACTATTGTAATATTCATTGTAATATGTGTCCTGTTGGAACTGGAGATATGCATCGCAGCCGGGGATTCATGAGTGATGCAGTGTTTGAGCGAATCATGAAAGATGTTATGCGCTATCATATAGAGGGGGTTAGATTAATCCGGTGGGGAGAACCAACTTTACATCCCAAGTTTATTGAATGGGCAAAAGTGTTGAAGTCACAGGGCGTGTTATTACATTTTAATACCAATGGATTACATCTTGATGATGAAATGATAAGTAAGATTATTGAATCAGGTATTGATAGTATAAAATTTAGTTTTCAGGGAATCGATGAATTGACGTATGGGGAAATGAGGAGCGGTGGAAGTTATACGCAATTGCTTGATACAATTAGAGCAATGTACATATCACGTAGTGAAAGAAAATCTCCATACATTTCCATAACTACTTCCACGACATATGAATCGGAAGAGGAGATTGAGAATTTTAAGAGGGTGGTAAGTCCATATTGTGATGAAGTGAGCATTGGAAAAACAAAAATGCGGCATGTTGATGTAGAACGTATGAAACTTTCAGATGAGAGGCGGAGGATTTATGAACATTTTATAAATTATGAACAGGGGAGCCTGTGTCATATGTCTGTATGTCCGGAAATCTGGGATAAACTTTCTATTAATTGGGATGGGAGCGTTTCTGCATGTTGTCAGGATTATGATAATTTGATGATTGTAGGCAATATTCTTGAAAACGATTTGGCAGAAATCTTTACGGGTGAAATGGAAAAAAAATATCGTGAAATAATTAGGAAAAGTGAATACGAAAAGTTACCGTTGTGCAAAAATTGCTATGAATATATACCGTTGAAACGTTAATCGGAAATTTAAACTGTTGAAATTAAGATCAAAGGAGATAAAAGGTTATGAAAGCAGTTGTTTTTGGAGCTACTTTATCGGCAAAAGCATTATATGAAGAAATTCAAAAAAAGTATACTATAATTGCATATTGTGATAATGATAAAAGTAAATGGGGGGGGGTAATTAATAATATAGTTATAATAGAGCCCGATAAGCTGCTTGAACTGCAATGGGATGAGGTGATAATTATTTCATTGTCTGCAATGGAATCTATTAGAAAGCAATTATTAGATTTAGGAATATCAGAATATAAAATTAATACAACATATATTGATTATAAAATAAAAGCAAGAAAGCTATTTGTAAAGGATTTTGCATCAGTTATTTACAGCAGAGGTGTTTTAGGATGTGTTGCTGAAGCAGGAGTATTTCAGGGAGAGTTTGCCAGTACTATCAATAAATATTTTCCTGATAGAAAATTATATCTGTTCGATACATTTGAGGGCTTTGATAAACGAGATATCATATTTGAAAAGGAAAGGCAACTTTCTGATGCTGAGGCAGGTAATTTGCATATAACCTCTGAAACACTTGTTTTGCATAAAATGGAGTATCCGGAAAAGTGTATTATAAGGAAGGGGTATTTTCCAGAATCGGCACATGGAATTCATGAAGAGTTTTGTTATGTGAATCTGGATATGGATTTATATAAACCTACTTTAGAAGGATTACGTTTTTTTTATCCTTTAATGACGACGGGGGGAATTATCACTATACATGATTATTTCTCTAAAGGATATGAAGGAGTTAATGTGGCATTGTTAGAGTTTTTGGATGAAGTGGGAGAAAACATGGTTCCATTCCCGATTGGAGATCATGTAAGTGTAGCGATTCAGAAAAGATAATTTATTTTGAAAGAGGTAGAGAATGTTATATGTATCATCTTCCTGTATTAAGGGAAAAAACATAGCGGATATAATATGTCGTTTGGCAGAACAAGATGTCAAGAATATAGAATTGTCTGGTGGAACGGGGTATTACAGTGAGCTTAAGAATGATTTGATTAATTTAAAGCAGTTTTGGAACTTAAATTATGTATGTCATGCCTATTTTCCACCGCCGAAAAATCCGTTTGTTGTAAACCTTGCCTCCTGTAATGATGATATTTATCAACAATCGATAGAGCATTATATGCATTGTATTGAATTATTAAAGCGTATTAACAGCAGGGTATTGTCGATTCATGCGGGGTTTCTTATTGAAATAGGGACAACTGAAATAGGAAATAAATTGAATCATAATATTGTCTATGAGGAAAAGGAATCCTATGATAGATTTTGTAAAGCTTATGATAAAATAGCTAAGTCGTGTGCCGATAATGGTATAGAATTATTTTTAGAAAACAATGTGTTAAATACAGAAAATTATAAGGAATTTGAATATCAAAATTATATGATGATGACGGACTATGATTCAATCTTGAAAATGAAAGAGCAGATAGAGTTCCAGTTGCTTTTGGATCTTGGGCATCTTCATGTTTCATCTAAAACGTTGGGACTTAACTATACAGAGGAGTGTGCCAAACTTAGAAAATATGTTAAATGGATTCATCTCAGTGACAATAATGGAATTATTGATGAGCACAAACCTTTAAAGAGAAACAGTGTGATTTTAGAAGAATTTATTAAAATGTACCATACAGATATTAACGTAACTCTGGAAACAGTTGGCGAGATGGAAGACATTATCTCAAGCATTGAATTGGCTGAGGCAAGTATGGTTATGGCGAAAGAGGAATAAAAATGGATTTGTCAATGATGATTTGTAATTATAAATCAACGATTAAAGATGCGATGATGTGTATCGATAAGAATGCAAAAGGGACGGTATTTATAGCTGATGAGGCAGGTCGACTTGTTGGCATCATGACGGATGGGGATATCAGACGATTATTGCTTGAGGGTTATGGATTGAATGATTGCATAGATATTCATATGCGAAAGGATTTTGTGTATGCAAAGTTCAATGATGAGCCTTCAGATATTGCCGGAAAATTTAATTACCGTATACGCATTATACCGATTGTGGACAGTGATATGCATCTGGTAGATTATGCGTGTTACGATGAAAATATTCATATATCTTTAGCACAACCTCAGCTAGGAGGGAATGAATATAAATATTTGATGGATGCATTTCTTTCTACTTGGATTTCTAGTACCGGTAAATACATTACTGCTTTTGAGGAGAAATTTTCAAACTACTGCGGAGTCAAATATGGAGTGGCAACATCTAACGGGACAACAGCGCTGCATCTTGCGTTAGCGGCATTGGATATTGGCAGTGGCGATGAGGTGATTGTACCGGATATTACATTTGCGGCAACGATTAATGCGGTGATTTACACTGGGGCAACGCCGGTAATTGTAGATATTGAAGAGAATAGCTGGTGTATTGATCCTGCTAAGATTGAGGAAGCAATTACACCCCGTACAAAGGCAATTATACCTGTTCATATCTATGGTCAGCCATGCAATATGGAGAGGATTGGCATTATTGCAAAAAGAAATGATTTATATGTTATAGAAGATTGTGCAGAAGCACATGGTGCGGAATGGAATGGTAAGAAAGTTGGTTCTTTCGGTATTATTTCATGTTTTTCTTTTTTTGGAAATAAGGTTATTACGACAGGTGAAGGTGGCATGTGTATCACAGATAGTAAAGAATTAAATGAAAAAATGCGCGTATTGCGAGACCATGGCATGAGCAAGCTTCGAAAATACTATCATGAAATTGTCGGCTTTAACTATAGAATGACAAATTTGCAGGCGGCCATTGGAACGGCCCAAACAGAGCGGATTGAGGAGATTCTTGAGTGGAGAAAAAATTTAGAGCTTCAGTACAGAACAGCCTTTGAGCAGATGAAAGGAGTTGTTTTACAAAACGATTCATTGCCTAATAGGAAGAAAATATCATGGTTAGTTTCTGTCCTTGTAGACGAAAATAAAAGAGATTTGGTTTTGACAAAGTTGAAAGAAAATGATATAGATGTTAGAGCCTTTTTTATTCCTTTGAGTGAAATGAAAATTTATAAGAAATATGCTGCAGGGTGCAGCGTAAGTAAGCGGATATCTAAAATGGGGTTAAATCTCCCTACAACATATGAGATAAATAAAGATGATATTGAGAGAATAAAATCTTTAATTTCGGAGGTATTGTAAAGCACTGTCATTTGATGAAGGAGAAGAGAAAATGAAGAAAATAATGTCGAGTTGTCCAATATGTATGAGTGAGGGGGGGGGGTATTTGTTCATAGAGGAGTTAGGGATAATTCTGATATAGATGTGTATTGTTGCAGTGAATGTGGAGTAAAATATTTGAGTTCAATAAATGAGCAGATAGATTATGAGAATGGCTTTATGTATGAAACGAATACTCTATCTGAGTTAGATATAGAAGAACGTTTAAGAATTTTTGAGCCGGATGATGTGAGACGTTTTGAAAAGGTGAAAGATATCTGCGCAGGGAAAAAAGTATTGGATTTTGGCTGCGGATTTGGCGGTTTTCTAAATCGAATATCTAATGTGGCAGAGTATTGCTGCGGTGTAGATTTGGGCAGGGATGAAAGAAATTATTTAAATGGAAAAGGAATTGAATGCTTTAAAACAATAGAAGAATTAAGTGAAAGTTTTGATGTGATAACGTTGTTTCATACTTTTGAACATTTGACTGATCCAGTGATGTGGTTAAATAAATTTAGTGAATATTTGAATCAGGGTGGAAGACTTATTATTGAAGTCCCACATGCAGATGATATTTTACTGTCTTTATATGAAAGCGATAAATTCGCTGATTTTACATATTGGAGTGCGCACCTATTTCTTTATACTGAAAAAAGTCTTTCTATAGTAGTTGAAAAGAGTGGGAAATATTTGATTGAATCGGCTGGGCAAATTCAGCGGTATTCGATTGCAAATCATCTTATGTGGCTTGCAAAAGGTTTGCCTGGCGGACACAATAAATGGGATTATTTGGACAGTGCGGAACTTAACAAAGCATACTGTAATAAACTGCAGGAACTGAAGAAGTGTGATACGCTTTTTTATATTTTAAAGCGCATGTAGAAAGTATTAAGACGGGAGATTTGAGGACAGATATGAAGGTAATATTGTGTGGATACCATTGGACAGGCTGCAAGGCTCTGGAATTGTTGCTGGAAGAAGGAAACGAGGTATATGTTTATACACACGAGACGGAAAATTATATTGCGGATTTAGAAGGGTTATGTATTAGAAAACAAATAGGATACAGTTTGGATAAAATAACGGTAGATAATATGCCGTTTGTTCCTGATATGATTTGTTCCATTTATTATAGATGGATAATTAAGCAGGATGTTATTGATATTGTGAAAGGGCGAATTTTCAATTTGCATCCGGCTTTATTACCGAAGTATCGTGGCTGCAGTAGTTTGACATGGGCAATGATCAACGGTGAAGACAGGTGTGGTTTTACTTTTCATTACATTACAGCTGGATGTGATACGGGTAATATAATCATACAAAAGACTGTGGAAATAGAAGATTTTGACACACAGCTGACTTTATACAATAGAGTGATGTTTGAAAGCATGAACTGTTTTATGGAAGCTGTTCATCTGGTTGAGGAAGGATATCAAGGGGTACCACAACAGGGGATTCCTTCACAATATAAGAGAGGTTGTCCCTTGGAGGGAAAATTGACAGATGAGATGGACGAGAAAATGAAGGAACGATTTATCAGAGCAATGTGTTATCCGCCATTTCCGGCAGCCCAATATCGTGGACAGGAAGTTGCAACATTGAAAGAATTGCAAAAAGTGTTGGGGGGGGGGTATAAAGTCATCCTATTTGGGTGTGGAGGACATGCCCGAAGCATAATCAACGTATTACGCGAAAGATGCATAGAGGTAGAGATTATACTTGTAGATAGTCATGCGATTGATCAGGAGAGGATTTTAGGATGTCGAACAGAACGTGAGCGTACAATACGTGAAAATGATAGATATATAATAGCTGTTGGAGATAATCAGAAACGCGCACGAATATATGATGAGGTGAAAAACTCTCATAATGGAAAATGTATTTCGGTGATTTCCATGAATACTAGTATAGGTATGGAATCTAAAATTGGAGAAGGTACTTTTGTAGCACCACAAGCTTATATTGGATCCCAAGTGATAATTGGGTATAATACCATTATTAATACAGGAAGCATTATAGAGCACGAGGCAATCATAGGAAATCATACACATATAGCTCCACAGGCCACAATATGTGGTCGAAGTAGAATTGGCAATTATGTGTTTTGTGGGGCAGGCAGTACTGTGATTGATAAAATTAATGTTTGCGATAATGTAACTATTGGTGCGGGTGCAGTGGTAAAAGAAGATATTTTGGAAGCAGGTACTTATGTTGGAGTACCTGCAAGACGAGTGAGTTAGATTAGAGAAGGAGAAAGATATGTTAGCAGTGATACCAGCCCGGGGAGGATCCAAAGGTGTTCCAAAGAAAAATATTAAGGAACTTGCAGGCAAACCGCTTATAGCATATACAATAGAAGCGGCTATAGAGTCGGATATATTTGAAAAGGTGATAGTGTCAACGGATAGTCGGGAAATAGCAGAGGTTGCAGTTGCTTATGGTGCAGAAGTTCCATTTTTGCGTCCGGGAGTAATTTCAGGGGATATGGTATCATCAGATGACGTCATTCTACACGCACTTTCCTTTTTTCGAGAACAGGGTACTGTGTTTGATGAAGTATGTAAGTTACAGGCTACTTCACCGCTTAGAAATAGCTGGCATTTAAAGGAAGCATATAAGCTATTTTATGAGAGAAAAGCGGATTTTCTAGTGAGTGTATGTGAGTGTGAGCATTCGCCATTATGGTCAGGAGTAATAGGAAAAGATTTGCGATTAGATAATTTTATTCCGGAACAGGTGAAGCGGAGCTGTCGTCAGGAGCTGCAAACTTATTATAGATTGAATGGTGCTATTTATATGGGAAAAACACGCCAATTTATTGAGAATAGAAGTTTTTTGGGAGAGAATAGTATTGCTTATATAATGGAACAAAAGGAATCAGTAGATATAGACAGTCAGCTGGATTTTAAAATTGCGGAGTCGATAATAGAGGATGTCAAAGAGTATAGGCATGAGACATGTATGAGGGGGGATATAGGATGAGTTTCAATTCTATTGCATTTGCTTTTTTTCTACCAGTGGTATTTGTGATATATTGGTTAATACCGAAGAAATACCAATGGGTTTTACTTTTGATATCCAGTTATTACTTTTATATGAGTTGGAGTGCTAAGTATGTTTTTCTGATTCTGATCACAACAGGAGTGTCCTTTTTGAGTGGGCGGTTGTTGGGGGATGCGCGATTTATTAAATATAAAAAAATTGTTTTGTTCAGTTCCGTATTTGTATGTCTTGGCGTATTATTCATTTTTAAATATTATAATTTTTTTATAAGTACCTTTTGTGATTTTATGGAATTATTTTCACTGCATTTGCATCCGGTTACTTTAAATCTATTATTGCCAGTGGGAATTTCGTTCTATACATTTCAGACGCTCAGTTATGTGATAGATGTTTATCAGTGCAGGGTGCAACCGGAGAAAAATTTTGGTAAGTATGCGGCTTTTATTTCCTTTTTTCCACAGCTGGTAGCAGGTCCGGTTGAAAGAACAGAAAATTTGCTGCCTCAGATCAAGGAAGAGCATGTTTTTCAATATGAGAATGCTGTTTATGGGTTGCGACAAATGCTGTGGGGATTTTTCAAAAAAATTGTGATTGCGGATACGCTTGCATATTATGTTGATCTTGTGTATGATGACCCATTTTCCTATAGGGGGGGGGGTAATGCTGATTGTAGCAATATTCTTCTCTATTCAGATATACTGTGACTTCTCAGGTTATTCGGATATTGCGCTTGGGACAGCACAAATGTTGGGAATCAATTTGATGACCAATTTTAAAAGCCCATATTTATCAATATCTGTTAATGAATTTTGGAGAAAATGGCATATTTCTTTATCTACGTGGTTTCGGGATTATATTTATATTCCCTTGGGTGGAAATCGTAAAGGGGTGATCAGGAAATATATAAATACGCTGGTTACGTTTTTATTGAGCGGCCTGTGGCATGGTGCTAATGTGTCGTTTCTTTTATGGGGATGCATCCATGGGTGTGGGCAGATAGTTGAAGACGTTTTTCATTTGCATCATAAGAAAAAAAATTGTTTCCTGTCTATGGCAGTTGTATTTCTATTTGTGACTTTTGCGTGGATTTTCTTTCGGGCAAATATAGTGCAGGAGGCGTTTTATGTTATTTGTCACATGTTTGATGGAATATCTGAGCCGATTGGTTATATAAGGGAGGGGTTTGCAACAGTCGGAATAAGAAGAGTGAATTATATCAGAATTGGAATATCAATATTAACATTACTGGTATTTGAATGGGTGAGTTTGTATAAAGATCCCTTTAAAGAGGTTTCCAGGTTACCACGAGTAATGAGGTGGGGAATCTATTATGTTATTGGCAGCATAGTGATTGTTTATTGTTTCCATAATGCAGGTGAAAAACAGTTTGTTTACTTCCAGTTCTGAGGTGAGAATATGAAAAAATTTATAATTCGATTCTTATTGTTTTTAATACCATTTTATTTTGTTGGAATATTGATTTTAGGTGTTTATCATGCAGGATATGAGACAGGTGAATTTTGTGATTTTGATGAACTAATTCAGGAGCAGAGAAAAAATCATTCTGTATTTATTGGAATGGGGTATAACGAGAATACTGCTTATTATAAGTATACAAACGTAAATTATTATCAGCCTGAAATTATTGCATTGGGGACTTCACGCGTTATGCAGTTTCACGATACATATTTTTGCACAGGTTTTTATAATTGCGGAGGAGCAGTAGGCTGGAACTATGATGAATATTTGAATTTTATGAAAAACTTAAAATATACTCCAAAGGTTGTTATCATCGGATTGGATCAATGGGTTTTTAATCCTGCATGGAGTCAGTATTGCCTTGAATATTCGGATTATCAGCCAATTGAAATGCTTAATAGAAATAAAATGTCTATGGAAGGAAAAATGATAAAGGATTTCATAGCTGGCAAATGGAATTTTGATAACATAGATAGTTACTCCATAAATTACGGATTCAATGGTCGAGTGAGAGATAGGGGATTCCAGTGGGATGGTTCGTATTATTATGGGGATGTTTATCGCAGCCCGGAAGATAATAAGGATTATATGTTTGCAGATACTTTTGCACGGATTGATGGGGGATATGGAAAATTTGAGTGGGGAGAGCACATTGACAAGCAGACATGTGAGTATCTGATAGCTTTGTTGGAATACTGCTATGAAGAAGGAATAGAGGTAGTTGGATTTACGCCACCATTTGCTCCAAGTGTCAATGACAGAATGGCAGCCAGTAGCAATTATGGGTATTTGAGTGAGATTAGTCCAAGATGCAGGGAGATTTTTGGTGAATATGGCTATGAATATTTTGATTATACTGATGTGAGGGAATTGGGGCTGGATGATGCCTGTTTTATAGATGGGTTCCATGGTGGAGAAGTAGTATATGCCTGTTTGGTGAGGAATATGACGACACAGGGAAGTTGTCTGCAAAAATACGTAGATGTAAAAATATTGGATAGTCTGCTGGATCATCCTTATAATCATTTGATGTTGTATGATTTTATTCACAGAGGTGAAGTATGAAGAAATTGATGGGATCATTTAAGAAAATTGGTGTACAGCTTAATTATGTATTAAATAGGGAGCAAAAGCGGGGGGCGGTCATCATATTATTTTGTATGCTGATAAGTTCTGGCATGGAATTGCTGGGAGTTTCAACGATATATCCATTTTTGCAGATGATATTAGACGCAGATAGCATACAGGATAAATGGTATATAGAATGTATAAGAGCCTTATTTCCGGAAATATCGATGCAATTAATATTGGTTGTCATGGGGCTTATAATTATGGTGATTTATATTTTAAAAAATCTGCTCCTGTTGCTCAGTAATTATGTGCAGAACACGTATGCGGCGAAAATGCGCCAGGAAAATTCAGTCAGTGTTTTGGACGCATATTTAAGAAGACCGTATGAATTTTTTTTGAACACAAACAGCAGTATTATCCGGAGGGGCATTGGATCAGATATTTACGGACTTTATCAGATTCTGCTGTGTTGTTTTACGATGTTGGCAGAGATGTTGAATGTGATTCTTATAGGGGTGTTCTTACTTGTAACAGACCCACTTATTACGATGGGAGCGATGATTCTGGCATTTTTGTGTTTTCTGATTATTTTCGTCGGATTGAAAGGGAAGATGAAGCGGGCTGGGCAGGATATGAGACAGGCCGTTGCACTAAAAGAGCAGTACAGCTATCAGGCAATTATGGGTGTGAAAGAGATTACTGTACTGGATAGGAGAAAAGAATTTATTGATCAATTTAAAATTGCAGCAGAGAAGGAAGAAAGGTTAACAGCATTCAATGGATTTATTACAACTTGCCCTGACCGGATTTTAGAGGGAGTGTGTATTGCGGGATTTATGGGGATTGCGTGTATTAGAATAATGATTGGAACAAATCTGAATACCTTTGTGCCTGTGCTGGGTACTTTTGCCGTTGGCGCATTTAGAATTTTGCCTTCAATTTCAAAGATATCCTCTCGGTTAAATGCGATTGCCTTTTACAGACCATGTTTACAAAGCACATATGATAATTTAAAAGAAATTAATGAGTATGATGAACAGTATATGCCAACATTGCAGCAAGAACACATATCTCTGGAAAAGGAGATATCTTTTCAAAATTGTCTAGAAATTAGAAACATCTCCTGGAAATATTTAAATGCAAAGAATAACGTTTTACAGAATTTGTCTCTTACTATTCATAAGGGAGAATCTGTTGCTTTTATTGGTGCTTCTGGTGCGGGCAAGACGACATTAGCAGATGTCATTATGGGACTTTTGGAACCACAGTCCGGTGCTGTGGAAGTAGATGGAACAGACATTTTTTCCATACCACATCAATGGGCAAGAACAATCGGTTATGTACCTCAGTCGGTTTTTTTGATTGATGATACTGTAAGAGGCAATGTAGCTTTTGGCTTGAAAGAGGAGAATGTTTTTGATGATAAGATATGGGCAGCACTGGAAGAGGCTCAACTAAAAGAATTTATAGAGAGTCTACCACTTGGGCTTGATACGATTGTAGGTGAACGTGGGGTGAAATTCTCAGGTGGCCAGCGTCAGAGAATCGCGATTGCCAGAGCTTTATATGAGAACCCAGACATTTTGGTTCTGGATGAGGCGACAGCAGCATTGGACACAGAAACTGAAAATGCTGTGATGGAGTCTATTGACGCGCTTCAGGGATTTAAGACATTGATTATCGTAGCACATAGACTGACCACAATCAGAAATTGTGACAAAATATATGAGATTAAGGATGGTATTGCGGTAGAAAGAAGCAAAGCAGATGTATTCGGTTGATTCAGCTAACAGCTTTATGAGTGTTTGGGTCTTGTATTAGGGTGTCGTATGAAAATGCAATACAGTGGAAGGAGTATGGATTCATAAATGATTAAATTGACATTAGGGAGTTGCCCATGCTGTAAAAGAAGGACAATATTTGTAGCAACAAACTATTGGTTTCGTGATTATTACCGGTGCCTATGGTGCTGGTCAATACCTCGTCAAAGAGCGCTTATGAATGTGTTAAAGGAGAAACGGTCAGAATATAGAAAGTTAAAAATACATGAATGTTCTCCGGGGAGAGCAACTCGCAGACAGTTGACAAAGGAGTGTGAAGATTATACTTTTTCCTTTTTTTATGATAGCAATTCTTTGGGAAAGGTCATGGAGAATGGTGCAAGTAATCAGAATCTTGAGAACATGACATTTGAGGATAATACGTTTGACATATTTATCACACAGGATGTCATGGAGCATATAAATAATCCATCAAAGGCATTTTCTGAAATCGCGAGGGTTTTAAAACCTGGTGGGGTGCATATTTTCACAACCCCATTGTATCATTTTCAGAAAAGCAGACCAAGAATAGAGATACAAGAAGCGGAGATTATCAATGTGCTTCCCGCTATTTATCATGGAGACCCAATCAATGCGGATGGATGCTTGGTTACGTATGACTGGGGATATGATATAGCAGAGTTTATCGAGCAGGCATCTGGGATGAAATCAGAAATAATTGAATTTCCCAAGTCTAAATTTACTTATCGGCATGGACTGGATGCAGACTTTTTGGAGGTCATCGTGTCATATAAAGAATAAGGCTGACTGAAAGTTTCAAGACATTCAACAAACTAGATTTTTGCCGTCTATTTTGGAAATTGAAATAGATATTAATAATGATAATAGAAAGATTATAAAACATAATAGTAGCCCATGTCCAAATAGATTGAGTTCTGTCAGTCTATTTCCAACATAGATATGGGCGCAATATATACCCAATGTATAATTGGATATTATTTTAATGATTATATTTTTCTTAATCTTAAGTGAATAAAACAGAATGAATATGAGTAGGGCTATTATAAATATTTTCACACCCTGATAACCCATACCTAAACATTTGTTTGTATTGGGGGGGGGGGAATATAAGTAGAGATACATATAATAGAACAGATAATAGGAGTATGCTTTAAATTTATTTTATTTAATAATTCTTTATGCTGGAAGAACAGGATTCCTATAATGGCATATGGTAAAATCTCAATAATCCTGCCGATGGATCCGTTTATTTGTACTATGGTGTTAGCAAATAAGTAATAATTAATCCCTGTATATTGCAGCACAAAACAAATAATTAAGACTACACCCATAAACAGATTGATCTTATTATGCGATATATGTAAGTGATAGAAGATAAATAGAAGAATTGTTATTATTATCTGTACGGATAAAAACCATAAAACACCATTAATTTCCCGGCCTAAACTTAGTTGCCATAAAAGATCCTTGATTCCAACGTTATCCGCAATCGTAAAATAGAAAATACCCCACAACCACATAGGCATGATAAGCCTTATGATACGTTTCCTTAGTTTGGTGATATTGCCGTTCATTATTAATTCAGCAGAGAAGAAAAAAGATATGATGATAAAGCAGGGTACAGCCAATAAAGTTAATAAATCTATATAATAAAAATGTGAAGATGCGCGATAGAAATGTCGCATAATAACATCGAAACAACATAAAATTTTTAATAATGCCAAACTATAATTATATTCTTTTTCCATTTTTAGTACGTATGATATTTAGTATGTAGATACCAGACTTCCTTTTCTTCATAATCGTTATCGTATCCGATATACTTACGATGTTTTCTGCTTCTTTGAGAATAGATATATATTTTAATGTTTCACTTCATCTATTTTATTTGGTGAATCATCATAATAGATTTTATCATCATTTATTAAAATTTTCCATAATAAGATAAAAGGAGTAAAGGCAGGAAACACATTTGATTTCTATTATTGCGTTAAAAGGAGAACAAACAATATGAAACTTGTATTAATTGGTCCGGTGTATCCGTATAAAGGCGGTATAGCGCATTATACCAGTTTGTTATGCAGCGCATTGAGAAAGAAACATGAGGTAAAGATGGTCTCATATAAGATGCAATATCCGAAAATTCTTTATAAAAAGGAGCAAAGGAATTTTGATGATGCCAGATTTAAAGTGGCTGATACAAAATATTGGATCAACACTGCGAATCCTTTTAATATATTGTCTGTGGCAAGGAAAATCAAAATGCTTCAACCGGATGCCGTTATCATACAGTGGTGGCATCCATATTTTGCGCCATGTTACTATATACTGTGTAAAGCATTGAAAAGGATACCAGTTATGTTTGTATGTCATAATGTGTTCCCTCATGAAAGATTTCCACTGGATAAATTTTTGAGCCGAATGGTCTTAAAATCAGGCAGTAGTTATATTGTACAATCTCATATGGATGAAGGGGATTTGTTGACTATAAAGCAGGAAGCGATATATAAGGTGACGCCACATCCTACTTATAACGCGTTCAGGATACAGAATATGAATAAAAAGACAGCCAGAGAACTTCTGCAGATTCCGAAGGAAATTCCAGTATTGTTGTTTTTTGGCTTTGTAAGGCCATATAAAGGGTTGCAGTATCTTTTGGATGCAATGGAATTGATTAAGACCAGGATGCCAGAGGCACAATTGTGGATAGTCGGGGATTTTGGGGAGGACAAGCAGAGCTACTTTGAACAAGTCAGGAAATTGGGCGATAGTGTAGTATTGGTGGAAGGTTATATTGCAGATCAGGAAGTAGAAAAATATTTTATGGCCTGTGATGTGGTAGTGCTCCCTTATATTTCTGCAACACAAAGTGGAATTGTACAGATGGCATTTGGGTTTGAAAAACCGGTGATTGTAACGGAGGTTGGCGGCCTTCCTGATGTGGTTGAAGATAGAAAGACCGGATATGTGGTTGAGAGTAAAAATGCGGAAGCGATTGCAAAAGCGGTTTTCAGGTTTTATGGAGAGGACAATAATATTGATTGGGAGAAAAATATTCAAGATAGTGCAGGACAATTTTCGTGGGATGTTATGGTGGAGCGGATTGAGGATATGCTTGGATAAGGAATGCGAATAGGTTTTAAATAAAGCAGTGTCATTAGCAGTACGCTTACTTGTGAATTATATAGAAAATATGGTTTAAAGGTGTTACAATACTATTATGTCGAAAATTGTAGTAAACTGAACGCTACAATTATTTTAAATAGTTTTGGAACAGTGTATTGAAACATGGAGAGGAAAGCGAACTTAAAATGACACAGGGTGATTTTAAAATAGCATTAAAAGGAAATGAACTGTATATACAGATTATAGAATGTTTATCCAGTAAGCTATGGGCAGATAAGTGGGGAAAAATAGAGGAAAAAATTAGTCGGGGAAGATTTTCAGGAAATCCATTTAATTCTATCAGGATGAGTTTTGCAGATTGCTTGTGGGCAGATCCATTACCGCTACTGTCCATCCTGATGTTATTGGTAAAGGAGCATAAGTTAAATAAAGTCACTGTGGTATTACCATGTTTTTTAGCTAATGATATAAAAAAAGAGAATTACAAAAAGGGTCAATTCCTAAAGTATTTGGCGACACAAGGTTTTTTGCGAATTATGGTAGATAACTTTTGGGTTGTTGACGCAAAGGGGAGAAAAATTGGAGAACGAAATATAGTTCAATTCGCAGAATATAAGAATAGTACGTTTTATGGGGAGGTAGAGATATTACAGGCTCAGATTTACGATGTTGCGAATATTCATGCAGTGAAAGAGTTTGTTCTTAACCTCCAGAATGAAATGTCTGTGAACTTAAGAAGTCAGCTGTCTTTAGCCGTTTACTATTCTATTAATACGCAGATATATAATATACTTACAGAATTAATTGATAATGTAAGTGCACATGCTTATACAGACGATCAACAAAAGTTATTTGGAATTTATATCAGGAAACGTTGTGGTGTGATTAACAATTATAGGCAAAAAAGTTATGATTTTATGAAGGCATTATCCTTTGAACAAGAGAATTGTCCTGCTCTTGGAATGGAGATATTAGAAGGCAGCGAGTCTTTGCTGGAAATTTTTTTTCTTGATTTGGGCATAGGAATAAGCGGCAGTTTAAAAGAGTCTTTTTTAAATATAAAGAAAGAAAAATGTATGTATCCTGTAAGAGAATTGTTTTGCAGAGTGCTAAAAGACGGAGAACGGGCAAAAGGGAGTAAGGCGGTAACTGCTTATGGTGGATTACATTTTATAACAAGGATAATCAGAGAGAACAAAGGATATATATGGTTTAAAGACAGTAATGAATGGGTAGGCGCTTATTGTAGCGATATTATAAATGGTGACCGGGGCAGAATAAAGAATGCTGTGTCCAATACCAAGACACAACCGTCAGGATTGGGCTGGGGATTTAGATTACCGTATACAGATGATTTGGAAAATGTATATCTGGTTTCGCATTCATGGGAGGGAAAGGCAAGTTTTCATCCTGTTTTTCAGGAGTATAAAAACAGGGACTTTGATTTTACAACAGATTATTTAGTTATGATAGATGAGTGGGAAAATGGAAGACCTGTCTGGGTAATCCCGGGTAATATAAATGGTTGTGTGAAATTAGGCCGTGGTGGAAAAATAAGTGGGAAATATAGAAATTTTGTGTGGCGTCCAAGAGCAGGCAACAGTAAAAATCAGATTATTGATCTTTTAAAAAAATATATCAATGAAGTGATTATAAAGATTGCAGAAGGATTTGAGGACGTAAATATATATATTACAGATATTGACTCTTCAGAGATTCTTACATATTTTTATACATTTAATAATCTTTCCCTTAATGTACTAGAATATTATTATATTGATAGAATTATTTTGATAACAAAGCAATGGGGCGTGACTTGTTTTAAAAATAACCAAAATTTATTATTATATGACGTTGATTTATCAAAAGAATATGTCTGCATTAGAAAAAGCAGTAATAAAGACTTAGCTGTCGGAATATGTCAAATGGCAAGTTTTCAGCGTAAGTATGATTCGTGGCTGTTTTGGAAGAAGCTTGAGGAGATGCAGAATGAGAGAGTATTTATAAATGGTGAGGTTGAGTGGACGAGTGGTAAAACGGTTAGAGGTTATTTAGATTTAGATAGGCTATATCTTTATGAGGAACTATATAATAAATTGAAGAATGTGCTTGTTCGATTGAGTGGACTTGAAAAAAACAGTATGGCAGAGTATCGAAGTATTGATGTTACTTCTTCCCGAATTTGTCGGGAATTAAATACAAGTCTTGTCTATCGGGAAGATGGAAGAAAGTTTGTAATGAATATAGCAGGGGTCTGCGCTTCGGGATATACAAAAGAATCTTTCTATGGTGAACAGAAGGTAGATATAACTTTTGCCTTTTTTGCGCATCCTTCGTTTAATAAGGAGTTTAAGGATACAGCATATTTATTAGTATGGCCTAAAGAGGAATATTTTGACTGTTTTGAGCCGGATAATCGGTTGTATAAGAGAATGGGACAAACCAATCTGATATCGATTAATCAACAGGAAAGATTGATAAACGTCGATAGTATCTATAGTAATAGTATCAGAGATAAGAGGCAGAGTTATGAGGATTTTCAACAGAAATATCCTAAAGCAGTCAAATACGGACATTTTCAAACGGATAGACATCATTATTTAATCGGAATTGACATAAACAGCTATATACAATATAGCCATATGAAAAGGGATGGCGTTTTTTTGTTTCTATTAGCAAAAGTTTTGTTTTATTTAGCGGATAGCCCAGAAACATTAAACATGTATATTAAAAACCTGGCAGATTCTAGTTGGGAAAAACCCTTGAAAAATTACAATTATGATAAGTTCGGTGATAAAGGTGAATTGATTGTATATCATTCTAATACATATACAGAATATGCCATGAAATTTTTGAGGAAAATAATACCTGCTTCTTTAGATTCAAGAATTATTCCCATTAATTTTCTGGATGTGCAAAGTAAAGGAACACCGATAGCTTTTTCGCCATTCATATTGGAAAGGATAAAGGGGCATTATACAGCGGGGCAAACAGGAATTTTATATATTGATTCCAGTCTGTATACGGGAAGAAGCCTGGTGGAACTTGAGAATATTTTATTGTCTGCCGGTTGTGGAGAGGTCAGTTTTTCTTCTTTTGTAGATATGAGAAGGTTGAGAAATGCGGATTATAGAAGCCAATCATATTGGAAGTTGAATATTCCGCGTTTGGATAATAAATCGCAGTGTATTGTCTGCAATACGTTAAATATTATAAAGCACATGGATCATAATTTGAAACCGGAAGCCCGGAAAAGGGTTCAGGAGTGGATTAAAAACTGGCAGTATATTAGTATTAAAAATAATATCAAAGGCCATGGGATAGAGTCATCTGATAAACATAATGAAATCTTGGACGGAATTAAAATCAGCAGTACAATCGGATTGAATATGTATGCAGCAGAGCATATGTGTGAATCTTTTGATGATGATTTTGTTTATAATCTTATTCAAAAGAAAACGGACTTGTCACCAGAAAATAAATTACAGTTAATCTCAACACAATTATGTTTATTTGGGAACCAGAACTCAAGGCAGCTGCAACTGAGCCTTCTTAGGGAATTAGTAGGTAACATGGCTAAGTTGAAAAAAGTATCGCCTTATACGAGTTTAGCAGCATTAATGCTTATTTCGCAAAATACAACGACCATGTATGAACTTTTAAATGAAATTTTATATTTAAATGATAATAAGGATGTACAGAGTATTAAAAGATTGTTTTTGCAGTCAGTTAACATGGATCTTGCTATTGTTGTTGGATATTTTATCAGAACGGATAATAATATTGAGGCGATATTGAGTTCTTACAGTGATGAGAATAAAAGTACGATGATTACGTTTGCAAATGGTTTCTATCTGCCAGACAGAGACCTTAAATTGATTTCTAAAACATTGTTGGGCTTATGTGTTAATGAGCAAGGCAGCAGTCATAATGTAAGTCTTGAAAAATTGAAGGAGGAACATGTTACCAAAGTATCTGATTTCGTAGATTGCTGTACGTTTGCAAGAAGTGATTTGCAAAGCATTAAAGAATTGGCTAAACATTTTCCATTGTCTATGGCATCTAATTATATATCGGATAGATTTTCTTATCCAAAGCTAGTGTGCCGACACGTTGATATTTAGATTTACTACTGCCTCTTTAGGCAGTAGT
>CAJTOO010000041.1 GCA_910577735.1 uncultured Lachnospiraceae bacterium
AGTAGGAGAGACAGATGGATAGATAGAGATTCAGGTTCGGTTTTGAGGGTATGTCTGGTATATAAAAAAAATATCAACACTAATTACAAAAAAATGTAATTAGTGTTTTTTTTTTATTCTTTTTATGATATAATAAGATAAATCTGAGATTGCAGTAGGGTTTTTACTCAAATTGTGTGAAATGTGTAGGCAATCTGATAGATTGAAAGGTATATTCTAAATATATAACGCGAGGTGGATTGCATGGATACGAAGATTCTGCTTGAAAACGGAACAAATGAGTTGGAAGTACTTGAATTTAAATTGGATGGTAATGCGTACGGTATTAATGTTGCCAAGATTAAGGAGATTATTAATTATCAGGAAGTGACTCCAGTTCCTAATGCGCATCCTAGTATTGAAGGTATATTTATGCCTCGTGATACGATGATTACGGCAATCGACTTAAAGAACTGTCTGCAAAGAGGTGTATCAGAGCCTGGCGGACTGTTCATTGTTACAAATTTTAATAAGTTGGATATTGCTTTTCATGTGGATTCTGTTGTAGGAATTCACCGTGTATCATGGAGAGAGATTATTAAGCCTGGTTCTACTGTTTCTACTTCAGAAGATGGTGTTTCCACAGGTATTATTAAGTTTGATGACAGATTGATTATCATTTTGGATTTTGAGAAAATTGTGACTGATATTAATCCTGAGACGGGACTTAAGATTGCAGATATCGAAGAACTGGGTGAGAGACATAGGATTGATGTACCAATCTTGATAGCAGAAGATTCCCCGCTTTTGAATAAACTGATTGTAGAATCTTTACATAAAGCAGGATATGTGAATCTGATTCATACAGAGAATGGTCAGCAGGCATATGATGTTATTCAGGAGTGTAAGAGAGAAGGTACATTGAAGGAACATGTTCAGTGTATTATTACAGATATTGAGATGCCGCTGATGGATGGTCATCGTTTGACAAAGCTGGTGAAGTCTGATGACGAGACAAAAGATATTCCGATAATTATTTTCTCATCTTTGGTTAATGAAGATATGATGAGAAAAGGTGAAGCACTTGGAGCAAATGCACAGCTTTCCAAACCGGAGATAGGAAATCTGGTGAGAGTGGTCGATGGTCTGGTCTTAAATAATTAGTAGTATACGCCAATACGTAGAGGCCGGGAGTTTCCCGGCTTTTACTTTGTGTTGTAATACGAATTACAGGCGGAGATAATGGAATGAATGACAGGATGCAGGAAATAAGAGAAAAAGTGCAGGATGCAGAACTGGTATTGATAGGATTGGGAGAGGACTTTCAGTATGACTGGCGGGTTCTTTTGCAGGATAAAAGATATCAGGAGATTGAGCAGGAAATCAGAGATAGTGAGCAGTATGTCTGGATAGTGCCTTTTTTGCAAAAGATGGTATTGTTGCAAGGATGGGAGGACAGATGGAAGCTCGCATATGATAATTTAAGGGAGCTCATAAAAGATAAAAACTATTTTATCATTTCACTGTGTATGGATGACAGGATATACGAGACTGGTTTTGAGGAGCAGAGAATTGTAACCCCCTGTGGTGGGTTCCGGAGAATGCAGTGTGATGCTAATTGTTCTGGCGAACTAACAGAGATTCCACAGGAAACTTATGAACAAGTTATACAATATTATAGAAAAGAATTGTCGCTTTCTTCTTTGCAGGAGCCAGTTTGTAAGCTTTGCGGTGAAAAGTTAAGATTTAACCAGTTGGGAGTAAGTAAGTATGCGGAAGAAGGATATCTGAGACAGTGGGATATTTATACGAAATGGCTTCAGGGTACTGTGAATAGAAAATTGTGTATATTGGAATTAGGAGCGGGGCTGGAATATCCACAGATTATTCGGTTTCCTTTTGAAAAGATAGTATTTTATAACCAGAAGGCCTTTTTTTACCGAATACATCCTATGATTTATCAATTGGGAGAAGAGATAGGAGACAGAGGCGTAAGCATCAAGGAAGATCCGATAGATTTTCTGATAAAGGGATTTGTTAAATAGTCCAATATGTGATAAAATGAGACAAAAAAGTAGGCTGGGGAGAGATTATGAGCTCGAGTGAAGAATATTTAGATAGTTTACTGGAATCAATATTGAATGGCGGAAAATCGAACAATACAGCTGCACAACAGCAGACAGATGGGAAGGATGTATCAGAGGGGTTGCCAGAATCTGGTGAGAGCAAAAAGTCTCAGACAGGAGCTGTAAAAGCGAATAAGGCAATGTCTACAGAGGAAATTGAAGAGATGCTCATGTCCATGGGAACTCTTGGCGGAGAAGATAGACCGGCAGTGGAGGAAAACCAATCTGATAATCTGGTGTTGGATAGTCATGCAGAAGAGCCGGTATCAGATGGCGTGTCACTAGATGATTTGTCCTTGGAAGAAGTCATGCCAGATGAAATGTCAATAGATGACTTTTCATTGGATGACCTGTCGCTGGATGATATGAGTATAGAGGGAACAGATGATTTGTCACTGGATGGACTGGGAACAGGTTCAGATGACTTACTGCCGGATGGACTGGGAACAGAGGCAGACGGTCTGTCAATGGAAAGTGCCGGGCCGGAAGGGTCCATGTCGGATGAAATGTCGGTAGATGACTTTTCATTGGATGACCTGTCGCTGGATGATATGAGTATAGAAGGAACAGATGATTTGTCACTGGATGGACTGGGAACAGGTTCAGATGACTTACTGCCGGATGGACTGGAAACAGAGGCAGACGGTCTGTCAATGGAAAGTGCCGGGCCGGAAGGGTCCATGTCGGATGAAATGTCGGTAGATGACTTTTCATTGGATGACCTGTCGCTGGATGATATGAGTATAGAAGGAACAGATGATTTGTCACTGGATGGACTGGGAACAGGTTCAGATGACTTACTGCCGGATGGACTGGAAACAGAGACAGATGGTCTGTCAATGGAAAGTGCCGGGCCGGAAGGGTCCATGTCGGATGAAATGTCAATAGATGATTTTTCATTGGATGATCTGTCGTTGGATGATATAAGTATAGAAGGAGCGGATGACTTGTCACTGGGTGGACTGGGAACAGAGGCAGATAGTCTGTCAATGGACAGCGCTGGGCCGGAAGGGTCCATGTCAGATGAAATGTCAATAGATGATTTTTCATTGGATGACTTGTCGTTGGATGATATGAGTATAGAGGGAGCGGATGACTTGTCACTGGATGGACTGGGAACAGAGATAGATGATTTAGTATTAGAGGATTTTGGAACAGAAGAACCGATGGCGGAAGAGTTTTCGCTAGACAATCTTAGCATGGGTGAAGATACACAGAATGAGGAAACTTTAGCGGCTGACGTGGATGATCTGGATAGTCTTATGGCAGATATGGATGGAGAGCTGTCCTTGGATGATCTGTCCATGAACGAGGAGACAATGTCGGAGGAAGATATCGATCGGCTGTTGAGTGGCGAGAATCTTGATGATACAGACTCTGTGGGGTTGGCAGATGATTTGGCACTTTCAGATGGCTTTGCTCTGGAGGAGACAGGGACAGAAGAAGATGATCTTTCTGCACTGTTGTCTGGAATGGATCATGATGAAGATCTTTCAGAGATTAATGATTTGTTAGAAAAATCTGATCAGGGGCTTCCGGCAGATGATGATATGTTAGCCATGTTAGGGGATGGCGATAATGATGCTTTTGATTTCTTCTCAGATGATAATGCAGCAAAAGAGGCGGCAAGCATTCGAGAGGTTTCTCCGGAAGAACTGGAGGAAAAGGATAATCCGAAGAGAAAGAAGGAAAAGAGAAAGCGGAAGAAAAAGGAGAAGAAACCCAGAAATAAGAAAGGTGCGGGGGAAGAAGCATCGGTTGAGAGCGGCGATGCAGACGGGTTAGCGAGTCTGCTTGAAAATGCGCCGGAAGAAGAAACGGAAAAGCCTAAGAAACAAGGTTTTGGAGCAAAATTAGCGGCCCTTTTGTTTGAGGGAGACGAAGATGAGGATTCTGGAAACACCGAGGAAGAGGATCTTTTGGGTGATGGTTTTCAGATGGGTAATCTTACGAACGAGAATAGGGAACTTCTGCAGGAACTGAGTGACGAGGATAAGAAGAATTCCAAAAAGAAGGGCAAAAAGGATAAGAAGAAAAAGAAGGGTAAAAAGGGACAGACCGAAGAAGCTCCGGAGGAAGGAGAAGAGGGAGAAGAGACAGAACAGAAAGAAAAGAAGCCCAAGAAAAAGAAAAAGAAGAAAAAAGAAGAATCAGAGGAAGCGTCATCTTCAGTACCGGAGAAGAAGCTTGCTAAGAAGAAAGTGATCACGGTATTCCTGTTCTGTGGCACGATTGCAGCATGTATTATTCTCATGACTTCCTTCCTGCCTAATTATCTGCAGAAGAATGATGCCAGGGTTGCCTATGATCACGGATATTATGGTGATGTATATGATCTGTTGTATGGTAAAAAGCTGAATGAGGAAGATGAGACTCTGTTCCAGAAGAGCAGTCTTATTCTGCAGATGGATAGAAAGATTACTTCTTATGAGAATTATAGCAAAATGGGTAAACGTCTGGAGGCTCTGGATGCCCTGCTCAGCGGTGTGGCCCGTTATCAGGAGATGCTGCCCAAAGCAGAACAATATCATGTTACCAGCGAAGTCAGGGAACGTTACGATCAGATTATAGAGAGACTTTCAGCTGACTTTGGGGTATCAGAAGCGGATGCATTGGAGACTGTTGCATCAGAAGATGATGTAACCTATACCCAGAGAGTACAGGCAATTATCGACGGTATCATGTATGGTGCCGGAGAAGATGTACCGGAAGTGAAGCAGGATGTACTGTTAGAAGAAGAGGAGATTATTTCAAGACTGGAAGGGATAGAAGAGGAAGCAGACCTTCCGGAAAATGAAGTACAGCAGGACGATTTCCAGACAGAAGAGCCTTTAGATAATGTGGAGCAGGCGGATGGTAGCGATAATTGATTATGATGCCGGTAATATCCGGAGTGTAGAAAAAGCAGTAGTTTCCCTGGGATATGAGGCGGTGTTAACAAGAGATGCAGATACGATTCTTTCAGCAGATCATGTGATACTGCCGGGGGTGGGTGCTTTCGGTGAGGCCATGGATAAGCTGACAAATTATGGGTTGGTAGATGTGTTAAAGGCCGTAGCGGACAGGAGGATTCCTTTATTGGGGATTTGTCTGGGATTACAACTGATGTTTGAGGATAGTGAGGAGGCACCGGGAGTAAAAGGACTTGGCCTTTTTAAGGGACATATTTTACGGATTCCGGAAAAAGAGGACTTAAAGATTCCGCACATTGGCTGGAACTCTTTACAGTATCCGTCCGAGGGGAGATTGTTTGCAGATATCCAGAAGGATTCTTATGTGTATTTTGTGCATTCCTATTATCTGCAGGCACAGGAGCGGGAGATTGTTAAGGCTGTGACAGAGTACGGGGTAGAGATTCATGCCTCAGTAGAGAAAGATAATCTTTTTGCCTGTCAGTTCCATCCGGAGAAAAGTTCGGATGTGGGCATGAAGATATTGCAGAACTTTATGGAAATATAGTAAGACGGAGTAAGGCATATGCATACGAAACGTATTATTCCCTGTCTGGATGTGAAGAATGGCAGAGTAGTCAAGGGTGTCAATTTCATCAATTTTAAGGATGCAGGTGATCCGGCGGAAGTTGGTGCCGCTTATGATAAATCCGGTGCGGATGAACTGGTTTTCCTGGATATCACAGCTTCTTCCGATGCCAGGGCCACGGCAGTAGAAATGGTACGTAAAGTGGCAGAAAAGGTGTTCATTCCCTTTACCGTAGGCGGCGGAATCCGCACGGTAGAGGATTTTAAGGCAATTTTGCGAGAAGGAGCGGATAAGGTGTCAGTCAATTCGGCGGCCATTATGAATCCGCGGCTTATCAGTGATGCGGCTGATAAGTTTGGCAGTCAGTGTGTGGTGGTAGCGATTGATGCCAAACGCAGGCCGGACGGCAAGGGTTTTAGTATTTTTAAAAATGGTGGCCGTGTGGATATGGGAATTGACGCAGTGGAGTGGGCTATGGAGGCTGACAGACTGGGAGCGGGGGAGATTCTTCTGACCAGTATGGACGGAGACGGCACAAAGGCTGGATATGATCTGGAATTGACAAAAGCTGTTGCAGAGAATGTATCCATACCGGTCATTGCATCTGGCGGGGCAGGCACTATGGAACACTTTCATGAGGCATTTACGGAAGGAAAGGCAGACGCGGCGCTGGCAGCATCGCTGTTTCATTTTAAGGAGATGGAAATTCGGGATTTGAAGATGTACCTGCGCAGTAAGGGTGTATCGGTGCGATTATAGTTATCATTTATGAGTTTGTGTGCAAAGGGGCATAAGAACGCAGGGGGTGTTCTGTGCCCTTTTTGGAGCAAGGGTGCCAGAAGGCGGCTGAAGGATCTGAAAACGATGAGTTTAGAAATACAAAAGAAAGGGAAGATAAACGTATGGCGATGTTGAGCAATGATTGGGCGGAAGCTCTGAAAGAAGAATTTCGCAAACCTTATTATAAGGAATTGTATACTTTTATACGTGAAGAATACAATAGTCGGGTGGTGTATCCGCCTGCAGAGGATATTTTTAACGCCTTTCACTTTACACCGCTTAATAAAGTGAAAGTGCTGCTTTTAGGGCAGGATCCCTATCATAATGAACACCAGGCTCACGGGATGAGTTTTTCAGTATTGCCTGATCAGAGGGAAATCCCGCCTTCTTTGCAGAATATTTATCAGGAGCTTCATGATGATCTGGGATGCTATATTCCTAACAATGGCTATTTGAAAAAGTGGGCTGACCAGGGAGTGCTTTTGCTCAACACGGTGTTGACAGTGCGTGCCCATCAGGCAAATTCTCATCAGGGAAAAGGGTGGGAGCACTTTACAGATGCAGTGATACAGGCTGTAAATGAGCAAGATCATCCGGTGGTGTATCTGTTGTGGGGAAGACCTGCGCAGAATAAGATGTCTATGTTGACAAATCCCAGGCATTTGATCCTGAAGGCACCCCATCCAAGCCCATTATCAGCTTACCGGGGATTCTTTGGATGCAGGCATTTCAGTCAGTGTAATGAATTTCTAAAGGCCAACGGCGTGGAACCGGTGGACTGGCAGATTGAGAATATATAGAGGTACGAGAGGAGATTTTGTGTCATGAGTAAACTACCATTTGTAACAAAGGAACAGGTCGAAGAGATTGTGAAGACCTATCCGACACCTTTTCATATTTACGACGAGCGGGGATTGCGGCAGAATGCAAAGGCAGTGCAGGAAGCTTTTGCATGGAATAAGGGATTCAAAGAATATTTTGCAGTGAAGGCATGCCCGAATCCGTTCTTAATCCAGATATTGCATGAGTATGGGGCAGGGTGTGATTGTTCTTCAATGACGGAACTGATGATCAGCGATGCACTGGGAATAAACGGTAATGATATCATGTTTTCTTCCAACGAAACACCAGCTCAGGAATATGAATACTGCGCGAAATTGGGAGGCACTATCAATCTGGATGATATTACACATATCGAGTTTGTGGAGCATATTCTGGGTAAACTCCCGGAGAAGATGAGCTGCCGTTACAATCCGGGCGGCGTGTTCCAGATGAGCAATGGTATCATGGACAATCCGGGAGATTCTAAATATGGCTTTACCACAGAGCAGCTTTTCGAGGGATATCGTATCCTGAAAGAAAAAGGGGTGAAGCATTTTGGCCTGCATGCTTTCCTGGCCAGCAATACGGTTACAAATGAGTATTATCCGCAGCTTGCCAGACAGCTTTTCGAGGTGGCAGTACAGGTTAAGGAGAAAGTGGGTGTGCAGATAGAATTTATTAACCTTTCCGGCGGTGTGGGAATCCCTTATGAGCCCGGTCAGACAGCCAATGATATCCGGGTGATCGGAGAGGGTGTACACAAGGTCTTCGATGAGGTACTTGTGCCTGCAGGAATGGGCGAGACGGCAATTTATACGGAGATGGGCCGATTTATGACAGGGCCTTATGGTGCTCTGGTAACGCAGGCGATTCATGAGAAACATACGCACAAAGAGTATATTGGTGTAGATGCCTGTGCAGTGAACCTGATGCGTCCCGCTATGTATGGGGCTTATCATCATATTACCGTACTTGGCAAAGAGGACATGTCCTGTGACCATATCTATGATGTGGTTGGCTCTTTATGTGAAAATAATGATAAGTTTGCCATTGACAGAAAACTGCCGCAGATTGATAAGGGAGATTATCTGGTCATCCATGATACAGGAGCGCATGGCTATGCCATGGGATATAATTACAATGGCAAGCTGAAATCCGCAGAACTTCTGCTTAAGGAAGATGGCAGCGTAGAGCTGATCAGACGGGCTGAGACGCCGCAGGATTATTTTGCTACCTTTGATGGGTTTGAAATTTATAAAAAGATGGGGTTTTAGAATTTATATCATAAGATATTTAATTAGAAATTATGGATAGAATTTGCCGAAAAACCTTGCCAACGACCAACAGTTATGGTAATATATAACTCGGTTGTTGGAAATGCTGGTGTGTCGGAATGGCAGACGAGGCAGACTCAAAATCTGTTGTGGGCAACCACGTGTGGGTTCAAGTCCCACCACCAGCACTGATTAAAAGCTTAGAATTCTGATAAAATGCGGATTTTGAGAATTTTGTTTTTACGGGTTCCAATCTCACTGCTATATTTTTCGTGATTTTCTTTTAAACACGTCTATAATATCTATAATCAATCCTATATCTTCTAAATATAATAAATGATATAAAATTATGAAACTTACAATCCCGCAAATTGAAAATAGAATAGTAAGCCGCTTAATTTCCCTCAGTTTTGATATGTGAAGATTGCCATAGTTAAAGTAGTGTGGTATACATTATAAAATTCAGCAGAAATAAACAATATATGAGATGAATTCGTATGAAAAAACATTTCTTGTTTTTGATAGCTTTGCTTTTTTTATTATCTGGATGTTCTCAAAATAAATCCGAAGAAATTAGTGTGAACAATCCCTATGATGTTTTATACGGAAGCGAATTAAAGTAGTTATGTTTTCATTATAAAAATTACAATATTAGTTTTCTGCTGCACAGACTAATACACCAAACCCCTCTTCAATGGTTAAATATTTCCAAGAACGAAGAAAGCCGCCCCAGGATATTCATCCTTATATTGATATGATAGTGGTTTCCATGAAGTTGGTGATTTAATAAAATTTTGATTCTCGAGCAGTATCCATTCAGAGATTGATATTGAAGTCTGGTAAGAAAAGTGGTATATTATATCTGGTTAAAATATGATTACATAATGAAGGAGGAATTGCTATGAGAACAGTGGAGGAGAGAAATATTGCCGTGTGTATTATTCTGTCATTGGTGACCTGCGGAATCTACGGATTATACTGGTTTGTGTGTTTGACAGAGGATACGAATGCAGCAGCAAACGAGGAAGGAACATCTGGCGTGATGGCCCTTGTGTTTACCCTGATTACCTGTGGAATTTATGGTCTTTACTGGGCTTATAAATGCGGTGAAAAGCTGGATAAGGCTAAAACAGACAGAGGTATGTCGGCTTCCAACGGGGGTGTTCTCTATCTGATTCTTTACATCTTTGGCGGAATTATTGCTTATGCACTGATTCAAAACGAACTGAATAAGCTTGCATAATAAAAGATAAAATATAATAAAATCGGTAGGAAATTACCTGTAGAATACTCTGTGAGAAGAGGAAAGAGAGGAATTTTTTTGTTAAGCATTGTGCGTGTGGAGAAAGCCAACTAAATAGTTGACAGGAAGAGCGGCTCTTGTGTCGGGATAAAGGCTGGGAGTCTGCCCTTTTGTCAGTGCATTGCCACTGCCAATCCGCCTTATATGCTTACAATCAATATGGATCATTGTATCCTGATGTTTGATTTATCGGAAGATGTGAAATAACGGTTTCCCTGACAGGAGTGTCGTCATTTCACAAAATTATCAAGCCATGAAGCATGGAACCGTTTGGCAGTGCTCATGGCTTTTTTGTTGTATAGAGAGAGGAAAAGAGGGAGAAAATCAAACATGAAACGGATAGAAATGATGACAGATTTTTATAAAATAAAAGAAATGTGGATGGAACAGACAGTCACAGAAGATGCGAAAGACAGAATCAGGGGTGTATCGGTGTGCTTATCAGAGTTGGAGCTGCGTAAACAGCTCAGAGATACCACAGAGAGTAAGAAGATGATAGAGAAACTTGGGACACCGCCGCTGCAGAATGTGGAGGAGGCCAAGGAAATTTTATCTGCTGCTAAAAAGGGCAGCTGTCTGACACCGTATCAATTGGAGCGGGTGGAAAAGGTGTTGGTGGCGGTCAGACGATTAAAGGATTATCTGGCCCGGGGGAAGGTATATGAAAACTCCCTGAGTTATTATGAGGAGAATCTGGATTCCCTGGATGAACTGCGGGAAGAGATCAGCAGACAGATCAGAGGCGGCGAAGTGGATGATTATGCCTCTAAAGAGTTACAGACCATCAGGGCGCAGATTGTAAAATGTGATGAGCAGATGAAACAGAAGGCAGAGCAGGTGATAAGGACACATAAACAGTATATGGCAGATAGCTATTATACGTTTAGAAACGGCAGGGTATGTGTGCCGGTAAAAAAGGAGTACAGACTGAAGGTTGCAGGCGTGGTGATAGACAGGTCATCTACAGGAAGCACCCTTTTCATGGAGCCGGCAAGCGCTGCCAAGTATTATGAGGAACTTCAACTGTGCAAAATCAGTGAGGAAAACGAGATTTACCGTATTTTGTATACGCTGACGGCAATGGTTTCGGAGTCTGCAGACATCTTGCATGAGAATATCAGGACAATGGAGAAACTGGACTTTATATTAGCAAAGGGAAAACTCAGCATTGCCATGGAGGCAGTAGAGCCGTCCATCAATACAGAGCGCCGGATCAGGTTGAAAGATGCCAGAAACCCGGTAATGGATAAAGCGGTAAATGTGCCTCTGCAATTTGATATGGGCGGGGAGATTCGGGGAATCATTATAACCGGTCCCAATACAGGCGGAAAGACTGTGGCCATTAAAACCGTCATGCTCAATTGTATGATGGCTCAGTGTGGACTTCATGTAACATGCGGGGAGGCAGACATCTGTATGAATGGCGCTTATCTGTGTGATATTGGGGATGGGCAGAATATTGAGGAGAATTTATCTACTTTTTCCGCACATATTAAGAATGTGCTGGAAATATTGACCCAGGTAAACCGGGAAAGCTTTGTGATCATGGATGAGCTGGGTTCCGGGACAGATCCGGCTGAGGGGATGGGGATTGCCGTTGCTATACTGGAAGAACTGCGAAAGAGCGGCTGCCTGTTCCTGATCACCACGCATTATCCTGAGATGAAGGAGTATGCGGAGAAAACAGAAAATATTATCAATGCCCGCATGACATTTGATAAAGAAACATTGCAGCCCACATATCAGATGGTGATTGGAGAAGCGGGGGAGAGCTGTGCCTTCTATATAGCTGACAGGCTTGGTATGCCCAGGGAAATGCTGCAGACGGCTATCCGTGCGGCATATGGAGAAGGTGCCGTTGGAAATTTCCGTTTCCGAGAGCAGGAATCCGGGAAGGAAAAGCAGACAGGAAGCAGGGTCATAAAAGCCGGGAACAAAAAGCAGGGCAGCAAACTTACGGATCAATATCACATGGGGGACAGCGTCATGGTATATCCGGATAAAAAGATTGGGATCGTGTGCAAGCCCATCAATGAAAAGGGTGTCTTGAGAGTACAGATGCCGGGTAAAAAAATCTGGATCAATCACAAGCGGGTGAAACTGCATGTGGCGGCGCAGGAACTGTACCCGGAAGACTATGATTTCTCCATTCTGTTTGAAACGGTTGAAAATCGAAAAATCAGGCATGAGATGGAGCGGAAATTGACGGATAAAATGATTTACATGGAAGAGGCGTCAGAGGATTGATCTTGCGGGACAGGGTAAATCGGCAGGCAATTATGTGTACAAATTAACGCAGACTTACTGACTTGACAAAGTATTTCAAAGATACTATAATGACCCAAATGTTTGTGGGTAAGTTTGCGGTGAGCCTGCTTTTTGGAACCTGTGCTTATGGGCGGACAGGGCTGGGCGGTGTATGATAAGGAGAGAGGAGAACTAAGATGAAAAAGATGTTAAATACTGCGATGGTTTATTTTATTCTGGCGATTGCAGCAGGGGTATTTTATCGGGAATTTACCAAATGGCATGGGTATACGGGAAGAACCGTTCTGGGATATGTACATACACATTTGTTCGTCTTTGGAATGATGCTGTTTCTGATTGTTACCCTGTTTTGTAGGCAGGAGAAATCTTTATTACAGAATAAAGTATTTAAGTGCTTTTACATACTATACAATATATCCCTGCCCTTTATGGCATGCATTATGTTAACCAGAGGAATTTTACAGGTTCAGAACGTGAATCTGACAAAAGCTGTTAACGCTATGATATCCGGTTTTGCCGGCATTTCCCATATTCTGCTTACTATATCTCTGGGACTGTTCTTTGGGGCATTGCAGAAAAGTCTTGCGGCAGATGATTAGACAGGGCGCAGCAGGTAAGGAAGGCGTCGGCATAGAATGGGTTTACGGGTTTAAAAGACCGGAAAATGCGTATAATAACGCCATATGACTTTTAGTGCAAAGGGAGGATGGAGGTATGGTAAAACGGATTTTGGATTGTAAGTCTTCTGATCTGGCGGGCTATCAGGCGAGAGAGATGTTAGAGTCTATGGCAGCCAGTGAGGGCCGTGTGCTGATGGGAGAGTGTATCGGCGTCACCCAGCCGCTTTTGACGGATATTACCAATGCGGAGGTGGTAGCATCCATGGGAGCCGACATACTGCTGCTCAATATGTTTGATGTGCAAGAGCCTGTCATACAGGCGCTGCCTGCGGTGGAAAAAGCAGATACGGTGCGGGAAATCAAACGATTGACCGGAAGGATGGTAGCTGTCAATCTGGAGCCGGTGACGGATGGCGGGCAGGAGCACGATGAACTCTGGCGGATGACAGAGGGCAGACGTGCCACGGCTGAAAATGCTCTTCGGGCCTCCGAAATGGGTGTGGATATGATACTTCTGACAGGAAATCCGGGCAATGGTATCAGTAATCGGGCCATTATTGACTCTTTGAGGAAGATTAAAAATGCTGTGAGAGACAGGGTAATCTTGGCGGCGGGCAAGATGCATGCAGCAGGCGTGCTGACAGAGGCGGCGAAGGATATTATTTCCAAAGAAGATATCCGCGCATTCAGGGAAGCCGGGGCAGATGTGATATTGCTGCCGGCACCGGGAACGGTTCCCGGCATTACCATGGAGTATGTCAGGGAGTTGGTAGGCTATGCCCACAGTCTGGGCGCTTTGACAATCACTGCCATTGGCACTTCACAAGAGGGCAGTGACAAAGATACCATCAGGCAGATTGCGCTCTGGTGTAAGATGACGGGAACCGATATCCATCACATTGGAGATTCCGGTTATGTGGGGATGGCCCTGCCTGAGAATATTATGACCTATTCCATTGCCATCCGCGGCATCAGACATACTTATCACAGGATGGCGCAGTCGATTAATCGGTAGATGCATTTGGTCATGGCAGGAGATGACGGGAATGAGATTAGGGGGCGCGGCATGTCAGAAATGGTATTGGAAGCAGTATATAAAGAATTTTTTCCTTTTTGGGAAAAGATATCAGCCAGGGACAGGGATGTGATCTGTCAGAATTCTCATTGCGTGACTTACCCTAAAGGCAAGAATATTCATGATGGCAGTGAATGTTCCGGTGTGATTCTTGTTCGGTCAGGGAGTCTTCGGCTTTATTTGATGTCAGATGAGGGAAAGGATATCACCCTTTACCGTCTCCACAAAGGGGATATGTGTATGCTGTCGGCCTCCTGCGTGATAAAGGCCATCACATTTGATGTGTTTATAGATGCGGAGGAGGACAGTACGTGCTGTGTGATCGGCGGACCTGCTTTTGCAGCAGTGTCGGAGCGAAACCCGGAGGTCCGGATATTCGCGTTGGAAACTGCGGTGAACCGCTTTTCGGATGTGATGTGGGTGATGCAGCAGATTCTTTTCATGAGCATGGATAAGAGGCTGGCGATTTTTCTTTACGATGAATCGGTGCGGACCGGTTCTGATATGATTGCATTGACACACGGGCAGATTGCACGGTATATGGGATCTGCCCGTGAGGTGGTATCCAGAATGTTAAAATATTTTGCCAGTGAGGGAATTGTGGAAGTCTCAAGAGGCGGTGTCACGATTCTGGACAGGGAAGGTCTGCGCAGATTGACCTTGTAATGGTCATCTTGTATTTGTAATCAGGGAAAGATTTCCACATTCTAATTTGCAGCTGTGTTTGTCAGGTGCGAGGCATCCGCTGTTTGCAGATAAGCTGCGTCATAGTTCCCATGGGACAATATACACACCAGGATCTGGGTTTATACAGGATCATGGTGAGAAATCCCAGGACAGTAGAGGTTAACATAACACTGTAAAAGCCGAAGGCAAACTGTGCCACGCCGTCAGAAAACAGGGTTCCGTGATAGGCCCAGTGCCACGGAAGTTTGAATGTCCACAGCAAGGTTACCGCAGTGTTTAGATTCCTGGTACCGGCAAAGACCAGCCAGGTATTCCACAGCATGAGGAAGAACATGGCAAAGAAGAAGGTCAAAAAGCCATATCGGAAATATTTTGATTTCATCCACTTGGGCACATCTTTCTTCCGGGAGAGTCCGAACCTGCCGCCTACAAGGGAAAACAGCTGTCCTCTGCCGCAATACTTATTACAGTATGCCTTATTGCCTTTGAGGATAGCGATGAGGAGTGGGATAAAGAAACAAAGAAGCCCAAGCCACGCAAAAAGGATATTGAAAAATCCCAGGATTAGATAAGTAAGGGAAGCAATCCAAAGGTAATCATACCATTTCTTTTTTCTGTTCATTCTTCGGTCACCTCCAGTGAAATAATGCTTGCAGGACATTCTCTTACACAGTTCCCACATCCGACACATAACGCTTCATCGATTTTGGCATGGATACCATTGGGTATGGAGATGGCATTTCTGGGACAGACTTTCATACAGCATCCGCAGGCCACACATTCTCTGATACTCACATTCGCTTTTCTTTTGGCCATAATAAACTCCTTATTGTTTTTTATTCAGTATACAGGGGAAATATATTTTATTCTGTGATGAAGTCACAGAACAGGCAGGAGGATATAACGGAAGTTAAGCCAAACCAGGGAAATATGCTTGTTCCTTTAGGAAATCACAGATATAATAGTTGTACAGACAGTAGGGTCTGCTGAGTATCATAGATTGACAAAAAGGCGGGAATACAGATAATGAACAATGAAAAAGTATATGCCATGAGCTTTGCCAGGATTTATCCGCTGCTGGTTGCAAAAGCAGAGAAAAAAGGGAGAACGGCAAAGGAAGTTGATCAGATTATCGGGTGGTTGACCGGATATTCTGCCGGGGAAATAGAGGATGCGATTCAAAACTCTACCACATATGGAGAGTTTTTTCAACATGCGCCAAATCTAAATCCAAATAGAAAGCTGATCACTGGAAGTGTCTGCGGTGTGCGTGTGGAAGAGATTACAGAACCGTTGATGCAGGAAATCCGATATCTGGACAAACTGGTGGATGAACTGGCTAAGGGGAAAGCCATGGATAAGATTCTGCGGGAACGTCAGTGGAAGTGTCCCAAATGCGGACGTATGTTTGCGCATGTGAATCAGAGTCATTATTGCGGGGAAGCGCCGAAGACCATCGAGGCATATATCAGCCAGCAGTCAGAAGAGGCACAGGATTATTTAAGGCAGATAAATGACACCATCAAAGCTGCCTTACCAGAGGCGGTGGAAAAGATATCATGGAGTATGCCCACTTACTGGAAGAAGCATAATCTGATACAGTTTGCGGCATCTAAGAAGCATATCGGCTTGTATCCGGGGCCGGAGGCGGTGCAGGCGTTTGCAGACAGACTGCAGGAATATAAAACAAGTAAAGGGACCATACAGTTTCCCTATCATAAGCCGCTGCCGCTTACGTTAATTGCGGAAATTGCAAAGTGGTGCGAGAAGCAGTACAGCTAGTTGGGAGAGGGACATGAAAATATCATCGTTCTTGTATTTTGCCGGATTTGGGATAGAAACCATATTGTTTCGGAAGAAAAAGCCTGTTCTTCTGCGGCGGGGAAACTTTTCTGTGGAGAGACGGCAGTATGGGCCTGCGGGACCTGGTAATAGAAGCCAAAAAGATGGGATTTCTGATTGTCAATGTGGTCACAAACGGTACGTTTCCCATTGATTTGCCGGAAGCAGATTTGATTTTATTGAGTCTGGACGGAGACAGGGAGCGTCACAATGCGATCAGAGGCGATACCTATGATACGATTATGGAAAATATCAAGAAGGCCACAGCGGATAATATCTGCTTCTATATGGCGGTCAATCAGATGAATCAGGGAGCCATTCGGGATGTGTGCCAGACAGCGAAAGATACACCTCATGTGCGGGCAGTATCTTTTAACTTTCATACACCCTATCCGGATACGAAAGACCTGGCTCTTAGCAGGGAAGAGAAGGCGGCCTGTTGTGAGGTGATCAGGCAGATGATGCGGGAGGGGGCGCCGGTCTTTAATTTAAAGAGTGCGTTTCCGTATCTGATTGACAATACGTTTCCCACCCCCTGTCATCAATGTGTGGTGATTGAGAATGGTAAGGTGAGCACCTGCGGACGATGTATTGAGGTGCCGGGATTGTGTGAACAGTGCGGATACTTCTTTGTGGCAGAATACTCGCTTTTGTTCCATGGCAATATAAAGATTATACTGGAGATGCTTAGGACGTATTTAAAATACATATAGGATGCATGATGAGCGCGATTACGAATCTGACAAGAATGTGGCTGACTCATTCAGTCAAGCCCTTTCTTTTTACAAAGGAATATGACCAGCAACTGCCTTATGAGGCATGCGGGAATCTGGGGCTGTATATCCATATCCCCTTCTGTGAGAGTGTCTGTAATTTCTGCCCTTACTGTAAGACGCTGTATGCGGAAAAGCTGTGTCACAGTTATCTGGATGCACTGTTACAGGAAATTCACATGGTCGGGAGCCAGCAGAAGGGAAAGAAGAGGGTCACCAGTTTATATTTCGGCGGTGGAACGCCTGCATTGATTGCAGGAAGAATCGGAGAGATTATTGAGGCGGTCAGGGAGCACTTTATCATCACGGAAGGAATCGGTGTGGAACTGCATCCGGACAATGTGCGGGTGTCTGTCCTGCAGATGTTGGATAGTGCGGAGGGGCGACAAACAAATACAAATAAAAAAGGGACTTCCTCAATCCTTAAAAGGCTATGACAGTATCGGTTATAGTCTTTTTTCATGCGGTAATTACCGTATGAAATGAACTCCTATTCCCCAAGCGGAGAAATACCCAACAACAGTATTCCGCAATCAAATCTCCCAACAAGTAACGAGAAAAAATCATATATCAACACCGAAACCAATCAAT
>CAJTOO010000042.1 GCA_910577735.1 uncultured Lachnospiraceae bacterium
CCTTTCCAAAGACAAAATAAATAATCGGTCCAAAAAGCAAAAGGACTACAACAATTACAAGCCACATGGTTTTGTTCCCAAAGCGATAGCGTGGGTGTCGTAGAACGTGTCTTACTGCTGTTACTGCAAGAGCAATGTCTATCAGCAGAACGGGAACAAGTAATGGCAGAATTTCAAATAACGTGTTCAATATTTTTACCTCCTATTTTATCGTTTCAATAATATTATCATAATGATAATATAAAGTCAATAGAAACCGTCCCTCTGATTTGGGACGGTCATTTTATTTATCTGTATTTTCTGCCGGAGATACGATTACGCCTATCGTCCGCAGCTTGCGCTCCGAGTTGGGTGCATTGTTTTTTACTGCGCTGATTAATTGAGAAATATTTGCTATAAGAGAAGTCAATTCATCATCAGAAAGATATAGTGGGGAAAGTGAAAATCCCGTCATATCTTTTTTGATATTGATATTCGGAGAGTGGCAATATTCCTGAAACTGTTTTGCAAACCCAATGAAATATTGCATGAAATACTGCATATAAAGTTCGCCGGAATTTTTCTCGACGATTGTTTCTATATCGCTGCTGAGGTTATGTGCCAGCGAATAAGTTTTTTCTACCGTACCGCGCACCTGTGTTTCTTCCACCACCTGTAAAATACCATCGCTTAACATTTTTTTGAGATGCCGGTATAAGGTAGCTTGGGGAATGTCGGTATAAATATCGGCTAACTGTTTCGCAGTTGCTTTCCCCTGTGAATGTATTTCAAGCAGTAATTTACATTTCACCGGATTTGTAATGCACTCCATAAGCCTATCTGTCATCTTTCACCCTCCTGCGTTGATATGTGAAAACATTATCATTTTGATACTAAAAAGTCAATCGACACTTTGATATAACGCAATTAAAAATATGAAACATTTTTTCGGTGTATGTTTGGCATTTTTGAAAATCCCCCGTAGTAGGAAGTAGAAAAATATTTCTTAAACTTTTCTAAAATCTTCGGCAAAATCGCCTTGTCTGGTGCAGTAGATAGTGAAAGAAAATTTATCACAAAGCGGGTAGAAAAACCGCTTGCAAACGTCTTGTCAGCGAAAGGGAGCTGCTTATGGAAAAAGGATTGCATCTTTGTTATAGGTAAAATATCATTGCCCGGCAGAAAACATGGCTCTCCGGATATTCTCCTGCCAATATGAGCTGTCAAAGTAGCTTCCGCTTTTGGGCAGATTCTTGAACATATTCATGATCATGTCATACGTCATGGATGACGTGTCAATCTCCAGTTCCTTCCCGTCCTTTGACTTGATTACGGTGCCGTTTGTCCCCACAAATGCAGTCGTGTTGTCATCAAGGTGCTGAATTATTCCTGTCATTTCCGCGAACTTTTTCAGCCACGACTCTCCTGTCTCCTTGCACATTTCCTTGAGTTTCTCAACATCCTCTCCCGTCATATAAGGGTGTTTTCCATCTCTGACATACCATGAAAAACCAGTTTCTTTGTCCGTATATTTCGGGTCTGTTGCTGCCCATTCTTCCAACGTCTTGCCATTGTACCATGTGGTCAGGCCGCTGTCATTCGAAACGGTGCTTTCATCCTGCCCCATTAATGGGTTGGTGGATTTAAATGCTTCGTATATGTCCTGCACATTGGCATTCTGCCTTGTGTCTGTGGGAGCGGATGCCCCTGCCGCCTGTTGCTGCGGGTAGAACTGTCCGGCCTTACTCTTGTTGTACGTATTCGTTGATACATTGTTCTGATAATAATTCTGTCCTATTCCATTTACACTCATTTTTCAAATCCTCCATTGTCATTAATCTGATATAAAGATTTCACTGTCATAAAGTAAGGAAACCTGTCATCTGCTAATAATACGAAGCAGCGCTCTAAAAAGTTTCAATTATCTTATCTTTTCCATATCACTTCAAATGAAAACCGCCGCATATGGTGGTTAGCCATCGCTGCGGCGGTCTGTGCATCTTATCCTTTTATTCTATTCAGCATAAAGCAGGCATAAACTTGGCAAACAGATATAACCCCTCTGAACCTGCGGTGACCTCATGTGGTACCTCTGCTTGCATGATGGATATTGTACCGGGTTCATACACAATAGTGCTTCCTGCATTTACACAGCTTCCATGTCCTTTTATCACCTCATGGGTTTCCAGCTGCGTTTCGTGGATATGATTCCCAATACTACAATCCGGAGCAATCCGCACCAAATGATAACTAAACTTCCCCTCTGTGTCCTTCGCTGTTATGATGTGCTTCAGTTCCACACCTTTAAATGTCGGATGCTTTGACCATCCAACCCCCGCAAAACCCGTCTCCTTTTTAGGCAGAGCTAATTTACCATTGTTAAACAATTCAAATGTATCCATTCTGCACCTCCGATTAAATATGTGATCTGACTTACGTTTCAATCATAATCTCCGGAAGCAATCATGTCTTGTAAAAAATTGCCCTATGTACTCTGCCCTATCTGCTTTTTGGAACGGATATATTCTGACGGAGATATCCCGACAATCCTTCGGAAAGCCTTGTCAAAGTGGCTCTGGTCATAAAATCCCATTTCCGCGGCAATCCTGCTGATTGTCTTTTCCGCATCCAGCAATCCCTGTGATTTCCGTATGCGGTTCTGGATACAGAACTGATGCGGCGTCATTCCGACACTGCTTCTAAACTTTCTTATGAAATAATATTTACTGACAAAAATATCTGCCGCCAATGTTTCTACAGGCAGTTCCTGTTCCGGATGGCTGGTGATTTTATCAGCCAGAATTTTTATGCCTGAATCCATCGCTTTCCATCTGTTGTCCAGGTGGTGATAAACCTCCCGCACGGAACCCAATAATCTGTCTTTCTGTTCCTTCCCGAAAATCCCTCGTGCCGCTGCATCTTCTGACAGTTTACGAAGAATCTCCTCTGATGTTTCTATATCATTTGCCTCTATAAAGGCAATTCCGATACACACAGACAACAGACGCGCTTCTCTTGCCTGTCGCACAGAATGTATCGCATAAGGCGGGATGATAAACACATCCCCTCTGTGGCACGCCACTTCCCTGTTTTCCAAACAAAGGATAACCGTTCCCTGCATGACTATTGATATAACATAATGGCTTACATGGTTATGGGCATCAAAATGCTTATCAATATTCTCTGACAACACAAACTCGATTGGGTATTCAGCGCATTGATAGTATTGCATTTCTTCACTCCTGTCAGTTCCCGTTCTTCTGCTTACAGTTTATCTAATCTTTTAACAGCTCTCCGCTGCTCTTCCCTGTTCCGGTCTCCATGGCTGCATTCTGTTCTGTACCTATTGACATACTCTGAAAATGCTCGTCTATGCCCTCGCATCAAAGCCGCCCTGCACTTCCGCAGCCCCGGCATTCATCCCCTGCCTTGCTGCCCGGAACGCAGCATAGTAGGCAGTCTTCAAAGCCCCATGTACCTTCGTCTCTGCTTTTGATTCCTTCTCCTGCCAGCCTACACCCGCAGTATAGGTCAGTATCTCGTCACCATTTTCGTCATACACATGGACCGCAGAGCCCGCACCGTCTGACTGGAACTCTGCTTCATACGGCTCGCCAAACAGGAGGCGCAGCCGCCTCTCATCTGCCTTCTGTATCTTCTCCATATCTGCCATTCCCCGGCTGACCTTTCCCATCAGCGCCGCCCTGTCTGGTGCAACTTTGGCAACCTCGCTTTTCCGCAGGGCGAGGAACTTATTTCCCATATAAACGTTCTGAGACGCGTCCTCCCTGGCATATTCAATTATCTTCTCCCGAAGGGAATCCGACAATTTCCAATCTTTCCTGGATGATGTCTTTCCTGCCCCAGTACTATCTGCCTGGTGACTTTTTACAATTCCTGTTATATCCATTCCAATCCTCCCTTCCTTTGCCGAAAGCCGCTATCTGTTACAGATATATCTCCTTTCGCATCTTTTCAACTGCTTCATAAATTTCGTCTGCGCCTGTTTCCCTGACGCTATTGAGAGCATATCATCCGCTTCCTTATATGGATATATGGTATATATCGACAAAAACGGGTATAAAGTTTTGTTGATGGTTTCTTTATTTCCTGTTATATTCAGAAAGGAAAAGCCCCGCAACTGCCAGAAACGTCCCCATAACGGAAACCCACGTCACCGGCTCCTTCAGTGCCAGCACGGAGGTCACAACCGTTATGACGGGAACCATGTAAATATAAACACTGGTCTTAACCGCACCAAGCACCTTTACCGCAAGATTCCAGGTGACAAAACAGAGGGCGGACGCTCCCAGCCCAAGATACAGGATATTAAGTAAATGCGTCGCATTCGCAAACCGTTCCAGCCCCATTTGAAAATCAAATTTCCGCTGGCTTAAAATCCGTAAGCAGGACTTTGGTGGATATGAATGTCGTCCCCCATATCATAATTGTGAACAGCGCCGCCAGATGCCCGACTGATTTACTATTCTCCATTGGATGCCTCTCTCCTTTCCTCAATCTGTCCACTTTCCCCTTTTTCCACAATCCCTATGACATAATGCTCATGGAAATGGCTCGGAAACGGCTGCATGATTCCCTCAAAGCGGTATGCCTCCATCCGCAATTCATCATCATACACCACCGTCCTTATTTCTTTTTTCATGTGGATTACCTCCCATTTCACATTTGAAATCTGTTAAGAGCCATTTTACCTCCTATTTTTACCTGCGTCTTGTAAAATATCTTCCTTTTTCAAATTTAAGTGGTATTGCTGGAAAAACCGCCTATAGACATTCCGCCTTGCACCTCACCGACGCTGCCGGTCTGCGGAAACGAAAAATCGCCGCATATGGTGGTAAGCCATCTGCGGCGGTTAGCTTTTATATTTCAGATATTGCAAAATGGGTTCAATATACTTTCTGCCTGATTCTGTGGGCAGATACACATAGCACTTTCACCGTATAGGACTTTTCATATTCACGCTCCAACCTGTTAAAACTCCCTTTCGCTTAACATGCCTGCTTATAAAACTTTCCTGAACTGATATTTATACATATCAGAATACATATTGCCGGAGTATTGTGGTGTCAGCCTCCCATCCAGTGCTCCCATATTTACCGCGAAACCGCTGTCCACTACAGAAAACGCCCCGTCTTTGAACTGGAACTGTGAAGTGAAATCGGGAATCCCAAGATCGCCGCTTATCCGGATATTTCCTATGATATTTCTCAGTGCCTCCCTCATCTGCTCTGTCTTGGCATTATTCTTCGTATTGTTGATCAGGTTATCCGCCTTTTTCGGCAGCCCGCCAATCTTTCCGTCAGGCATCATATAAAGGTCTTCCAGAGAAATATCTGCTCCCGTGACTCCTTTCAGATAGCGCTGTACTTCCTGTATATCCATGGCATACCGGCATGTGTTGTAGGGCAGATTCCCCACGCTGTCTGCAATGCCTATGTAATACTGGTACATCTTGTCGCTGTACTTTTTTTCCACCAGTTTCTGCACCTGTTGACGGACAGTTTCATCCTCTATTCCGTCCACGGTCACCGTTCCATTGCTTCCAATCCGTACCTGCATCCCCTCTATGTCCTCACGGGAAATGCCCATGCCTTCCAGTTCTTTTACAAACTCGTCCGAAAAGCTGTTTTTCAGCTCCGCTTTCTGCTGCGCCTTTTCCGCATCTTTCAGATTGGCAAAGATTTTCACATACTCCCGCTCCGCCTCGCTTAAATCCTTACCCTCTGCCAGATCCTGCAGCAGTTCCTCCAACGTGCGCTCCCCCCTGTACTTCTTTTCTTCCGGCAGGCTGTCAAACTGCTTCTGGTGAAGCTGTTCCATCTCTTTACTATAATTTTGCTCTGTCTCCCGCAGGACTGCATTATATGCATCCAGATAATCCCGCCAGTTTTCATCCTTCCGGCTGTATGCGCTGTGAAGGTTCCCATATGCTTCCCTGACGGCATCTGACTTTTCATGCTCTTTATTTTCACAGACATGGAAACTAATCCTGTAAAAATCATCCGGAGATACTTCTTCCCCGTTTCCGTTTTCTACCTTGAGGCAGTATTGCTTGGTATTGATGTCCCAGGTAGGAACGGTCAGTTTTTTTCGTCCCTCGCCATCCCACTCTGCCTTCCCCACCTGATTGCCGTATTCGTCATACAGGGTAAGATCGTAGTCACAGCCCTCCGGCATATCGATATAAACCTCGACGCCAAAGTAATTCCGTTGAAAGTTCACAAACGGGATGGAAAAGTTATAGAAATCCACATCCTCTTTATCACTGAGGCTTCCTTTCAGGCTGCTGGTCTCATCCTTGATCAGAAAGTTCAGGTCAAGAAATGCGCTGCCCTTATCCTTGTCACAAACCTCATAGGTGGTATGCGGTCTGCGGAACGTATTGTTGCTGCCAAGTGTGCAGGTATCCTCACGCAGTTCCATGTTCTTTCGCAGTTTTCCATCAAAAAATGCCTCTGTTTCTTTTCTCGACATGAAGAATATTGGCTTGTTCCTGAAAGCCGCTCCCCACGATGAATTTTGTTCCTTTACGTTACCGATCGCCATCTCCAACATCCCTCCATTGTATCCGGTCTCCTATTCTGTTTACCGCATTCCCATAGCCGCCCGCCAGTGACTTTCTGCCGATCCGCTTTCGGAACCATGTCTCTCGCTCATAAAGTCCCAATATGCCCGCATACTATACTGATAATATGCCGCCAGTTTTTGTTGCCCCAGCCGTCTCATATCGCTGATCTGCTTTTGGAACATATCCATAAAGTCTGCTCTGTCATGCAGACCCATCTCTCCTGTCTCTGGCGGGAGGGAAGAAAGACCCCCGTTTTTATCTACGCCAAGATGCGCTTCCAAAGCCCGCATCTCCACAACTGTTGCACATTTCGGATTGATCTTATTGATATGTATGGTCTGTTCAAATTCATCACCATTCTCATCAACACCTTTTGCAATGACTGTCGGATCATCTTCTGTGGAACCCTCTGCATATTTAATATAATAAGACAATCCTGTGCCATTGGCACCAGAATACAGCATATCCTCTGTTTTCATATAAATCGTAATTCTGTTGGGACTTGCCTTTATCCCATTCGTTACCTGCTCGTTAAAACTTTTGCCTGTCCTATCCGACTGCGGCTTTCTCGCCCCATATCCTGCAGGCAGGCCGCCTGCCGCCCCGATTCCGCTAATGCCCATCTTTATGCCCTCCACATAGTATCCGTTACTTTTTGATATAAGGATTTCTCTTTCAATAATCGAGGAAACCTGTTATCTACTAATAATACGAACCAGCCCTCAAAAAAGTTTCGAGCAGATAAATTCAAGTTTCGCCGCTTCATGGGAAAGCACAGACCATTACTCCCGCCTACCCATGGAGGACGAGGAAAGACAAGGCGGGGGGGGATAGTTAACACCTATCACCACCGCCCTATTTTGGACTTTCATTTTCCAGTCTTTTTCTGAGGAACCTATGCACAGCGGAATCAGCTGTCGGAGCTGATTCTTTGCACTTCAAAAAACACACCATCCCATGGAATAATCAGAGTATTTTCGTCCTTTATATAAAAAGTATCACCGATACCGCTTGCATTTTCTATGGCCACTACCTGAATAGAATCTCTGGAAATTCCCAGCGTTTCCAGACTAGTGCCTTGATAGATGGATGAAAAATCATCTGCGGTCTGAGTGCTTTCGCAATATTGGGGGGAATCCAGACGGTGCTGGTCATCATATATAGCATAATCTTTAAAATATTCAAAACGGGTTCCCACCAGCGCAGAGCAATCTTCCTCTGACATGGCACTGTAGGCGCCAAAAGTTGATGAAGTTATCTGCCAGGTTCCCAAATAGGAGGGGGAAGAAGAGGATACATCTGGGGTTGGAGCGTCAGTTTCAGCCTCAGTTTCAGTTTCAGCTTCAGTTTCCACTTTTTCGGGGACAGACTGGTTTTGGGCTTCCTGTGCTGGGGCTTCCTGTGCTGGGGCTTCCTGTACTGGGGCTTCCTGTGCTGGATTTTCTCTTGCAATCGGTTCTGTAACAGGAAGTATTGACTGTTGCTGATTGTTACTTCCGCATCCTGTTATGCTACAGGATAATACCAGTATAAAGCCAATCAGTAAAACGATATCTTTCCGGTCAATGACAGACAGGGGGAATGTAATGGAAAATTTCTTTTTGAAATAATTTTTTTTCATTTTGTTGTTACTCCTCTCATACCTTTAAGTTCTGATATATTGGTTTGTACCGGAAAAATTATACCATGCTCAATTATGAAAAGCAATTTCCGTTCTAAGTCCATTCCGTCTCCACTACTGCGGCGGCTGTCGGTAGGTTTTGCGGGGGCTCTGCCCCTCACCCCTTTTGGACGCAGTATCATTCCCGTACTGAATGCCATGTGCGATTGGGGCGCAGGCTTTTTGGACGGGCTGGACATCCAGTCGCCATGCTGCACAAAAAAATCAGCAGGAGAGCCTTGACTGGCTTTTCTGTTGTTCTTTTCATAACTGTATATCCGGCTCCAATGAGAAAACCCCGACATGGATTCCCATAACTATCTATCAATGCTTTTTTCGGCTGGTAACGGAAAAGGGGTAGATTTGTTTCCTGCTATGCTTTTGCGTCAAAACTATTTTGCATATCTTCCACATTCACCGCTTCTTCGCCTGCCAGCGGAATCCCTCTCTTGGCATTTCCCCATGCCTCATTATAGATCATACACATTTCCGTCTGTCTGGAAGCCTCCGCATTGGTGGTATACATCGTCCACCCATTATTGGAATAAGTCGCCACCATTTCCCCGTTCTTATCATAAAACTCTAGGTAATCGCTGCTGCCCGATGGCTGCTTCCTATATTTTACCTTCCCTTCCAACAGCGTTGCCACAAAATCTATCGGCTTAAGCACATTCTTCCTATTTTTAGAAACAGCCTTTAGGCCGGAAGTGATGATTCCCTTTCTGTCCGGGGACACTTCCGATGTGTAGCTTTTCATCAGTCTGTTAAACCCTTCGGATTTATTCTGGAACTGCCCTTTTGCAAAATCCTCATAAGCCTGTTCTCTGATCTGCTTCCGGTATTCCTCATCACTGATGCCGCTTTTCTTTTTGGAGAAAACATATTTATCATTGAAGTCGGGCAGATGGATACCACCTATGCTTCCTGTTCCTGAAAAATATCTGTTCTGCAATGTACTGTTCGAATTGACCTGCATTATTTCACCCTCCCCTGTAAATTTCCTGATTTGTCCATCATCTCCCTGTTTTTCGATTCTTGAACGCTGCCAAAAACTTTTCTCTTGTCTGCTCCATTATTGACACTGCCGAATCCCGATTCTCTGTATCAAAAAGCGAAATCATGTCTTGTGTTTTTCCTTCATTTCGGGAACCGTTTCTATTGAAATACCATGAACTGTCCGGATTTTCAAATGCTCTGTTTGTCTGCTGACAGGCAATATATCCTTCCAAATTTGCCAGGCGCATCTTAAGAGCCTCATCCAGTCCGGCCAAATCTTCGTCAAGCGTCAGCGACCTTCTCCCCGTAAGTTCATAGGAAACTTCACGGTCTCCATTTTCATGTTCTTTTACGATTTCATGATAACGGGCCTCATATGTATCCATAATTGATTTCATTACATCTTCCACATTATAGTTTCCATCTTGTAATGTCTGGCTGCTGATTCCCCTCATTGCCGTATAATGTTCCCATGCTACCTCATTTGTATTTTGTATTTTCAGCTCCCTTGCATTGACATAATCCGAATCAGGCTCAAATTTGTTTATCATTTCCCGCAGCATATTTCGCCCCTCATCAGAAATAAAGAGATTAGCCGGACGTTCCGCCACCTTCCTTTCTGTATTCGCAGCAGGCGCCTTTTCCTGCACATGATTTGCAACAGCCCCCATATAACAATAGTTACTTCCAATTCCATTCATGCTCATTTTATAATACCCTCCATCTTTGTTACAACACTTCCTCAGTCCTTCAGATCCGCCTCTGCCTTTTTCTCCGTGCGCCTCTCGGCAGCCTTTTCTACGGCTGCTTTCTTCTCTTTCCTGATCATTTCTTCTTACTTTTTATATCGGCAGAATTTTGGCACAGTCAGCCTCGATGGAACGAAACCCTATTGGAAAGGGAACGAAATCTTTTTCTTGTCCACAAAGTTCATATATTAGTTCATATATTATATTCAGCACTAAATAATGTTTGTATTTACTTCAGCAGCGAAAATTTTGCTGCATAATTCTGTATATTCATCATATGAAATTTCAGCTCCATTCAATGTATATTTGATTCCAGCTTCTGCATTATTGGGGTCAAATTCCTCACCGAAATTCATTTCTGCAGTTATGTTATCAGCTCCTTCAAATTTTTCCATATGGTAAAATTCAAATCCTGCACTCGATCTGTTGCTGTACATAATCCATACGGCTCCATTATAATAGGTATAAGAAAGAATGAGAACAGTGCCCTCTCCTGCAGCAAATTCATATACTTTGTCATCACGCGCATCAAGGTATATTCCACCATAAGGCCCGTTAATAATCAGTTCGTTTTCTCCATCGTTGTCAAGATCGACTTTCTCGCCAATAGAATATGCATCCCCTTCCTCAGAATTCATATTTAAATCGCTCATAGAAAATGTCGATGCCGAATCTTCAAAGTCAACTGCGTCTGCCAATCCATTGATAAAGGCATCTAATAGTTCATCTGCCGCTGCTTGCGAACCTGTATCCGCAGCATCCTGTATATTGCTTTCCTGCTGGTTTTCTGGGAAAGCATCTATGTTAGGAACGTCTGAGGTTTTGTAAAATCTGTATTCACTTAATCCTGCAAAATCAAGCCATTCCTGACCAAAAATGGTTACGACTGCGATGTCCTCCTCCAATTTTATGACTCCATTCATCTCATTTCCACCAGGACCTGTTGCTGTAAATTCCAACCCTTCTTCCGTAATTTTTCCCGCACCATCATAAAACGCCCAGAGCCTGAATAAATCTATCTGAATCTGATAAGTTGCATCATCATTTTTCTTTATTTCTAATGCCGGCTCGTCGACATCATAACTATTATATTCGCCCTCATACTCATATACGTCCGTCCTCACCTCTGTTTTCTTTGTGGCATGATATAAAAATTGCGCCTCTTCAAACCCTGCTTCTCCGTAATACACATTGATTTCATCCGTACTATATTCTAAAACATAATAGCTAAAGTTAACTGTATCGTCAGAAAATACCTGTTCGGGGTACTTTACATATATCCGGTTATTTTCTATGGTTTCTATATTAGATGAATCAGCTAAAAAGCGATAGGAAGATTCCGATTCATAGTCGGAAATATCATATCCACCGGATGATTTTTGAATCATTAACTTACCGGTTCCATAATCCGATAAATATTCATATTCTCCTGTCAGGTGTTCCAATTCTGCCAAATCTGAACCGGCAATATTATCTTCCCGTGTTTTCTGAACTTCACTAGTGCTGCCGCTTGGTTGTGCAGTGCTGCTTGGCACATTCGTTTGAGCGTATTCTGAATTCTTTGCTTTCCCACACGATGAAAGTGTTAATAAAGCCGCTCCCAGTATCGTTGCCATGACCGCTTTTTTCATGACTGATTTTCCATTTACATGCCGACCCTTAAGTAAAATGCTTTGTACCACTTCTGCTATCCTCCTGTAATATGATTAACACCATATTTATATCACAGTGCGAAGTCATATAAAATACACCCTGTATAAACAACACAGATTTTGCATAAACGACACAGAAATCAATCATCAAACCACATTCTCCATTTAAAAAACTCCTTCTTAAACTCTTTACTATGAATCCTTCCAATTACTACCTTTAAGCCGTTACAAAGCATAACTTCATGACTGTTTACCTTTTCAATATATTTTAAATTGACAATATATGACCTATGTATCTGAAAAAAGCCAAACCGGGATAAGCTTTGTGCGGCTTCAGATATCTGTCCTTCGCATAAATGTTCACTGCCATCCAACATGAGATATCTTAGTTTTCTTCCATTTGTCTCAACAAGCAGAAGTTCATTCAGGCTTATCTTGATGTGAATCCCGGCGGTATCATTACAAGATACAATCCGATCCTGAATTCTAGTTTTCAGGAAAAAATCAATCGCCTCATTAATTTCCTCTAAATGCCTTTTATCAATATATCTGAAAGCATTCACTCTATAACCCAATCTGGCTAACTCTGTGTGGGATGTTAAAAAACAAACTTTACATTTGTTTCCAAGATTCATCAACTGTTCCGCTACTTCAAAACCATCTTCCCCTTCTGCAAGTTCAATATCCAAAAACAGCAGATCTGCATCTGCATTCTTCATAAAATCTTTTCCGCTGTTATATGCATTGATTTGTGATGAAATATTCTTATCCCTGCAATATTTTTCGATAATAGTCCGTATCTTATCTCTCCATACTGCTTCATCTTCTACAATACCTATTTTCATTGTTTCTCTCCTCTGCTTTGGCAGTTGGTATAGCGATACTGATTTGAAACAACACTTCTCTGTTTTCCACGATAGATTCCATATAACATTCACCGCGATACTTTTCAACAGTCGCCACAATATTTTTCAGACCAAAGCCATGATTTTCTTTATCATTTTTAGATGTCATAAAGAAATCTGTTTTTGTATTGATTCTTTTGGCTGTACTGTTACTGACAACAATAAAAATTTCTTCCTTATGTTCTACAAGTTCAACCCGTATTTTGGGAACATCTGCTTTTATCGCTGCTTCAAAAGCGTTTTGCAATATATTACCCATCAATGTGGTAATATCAAACATCTCAAGAGGCATTTTTCCGGTCAGCTTTCCCAAAACAGTAAACTCTATATTTTCCTTTACCGCCAAATATAAATAGTAATTAACAATAATATCGAGAAAACTATCTCCCGTATGAATCTTTAAATCAAACACATCCTGAATATTCCAGATCGTATCTATGTACTCTTTGGCTTCTTCTGTCTTTTTTTCATTTATTAACTCTCTGACAACACCAATATGATTTACCAAATCATGCTTAAAGCGCCGTACAGCTGCCGACTGCTGTAGCTGGTAATCATACTGCTGCTTTTGCATATACATAAAAGATTGAAGTTCCCTGTTTTGCCTGTCTGACAATACATTTTGAATCGCAAGGTCAAGGGTAAGAAAGATGGAATAAATCACACCTGCTATACTGATCAAGAATACTGCATAGGCATCCCAGCCATACATCGCATGATTTTCGTCAAAGAAAACAAAAACAAAATTGTAGAACATTTGAAAAATGCTACCCTGTATCAAAAGCGCAAACTTATACTTAAAATTTATATCGCACAAATATACGTCATTTTTCCTAAAGAGCCGCAAGTATATCAGAAAGTACACCAGAAATGAGAACAGATAGGCAGGTTCCATCCACCATGTTATATCTGTGCCCGCACCCCCTCCGCCAATTAACACAATCTGAATCAACATAACGCTAAATGTATCAATGATTCCAGTGAAATACATGAGGGCGGCACTTAATAGAAGCAGATGTCCCAGACTATCCTCGAAAAATAAACATATGGCAAACACACTCCAAATTATGTAAACAATCGGAGAATTTATATCAAAATACGCGTTGAAAGCACCCGCAAATAGCACAACCAACACAGACGCACTAAGAAAAATTCGGGGTTTTCTTGGTGTCAGCCTGAATCCAAAATATAGGATAAACAGATATATTACATAATTTAAAATGTTGTCTACGATATAGATCATATTTATCTCCATAATTCTGCCGTTTCCTGACTGTCACCTCTACCCTGTCCCCCGCTCTGTTTTCTTCTCCCATCATTTCGACACCGACGCAGCCTCATAAACATGCGTATAATAATCATAGCTGAGCACGGATTTAGAAAATGTCATTCTGTTTCTCACCATACTGGATATCCGGTTTACATAATCTTCCGGAATGACGGTATTTTCATCTGTCGGTGTAAAAATATTCTTGGCTGCACTATAATACCCCAAGTCAGTCTTCCAGTCATAATTTCCAAAGAAAACAAGCGGGAGCGCATCCGAGAGCACATCCCTTCCCACATAAAGCCTGGAATCCCATTCCACACCAAAGAGATTGCACAATGTCGGAAGCATGTCTACGGAAGAGACAGGCGTATCGACAATAATCGGCTCATTCTCTTCAAGCGCCCCGCACCAGATAATAGCCCGGCTTCTGTCCCGCTCTTCATAGGTATTCACCGGATAACCATATAATTCAGATAAATACGGCATATTTCCCAGAGAAGCATCCGAATCCAGCCCATAGGGAAAGTGATCCGGCGCAATGCAGATGACTGTGTCATTTGCAATACCTTTTTCTTCCAGGGTTTTAACAAGATAGTCCACTGCCTTTTCAAGCTCAAGGTTCGCCGCAATATAAGCACGTACAGGCTCCGTGTAGGAAAGATTGTTCTTTTCGCACCATGCATCTACGGCATCTTTATTTTCCTTTGACATGGCATTATTGCCAAAAGCGTATACACTGTGACCGCTTACCGTCATGTAATAAACATTAAAAGGCTGTTTGTCAATGTACATTGGCAGAGTCTCCTGCAGCAATTCCAGATCGCTGGCCGGCCATTTAGAGCTGATAAGCTCCTCAAGACCATTTCCCACGCCCATATATCCCCCACTGTAGCCTAGCTTTGTATGCGTCTCATGCCGGTCATAATAAGTGTAGGTACTGTTATGAAAAGCCATGCCGAAATATCCCTTCTCATTTAAAAGCGCACCCATATTGGTATGCGTTCCATTCTTCGTAATCTCCTTAATGGAGCTTCCCCCAAAAGTCGGCAGTAAACCAAATAAAAGCTGATATTCTCCTCCGGTTGTTCCGGCAATGGACTGCTGGTAATAATCATTGAAATTAATTCCCTTTGTGGAAAGCCTGTAAAGGGTCGGTGTGAGCTCCGGGTCAATAAGAAAGCCTGAAAATGCTTCCGCACAGATTAAAATCAGATTTTTTCCCGTAAAAGAGCCTGTATAGGCATTTTGACTTGACGGCGTGAGCGTAGAAACATAAGCGTCGATATCGGCACAGTTCCCGCCTGCGGCAGCAAGCGCAGCAAAATCAACAGAGGACAACACACTCTGACCGTATGCAGCCGCTGTTACCACCTCATCCTCCTGCACAATTTCCATACTTTGGGGAGCCGTCTCTTGCAGTATGACTACCTCCGGAGCACCGGCAGACTCCTTTGCCTGTACGATGGTCTTACCATCGGATACTGTTTCCTCCTTGTTGCTTATAAGAGCCTCTTCCGGAGATGCGTTGACTGCATCCTGCACGAATTCCATTTCTGTACTTTCAAAGACATAAGAAGACGTTTTAGATAAAACAAGATTCCGTATATCCAGACACAGCCCCTCACCCAGCCCAAACTGCATGACTGCCGACTCAAAATTATATTGATTTGTATAAATGTCCTTATGCAGGCCGCAACATAAAATAAGAAACAAAGCTGCTCCATAACAGGCAGCTCCTCCGGCCAGATGTGCCAGTGAAAAATAAACTCTCCGCCCTGTATATCCCCGCCAAATGCCATTTGGATGTAACTGCCCTATTATCTTTTCTCTTAGTGCAAACCACAGGATTAGCGGCAGCAAGAGAAGTGTAATATGACTGATTCCATCAAAGCTGAAGATCAGCCGCCTGATGTCAGCACCAAATCCACCCAACGCATCAGTTGCGGCGTTCAATATAGTATTTAAGTCATATGCCACCTTAAACTGTATATATACCAGAAATTCCACAATGAAAATGAGGGCTGAAAATCCCAGATAAAATGGTACCATAATCTGCACGACTTTTCCCGGCAGCAGCCAAATAATGCCTGCAACAGCTATCCCTGCACAAAGAGAGAATAAAGTCAGAAATACAAAGGAACTTCCGGTGTGCAATGTTTCGACTGACAGCTTGAAAACAATCTCCATATAAAAACACGAAAGGGACAGAAAACCAGCCAGCCGAACAGAGCCTTGTGATAAAAAGTCTTTCAGCTGTACTGCAGGTGCCTGTACGGATTGTCGCATCTGCTTCCGCTTTTGATTCTTTTTTCTTTTCTTCTTTTGTGAACTCATAATGTTTTGTCAATGCAAGCGCTTTGGCTTGCGTCCTCCTATTATGATGCTATTTTACATGCCAAATGCATCATTTTTGCATCATCAAGAGGACCCCGTTCCTATAATAAAGTGGAGCCTGTTTTACTTGTAACTGAGTTTTCGTCCGCTGCGACGGCTGTCGCATTGCAGGGTATAGCATGTGAGTCTGCCCTTAGGCTTTCCCTTGTGTTATATCCTTTCCCTCGTCTTACGAGCCCTCATAAGGGCAAAAATAAGGGAAAGAAAAACCTGTAACAAATTATAACACAGAATAAATTGGGCAGGAAGAACTGATAGAAATGCTTTCTTAAATTTCTCCGAAAATTAAATTAGCAAAGGAAGGACTGAGAGGATATGAAATTATATACTTTTTTACTGTTTTAATTATGAATTGCTTTATAATACATTATGGTAAACTCATTAAATCCTTGAAACATGTTGTCCTCTTTCTATTCTCCAATTATTTCCA
>CAJTOO010000043.1 GCA_910577735.1 uncultured Lachnospiraceae bacterium
ATAAGCTGCCCGGCTCAGTATCCTCCCGTCTTCCCTGACCTTATAGTGGATGCAGTCCATGAACACGAACGGGTAGACCGGGTTCAGAGGCCGGGACTGCCATTCCCTGATCTCCGGGAGGATCTTGTCTGTGATCTTGCTGACCATCTCTGCTGACATCTCTATCCCATAGATATCCTGCAGCTGGTCGTGGATGTCCCTGGTGCTCATCCCCCTGCCATAGAGCGAGATGACCTTCTCCTCAATCCCGGAGACATCCCTTTGGTATTTGGGGACAATCTTTGGCTCAAACTCTCCGCTCCTGTCCCGGGGGACGTCGATCTGGAACTCCCCATATTGGCTCTTGAGCTTCTTGGGCGAATGGCCGTTGCGCTTGTTGGCGGTCTCCATGCCACCCTTCTGGTTCTTCTCATAGCCCAGTGTCGCATCCAGCTCTGCCTCCATGAGCTCCTGAAGGATATCCTTGAATCCCTCCCTGAGAAGGGTGTAGATGTCTGCCACACTACTGATGTTGTTGTCTGCAATAATCTGTCGAATCTGTTCCTTTGCTACCGGCATATAAATACTCCTTTTCGATAAGAATTTCCATATCTAGATTCTTACCAAAAAGGAGCCATTTTTTACCATAGACACAAACTTTTTTACACTACCGCATCTTTGGGCAATGAGTAAATTTCAACTCTGGTCATATATTCATAAGTAATAGATGCCGTCAAACATTTCAGATTAATGCTTCTCGACACAAAACGGACAATTCTGTAGGTATTCCAGTACAGAATTGTCCGTAAAATGAATTTTATCAAAGCAAGTAACATATAAGCGTGGTGTTGTCATATCTAATGCTGTATCTTTAACTATGTGAAACCCCAGCTTCCCATTTAGATATAGATTGTCTGCTAACGTTACATATTGTTGCAAGCTCTTCTTGAGTCATTCCGTTTGCTTTTCTTAATTCTATAATCTTTTCTGATAATTTTACTGTCATGCCTCCTTTTACTAATTGTATTATACAAAATAACAATGCTGTTTACCACCAACATGAAAGTTCTTTTTAGCAACCTTCAGTTGCGAATAAAAATTTTTGCCCAACCTACCGAGGAGCATTACCTCGCCCATCGATCTTTTCCCTTAAGCATCCTTTGTTGCTGGTAATCTGCGGTTCTCTTTGGCGGATTCTTTAACCGTTCAAGCACACTTTCCTTATTCTGCTTTTGATTATCATCCCCATAAGTTTCATCCCACTCAGCCACTTGTTCCTTATAAGCGATATAGGCACCGTGGGATTTATGGTAAGTACGGTAAAATTCCTGCACATTATTATAGCCACATCTTTTGGCAATACCAGATAATCCGATCTTCAGAAGGTCTATTTCCTCATTCTTGCGGTCAATTTTGCTTTGCAGTTCGCCTTTCTTTGTAAATTTCGCAAGTCCTTTCAAGTCGTCACGCTCAAGTTCCAAAGCATTGCGTTCCTTTTCTGCCTCAAAAATGATCTCATTCTGTCGTTTTAGTTCCTTGTAAATCTTAAACAACTTTGGATAGGCGGCTGCTTCTGTTGGCATGACAGGCTTGGGCGATATCTTCGGCTTGGTCTGTGTTTCTTTTTCGGCTGGTTGGCAGACAGTTTCTTGCACTGACATCTGCGGTTGTATCTGCTCTGTATCAAGGAGTCTTGCGGATAATTCTCTCGCCTTTTGCAGTATCTTTGAAATCAGCATTGCCAAAACTGCAACAGCACTCATAAGGATAGTTCCAAACCATTCCGGCTGATTACCGAATACATCAATAGATTCTTTGATACGGTCAGAGATGTACTCTTTTTTTATCTGTTGTATATCCGTTTCTGCCACGCCGCTTACAATCGCTCTGTCAACTTCTCGGTTCCAACGCATACGGTATTCGTTATCCGTCTGTATCTGTTCCGCTTTGGGGTTATTCTTTCCTATCTTCTTGGTGGCAAGATACAGACCGTTTTCGTCAAAAACGTGCAGTTTCTCTTTGTCGTCCTTTACCAAAGTATTGATAAGGTCTGTATAAAAATGCTTTACCTCGTCCACAAATTCGTCCTGCTTGAACAGCTTATTCTTGGCGGTAAAAAGGTTACGCTCATATATCTCACCTTTCTTCACAATCTTACAGCCTTTGCGGACGTTTCCGTTTTCGTCAAGTATCTCTTTCTTGGTGCGGACGTGTTTCCCCTGCTCGTCATAGAACATATTCCTTGTTGCAGTCTTTTCTATGGGTTCAGGCAATCTCTCCCTCTCTGAAAAAATAAGGTGGATATGATAGTTTGTCTTTCGTTTGTTATGGTGCAGAGCCGATACACATTCCACACCATACTTTTCCTTAAAGCGGTCTGTGAACAACTGTAACAGCTTGTCTGGTTCATAGAGATTTGGGAAGGATTCGGGCAGGGCAATGATAAATTCCCTCGCTTCGATACATTTCCCCTCTGTACCGCTTTTTTGAAATTCCTGACGGCTGCATTTTGCAAGCTCCGACCAATAATGGTAGTCTGTTGTTTCATAGACCGCATACAAGTTTTCCTGCTTCGCATGGCTGGATATATAGGTGATCCTCCCCCTGACATCAGGCAGCTTGCTCATGCGGATAAATGAATGTCTTTGTATTGTGCTTTGTCCTCCCTCCTGCAAATGGCAGTGACCAATTTTGAAAAGAAGTGGTGCTGGTATGGCAGGCTGTGAGTGGGTAGCATAGGCGGCACGTTTACGCACATATCCGCCTATTGGCGGTTGTTACAAATGCGTCAGCATTTGCTAAGTCACGCCAGCGAGACTTGTGCCCCCTGCAAGGGCGAAATCCCCATTGCATAAACGAAGTTTGTGCAATGGGTGTATTTCGCTCTCAAACGCCGAGGGCTTAAAAGAGAAGGGTATCCCTCTCCCATATACCTGAATTGTGCCAGTAATAATTGCCGCCACATTTCAAAAACCGGTTGCATATCAGAGGAAGCACATGATATAATCTATTTGCGTGTAGGTATATCATGGCTTCGGTCTGATACATACCATTGGGCGGTTTCCTTAGAAGCCGCCTTTTATACTGCTGATTTTCTTGTAACAGATTTTACATCATTCTTATCCCGCAGGTTCTTCCCCTCGTTCACTTCCATGAACTTCTCCAAGATGTCGCTTTTGATAAGTACCTTTCTCCCGACTTTGAGGACGGGCAGCTTTTCCCACTCCACAAGGTTCCGCAGGGTATTTCTTCCGATACCCGTATAGTTGGCAGCTTCTTCAATGGATAGTGCGATTTTCGTTTCGGTCATTGACTTACTGATTATTTCGCGCCAGCGGATCCGGAGCGGAACATAGTTCCGCTCCACTGATTTTCCTTAGAGAACCACCGGTTCGCCTTTGGGATCCACCCCGCAGGGTTATTTTCTGGGTTTTGCGAAATACTCTCTCATGTTCATGCTACCTGTTTCTATCCAATAGGCAGTATGTGCATAGCGGTCCACTATGGCTTCCGCCTGGACGCCCTCGCCAAGCCGCTTGATCCAGTCATCTTTCCGGTACTGGGTGCAGAAGATAGTAGATGTGGAGTCAGAACGCCGCTCCATCAGTTCAAAGAGAAAGTACAGCTCACTGTCCGATATGTCTGAAACCAGCCATTCATCCAGGATGAGGAGCGGGATTTTTCCATACCGGTTCAGCAGCTTCTTCGGGCTGCCTATGATGGCGGCACAGTCACCGTATTCCATGAGCAGGTCAGGAAGGCGGATATAAAGGACCCTGAACTGGTTGAGGCATGCCTGTTTCCCCAGGGCACAGGCCAGGTATGTCTTGCCTGATCCGGTAAATCCCTGCAGGACGATGCTCTGGTGGGCATCGATGTACTGGCAGCTGGACAGGTTTCCAAGAAGCTCCCTGTTCAGCCCCCGGCCTTCATACAGGATGCCCTGCATGTCCGCCTGCGGGAAGCGAAGTCTTGCAGACCTTATGAGCCTCTGAATCTTTGCGTTGTACTTTTCCTGATAGACATAATCCACCAGCCGCTGCATCCTGTCGTCAAACGGCAGCCCCAGTGTGGCTGGCTCAGCCTGCTGTGCCTCCAGCCCGGAGATGATTTCGCCAAGGTTCATTTCGCGCAGTTTGCGCCTGCTCTCATCATTGATCATTCCGGCCACCTCCATAGTAATCGCTGCCACGCAGGTACCCCATGGGTGTTTTTGCCCTGTCGGAGGCATTCTTCTGTTCCATGTAGATTTCATCTTGATTGGCGGCCAGTATGGAGCTAAGATGGTGGTAACGGGGCTTCTTAATCCCATTGGTTACTGCGAATTCACAGGCGGCTTCCAGGCGCGCTTCGGAGTACTTATTGCTCAACCGCAGAACAGCCAGGGCAGGATTGTAGCCCTGTTCTTTTATGGATACGCCCTCGAAGATCCGGCCAACCACTTCTGCCGTATATTTCCCGATGGCGCCCGCCCAGTTTTTGATGCGTACATCGTCCCATGGAGAGATACGGAACTTGTCCGGCATGTCCTCCTGGTGGGTGGAATACTGGTTTTTCCTGCCAGATGGGAAGCGGTTGTGGGTCGCGATGCGGGTGCTGCCGCTGTAAATCTCCACGGTGCTGTCCGTGACTTTCAGGTCTACCGTTTTGCGGGCATACTGGTAAGGACAGGAATGCCGGTTGTATTCAAACACCACATGGAAGTCAATGTTCACTTTCCTGCCGTATACCCATGTGGCAATCTCATAAGGAATGGAAGGCAGGGGATGGAGAAAAGGCTTTTCATCCAGGTAAGCTTCATAGCGGCTGCCTTCCCGTTTCTGGAAGCTACTGTGGTTAAAGGCATCAAGTTTTCGGGATACGGCAGCCCTCAGCTCATCAAAGGAGCAGAACATTTCATTCCTGAGCCTGGCGATGACTGCGGTTGCAACCTTGCCGACAGTCCCCTCCACAGATGCTTTCTGTTTGGGCTTGCGGATTCCCGCAGGCATGATGGCTGTCTGGTAATGGCTGCCAAGGGCTTCATAATCAGCCGTCAGGACGATCTCCCCTTCCCTGGGATGGGACACGACGCCTGTCTTCAGGTTGTCGCAGATGAGGCGTGTGGCCACACCGCCAAAGTACTGATACATATGGACATGGGCGCGGATGAAGGAATCCATCTTCATGTCCCGGCAGGGCTCTACATAGGAATACTGGCTGTATGGCAGAGTCGCCACGAACAGATAGACTTTCACGGCTTCCCCTGTTGCCGTATCCACATATTCCATCGCCGGGCCTGACCAGTCCACTTCGACTGCATCTCCCGGTTTATGCTCCAGATGGTTTGTCAGCTTGTTCACAATGGTATAGTCGCTGTATCCTTTGCAGTATTTCGTGTATCCCATGGGAATGCTGCCAGCCGCCCTGCACTGGTCCTGGTATTCCTGCCAGAGGAGCTTCAGGGTGACGCCCACCCGTTTCAGTTCCTGATGCACATATCCGTAATCGGGCTGGGCATACATGGATTCCTGCACGAACTTGTCAGGATAGAACATGCGGTAAACCGAGTCTTCATCCATGTCTCTGACATCTTCGTAGGAGATGCCATTTTCATCTGCTTTGTGAAATACATCACCAACAGAGTTAACAGAAATGTGTCTTGTCCGGGCAATGGCGTTTCTTCCCATTCCATTGCCCCGAAGCTCCAGTATGAGCTTCACGCTGATTTTTTTGGCCATAATATTCGGCCTCCTTTCGTAGAATCGGAGACAATCTCTCCAAACATGATTCTACAGGAGACACTTACGAATCGTTAAGCACAGACCATAAATTTTGATTGGATCTATTCGTGTGACAGGTGAATCTATTCTGAATACTGGTTATAAACTGGATCCCCTCACCTAACTGGTGGATCTCAAATGAATATCGATAGCTCTCTCAGAGCGAAATATTCAATAGAGGAAGAACGGCGGCTCGGCATCTCTATGGGGATGGAGCTGCTCGCCCTGTGTGACGAGGTGTGGGTGTTCGGGGAAGCCACCGAAGGGATGGCGGCAGAGATCGCATCTGCCACAGAGCAGGGAAAGAAAATCATATTCAAGGAAACGGAGGGAATGTAAATGGGAAGTGAATTATTAAGGATTGCGGAAGGTTTCTCCATCGTTGCGGAAGGTCTGCGGGGCCTTGCCAAAGCGGAGGGAGGCAGTAAAACGGCAGAGAAAACACAGAAAGCACAGCCGTCAGCTACGGAAAAAGCACAGAAACAGGATGCGGCGCAGCTCTCGGCGGTGAAGCCGGAGGACTACCCGGCGCTGATGCAGGAAGCGCAGGTGCTGTGATGGGGAAACACGCACTTCTTTCCGCATCTTCCTCAAAGCGGTGGCTTTCCTGCACGCCTTCCGCACGATTGGAGGAGCAGTTCAGGGATGAACCGGGCGGCAGCGTCTATGCCGAGGAAGGCACCGCCGCCCATGCCCTTGCGGAGCATAAGCTGAAAAAGGCATTAAAAAGGCGGTCAAAGCGCCCGGTGTCAGTTCATCACGGTGGGTGGTGGGCCCCTATTTTTGTGTTTTTTAACGCCGCTGAAAAGATGGCGATAGGGGGAAAAATCGTACTATCAGGCAAAAGTATACTTTCACGCTGTGCAAAAGTCCGGGGGTTCCGTGATAGTATATGGCAGAAAGGTAAAAGGGTGTAGGATATTGGTGGCTTTTGCGGAAAAGGGTATTTGCTTGACGGAAAATGCTGTTGAAATACGGGGAATATGATATAAACACGGAAACTGCATGGAGTTTTCGTGTTTGTATATGAGTTTTCGTGATAATATGCAGAGTTTCCGTGTTTGCATATGGATAAAACGGTAAAAAACGAAAAATAGATGTGCTACAGTCGGAAGAACCCTCCATCAAGGGCAATGCCATATGGTATATGGCTTGCTAATTTTGCTTTTATTTAGTTGCCTCCGTCAATCGGAAAATTTAAAATGGCTTTGCAGCCTTTCTGGTCTTCACTCTCAATTTTCATTGTCCCGCTATGTGCATCTGTAATCTGACGGACAAGAATTAGTCCGAGGCCGTGCCTTAAATCTAATCTGTCATCTGTGCTTTCCATGTAATGCGGTTTTTCATTTAGTTCTTTCAATTTCTCGGTTGACAAGCCAATGCCATTATCTGATACGGAGAGGGAAATGCTTTCGTCCGTACAGTCAAGAGCCAGTGCAATATCACAGCCATCCGGGTTGTGGCTGATACTGTTCTGCACAAGGTTGCCTACCGCCCTCGAAATCAGGCGGGCATCACAATCAAACAAAACGGTTTCTGCCGCAGGTGTAATTCCGATATTTATGGAATACTTACCGGGCAGGCCTGTATTGAGTAATTCAGCAGTATAGGAGCGCAGTAAGCCGGCCAGGCTGACAGGGATTTTATGGATGGGCTGCATTTCATATTCCAGACTGGATACGAGATTGAGATCCTGCACCAATTCTCTGATCTTGACACTTTGCTGCCGGATAATTTCAGCTTCTCTGCGGATATGGGAATCTGCGCTGTTTTCATGTGCAATCCGTTCAGCATACCCCATGATCATGGAAAGGGGCGTCCGTATATCGTGGGAAACACCGCTGATCCAGTTCGCACGGGCCTGGTTCTGCCTGCTTAATATGGCAGATGCCTTGTTGACGCTGTCTGCTATTCCCGACAGCTCCCCGTGCATGGAAAGGGAAGCCGGCCTGCCGTTTCCGAGCGTTACAATCGAGGTTATGATCGGTTCAGCGTTTTTAAGGATTTTCCGTTTCGAGTAATAATATGCCAGAAACAGTATTGCAAGATCAGCCGCCAGTATCCCCATAACAAAAAATGGAAAGGTTTTGATGGAACGCAGCGAATAGTAGTTGCTTGGTAATTTCATATAACTGTCCTGCGGATATCCTAAGACCAGCATACCATCGTCTGTGTTCCTGATGAAGACCGGGTAACCTGCAAGATAACCTTTTGCAAATACAGCTACATCCTGGACAGTAAAACGCTCTGGTATCTCATCTGGCGCGTCTACGTCCCAAACCCTGTCCCCTTCCATATCAAGATAGACAGCCCAGATATGATTGGTTTTTAACTGCCCGGATATCTCGTCTGAAATGCCTTCCAGGGAAGCAGATTCAGCAGCAGCCTCCAACATATTTTGTGGCGAAAAGCCGCCGTAGTCTTTTGTCACAACCCCATAAAATGTCCAGGCAAAAGCCAGACAATTGATAAACAGCAGTATGAGGACCAGCCCCGCAAAGGATGCCAGATATTTTGATATATATTTCCCAAGTGATTTCATGGCTTCACTTCCTTGTATTCAATTTATAGCCCAACCCTTTGACCGTGATCAGGGAGACAGGATTTGACGGGTCGGCCTCAATCTTCTCACGGATTCTGCGGACATGGGCATTCAGGCTGTTCTCGTAGCCAAAAGGGTTATCACCCCACAAGGCTTCGCATAATGTGTCCACGGTCACAATCCTGCCTTCACTGCGGGCAAGTGTCTCCAGAAAAATATGTTCCTTTGCTGTCAGCGGGATGGTCTTGCCGGCTTTGTGGACCTCGGCCCGGCCAAAGTCGATGGTGCAGCCGTCCAGGTTTATAAACGGTGTATCTTCCTTATAGCACCGGCGCAAAACGGCATAGATGCGGAACAGCAGTTCCTGTGGCAGGAATGGCTTTGCAATATAGTCATCCGCCCCAAGCCCAAGCCCGGACAGCCGGTCTTCGGCCTCGTCCTTTGCGGTCAGAAAGATTACCGGCATATCTGAAAATGTGCGTATCTGCTGCATAAGGGAAAAACCGTCCCCATCTGGCAGCATGACATCTAAAATGGCAAGGTCGGGTTTCTCGTTTTGGACTGCTGAAATTCCTTCCTTTACGGAAACAGCAGTCACAATATTCCCAAAGCCTTCATCTGACAGGATTGCTGTAACCATTTCCAGCAGCTCCGGCTCGTCATCTACAAGCAGGAGTTTTTTATTTTGTAAAAATGTATTATCCATAATCGTCACCTCCGTGATTCCTTAATTATAGCATATTTTTTTGTTTTGGAAGATGTTTTGCAAAAAAGTAAGGTAAAAGTAAGGCTGTGGGAAAGTTAATGTCAGGTTGGTGTTGTACCATAGAGACATGGAAAGGAGATGTTGATATGGAATACATTATTACAACTGAACAGTTGACGAAAAAATATAAAAATTTTGTTTCTGTCAACAATGTTTCGCTTCACATTCGGAAAGGCAGCATTTACGGTTTCCTTGGCCCCAACGGTGCGGGGAAATCCACTACCATGAAAATGCTGCTGGGGCTGACAGCCCCGACAAAAGGCAGTTTTGCCATTGACGGCAGGCATTTCCCGGAAGACCGGATCACCATACTGAAAGGGGTGGGTTCCTTTATTGAATCGCCGTCTTTTTATGCAAACCTTACCGGCCGGGAAAACCTTGATATCATCCGGCGGATTTTGGGGCTGCCGGGGGATTCCGTCGATGACGCACTGGAGCTGGTCGGACTGGAGGAGTTTGGAGGCCGTCTGGCAAAGAAGTATTCGCTGGGCATGAAGCAGCGGCTCGGTCTTGCTGGTGCGCTGTTAGGCAGGCCGCCTGTCCTGATCCTGGACGAACCGACGAACGGCCTTGACCCTTCCGGCATCCATGAGATTAGGAATCTGGTGAAGTCTCTTCCGGGCCTTTATGACTGCACCATAATGATCTCATCCCATATGCTCTCTGAGATTGAATTGATGGCGGACGACATCGGCATCCTCAATCATGGAAACCTTCTGTTTGAAGGAAGCCTGGAGGAACTGCGGAACAGTGCAGGGCAGGCGGGAAATAGCCATAAGATTAGCGAAGCTAATCTGGAGGATGTGTTCCTGGGCATGGTGGAGCAGGACAACGCTGCCAGAAAGCAGAGGGCAAGATTATGAATGCACTGGCTGTCGAACTTCGGAAAGAAAAACGGACGGGCGTTATCCCGGTGCTGCTGGCTGTCGGCATTCTGGGTGCAGCCTATGCCTTTGTCAACTTCATAGTGCGGAAAGATACACTGCTGGGGCTTCCACTTCCGCCGATGGACGTCCTGCTGACCCAGCTTTACGGCATGATCATGGTTTTGAATATGTTCGGCATTGTAGTTGCCGCCTGCATGGTTTACAATATGGAGTTTAAGGGAAACGCCGTCAAAAAGATGTATATGCTCCCCATAAGCGTTTTGGGAATGTACCTTTGCAAGTTCCTGATCTTATCGGCCATGTTCCTGGTGGCAATCGTTTTGCAGAATCTGGCGCTTATGTGGATCGGTATGGCGAACCTGCCGCAGGGGGCGTTTGAAATGGGAACGCTGGTCAGATTTGCAGGCTACTCGTTCCTTACGTCAATGCCTGTCCTGTCATTTATGGTCCTGGTCTCGTCCCGTTCCATCAATATGTGGATACCGCTGGGCGTTGGAGTTGCCGGTTTCTTAAGTGGCATGGCATTGGCTAATTCAGCTTCCAGTCTGCTGCTGGCCCATCCATTTGTCATAATGCTGAAGCCTGCAGTTGCCATGAGCGCGCAGCCGGACATAACGGTGACAAAAGCCGCTGTTATCGAAACATTGCTTTTCCTTGGTGCAGGGCTGTGGATGGCAAAGAACCTGCGCTATGAATAAGGAGGGATTGTTAGAATGAGTTTTTTGGAGCTTCTCAAAATTGAATTTATGAAAGTAAAACGATCAAAGATCGTACCGTTGATCTTTATTGCCCCGCTGCTGGTGGTTGCCTCCGGGGTCGCAAACCTGAGCCGCTATTTTACGCCGGAATATACAAACGCATGGCCTGCAATGTTTATTCAGAGCGCACTGGTTTATGCCTACTATCTGCTGCCGTTTTCCATGATCGTGGTCTGTGTGATGATCGCGGGACGGGAAACAGGGAATAACGGCATTTTAAAGATGCTTGCCCTGCCGGTCAGCCGGTATTTGCTTTCCATAGCAAAATTCTGTGTGCTGGCATTTTATCTGCTTATGGAGATGGCCGTGTTCCTTGCGGTGTTCGTAGTTGCCGGGACAGTTGCCACAAGGACAATGGGCGTGACGGAAACTCTGCCCGTCCTCTATCTGATGAAATGGTGCGTAGGGCTGTTTTTGACAATGCTGCCGTGTGTGGGGACTATGTGGGCGGTCACTGTCCTGTTTGAAAAGCCGCTGCTTTCTGTGGGACTCAACCTCCTCCTTGTCATTCCCGGCGTGCTGGTCGCAAATACGCCTTTATGGATAGCATATCCTTATTGCTACAGCGGCTATCTGGTGTCCTGCTCCCTGCATGACTTTTCGGTGGAATCCAACACAATGGCATTTTCGCTGTTCCCCTTCCTGCCGGTTGCAGTACTGGTCTTTGTATTGGTGTTTGCGGTTGCTGTAATAAAATTTGGAAAAAAAGTAGAAATGAGGTAATTCATTATGGAATGTAAAAAACTGAGAACTTTAAGCAAGGTTTCACTGGTTATCAGCGTCCTTCCGCTGGCAACCCTCATCCCCGTGTTTCTTAAACTCACGCTGCCGGGAGGGGTAAGCACGGCTTGGGCGGGTGTCAATATTGCCTGTGTTGTGGCGGGTTTGATCCTCTCAATTATATGCGTCAGGAGCAATGAAAGCCGCAGCCTTGTAAATATTGCGTCTACAGTTATCAGTGTATTTTGGTGCCTGTTGATGGCCGGCATTGTTGCCCTGGGATTATTTTTAACTTTCATGCATTAAGTGAGGAGTGTTTATGGAGTTTTTCAAGAAAGGACCAGCTATTTTTATTGCTGGAATAATGCTTCTCTCCTGTACAGCGTGTTCGGGGCTTGATAAATTGGCAGACGGTCTGAAAAGCGGCGTGGAGCAGGTCGGCAGCAATGTTGCTATTGGGAAAAGCAATGCCCTCATTACTCCTTATCAGTCTTTTGATGGAAAACGTGTTTCGGATAATGCGGGTTTTCTGGCAACTTATGATGCGGCCGTAAACGGTTTTGACGGGCAGGACATATTGGTTGGAAACACTGCCCTCAAAAGCAACGATTGCCGCAAGATTACAGTACACTATTCTTTTGACACGATTTCCGGCGTTTGCCGGCTGGTATATATTGATCCGGAATTGGAGGAAAATGTACTGGCTGAAAATGGGGATGGCAGCGTTACAGTACAGCTTAAAAGTGGTGCAAACTATATAGGGCTTTATGGGGCTGGATATGATGGCACCATCCGGATTACGGTAGAATAAACACCAATGCCAAAAGAGAGGAATTAGACAGGGGAAATAAGCTGTCCCAACACACAGTCATTGAAGGGGGATGTAGTTTATGAAAATAGGCAGAAGAAAAAGAAATATCATCCTGTCTGTAGTGTTGTGTGTCATTCCCACAGTCTGGACGGTATGGGGCAATACGGCATTGATGGTTAGTACAATTTCAATTTCAAGCAGCCGTATCCCTGCCGCATTTTCCGGCTTCCGGATAGCGCAGATATCAGACCTGCATAATGCTGAATTTGGAAAAAACAATGCAGAACTGTTAAAACTGCTATCCGAGAGTCGGCCGGATATCATCGTGATAACAGGAGACCTCATAGATGCCAATCACACGGATGCAGGGATAGCGCTCTGCTTTGCGCAGGAATCCGTCAGGATTGCCCCGACCTATTATGTGGCGGGAAACCATGAAGCTGCAAGCCCCCAATATGATATTTTGAAAGCCGGGCTTGAAGCAGCCGGGGTTATCGTACTGGAGGATGAGACTGTTTATTTAGAGCGGAATGGGGAAACCATAGCACTGCTTGGATTGGCCGATCCCGATTTTACGGTCAAGGGAGATATGTTTGGTGAAGTCCCCGCTATGGCCAGTACGAAATTGAAGAATCTGATTGGTGATGAAAGCGGATACACTATTTTGCTCTCACACAGGCCGGAACTGTTTGAAACGTATGTAAACTGCGGCATTGATCTGGTCATTGCAGGCCATGCTCATGGCGGTCAGTTCCGGCTGCCGTTTATCGGCGGAGTGATTGCTCCTAATCAGGGTTATTCCCTAAGTATGATGCCGGACTGTATACAGACGGCGGCACAAGCATGGTGGTCAGCCGTGGCATTGGAAACAGCATCATACCATTCCGTTTCAATAACCGCCCGGAGATTGTTTTGGTGGAACTTAATGCCAGATAATCCTACAAAAGACAAACCGCCGCACTATGGCCATCATCCGCCATATGCGGCGGTCTGCCTTTTCCGCAGGTAGGCCGGGCGGCCTGATAAGGGAAATTGCTTGGAAAGCGGGGGAATCAGAGCTAATATGCTTACACGGCGGTTTGGGTTTGTGCCGCCTTATATCGGACGAATGGCGAAAAACTTTAGGGCTGATTTTGAAATTCCGTACTGCATTTATGCCTTTCGCTCCATTTTATATGCCTTTCGTTCCCTGCATCCCAAAATAACAGAAAATCTGCCGATAAATTAAGTGACGGCTGAAACGGAAATCCGAGGTGATGAATTTTGAATATAGCAGTGGTCGATGATGAGGAAGCCATCAGGGAGCAGATTGGCGGATTCATAAAAAAACGGAATCCCGATTTTAATATAAGCGGTTTTGCCACGGGGAACTGGAAGGGCAGCTTGGGGGTGGCTTTTACCGCTGCCACAGGGGATATCTGGTCAACATGGCGCACATAGCGCGGTATGACAGTGACAGCATCTTCCTTTCCAGCGGCGAGAAGGTTTACCTGACAAGGAAGAAGCATAATGAGTTTGTAAAGGCGTATATGTGGTATTTGCAGAATGGAGGGGTGTCCTGTGTATGAAGTGGTGAGCGGCCTGCTGGAAGTGTTTTCTGCCATGTTCCAGGGATACTGCCTGCAGTATTTCTTTGGGAGTTTTCTGGAAAGCAGGATACGGAACCGGCGGACAGGCGGGCTGGCAGCCGCAGTGCTGTATGGGGGCCTGCGGTTAGGGATGGGATATTATTTACCGAAAGGCTATACGAGTTTTTGGGTTTTCGCAAGGCTGGCAGTAATCCTGTGCATCGTATCGATGATTGCGCTGGTGTTTTATAGGGTAGTTGGAAAGATAACTTTATTTCTTATAGTTACCTTTATGGCTGTGGGTGAAATGAGCGTTTTTCTTGCGCATATTTTTTTTGAATTAGCCTGTCATCTGTTCCGGCTGTGGGGCTGGCGCTTGGAAAATGGATATATTTCGCCATTGGAATTTTATAATCGTGTTATAAACATTATTACCATAGGAAACCAGATTTTGTTCCATGTAATTGGGGCAGCATTGCTTTATTTTACTATGAGGAAGATTGTGCGGGATTATCGGGAAAAGGACTATGCAATTTACAGGACGGAATTGCTGTTCATCCTCACGCCGGGGCTGACAGGCCTGATGGTATGTACTTTACTGCGTATTACGATTGACACGGCAGAGAACGGTGTGCCGGAGACACTATATGACAGATATCCGTCACTGATGGTCATAATGCCTGTTATTCTGCTGCTGTTACTGCTCTCCATTGTGTTTGGGGTAAAACTCTTTCAGGATATGATCTGCTGGAACAGGGAAAAAAGCAGCCGCATTATTCTGGAGAAACAGGTCAGCAGCCTGCAGGAGCATATGGGGGAGATGGAGCGCGTCTATTCCGGGATACGGGGGGATGAGGCATGACATGAAGAATACGATCTCCGTCATTATGCAGCTTGCGGCGGGGAAGGAGGAGGGGCTGCAGGCATATCTGGAGGAGCTGAGCCGGACGATGGACAGACTGGAATTCCGTTTTAAGACAGGGAATACGGTTGTTGATACCCTGCTGAACATGAAATACCATGAGATTACAGGCACGGTGCCCGACCTGCGGATGGAGGTGGAAGGGCTGCAGTTTCCTGAAAAGCTGTTCATCCAAAGTTATGATATCGGCATTGTTTTAGGAAATGCGCTGGATAACGCAATGGAGGCGTGCCGGAAACTGAAAGCGAAAGAACCGGGCGAGGAAGCCTTTATCCGCATCAGTTCATTCCAAAAGAGGGAGCTATTTTTCCTGAAAGTGGAGAACAGCTTTGACGGGAAGGTGGTGAGGAGACCGCAGAATGAGTTCCCGGTGACGGATAAGGCGGACAGGGAGAATCATGGGATAGGACTTATTAACATCAGAAGCACAGCGGAGAAATATCAGGGAACAATGGATTTTAAGGTAAACGGCAGGGTGTTCATCCTGTCCGTGATGATGAAAAATGAAAGGAGAGAGGAAGATGGATTTCGGAGTAACAGGTAAATTGGGAGGATACTATCTGGCGGAGCAATACCGGGAGAATGCGGCAGGCAAGAGCGAGGGCGTGAGTTTTGCGGAACTTGCGGCTGCAAAAGCTGCGGAGCAGTCGGATGTATCAGGAATGAGTTTTAAGGATATGTGGCAGGCGAGGTTTCCCGGAGCGTACTACCATACGGCAGATGCGTCCGATATTCCGCAGGGGGTATGGGAGAGGAATGATTTCCCATTTGAGAAATTTTTCCGTAATGATTTGGACGAATCCGCCGTGAATTGGAAACCGAATGGGGCGAATCCTGCGATGGATTCATCCGGGGTACAGTCAAGGCTCCACTCAATCGCCGGGCAGAAGTCGATTGTCGTACCGCCGGAATTGGAAGAAAAAATGAAAAATGATCCGGCACTGGCAAAACAGGTCATGGCTAGAGTGGAGAGTTTTATTGCAACAAACCAAGTACCCGGAAGGATATGCTCCCATCTGATTGTTTTGGATGAAAATGGGGAGATTGCACGTTTCCGGGCTTCCAGCCACGGTGGAAATATTACCGGTCCGACAGAAGAAGAAATGCGCCAGTTTGAGGCGGAGCAGGCGGCAAAGAAAAAAAGGCGTGAGGAATATGCCCGGCTGAATGAGGAGAGCGCCCTGAAACGCAGGCTGATGGAGCAGGAAACGGACGATAGATATTATAAGGACAGCATGACCAAAAAGGCGGTTTCGATTACAGCATATGAGGCGGCGGGCATTTTGAAGTAAGGAAGATCATGCCCGGACTTACCGCAAGGGG
>CAJTOO010000044.1 GCA_910577735.1 uncultured Lachnospiraceae bacterium
CCTATTCCTTTTTGATGACTTGTAACATTTTTGTAATTTTAAAAGTTTATCCTGTTTTCCCGCCCATTTGGGGCGCATATTTATCATACCTGCCGCAGGCATTCTTGTACTTCCATTTATCATAGGGTATGATATACTATACAGTCACAGTACTGTTTCAAAAGACAGTTGGCCGGTTGTTTTCAAAATACCTGCCAACAGACAACCTTGGGAATATTTCTGAAATGGAGGACGCATGAAAGACAAGCTTCTCACCATCGGACAGTTTGCCGCTATGCACGGCATTAATAAGAAAACACTGATGTGGTACGATGAAATCGGCCTCTTCAAACCAGCCGCCATCAATCCCGAAAACGGCTATCGCTGCTATACGTATTACCAGAGTCCCATCCTGGAAACCATTCTGCTATTGCGGGAACTGGACGTATCCATCCGCGAAATACAGGACTTTATGAAAGACCGCTCTGCCGCCAGCCTGAAAAGTCTTCTGGATATCAAGATCGCGGAGCTTGACCGCAGCATTACTCATCTGAAGGCCCTGCGGGAAACCTTATGTACCCACCGCCAGAACATGACCACACTTCTGACCATGGATCTATCGAAAATTGATATCGTGGAAAAGGAAGAACGCTGTCTGATCACTGTAGATATCGACAAACATACTTCCTTTGAACAGGAAGTCGAGATGATCACCGCGGAAACCTTAAAATACCAGCTGGGCAGGCTTCACCAGGCCTCTTACGGCTCCATGATCTCCGTTGCCAGCCTGCAAAACGGTGATTATGAAGATTATTCCAGACTTTTTATCGAAATTCCCTTTCTCACGCCAAAAGAGGGACTGCATACACAGCCCGCCGGAAAGTATATCAGGGCCTTTCACAAAGGCGGCTGGGACAAGATACCCCTGCGTTACCGGGCAATCATGGATTTCGCGGCAGAGCAGGGGCTTACACTATCTGGTTATGCTTATGAAATGGGCATTAATGAGAATGTGGTTGACCGGATCGAGGATTATATTGTGCAGATTGAGATTCCAGTCCTTGCACAGCGCTTCCCCTTGTGCTAGACTGATAGTGATAGTAATTTTTTTATCAAAAGGAGGGAGATTCCCATGTCAATCAGAAAACTGTTTCGCACAGCAGCGGCAGTCACATTGATATCCGTCCTCTTTGTCACCCCTGTTTCTGCTCACGGACATCATCGTCAGACGGTTCAGACAACTGATACAAGCTGTCCGGTCTGTACTGTGGATGGTTGTACCGAGGAAGGGCTTCATTGCCATGACGGATACAATTACTGTGGTTACGATCACGCAGACGGTTACTGCGATGGTACCTGCGTGAATACAACTGTGACTACTACCCGCAGCGGACGCGGCGGACATCACGGCTGTCATCGCTGATAACAGAAAACTGAAGACAAAATAAGCAGTGTACCGAAATTTGTCCGTGCACTGCTTATTTTTTTAATGATTTGTTATGAATGTCGTGCTATACTACAACTCTGAAAAATTACAAATTATATATATTCTTATATAATTGCAAAATGGCACAACTGTCGATAGCCACAAACAATATCGATCAGTCTTCCGCACAGATTGGCAGTATCATCCAGACAATTGAAGACATCTTTCTTCTATCGATACTCCATCTGCCAGTTTTCCTTGGTAGCATACTCGTAGTCATACATGATGTTAACCACTGCATCCTTGGCCAAAGCCCTCGCTTCCTTTCTGACAATGCCGTCCCTCACTCTTTTGTATTGTACAGGCATATATTGACACAGCATATTCAGTGGTATGTCTGTCTGATCCAGATTATCAAACAGACACCTGATGGACTCTTTTACAGGCGGTTCTCCCAGATAATACCTGCATCTGTCAGAAAAGCTGTATTTCCTTGCCAGGAACAGTTCCTGTTCATTTCCATGGTAGTGCTTCTTCCAGTTCTCTGCCTTTTCCAACATGACTTTCTCCAGAACATTGATGAAATCAGAATCCTTCTTGCCCGGAGGAATCACTTCCTTTTCAATCTTATGTAAGGAAAACAGAGCTTCTCTTAAGGAAAAGGTAAGAGCCGGGCCCACCTTAAGAATGCCTACGCCGTCCCGGGCCATCTCTCTAAGCAGCCTGGCTCCCTGATAATCTGTAGAATGTCCTTCCATGACCAGATCCGGATATTGTCGGACTGCCAGACACAGTTCGTGTGCCTTTACCCTGTCATAACTGCAGACCCCAGAATCAGAAAATTCCACTCCCGGCTGTACCACCACTGCCCCAATATGATTCCAGGCATCTGTCAGCCCGCGTTTCTCAAAAGCCTTTGTATAAGACCGTATGGTCTCCTCAAAATCAGCTGGAGATGTGACCTCTATATCTGCTTTCTGCTCCTGTCCGCCGCCCGGTATGGGCACCTCACTTCCGATTACGTAGATGGGTTCCACGGCCTGTGGATCGGTCTGCAACAACGCCTGGTAAGCCTCCTCACATGCCTGATAGAGTCTTACCCCACGCTCTGCAATCTTATCTGTATCAGGCCAGCAGTCTGCAGAGTCGCTTCCCAGTCTCATACTTGTGTCCAAATGTATCTTACTGAAACCGGCTTTTACAAAGGACCGTACCAGGCACTCAGCCTTTTCCATCGCCTCTTCTTCCGGTTCCCCGCTCCATACCAGAGGCCCCAGATGATCACCGCCCAGAACGATCCGCTCTTTGTCAAAATGAACCTTTTGTGCAATATCGTATATATAGTCCACAAAATCAGATGCCTGCATGCCGGTGTAGCCCCCATACTGATTGACCTGGTTGGCCGTAGCTTCTATCAGTACAAGATCATCCTGTCTTCCCGCCTCTTCCAGAATTGCCTCTATCACAAGCTCATTGGCGCTGCAGTAGGAGGGAAGGGCACAGAATATGCCCTTTTTCCTCTTTTCAATCATCTTCCTGATCGGATGCTGTCGCATCACGCCATCACCTCACATTCTCTCTGCGGCATGTCACAGTAGCTGTGCAGGACCACGCCCTTCACCACTCTGTTCACGGAGCCGTCGGGACTTGGATTGTCCGGATTGATGCCAAGCCTTGCAGAATTATAAAATGCAAACATCTGGCCATACAGCACATATACCAATGCGGAATATACATCAGGCACTGACGCTCCTTCCACAAAGATGCACTCATCAGAGATTTTCTCTATTTCTTCATCTTTTTCACAGGAGATCACTGTCAGCTTATGCTTTCTTGTGTCATGATAAATTTCCTGCAGCAGGTCTCTGATATACTGATTGGTGTATTCACTCCGGGACATCAGAATAATCACATTCGTATCCTCGTCCATAAACGTCTTGGGGCCATGTCTGAACCCCAGAATCGTCTCCTGCATTGTGGCAATCTTGCCATTGGTCAGTTCCATGTTCTTCAAAGCCATCTCCCGCACAAGCCCGCTTAAACAACCGGCTCCCAGATATACCACTCTTTCAGGATTGGTTTCGCTTAAGGCTCTCATCTTTCCCCAATCCTCCCGGAGAATGCACTCTCCCAACCGGGAAACCGTATCCACGTAATTTCTATTCTCTTCCAGCCTCTCAATATCAAAAAACAGGAGCGCGGCAAGCAGCATGCAGCTGAAAGAGCTGGTCATGGCAAACCCTTTATCATTCGTTTCTTCCGGCAGTATGAGCATGAAACAATTCCCGTTCCCATTTGCCTCCTTTACCAGGTCTCCCTCTTTATTACAGGTAATGACCACATGAGCAATTTCTTCCGTATTTTCCTGCATAATCCGGTATGCCCCGATACTTTCCGGGCTATTGCCGGAACGGGCAAAGGATACCAGCACTGTTTTCGTCTCTCTTTCGATCACTTCCTGCGGGTTTGCCACAATATCCGTTGTGGCCACTGACTCCGCTCTTACATTTCGGCAGCTTTTTACATGGCTTTTGACAATATCGCCTACATAATCAGAACTTCCGGCGCCAGTAAAGAGAATCCTGGTATCGCCGTCTATCCTTTCTTTCAGAAAGTCTGCAATACGCTGTCTGTCCTTTTCTATCAACTCATAAATCTTCTTCCAGAGAGCCGGCTGCTGAACAATTTCCTGTGCCGTGTTATACCCGTCCATCTTTATCAAATCATCCATTTCAAAACCTAATATCATACCGATCCTCCTTCTTATGTTGCCTCACCATTCTCTATTTTGCGTCCTCTCCCATGACCTCTTCAAAATTCTCAGCGGTCACCATGACTGCACCGAATGGATATACTCCATAAGCCTTGTCGGTTTTATACTCTTCAAAGATAGGCGTTCCATTGACGATATTTTCATATAAAGCTTTCACAGACTCTTCCCCTACGGTAGAAGCCTTGATATATGCTGCCGCCTTAAAGCAGGAGTACTCTTTCCTGAACTCATCCTTCGCATGGTAGCCGCCAAGACCCACCGTCACGGAATCCTTGTCAAGTCCTGCCTGTTCTAACGCCCTCGTTGCACCCTGTGCACCCTCGTCATTGGCTGCTGTGACAATCCAGCTTGTAATTTCCGGGTGGGCTGTGATGGTTGCTGCTGCCGCGTTATATCCTTCATCGGATGAGCCGCCGCCGTAATCGATTCGGATGATATTTTCTTCCGGGAAATCGGTAAAGCTTTCTTGAAACACATCCATCTGCCCATCAGACCTGGGAACACAGCTGGTCACCTTCTCCATGGCCAGAATCATGATGCCTGTCTTCTCCGGCTCTGCAAGCATATCATTTTCCTTCACATAATTGACTGCCCATTCTCCCATGGTCCGTCCTGAAAGATAGGAATCCAGCTCGATTGCGGGCGCCAGATAATTGCCATTCTCATCAATTAACGGTACATCTACCGCAACAACCGGTATGCCTGCCTCTTTACATTTGGTCACTGTCATCTGACTCAGCTGCTGGTCGCAGATATTCACGATCAATCCCTGAATATCCTGGGACAGCAGGTTATCCAACACATCCACATAGACGGAAGGGTCTTCTTTGGAATCTCCCACAATGAGGGGTTCCATGCCCAGAGCCGCCGCCTGGTTTTCTGCTGCCGCTGCCTCCTGAATAAACCAGGACTGTGTCATATCACGATAGATTGCCGCAATCTTGACCTTCTGCCCAGTTCCTTGTTCCTCACTAGCTTCTCCGCTCTCGGCCTGCTGCTCATCTGCACTTTCCTCTTTGCTCTCCTTAGTCTGGGCCGGGGCGGGTTCTGCGGTTTCCTGTTTCGTGTCTGCCGACTCCCCGCTGCTGCCTGAACCACATCCCACTACCGTCGCTGCCGTCACCGCCACTGCCATCGCCATTGCCAAAAATCTTTTCTTCATACTTTTTCCTCCTTTTTGAAAAATTGTCAGTTATATTTCACGCTTTTTCTTTCTGAAATAATCAAAAGTAAGCGCAAACATCATCAGTAATCCCCTCGCCACATCCTGCCAAAATGTGGATATATTAAGCAGCAACAATCCATTGTTAAATCCCTGTAAGATTAAAACGCCCAGAAATGTGCCGCTGAGAGACCCTGTACCGCCTGTCATGGCGATGCCGCCCAGGACTGACGCTGTAATTGCATCAAAGTCCACGTTTTGTCCTGCCGACGGCTGCCCGGTATTCATTCTGGATGCCAGTATGATTCCTCCCAGGGAAGCCAGACAAGCCGATATCACAAAGAGTTTAAACTTGACCTGATGGATTCTGATGCCGGCAAGCCTGGCCGCTGCCGCATTTCCTCCCGTGGCATATACGTTTCTTCCAAAGCGGGTTTTGGCAAGGACTACCCCAAACACCAGAAATGCCGCGATCAATATGATCACCGGCAGGGGAACCCCGAATATTCTTGTGATTCCTACCTTGATATAAGCCTCCTGGCTGATAAATACCGGCTTGCCGTCACACATGATATAGGCCAGTCCGCGTGCTATGGACATGATCGCCAAAGATGCGATAAAGGGCTGTATTTTCAGTACGTTCACCTGAAAGGCATTGACCGTTCCAAACAGCGCGCCTACGCAAAGTGTGATGGGAACGATCAGGAGAAAGGGCACACCCCTTTGCGCCAACAGACCAGACAACACCCCGGCAAAGGCCGCCACCGCGCCGGGTGATAAATCAATCTGTCCGGAAATGATCAGATAGGATTCCCCGATGGCAATCAAGCCGCTCAAGGATGCTGCCGTTAAAATGTTCAAAAGGTTTTTGGCAGTCAGATAGCCCGGATGTAATACCGTGAACACCACCGTCATCACAATCATTACGATAAACAATCCTAAAAGATTTGATGTTAAAATCTGTTGTCCCGTTTTCTTCAGTATTTTCAATGTTATCCCTCCATTTCTTCAAGCATTGCATATCTTAAAATCCGTTCCTCTTGTGCTTCTTTCCTGTCCACCTCTCCTGCAATCCTTCCATTTCTCATGACGTAAATGCGGTCACTCAGTCCGATTACCTCGGGAAGTTCCGATGACACCACGATCACAGCAACTCCCTGTGCCGCCACCTCATGAATCATCCGGTATATTTCTGATTTAGCGCCCACGTCAATTCCCTTGGTGGGTTCATCCAGAATCAGAATTTCGGGATCCATCGCAAGCCACCTGGCCAATAATACTTTCTGCTGATTTCCGCCGCTTAACTGATATATTTTTTTATCAATGGAACTTGTCCGGACACGAAATTTCTCCACATTCTCCTTGGCAAAGCTCTGTTCCTTTTTCCCTCTGATGAACATGCCGCTGCAAAGCTTCTTTAGAATCACCAGACTCATGTTTTCCTTCACGGAACAAAGAGGGATGATTCCTTCGTTCTTTCTGTCTTCGGAACAATAGGCGATTCCCAGCCGAATTGCCTTTTGCTCGGAGTCGATGTTCTGCCTTATGCCATGCACCTCTATGGTTCCCGCCGTAATGGGATCCGCTCCAAACACGGCTCTCATCAATTCCGTTCTGCCCGCTCCCACAAGCCCAAAAAACCCAAGGATTTCTCCCTTTCTCAAGGCAAAGCTGATATCCGAAAAGGCTTTCCCGGAAAGTCCCTCCACCCAAAGCGCAGTTTCCTTTCTTCTTTCCCTTACCATCTGGTCCGCAAACATGCTCCCTATGGGCCTTCCCACCATCTGATTGACAAGACTGTTCTCATCTGTATCCTTTTTATCATGCATGGCCACAAAGCAGCCGTCCTTCAGCACCACAATCTTATCCGCCAGCCTGAAAATCTCATTCATCCGGTGAGAGACATAAATGATGATCAGTCCCTTCTTCTTAAGACGTCCGATCAGTGCAAAGAGCACCTCTGCCTCCTTGTCCGAAAGACAAGCTGTGGGTTCATCAAAGGCTATCACCCTGGGATTTCTGGAATAGACCTTCATAATCTCTACCATCTGCTGCATGGCCACAGAAAGCTCTTTGACCTTCGTTTCCGGTTTGATCGGCAGTCCGAATTCCGCAATGATTTCAGCCGCCCTTCTGTTTAATTCTCTGCGGTCCACTACTTTACGTTTTTCCGGCAGTCTTCCCACATAGATGTTTTCCGCAACGCTCAGTTCATCAAACATCTGCCTCTCCTGATAAATCAGTCCAATTCCTGCGCTGATTGCTTCATTGGGGCTTACAAAATGTCTTTCTTCCCCGTCCAGCAGATAACTGCCTTCCGAGGGTTGGTAATCACCGTTGAGGATTTTCAGCAATGTAGATTTTCCTGCTCCGTTTTCTCCCACAAGCGCAAGAACCTCTCCTTCAGATACAGAGAAACTTATGTGCTGCAGAGCCGGAACACCGGCAAAATTTTTACTGATCTCCTTAAACTCCAGTTCATGCTTCATCATAACCTCCCTATCAGGGCAGCTTACTGCCCTTTCAACTCGTACAAATTTCCTCCTTCATAAACGCCAGAAGATTTTCTCCGGATGCCTCCAATAGGTTCCAGGATGCCACTCTTCCCGCACAGTTCATCTTTTCTGTCACTTCCACTCCTTCCCGCACGGACTGTACGCTCACCAGCGGAAGATCTTTTGCGGTATGTATCTCCATCCCTGCGTAAATATCACAGCAGGCAAGCTTTTGCACAGTCTCTAACTCCTTTGCCATAAAGTCCGTCATCCTGTCATCTGCCATGCCAACCAGCTGCTTCATCCTGCCTGCCCTCTTGCCTGCCATGCCCTCAAGTTCATACCGCATCCCTGCCGGCGTATACGTGTGCCGATAGAGCATAGGCTTGATGAAATCTGCCGTTTTGCTTAATTCTGTATAGTCCTGCCCCACAAAGACTGCGAGAAAGGGCGCAAACAGATCCAGACCCACTTTCATGCCCTTTTCCCTGAAATACAGCGACAGAGAACTTACCATCTCCGTAATCAATGCTGTCCTGGCATGCAGATATGCTTCCACTTTACGGGCGTTAAAACTATATGTTCCATCCCTGTACTCCCGTATGCCCAGAACGCCGCCCTGCTCTATGCTCTCCTGCATCTGCCTTTTGGCCTCATCAATCTCCGCTCTCCCAATCCCTCGTTTCTCAAGCTTTTCCATGCAAAAAGGACAGGTACAGGAAAACAAAGCGTTGGGGTCTGTCACCGGTGACGGAAATCTGATTCTGTCTAACAGAACGCCATCGAACGCAATTTCCGCAAAATAGGTTTCATAAATATGGCGTAAGGACTTAAACGTATCCGGATGGCTGGGACAATAAAAGGAAAACTCTTCATCCCCGTCAAAAACAGCCGATTGCACACTTTTCCCATACAGGGTCTCAACCGCTGTGAAACCGCCCAGCCTTTTAAATTCAGACAGGACCTGAAACCAGAGGTAAAGTTCTATGCCCCTTTCCTTTGTATAATCTCTCAGCCATTCGTAAATCTGCTTCTCCAGGCTCCATCCCACAATAATGCCGTCTAATCCAGCCTTTTGTACAAGCTCTAATTTCTGCACGATCTGCTGCACAGATATATTGCGCCCCGACACACCCCCTGTATAAATTTGTATTAGTTTCCTCATCCTGCAGCCAGCTCCTTTCTCAGATTCTCAATCACTTCCGTTACCTGCTTCCCGTCTCTGTCCGCTGCCAGAAGAATCCCCCCGCCTAAGGGCGGCAACCCGGGCTGCCTTAAAACAAACCCCATCTGTTCTAAATATCTGGAAAAGGGATTCAGGATAAAGGTTCCACAGCGAAAAATACCGCCGCAGTAGGATACCTGCGTTTCTTCATGCATAAGGTCCAATTGCACCGCCACCCCTCTCACTGACTGTGCCAGTTCGAAGGCCGCCGCATCATAAAGCCTAATCGCACTCTCGTCACCCAGTTTTGCCGCCATCAGCAAAACCTCCTGCAGTGCCGCTGTTTCCTTTCGCTTTCCTCTGAGATTTTCCTGATAAAACCGGACCACATCCATGTCCCCGCCAAGACTGCACCGTTCCCGCACGAGTTCATAAAGAAAACTTCTTCTCTCCCTGAAATCCGCCTGCCTTGCAAACAAGGATAACGTCTTAAGCCCCAGCCAGTATCCGGAGCCCTCGTCCGAAAAATCTTCATGCCAACCATTGGCCCTGGCCGTTTTGCCCTTTTTATCCTTGCCCATTACAATTGCTCCTGTCCCCGCGACCACATGGATTCCAAAATGCAATAACAGGGAACCGGCAAGCCCTATTTCCACATCATTACAAAAATACATCCCACATGGAAACAGCTCTGAAAGCTTACCGGTCAAACACCGGTCCATCTCCTCATACTCACCAAAACAGCTGATGCCCCAGACGGCATATATGAGGTCATCGGGAGAGATGCCTGCCATCTGCAGAGCCGCTTCGGCACCCTCGCTTAATATTTCACAGACTAATTCTTTCCCCATCACAGAGTATGTACATCCCTGTGTCACATAATTGCCGCAGACCCTTCCCAACCGGTCTGTAACCAGGTATGCCGTTTTACTGCCGCCACCATCTACACTGAGATAATATCCCATAAGAAATATACGATCCCCCTTTCCCGCTTTTTTTACCGTTGTTGTAGCTGCATCTTATCATTCTTGTGTGAAACTTTCAATTATATTCACATATTTTCGTCCAATTTTACAAGTTGACTGTGTATTTTATCCATACCACTTATAAAAGTGGTATGTTTATTAAATTGTTGTATACTATTCGACAATTTACGTTAACAAAAGTGAAGTATCCTGTTGTTACTTTTCACACCCGCGACAATATGCCAGGGCGTTTCCTTTGACTAACGTTGGAAAAGTAACACCCAGTTACGTATATACTTTCCGAATACACCAATACTATTTACAGGCATTGCAAAAAAATGTAAAATAAAAACAAATTTACTGTTTATACTGATTCAGGTTCATGAGATTTTAACGGAGAAAAAATATGCGTTCGTCTTCTTTATATCTGGAAATATCAGAAAAGATTATAGAAGCAATACAAAGTGGAGAATACCCTGAAAACTCCCCGCTTCCCTCGGAGCGGTCCCTGAGCGAGAAATACCATGTCAGCCGTTCCACCATCAGAGAAGCGCTGGGAAAATTAAAGAATGATTATATTATTTATACCATTCATGGCAACGGCTCCTATGTAAAACCCCAGGTCTTCAACCAGCCGCTCACCAAATTCTATTCCTTTACGGATGAACTCAAAAGTAGCAATATCCTAATCCACAACACCGTCATTGACTGTCATGTGGTGGAAAATCAACAGGATTTAAATGATAAGTTTCATTTGACAGGTCCAAATGCATTTCACAAAATAACAAGACTCCGTTCCGCCAAAGAGTATCCCCTGATGATCGAAATCACATACCTTCCGCGAAACCGGTTTTACAAAATAAATTCTGAGATTCTGGAGAAATATTCACTCTATCAATATCTGGCGCAGAAGTATGACTTTCATGTCACCAGGGCTACGGAACAGTTCCGTCCTATTATCCCTTCGGCCTTCGAGAGAGAACATCTTCAGATTTCCGCCTCCACGCCCTGCATGCTGTTAGAACGGTTGAGTTATGAGGATGACCAGGTGATCGAATATACCCAGTCTGTCATACGGGGAGATAAATATACGTTCTCTGTTGATCTGTGTCTGGATCCGCAGAATAAGGCGTAACATTGACGTAATATAATTTGGAAGCTTTTTGAAAATAGAGCAGCGCCCATTTTGTGGGCGCTGTAAGAATTGAAACATATTATTTACTCACTGACATCAATAATCGTTCCACTTTATCCAGTAAATAATCGGATGGCTCTTCCCCTGTTTCCTTCATGGCCAGCATCTTGATCAAATCATTATCATCCAAACTGATGATCAGTTTACCACTTTCTTTTAAACAGCCCAAAGCTGCCTTTTCAGCATTTGAATCAAATCCCTTTCTTGATATCAGAAACGCCACATTCCGTAATGCGACCGGGAACAAATATTTTTCTGTAATATATATCAGGTTCTGAGGTATGCAATCCGTATAATTTTTATATTCAAATACAACAAATTTTGTGCGGTAAAAGCTTATCAGAAACTTCCAGAATTCTGTGGTTCCTTTTAAGGAACATAATAAATCCATGCGAAACATCTCATCCTCTGTACGATGCTGTTCTGACATTCTAAAAAACTCAGTTCCAAAAAGATACCTGATGATCTCTGTACAGATGCTTTCATACTCTTTATCAGCCTTCTCCAGTTTCCCCGGTTTACAAGTTTCCAGCTTTTGTATATATTTCTCCACCAAAGATATCTCTGCCCTGTCATTGACAGGTTCCGGTAATCGACTGGCTGCCTCCAATGGCTTCTTTGGCTTTAATTCTGAGGATGGATATGAAATACTGCTCATCAATAAACTGAGAAGTTCTTTGTTTCCTTCACATAAATACAGCAGATTATTAATATCCCACGTAATCACCTGAAACCGATCATATATCTCATTCTGGGATTCCTCATCCACTTCACAGGGTAACACAACAAGGAAAAAAAACTGTTCATCCCGCTTATTCTGTTCCAAAGCAAATTTATATGTTAAAACCTGTTTTACTGCGTTATTCAGAATTACCTTAGAATTATGTAAACCTCTATAAGATTTTACTTCCATCACCACAGTCTTGTCATCTTTTTGCGCCACAATATCCGGACGCATATGCTCCTCACCGGATATTCTGACTTCCTCAGATATATTCAAAAACCCCTGATATTCCAACAACTTCAGCAAAAATCCATGTGTAAATTTCCTCTCATTTTGATACACATTGAAACCGTCCCTTATCACTTCCCGCAATGTATAAGAAAACAAACATTTTGAACCCCAAAACCATCCCTCTGATGGTTCCGTACTTTGCAGCAGGCCTAAAAATTTAATATTCTTTCTAAGCAACCTATCAAAATAACTTTCCTGGTTTACAAACTGTGCCTGATCACAGATAATAAGCATAAACTTCCCCAGACCTGACTGATTTTCCGTGACATCCTGATATGTGGTGATCAATATTTTTTCTTCTGTCAGTTCCCTGACCCGTAATGCAATCCTGAAATCCCCATCTTCCTCCTGAAATGCAGCAATGAACTGTTCACACTCCTGTCTGCCTGACGTCAGAACTGCGGCTGTCACATCTTCTCTATCTTTTAATATTCTTTGTATGGCCGCTGCAATGATCATAGATTTTCCCACTCCAGTTGCCAGATACATTTTAGCCTTTTTAGCATCAGAGTTAAAAAAATCATATATTTTATCAACTGCTTCCTTTTGATACTGCCGCAAAATCTTCATTTGTCTACTCTGCCTCTTCTGTCATGCATTGCAATGCCTTTCTTAACTGCGCCGGTGTGCCCTTTCTATTCCGCAGATTATAAAACAAATCTTCTCCTGCATTATGCGCCGCTCTTAAAAGTTTCTTTCTTTTCTCTATTACACCATTGCTGATATAATAATTGCAGGTAACAAATGCCCTGTCGTTTTCCAAAATAATCTGAAGTACGTGCAGCACTTTTTCAAAGTTCCTCGAAAGCATCTTAAAACAGTCCACATAAAATAAATCTGTCATTCCGGAGATTACCTTGCCCAGCTCTTCTCTCAGATAATCATCAAATTCCAGAGTGAATCCATCACAGATTGCCGCTCTATGTTCCTTCACCAGAAATTCCTTTTCCGCATCCAAATCATATGTCTTTTCAGATCCCTCAAATTTTAATTCTGCATGTTCCATCAATGCCGCTTTTTGAAGTATATCCCACGCCAAAGGATATTTTTGTATCGGCTCTTCGTATACATCTGTGTATTCCATTCCTTCTGTTTCTTCTTTCAATGTATCAAAATCACATTGTCTGAAATAGAAAATCGCGTTTGCTGTAATTTCCTTTATTGTTTTATCTGACAAAGGCTCCTGCATTTTAAACTGCCCGCAGTTTACGCTGGCCGCTATTTCCAACATACTGTTTCTGATCGTCGCAACAACAAACCTTTTGACATCAGCCGGCGCATCCGGTTCATAAAACAGCGCCTCTTCATCCGTGACGAATAGAATGGTCTTTCTGAACGCCTCATCTTCCCACTTGCTTAGCAGGGAACACATTCTGTCTTTGATATCGGCTACTATTTGCTCTCTGTACCTGTATTTTATTTCTTTTAATTCATAGTTTAGCAGATTGTTTAAATACTCCTGTATCCCCATAATCGTTTTCCTCTTATCAGTGAGTTCCTTTCTTAAATATGCCTATCAAAAACTTTGACAACAAGCTTCCTTTCTATTTATTTTGAGTGTCTGCCGTAACATCAATTGCGACCTCTAATTTGGGTGCATTATTTATAAGGGATAATAAAGCAACCGTCTCCACATGCTTCCTGCTGTTCCTCAAAAGACACCGCCTGCATCTGTTCTATATAATTGCAGATTGCCCTCTGTTGTAGTTCAGATAAATTCTTTTGTTCTTTCTCCCACACTTGCCTAAATATTTTCAAGGCTTTCTTTTCTTTCTGGCAGCTCTCCAAATGAATGATAGAGTTCCTCTTAATATCCTCACAGCGTAATTCTTTTAGAAATAATGATACTTTTACCCATACCTGACTTTCCATCTTTGATTTTCTCCTTTTGAAATTTATATTTTCACATTGTAACGCAAAATGAGCAGATATTACCATTTTGCTCTGTAACATCTGCTCATTTTGTTCTTTCGCTAAATTTGTAGCCCACTCCCCATACAGTGATGATATATCTTGGGTGTGCCGGATCAGGCTCTATCTTCCGTCGAATTTTGTTGATGTATGCGGTCATGTTCCGTTCATCAAAAACATATTCATTATTCCAAACAGCATCATAAATCTGCTCTTTGCTGAAAACACGCCCTTTGTTCTGTACCAACAGCATAAGTATTTCAAATTCTTTTCCTGTTAATACAATTTCTGTTCCATTACGAAAAACCTGATAATTCTCTGGCACAAGTTTCAGACCATCAAAGGAAAACGACGTATCCTTTTCAGTTTCCATAGGTAATTGATAGCCATATTCCTCTATCAGACACCTGAGCTGATTGATAAAATTATCATCAACATTCTCCATTTTAATGAGTATCACATTTCCAATTTTACATCACTTCTTTCCTTAATTATCCTCAACCTGTTTCTATTTTACAATTATTGTTCCACTACTGCTGCTAATCTCTAATTTGTTATTGCCTTGCCCGATATTTCCCTGTTTACAGCCTGATGTGTCTTTTGTAAAATCTATATTGCTTAGCTGCATTGTTATATCATTAGAATCAGTTGTAACATCTAATTGCAAATCCGTTGGACTTTCCTTATGTGATACGGATACATCGCCTGAATCAGTCTGTACTTTCAATGCTGAATAAACGCCTGCTCCTCCTACACCGACTTCACCGGAACTGGTGACAATCGCCAAAGAATCAAAATTTACATCCTTTAATGTCACATATCCTGATTTGCTTACAATTTCCACATCAGGTATCGTACTGTTTTCAAACGTTACATCTCCTGATGTTGTGACTATTTTAGCATTACTCACAGTCACATTAGACAATACCACATATCCTGATGTATTGACTAATGACAACTCCTGAATGGAAATGTTATCAATCTGCATATTTCCACTTCCATTACTAATTTTGAATGGAATTTCTATCCCTTTAGGCAAATATACTGTAATTTCACCGGGCTTTCCAGCCGAAAACTGCTCTGCCATATTTTGCTGCTTATCTGATTGCAGAATATTCAAGGCATCATCTTTCTGCGTTATTGCGATATTCGACTTTTCTTTTTCAATCGTTCCGCTATAGCTGACATGAATTTTTTCATCGGGAGATTCATCTACTTTCAATTCCCATGACTCAATATTTACATGGATCTCGGAAATTCCGTCAACCTTAAAATCCTGCTTATCACTAACCTTTTTCCC
>CAJTOO010000045.1 GCA_910577735.1 uncultured Lachnospiraceae bacterium
AACCCATGATACAAAAGATTTCGCCCTGCGGGATATTGAGGGTAACATCAGATAAAGCTGTTTTTGCTGTCCCCTTTGATCCGTAAGACTTAGATAGGTTTTTAATCATTATATGGTATTGCATATTTATACCTCTCATTTCTTTTTTAGGTTTCAGCACAATAGCCTGGCTCTGAACCATTCACTGAAATCCTTGTTTTACAATACCCAGATGGCCGGTTGCGTTCCATATAGACCTCTATACATCTACGCAACCACTGGTAGAAATCTAAAGTCAATTCGTAGAATTCCCCAAAATCAAACTTTCAGGTTTTACTTATCTTGTCTGGCGCGACTTTGGCGACCTCGCTTTTCCGCAGGGCGAGGAACTTATTCCCCATATAGACGCCCTGTGCCGCATCCTGTTATCTTCTCCCGGAGGGAATCAGACAGCTTCCATTCCTTCCCGGATGACGCTTTTGGGATGCCCGCATAATGGCTTTTTGCTATTCTTGCTATACCCATGTTCAATCCTCCTGTTCGATTGGAAACCGAAGATGCCTGCCTCTGCCTTGTAGGGCTTGTAGGGCTGTGGCTTAGCGAGAATATTTCCTTTACTACACCGAATAACTCGAATCACGGATAAAGGTAGTAAACAGATGCGCTATGCACTTTTCAATCCTGTCTTTATCACTGTTGCTTTCAAAATTCAATAACTCATCAATATCCACTCCTATATAATTTGCTATCGCTTCCAGTGGTATCTTGAAGTGTTGTGTAAGACTCTCAAGCAATGCCTTGTAATATTCATCATTGTCCGGTTTTTCACAGCAAATCTGTAGCAAAAATACCATAAGATACTTCTCTTTATCCTTATCTCTTAATCTATAATTTTCATTACTGTATAACTGCCGTAATTCTTCTTCTGGTATTTGTGTTGCTATGCTGATGGAAGCAAAATCAAATCCCCAATCCAAATATTGTTTTAGCAATTCCTGTAATGAATAGAATTCCATACTGACTTTCACCTCCTCTCTCTGCTCCCCAATTTCCCAATCTGCGGGAACACCGGGGATGCCCGCCCTGCCTTGTCAGGCTGTGGCTTGTTGGTGAGATGCTTCCGTGGGGGAATTCCTATGATAACAGCCACAATCTCATCCTACAAAATGTATTCTACATTTCTTCTTAGCTTTGAGTGACTCTCTCTCTAAAACTGCCGCCCAAATACTCACCATCATCTGTACGGTATACTCCTATTGCCTCGCAGTTTTCAATTTTTCCAACCTTATGATGTTCAAACCCATTCGGGTAATATATCTTAACGATATATACGCTTGTATCCTCATCCAAACTGTTATCAATATCTGAAACCCAATCCAAATCTATAAACTCTTTATATGTCATATCTCCTGCAAATTCAATTATTCCACCCTGCTCATTAATTTCATTTACATTTATTATGTCTTCCCGGACAGTTATTTGATTATCCTGTTCTGCTTCCACGGCTTCAGTAACATCCATTAAACATTCTTCCTTTTCCTGTATATCAGAATTACCTTTCTCAGCATCTTTCTGATAATCCGCTTCTTCCGGTTGTGATAGAACATCTGCCACTAATTGAGTGTCCTGCATCGGCTCCTGTACACCAGCCAATACTGACACAACATTGATTTCTTCTGATGCTATACTTTCTTCCACAGCAGACTGTGCAAGATTGTCCTCTGTTTTTTCCGCATTATCTAATGTGCCACATCCTACTAATGTCAACACACACATCACCGCTAAGAAGTACCCTACCTCTTTCTTCATCAACATTTCCTCCATTTGGATATAATCTCCTGCTCCCTAATTCCTATATCTGCCGGAAACCGGAGAAATACCTTATTAGTGGTATGCATTCTATAGCTTCTCCCCAAATGCTGTATTGCTCACAGCGTATTTCCACGTTCTTCCCATATCAGTTCCCCCGTAACCGCATCAATTCCAAGTATCTTCTGGCGCAGGAAGTTCCTCTCATCCTCATTCTCTCCAAGCAGAAGTCTCCAAAAAGGTGTGACCAGTATCTGACCATCAGTAGATATGACCACCACATACTCCAAAGTGATCTCGGTAACTGTAACATGGCTCTCCCCCTCAAAGTCCAAAAGTTCTGCCTGTTCCTGCAATTTCCCGACGGCCTCCTCCGGAGAAAGCATTTTTTGATCCAGCCCTGTCTCATTTACTGAAAACAGGGAACCAGTCACCTTTTCAATGCCATCATTATCAAACAAAAATACCAGGTCATTGTATGCCGTTACGGGCATACCATCCAACATACGCTTAAATACCAGTTTCAGATAAGGACGTCTCCCACTCTTCCCGTAAGCCTGGATAGAGTCCGCTGCATAATCCCCTGCATCTGTTATGGAATCCACTATCTGCCTGCATATACTCTCTGCCTCGTCCAGAGAAGCATTTACCCTGCTGTCTGAAACAGAACCGAGCCGATTATCCTCAAAAGGATACAGGTCATAATACCTGTTTTCAAACACGATAATCTGTTCACCGGGAATGGTGGTCCCTCCATTGGAATAGCTGATCTGGTACAGAAAATAATTCCTTATGGCAACATCAATATCAAGTGTCCAGACATCATTCATTTCATCATATTCAGCCTGATCCGCCGTTTCCGGAAATACCGACTTAAAAAGATCTGCACGTATTTCCTCTGTAATATCTGTCAGGACATATTCATACTGGCTGACTCTGGTTATCCCCTCCACGTTGACGTCTGCACTGATAAGGAGCGATGTACCATCCGCTGCCGGAATGGTTTGCTCAATCCTTGTGCCAGCGCAGGCATCAAGGAATTCAGAAATCTCCCTGTCGAAAGAATAGTTCGGGGATTCTGTGGGATTAATTTCAGGGAAACTGCTGGCCGGGGCAGCCTCGCCATCCGAAGCAGTCTTTTCATCATTGGACAGGCTTCCCGCTCCGTCTTCCTCCATCCAGCTTTCCTGATGCCCGCTGTCTCCCACGGCATCTCTGATGTCTACCTGTTCCTCACTGTCCGGTTTATGTGCGCAGGCTGCTATAAAGCATACAGCCATCATAACCGTTATTATCATACGTTTTTTATACATACCTGCCTCCGTTCTGCTTCCAGCCGATATAGGCTGATAGAAGCTGTCTTTTTCTTTTGATAGGAAGTTGTCTTTCTATTCTACAAATGGGTTGACTTCCTCCCCATTGATGCTTACTGCAAACATCAGATTAGGGCCTGTAGCCATTCCGGTCTGTCCCAATATTGCGATAACCTGTCCCTGCTTTATTTCCTCGCCTTCGGACACCTTTATTTCCTTCAGATGCCCATATTTAGCTGTAATGCCATCTCCTAAATCCACTACAATGAAGTTTCCAGAGTAGCTTTCAAATGCTGCCTCCAGCACCACTCCATCTGCAACTGCATAGATTTCATCTCCGGCTGTTCCGGCAATATTTATATGATCCGAATGAGTTCCATTTTCCCGTATGCCATAAAGCCCTGACACTTTCCTGCTGACTGTAGGCCAGCTCCATTCCGGGAAGACCAGCTCTCCCGTACCATACTGCTTTTCTTCTGTCCTTTGTTCCCCTGCTATCTGCTCCATAAAATCTGCCGATCTGTCCATGACATCTTCTGTCTGTTCGATATCAAAGTCAAAGGAACACATCCAGTCCTGCCCAAAGGCAAAATTATTATTAGTCAAAATAAAATAGTACCAATCTCCTTCCGGCAGATTTTCTTCCATTGCCTTCACATCATAGCCTTCTGATATATCAATGGAAACGACTCCCTGAGAGTGAGGCAATATTGTCTGTCCGGACATCCTGATCTTACCACTGTCCCCTTCTACCTCTTTACTAGTTGACCACTGCATGACCTTTACATCATCTTGCAGCTCCAATTCCTTGTCGGAATCATTTATAATGACAATCTCAAACCTGCCATCACCCTGATAGGCTGATGCAAACCCTGCCAAATCCCCATTCAGGCCTGAAAACTTTGCATAAGCAAAAACACTTAGCGATACCAAACATAACAAACTGCCAGCTAAAAACGCCATCTTCCTGATTTTATATCCGGCCGGCTTTCTGTCCGGAACAATGGCTGCTCCTGTTTTCTCCTGCACAATAGCCTGTATATCCTTAAGGTTTTCTCTGCTGTACTTTTTCATGAAATGTTTTTCTTTCATCATGACCGCTCTCCTTCCTGCTTCTCCATCATTTTTCTCAGTTTCTGTCTCACATAATATAATCTGTTTTCCACCTGTTTCTTTGGCATATCCAGTGCAACCGCAATCTCCGCCGGTTTCTGCTCATAGTAATACCGCCTTATGACCAGCTCTTTTTCCTTTTCGTCCAATCCTTCAATACAGGAGCGCAATTTATCCTTTTCTTCATCTGCCACATCATTTTCAGCGTATCCCAGGCTTTCCACCACAATCTCTTCCATAGATATTTCCCTTTTTCTGGTGATCCGGCGGTAACTGTCCACTGCCTTCGACCTTGCGACTACAGAAAGCCATGAAGATAGCTTCGCTTTGTCAGGATCATACTTTTCAGGATATTGCCACAGATAAATAAACACATCTGCTACACATTCCTCCACATCTTGAGCGGAAGTCGCATTGATTAAAATGGATGCAGCAATCTTCCAGAGAAGTTTGGAAAATTTCTGTACTACAAATGCCAGCATCTGCTCGTCCCGTGCTTCGATTGCTGAGATTATTTTTTTATCATTCATCACAGATACCCCTTTCTCAAACAGTACATTTAACTGGCCAGTTTTATATAATATAATACGAATAAAAATTTAAAAACACTTACTTTTTTAAAAAAATTATGAAAAATATATATCTTATCAATCCCTGATATACAGATTTTTCTCCGAAAGACAGATAAAAACCGGGAAAGGTACTTGACAGCATATTACCTCTAACCTCCCCGCTTTCCAAGTAATTTCCCTTATCAGGCCGCCCGGTCTGCCTGCGGAAACGGCAGACCGCCGCATATTCGCCTACTTTCCCTTCCGATTAACCCTGTTTTTCTATATCAATCACCCTATCTGCCCATTCTCTATAAAATGTTTCTTCATGCGAAACAAGAAGAATTGTACCAGCAAATTCCACTAATGCAGTTTTTAGCGCATCTTTCGCCTGAATATCTAAATGGTTTGTTGGCTCGTCCAGTATCAAAAAATTACACGGCTTTAATGTCAACAAACACATTTTTACTTTGGCCTGCTCGCCGCCGCTTAGCGTTCCGACAGGCTGCATGGCGTGTTTACTTGAAATACCACACAAGGCAAGGGCTTTGCGGACTTCTTTCACCACCATATCAGGATAGTTGTCAGAAACAATCTGTATAGGAGTCCTTGCCGTATCATCCCATATCAGATTCTGTTCAAAATATCCTATTGTGACCTGATCAGAAAATTTGTAATGCCCATGTATGGATGGAATCTGCCCTACCAGTGTTTTCAATAAAGTAGATTTTCCAATCCCATTAAAACCAGTTATCACTACTTTCTGCCCGCCCTTTATGGCAAAATCAACTTTAGATAGAACCGGATAATAATAACCTACCGATAGACACTTTACTAAAAGGTGCTCTGTATTTGTGAGCGATATTTCTTGGAAACGGAAATAAGGCGTTATCTCTTTTTGATCTAATGCTTCCATCTTCTCCATCCGTTCAAGTTGTTTTTGGCGTCCTCTGGCCATTTTAGATTTTCTTCCAGCAATATTTTTACGGATAAATTCTTCTGTTTTCTTAATCTCCTTCTGCTGGGCCGAATACTGACGCACATAATCTTCCCTTAGAAGCGTTTTTTTTCTTAAAAATTCAGAATATGTCCCATAATACTTTGTGATGCTGTCATTGTCGATATCGCATATCCGGTTTGCAATTTTCTCCAAAAAAGCATAATCATGCGATACTACCATAAAAGCATTATCCAGTCCTGACAAGTAATCCGAAAGCCATGTAATATGTTCTTTATCTAAAAAATTGGTCGGTTCATCAAGCAATAGAACCTCCGGTTTTTCAAGAAGTAATTTTGCCAGTATCACTTTTGCTCTTTGGCCGCCACTCATTTGATCAATCGGTCTGTCCAGCCCTATTGCCAGCAGCCCCAAACCATTAGCCACTTGTTCGATCTGTGTATCAATTGAATAGAAATCATGGATTTCAAGCTGCTCCTGATGCTTCGCTGCGAGGCTGAGATACTCCATATCCCCCATAGCTGCTTTTTCGTAAGCCATTGCCATTTCTCTTTCAAGTTGATATAGGCTTGAAAATGCTGATTTCAAAAAAGACTGCATTGTCATGTCTTTTTCTATCTCTGCATACTGATCGAGATATCCAACAGATGTATTCGGCTGCCAAGTAACACGTCCAGCATCCGGCATAATCTGTTCTGTACAAATTTTAATCAATGTACTTTTTCCTGTTCCATTTTGTCCCACTACTCCAATATGCTCACCCCTATTCAATGAAAAATCCGCATTTTTATAAAGCAGGTTTTCTCCGAAAGAATGAGTCAAGCCTTCAATCTCCAATAAACTCATGTGAATCACGTCCTTTCATTTTTCGTAATATACTGCCAAAAATCAAAAAAAGCAGAAAGCACCTGTACACGTCCGTGTACTGCCTTCTGCCTGTATGGTTCCAAGTTCCCTATGACAAAAGGCTACAGACAAAACATTGTCCATAGCCTTTCATACGCTCAGTCTGCATACGGAAAATAAACAATAAACATACTGGCATACAGTATCTCTATTGCTTCATTTTCCGATGAAATCCAAATGCGTTATTTATACGCTATACTCTGCACAATGTTTCATCGGAATGGATTGTACAGAGTCCATTTTCTTTTTAGGTTGGTTCGTTAAATAGAAATTCATAGCACTTCTCCTTTGATGGGAAATTCTATCTCAGTCATAATACTATAGTTATGTTGATATGTCAATCTTCAAATTTCCAGTATTTCAAATACTATTTTCTCAATTCCTACTTTTCCCAAACTTGGAAGGCGGCCCAAACGCGAACCGCCGTGTAAGCATATTAACTCTGTTTCCCCCGCTTTCCAACTTATTATTTTCTGAACCAATATAAAAATATCTATGAAATTTGAAATGTAGAGAAATGAATCGTGAAAACTTAAGACATGAGAAAAAGGACTGCCAAACAGCCCTTTTCGCTTTTCCATTCAGTTTTTACCATTTTGCCAATATACAAACAAGAAAACTCCTTACACTATCACGAAAACTCCCCTCCTGTTTCCGTGATAATACAAGCAGTTTCCGTGTTTGTATAAGGGTTTTGCCTGCGAGTATCGACCAGTCCTTTCCCCATTTATGCCATCTCCCTGAACGTGCCAGCCATCCCACCTACAAGGCTCCACTGGCGCTACATATTGCCCCTGTCATAATTGATAGACTGCTGTAAGCTGCTCTCGAATCGAATCCCTCAGATTATGCGTAATAATAATTACACCCAACTGAGGTGTATTCAGCAGGTTGTTCTCGATGTCTAAAGCATTTGCCTCATCCAGGGCAGATGTGCCTTCATCCAAAATAATGTATTGAACATTGCGAATCAGACCACGGGCCAGCGCAATACGTTGGCGTTGGCCGCCAGAGAGATTTTTACCATTTTCCTTAATCACAGTATCCAAACTATCAGGCAGAGAATTTACAAAATCCTCCAAGCGGCACCTTTTTATGACTGCCATGATTTCCCGGTCTGAAAAAGGCTGCCCTAATGTTATATTGAACCGAATTGTATCCTGAAACAGATATACATGCTGATCCACATAGGCTATATGACGATGCAGGTTTTCCAGAAAAATATGTTTCTGCTCCACCTTGCCATATCGGATGTCTCCAGTATAGCCGGGAAGCAAACCCAGAATGATTTTTGTCAATGTCGTCTTGCCACTGCCGCTTTCGCCCATAACCGCATATTTGCAGCCCGCATGGAATGAGTAATTGATGCCCTGCAGGATTACTTTATCACCATACTGGAAAGAAACATTATGCAGTGTAATTTCGGGAATTTCATCAATGTTAGATTTCGTTGTATCAGGGCAAGCAGTATCCATTCTGAACTTTTCCCATAGCGGTTTAGATGCTTTCACTGCCATAAAAGACCGTACAAATGTCCCTGCGCCATTGAAGAAACTGCCTGCCAGATTTCCAACAGAAAGAACTGCTCCGGCAGGCGTGGCTCCGGCAGCCGCAACTAATAAGGTTACAAGCAGAAGGATACACTGTCCAATCATGCTAACGGTGGAAATCAGGCTCTGAGCCGTCGTGTTGGTGCAATTGAAGCGATAGTCAGCCAGTTCCGCTTTTTCAGATGCAGCAGAAATTCTTTCACAAATGCAATTACGCAAATTAGTCAGGAAAAAAATGGGACTTCCCATTACCACATCTTTATAGCTTTCAACGCCAATCTCCATTGCAGCAGAGCGATTCTTATTTGCTTCCTGGAGACGTTTATTTGTCAGTTGTGGCAAAACAGAGATCACAACCAAAAGGGCAATTGCTGCGAGACCAATGAAGGGACTAAGCAGACACAACACCCCAAGTGAAAAAACAGCGGTGGCAAGATTTTCAATTCCGGCGAACAAAGGTGAAAAGGACTAACTATAAATCTGGTCTACATCGTTAGTCAGCCAGGATACATAATGTCCACTGTCCCTGCCGACAAATTGGATATAGTCAAGAGACGCCATTTTGCTGCTGACTATGGAACGGAGTTTATTTTTGAGTTTCTGCTGGATTTTGGCTTTTGCCAATGATGTAGTATAGCCGATGCCCATAGCTGCCAGCCAGATTCCCAACTCAATCAGGAAGGCATAGAACAGGGCTTTTGTTTTATCTCCTGCGTATTCATATGCAGTATAAAAAAAGGAAAGAGAATATCCGGCATATACCATAGCAAGAGATGTTAAAATGCCCAGCAGCGACACGCCCAGGATATGTCCAAGATTATTTTTAAGAAATGTTTTGTATTCCATTTGATTAAGTATCCTTTCTTATCTCAACCTAAATAACTGGAAATTGCGGCACAAATCATACATCAGTCATTGACCTTCTCTCTGCAGCTTCCATAGCAGTCTTTCCGAAATTATCGCAGCGGGATTAATTCGTAATTCCCATATTGGCAAACAATTTTGATTCACAGATTTTCCGCTGCTTCCTATTACTACTTCGGCAGAAAGCCGTTCCCGCTAAAGCAAAAGCGTCCTCTGAATTATACCATAAAATTTATCTGTTTTTCACCCGGTAGCACGAAATGACTATTTTTCAGGAATGGAAAGCAAAAAAGGACCATTGAACAACCCTTTTCCTGTCAAAATCAACCCTAAAGTTTTTCGCCATTCGTCCGATATAGGGGCGGCACAAACGCAAACCGCCGTGTAAGCATATTAACTCTGATTTCCCCGCTTTCCAAGCAATTTCCCTTATCAGGCCGCCCGGCCTGCCTGCGGAAAAGGCAGACCGCCGCATATGGCGGATGATGGCCATAGTGCGGCGGTTTGTCTTTTTATTTCATATTAAATATGTATCTGAAAATCTCCAAAGTCAAATACACCATTTCCCTGTTTCAATTTCCCCTCATTTGATAGTTTACGGAATCCATTTTCAATCCTGCCAATTATATCAATAGGAATGTTCAACTGATGATGTCCGGGCAAAATTCTGTTTATGCTTAGATTCTGTATTTTTCTCACAGATTGAAAAAATAGCTGCGGGTCTGTGGACGGATAAAATGCATCAAGACACCCCTTATATATTAAATCGCCGGAAAACAGATATTCTCTATCCAGCTCATAAAAACAGCAATGCCCCGGTGAATGTCCGGGAGTATGGATAACCATTAGTTTCCTGTTGCCTAAGTCCAGATAATCTCCATCATGTAAAATATACTGCGGCGTTCTCGTGAAAATCTGGTAATCCTCAAGCATAAAATCTTTCGGGAAATCACATGGTTTGCACATCAGATTTCTTTTTACTACTTGTAATGGAATTGGAAATCTGACCGATAGCCATTCCTTTTCTGCTTCATGGACTGCGATATCTTCAAAATATTTATGCCCGCCAATATGATCCCAATGAGCATGGGTGGTAACTGCCATAATTGGCAGTGTTGTCAAACTATCCACAACACTTCTTATATTGGAAACTCCTAAACCAGTATCAATCAAAACAGCTTTTTCCGTTCCACACATTAGATAACAATGAGTTTCTTCCCAATGCTTATATTCGCTGATAGCAAAAGTATTATCATCAATTACTTCAACAGTAAACCAATCTTCCATATCCACACCTCGCTCCACTTTTCACCAAAAGCTGATTCTTTTATCATTCCATCTTTCTAAACATACCTGTCATTCCCCCAACAGACTCCACTTACTCTGATCATAGAATTATTTAACCGCAACAACTACAGAGAACTTTTGGCAAGAATAAACACATTTAACAATCTCAAACTTGCATTCCTTCAACATATCTACTTCATGTTCGATAGAGCACTCCCTGTCTAATTTTCTGCGTTCTTTCCATAACTCTATGTCTTTATCAGGCAATTCACTATTTGCTATATGGTTTTCCCAATAAGAATCAAGCCATTGATTCATTTTGAAATGTTCTGCACAAAACTGGTCATAGTTTATGAACAGACCTCCTTTCGGCAGACTGTCATATATTCTTGAAAATAATTTTATTTTATCCTCATCCTCTAAATGATGAATGGATAGGGCTGATATAACCGTGTCATAGGTAGTATCAGGCAATTTATCAATATAATTCATCACTTGATACGATATGTTTCCGATACTGTTAAATCTTTTTCGGGCGACATTCAGCATTTCATCGGCAATATCGACAAGCACATATTCAGAATCCGGACATTGTTGATACCAAAAATAAGTCAACAGTCCTGTTCCAGCCCCCAAATCAATAATTCGTTTAGGAATATTAATGTTTGAAACGATAAATTTTGTCGTACCTTCGTAAAAATCATCAAAACAGGGAATGAACTTCCTGCGGTTGCCATCATATTCTTCCGCAATCATGTTAAACTGCTTTTCTATGTCCATCTAGCACACACCTCCATTAAACTTTGTTTTATCAGTATCATCTTTACAACTTTTCATATATCCCTTTCAGTGTAAACTGCCCTAAGATGTGTCCGTCCATTTCCCGGTAAAGTTCATTCAGCAGAAATCCCTTTTCCAACTCCAGCATCTTATCCAAGGCATATACATGAAGTTCATATATGTGCGGCTTATCGGGCGGCGTCATCCCGCCGTAATAACAGGAAAGCTCCGTGGACTGCTCTCCGCCCTGTATGCTCGTCCAGCTATTCTTACCCTGCACAAAGTCATCTGCCGTCTGGCTTTCGTTCTCCTTAACTTCAAAACGGGTTATGTTTGCCGCCAGCCAGTGTATCCATGCGAATCCCCCTGTCACCGGGTATGCGTCCTTGTCCTCTAAAACAATGGCAACCGACACTGTTCCCTGCGGCGCATCTTCCACCTTAAAGGGTAAAGAATAAGTAGGGATGCCGTTTTCATTGAATTGCGTCCCATGCCCGCCATATTGGGGCTGGATCACCCCGTTTACAATACCGCTGCTCGTAACATTCATCTTAATAACCTCCAATCCGATTTTATGATGATATTATAAGCGGCGGTTCCCTGACAGTAAATTACCCACTTTTTCGTGGGTACTAATCCGGGACTACCCCCTTTTCCTCCAGGATATGTTCCATGCCGTTTGCTTTCAGATAGTCAATCCCGATATGCTGCATGATCCTTAACGCTTCCAGTATTTTCATTCCCATATCATCTGTTAGAGAATATTCCACCCGGAGCGGGTATCCCTCATAGGATTTCTTTTCCACAAATCCGTAATCCATCAGCTCCTTTAACTGCTCCAACAGCATCTTCTGTGTAATGCCGTCTATGTCACGTTCCAGCTTCGCCAAGGATGTCGCCCCTAAACGCAGCCGCCATAAGATGATCGGTTTCCATTTCCCTTTGATCATGTCATGCACCAGTTCCAAAGGGCAGGTGTATTCCGTTCTCATTTTCATAGGCTGATGCCCCTTTCCGTTCTTTCCTATTACTTCGGCAGAAAGCCGTTCCTGCTAAAGCAAAAGCATCCACTGAATTTTACCATAAAAATTTTCTGTTTTTCACCCGATGGCATGAAACGACTATTTTTCGGGAGTGGAAAGCAAAAAAGAGCCATTTAACAGCCCTTTTTCATCGTTATCATTTATCCGTTAAATTTTTACCGTTTTGCACATATGCAAACACGCAAAACTCCAAACTATCACGGAAACTCATATACAAACACGAAAACTCCATGCAGTTTCCGTGTTTGTATCATATCCCCCGTTTTTCGACAGCATTTTCCGTCAAACTAATACACCTTTCAGCCAAAACCGCCAATATCCTACACCCTTTTACCTTTCCGTTTTATACTATCACGGAAACCCCTGACTTTTGCGTGATAGTATACTTTTGCCTGATAGTACGATTTTTCCTCCTATTGCCATCCTATCAGCGGCATCCAAAAACATAAAAATAGGGGTCCACCAACCACTCCGGTGAACCCCTCTACACTCAAAATCCCTTGATTTTAAGCCATTCTTCAATACTTTCGCCTACGAGTACCAAAAATCCTATGGCATCATTTGGAAATAGCCGCCTGTGCCGCTGTTATACTTTGATGACTTTTACCCCTCTTTACCCCACCCAATTCGACAAACGGGATTCGACAAATTGCTCTTTTTCCGCTAAAACCCATGCTTTTTAGCACGGCGCAATCGCATCAGAGCAGTCTTAAAAGCTGTACCAACTCATGCGACTCGTCCGTATCTGATGCAGTCTGCCTGGTATCAAACTGCGAAAAACGGTTATCGCGGTAAAATGATAACAGCTTTTCCTCATTTTCAGCTTCCAAAAATGTCACTATGCCACCAAGCATATATTGCGCATCCTCTATCACAGTCCATGCTAATTCGACAAGCTCTTTTCCCGTAATCTTTTCATTTGCACCATTCGTATAATTTTTTCCAAGCTGGGCAATCAGATAGGCTGACATGGTGTATGTATCTGATTTCTCGTCCAGTTCACTGATACGCAGCAGTTTCCTTTTCGTGGTCTTGCTTACCGTTTCACCCCTGACTGACAACGGCTTTAATGCAAGGGTAAAATATCCAAGCAGTTCCTTGCTTTCCACGGAAAACACAAGGTATGTAACTGACTGACTCTTTTTGGTAAATTCCACCGCGTTCTTCTTTAAAAAATTCGCCACATCCTGATTCTTCGGACAGGAAAAACCGGAAAGCACTCTGGCAAGCATTGGCTCTCCGGCTTTATCATCATTTCCTAATGCCAGATAATCACGAATGTTGATATAAAAAAACTTATCATTGATCTGCATTCGCTTTCTCCCATTCTTTCATGAATTTTCTCAGTTCCTCTTCCCCTTTGATCTGCCTTGCAGCCACAGGAGTACGCACAGGACGGTTCTTGGCAGATTCTTCAATCGCATTGATGAACATCTCCACCTGTTCCTTGCCGGAAATGACAAAATTCTTTGTGATACTTGAAGTTGCCATAATAAACACCTCCTTTGTTAGTATGGTTCTTCCGTTTCAATTCATACTTTTCTATCTCTATTTTATTATTTTATATCGGTTAACGCAACAAATCTTTTATGAATTTTTTATCCTCGGTAGGATATTCTACTATATCTAAAATCAATATCATTTAATTTATTACTTGCTACATACAAAGAAAAATCCTTTTCCATTATTTTATTTTGAGGGCCTACAATTACTTGCTTTATTGGATTAGGTGATATTTCCGTAAAATTTATTGGATAAAACGGAATCAAATCATCACTTGTTACATTAAACTCAATCTTATTTTTTATTACTTTCAGCATATCATCATAAACTATTGTTTCAATTTCTTCATCGCCATATATCCATTTTGCATACTTATATATCTGTTGAGAGAAAAAGAGCCTCCACTCTTGTTCTTCTTTAAAAGTCTCATTCTTATATTTCAATGAACTCATGAGAACACTACTTATCATTTGATGGAAATAATACTGACACATTTTATCAATTTTTTCCCCATTAAGAGAAGGTAATTTTTCAACAATCCAATTCCTCAATCCTCTCAATTCATTTAATACTTGCAAAGCTTCTTCAACAATGGTCTCATTAATTTCTTTTACAGTTTTATAGTCAACCCGCTCAAATCTCAAAATTCCCTTATATGTATTGCAATAATCTTCCAATTCTTTAACCGAAAATCCAAGCGAACACCCTTTTCCATTGTCTGCATATCCACGCCATTGACTCAGCACATCCCCATCTTCACAAAAACAAACAACGAAATTTGTTACACCTCCTCTATCAAATTCATACCGGAGAATATCATATTCCCAATCTAAAAGTTTTCCTAATGCATCACGGTTGGTTATACCCATATATTGCAACGGAAATTCATCTTTCCTATATTCATCTTCTATTGCATCCAATATACCTGGAAAAAACATTTTTACTTCTTCATAGTCATTACTTTTTGTAATATCACTCATTCGCAAAGTTTTACCTGATAATATATTAGCCATCTTACAATTATCGCAATAATGATATACTAATTTATCCATAAACATTATCTCCTCTAAATTTTACACTGCCATAAATTTAGAAAACTTTCAAACACTTCGATACCATTTCATTACTTGTGCCTAACATTATAGTACCACTGTACTATAGATTGAACAATATGCTTTTCGACAAATTTCATACTAACAGGCAAAACCCCATATTATCACGGAAACCCCTGACTTTTGCGTGAAAGTATACTTTTGCCTGATAGTACGATTTTTTCCCCTATTGCCATACTATCAGCGGCATCCAAAAACAAAAAAACTGGGGCCCATCACCCACCGTGATGAACCCCACCAAGCCTTAAAAACCTTGATTTTAAGCCATTCTCCAATACTTTTGCCTGTTAATACCCAAAATCCTAT
>CAJTOO010000046.1 GCA_910577735.1 uncultured Lachnospiraceae bacterium
TTATTTGCTATGCCCTTCATTTCTTGGCTGTCTTTTACTTATTTGTTTCAAACTTCCCCACTCCTCTCACGTATCAATCGAGCTTGCCAGATTTGTAATTTTTCAAAGGATTTTACCCTTTTATTAACCTATATATTAAACCATTATCCTTAAAAGTCAAGCTTTGTATTCTGGTATCTGTTCTCCGGAGAGAACTTCTCACAGTACCGCATTGACTACCTCAAGGGCGATGTCATACGCGAAATCCTTGACCGCTTTCTCACAGAGTCTCAGCATCTTCTGATCTGACTCCGGCCTTTCATAACGCTTCAGCTCCCGTATCTTATACAGCGCAGTTTCCCCGTCAAAGTCATCCAGACGATCTGCCAGTTCATGTAGTGCCATTCTCCAATCATCCTCTGTGATTTTCTCAATCTCTGTCACCTCTTGCGTCTCATTCCTGACTTCCTGCTTCTCCTCATCGTCCAGATAAATTTTAAGACTGTTTCTCATAGCGCTCATCATGCTGAAAAGAATGGGAGAACGCACCGTCACATCCTCAAGCTGTCCGGCTTTCGCCATCTTCTCCAGTTCAAACGCCTCATCGGCCAGATCATCGGCACCCACATTCCTGGCATTCCCCTTCAGGGAATGTACAATGATCATATACCCCGGCATATCTCCCTTTTTCAGGAAGTCTTTCAGCGCTTCTTCCTTCTCCTGTAAGATGGAATGGAAGTCCTGAAGCACCTTGCCGTAGAGTGCCTTGTCACCGCCCATATATTTAAGACCATTACGGATATTAAATCCCATCAGATACAGCTGGCTTTCCCTGATACTCAGTTCATTTGCCACCTCTTCCACTCCATATGCGTCGTTAATTTCCCTGTTGTGGGTAAGATACACCACATTACTGGGCAGATATTCAATCAGCATATTCTCGAATTTATCCGCATCGATGGGCTTAGTCAGATAATCCTGAAATCCCTCTTTGAGATAAAGTTCCCTGGCTCCTGCCACCGCATTGGCCGTCAGCGCAATCACCGGAATATCCCTTGAAGGGTTCCCTTCAAGGGCCCTGATCGCATGCAGGGTCTGTACCCCATCCATCACCGGCATCATATGATCCATACAGATGACATGATAGGTCTTTCGTTTGATCAGTTCCAGACATTCCTCCCCGCTAGATGCCACATCAATCTGCAGCCTGGTTCCTTTCAGAAGCCCTTGTGCTACCGCCAGATTCATGGAATTGTCATCCACGATCAGAATCCTTCCCATGGGGGCTATAAATTTCTCATGATAGTCCTCTATGCTGCGCAGGCTCTCCCGGTACTGTTTCTCGAAATTCCCAAGAGGTGCCCTGTCCATCACCTTCTGCCTGATTTTAAAGGAAAAAGCCGATCCTTTTCCATAGACACTCTGTACGCTGAGTTCCCCGCCCATCATCTCCACCAGCCGCTTCGTGATTGCAAGGCCCAGTCCGGTTCTGTCATCTTTACTCCTGACCGCAGAATCCATACGCTGAAAAGCCTTGAATATCTTGGGAATATCCTCTTCCTTGATACCGATGCCCGTATCCTTTACGATCACATCCAGCTCTATTTCATCTTCCCCGGCTTCCTTCCATGCAAGATACAGCGTCACCCTGCCCTTCTGCGTATATTTCACCGCATTGGACAGGAGGTTGCTGATGATCTGGCGAATATGAATCTCATCTCCCTGCAGTTTATAAGGTATATCCTGTGCAATATTCAGCTGCAGATCCAGTTTCTTTTTACGAAGCTGCACAGAAATACTGTTAATGAGATCATTTAACAGGGAACTGACATCATAAATGCCCTCATTTAACTGCAGCTTATCTGCTTCCAGTTTCGAGAAATCCAGAATATCACTGACCAGTGTCAGCAGAATATTTCCTGCCTGTCTGATATCCCGTGCATACTCTTTGATTGCTTCTTCCTGACTCTCCCTTATGATCAGCTCATTTAAACCAAGAATCGTGTTGATCGGCGTCCTGAGCTCATGCGACATATTGGCCAGGAAAATATCTCTGGCCCCTTCTGCCTTCTCCGCCGCCCCAAGAGCCGCTTCCAGTTCTACATTTTTCTGCTGCAGTTGTTCCTTCACTGTCGGTTTCTTTGCTTCCTGCCCCATACCGATGTACCTTCCTTAATCATAATTCATACCCCGTTAACTTTTGACCTTTTACTTTTATTCTCTAAATTATTATTGATCTTTCATTCTTATTTTTCTCTTTACTATCCTATTATCGCTTTTCTTTTATGGTTTGCTGTTTGATTTATCATTTTAAAGTTCTATATTATTTATTTTTTCGTTCATATTTCAGAAAGCGATAGGGAATGTCAAAATATGTCTGTTCCTCACTGTCCGCTGTGATCTCCCACTCCTCATCCTTATCCAGATCCGGGAAATAGGCATCTGCCTCATACTCATGGTCAATCTTTGTCACATGCATCACATCACAATAAGGAAGCATCATACGATAGACACTCTCTCCGCCAATAATATAAATATCTTCCTGAGGATACTTTGCCAGTTCTTTCAGCAGTTCCTCCTTACTGTGTACGATGATGGCACCCTTCACCCTGTAATCCGGGTTGGTGGACAGAATGATATTGGTCCTATTGGCTAACGGCATCCCCTGCGGAAATGTCTCAAGAGTCTTTCTGCCAAGCACTACCACCTTACCCGTGGTTTCCCGTCTGAAATTTTTGTGATCTGCCGGGATGCTTACTAACAGGCTGTTCTTACAGCCAATCGCCCAGTTATTGTCTACCGCTACAATTCCGTTCATAGTCCCTCCCTGTTGCCTGCTTATCTTTCCCTACTAGACAGCCACCGGAATATTCTCTATCTGCGGCCCTGCCATGTAATTTTCCACCTTCACATCGTTTCTGGTAAACTGATAAAAATCCCTGATCTCCGGATTCAGCCAGAACACAGGCGCATCATAGACCGGTCTCTCAATCATCTCCCTGATGATAGGAATGTGTCTGTCATAGATATGGGCGTCCGCAATCACATGCACAAGTTCACCCGCCTCCATATCACAGACCTGCGCCAGCATATGCAGGAGTACCGCATATTGCACCACATTCCAGTTATTGGCTGTCAGCACATCCTGGGAGCGCTGATTGAGAATACCATTGAGCGTCAGCTTTTCATGGCCCTTTTTCTGCGTCACATTAAAAGTCATACTGTAGGCACAAGGATACAGATTCATCTCATGAAGATCCTGATGCACATAGATGTTGGTCATGATACGCCGGCTGTAAGGATTATGCTTCAAGTCATAGATCACTCTGTCTACCTGATCCATCATCCCCTCTTTATATTGATGCTTCACACCCATCTGGTACCCATACGCTTTACCGATAGAGCCGTTCTCGTCTGCCCATGCATCCCAGATGTGGCTGTGAAGGTCATGGATGTTATTGGATTTCTGCTGCCAGATCCAGAGCATTTCGTCGGTGGCGCTCTTGAGCGCCGTCTTTCTGAGCGTCATGATCGGAAACTCTTTGGACAGATCATAACGGTTCACAACCCCAAAAACTTTCACCGTATAAGCGCTTTCACCGTCCGGCCAGTGAGGTCTTACCTTCTCCCCTTCCGTGCTGGTTCCATTCTCCAGAATGTTCCTGCACATGTTAATAAAAATCTGATCTGCCATACTCATGTCCGTTCTCCCGTTTCTTTCTGTATCCTGATGATTACATATCCCACTTATCACACAATGAATTAATCTGATCAGCAAACCGCGCCAGATCCTTATTGGCTGCGCCCTCATTCTTATGGATGATTGCCATGAGTCGCTGGCCGCTGGCTAGCAGTCTTGCAAAGACACTGGAAATTCCATGTGCTTTCTTCTTCACTGCCGCGGGCTGTGCCTCATAAATAAACTCACCGCTCACCAAATCGAATCTGGTACCGCTGTAAGGTGCATAAGCATCCATCTTATGCTCCACTTTCAGACATTCCGTAAAGAGTGTGGACACACTGTCCTCACCATGTACTACGAACACCTTCCTCGGCATTTCCTGAAAGCCTTTGATCCAGTTCAGCAGACCGTTCTTATCCGCATGGCCGCTCATACCCACCAATTTCCTGATCTCTGCCCTGATTTCAATCTGCTCCCCGAAAAGTTTCACCTCTTTGGTTCCCTCCACAATCATTCTGCCAAGGGTTCCCACTGCCTGATATCCCACAAAGAGAATGGTACACTCCGGCCTCCACAGATTATGTTTCAGGTGATGCCTGATTCGTCCCGCCTCACACATACCGGAAGCCGATATGATGACCTTGGGCGTATTTTCAAAGTTTATGGCCCTGGACTCGTCGCTGGTAATCGCGAGCCGAAGTCCCGGAAAAGCAATGGGGTTGATTCCCTGTCTGACTAACGCCATCGCTTCCTCGTCAAAGCAGTCCTCCTCGTTTTTCTGGAAAATCCCGGTCGCCTCCACCGCCAGCGGACTGTCCACATACACAGGGAACCCCTCGTGTCCCTTTACCAGTCTGCCCGCCTTAATCTGCCTTAGGAAATATAAGAGTTCCTGTGTCCTGCCCACTGCAAAGGAAGGAATCACCACATTGCCTCCCCTGTCAAAAGTGGTCTGCAATATCTTCGTCAGTTCTCCTATGTAATCAACTCTCTCCTCTGCATGAAGCCTGTCGCCGTATGTGGATTCCATCACCACATAATCTGCAGTGTCCGTATTCTTTGGATCCTTGATCAATGGATGATCGCTGTTACCAATATCACCGGAGAACACAATCTTCTTCGTCACATCATGCTCTGTGGCCCACACCTCGATACTGGAGGAACCCAAAAGATGCCCGATATCTGTAAAACGAATCCTGACACCCTCACAGACTTCCACATCTTTCTCATAGTCACAGGGGACAAGACACTTGATGGCCCCGTCAGCATCCTCCATCGTAAAGAGCGGCTCCACCAGCTCATTCTCCGCGCTTCTCTTGGCTTTACGGTTCTTCCACTCTGCCTCCTGCATATGAATATGCGCACAGTCACGAAGCATGATGCTGCACAGATCGCAGGTGGCCTCTGTGGCGTAAATCCCGCCCCTGAACCCCCTGGCATACAGAAGCGGCAAAAGCCCGGAATGGTCTATGTGCGCATGTGTCAGAAACACATAGTCGATCAAAGCTGCTTCCACCGGCAGTTCACAGTTCTCAAACACCTTGACTCCCTGCTCCATGCCATAATCCACCAGAATGTTTCTGTCTCCCACACGCAGATAATGACAACTGCCTGTAACCTCGTGATCGGCCCCAATAAACATTAATTCCATAAGATTCTCCATACCCTCCCAGTGATTTTTCAATACAGTTTCCTATTATTATATATCATACCATTTTTTACAGGTGGCGTAAATCTTTTCGGGCATTTCTTTGTCCGTATGCTTCTTTACTTTCACTTTCTTACTCTGGACTTCTTTGCCTAGACTTCCTTTCTTGTACTTTCTTACCTGGACTTCTTTGCCTGGACTTTCTTTCTTGTACTTTCTTACTCTGAACTTCCTTTCTTGTACTTTCTTACCTGGACTTCTTTACTTGCACTTCTTAACTCTTGGGCGTCTCCTGCTGCGTGCTACTCTTCAGCGGCAATATGGCTTCTGCCATAGACAGTGATATCCCCGCAGACAGGTTCTGTGCTGTCAAACAGTTCTCCCTCCGATGTATACCATCCATCGAATACCCTTTCCCCGCTTCGGCTTCCCGGCTCCCCAATGGGCACACTCTGCAAAGCCTCTCCCTTTATCACGCTCACATAGGTATCCCGAAAATATTCTTCGGCAACAAAATGCACTGTACACAGTTCTCTCCCCTCTATCCATATCTCATCCAGGAAGTCTTTGCGTTCTGTTAAAAAGGTGCGGATCGGCTGTATTTCCTGTCCCCAGTCAATACTTCCTTCCCCATAAATCTCTTTCCATCTGATTCTGTCCATCTCTGCTGAGGCATGTATCTCAGACACATACTCATCAATCTTCTCGTTGCCAATCACCAGAATATAATCTGAGAAAAACTCTTCATAACACGCCGCTACCATCTGCCTGTATTCAGGCTGGTTATACAAATGCCAAAAAAGCGTTGTACTGTTGTCACGCTGTGTCAGATAGCACAAATCTCTTGTGGTGCCGTCAAGCCCATATAATCTGGCATAGGCTTTATCATAATCCCACACAGGTCCGGCAAACAGCCTGGTACTGACAGCGTCCTGTGGTTTATAAAAAAACGAACTGGTAGCGCCGCCGCCCTTATTTTTACATAATTCTTCTACCACATATTTCATGGCAAATGATTCTACATCAATATAGTCAAGATAGCTCTTGCCCGTTTCCGGATTCATGCCGCCCCCGGAAACCACAGCCTGCTCCATCTCCTCCACCAGACTGCTGATATAATCCACCTGTGCAGCGGATGCGAATTTCGGGCTCTTGACTGTATACTGATCATGCAGCGTCTGTGTCTGGAAGCCGCTGACCTCATTAGAATACTTTTCCGACACATCCCGTTCCAACAGATAGCCCCCTGACGAGTCAATCGGCTCTTTATCCAGTATCGCGCCCTTTCTTTCCCCCGTCCCGACCTGCTCATAAAACCGCTCATTATCCTGTATCCCTTTATTGAGTTTCTTGTTACTTTCACCCAGATCCGTAATCGGTATCCGCTCTGCATCAATCTCGACCTTCTCACAAAGTTGATACATACCATGGTATTTATCATTCACATACAGATCAATGTACCGGGACTCCGGCGACCCTTCCATTCCAGCCGCAATCGCCATCTCATAGGTAATCTTATTGCGCACATACGCTCTGTCTTCCACGTTGCTCAACAATATCCAGTTATCAGCGCTTCCCATATCGAACAGATTCGTCCGGTTCTTCAATCTGATACCATAAGATTTCTTGGGATATGCCCAGGTGGAATTTCCTCTTCCCGAAATCCGGTCCAATCTGTCCGCACACACAACACTCCCGCCAGCATCAAACAGGACGATTCTGCCGCCCTCCTCATAGTTCTTATCCGCATCCAGCATCTCCATGGAGCCGCTCTCGGTCTTCAGAAACATTGCCGGAAGATTTGCCGAATGCATGATCATCATCTTTTGCTCCGCAATCTTTACCCCATCATCATTCACGAAGCACATGGCGTATACCTGTTCATACGCAAGCGCACTGATATTGGCACCGCTTTTTAATACAATCTCCTCTCCCCCGCTGGTAAAAACTGCCCTGTGTGCACCCACATAAGAAATATGCACATCGCCTGCATTCGCATAAGAGGGCAAAAACAGATAGCCGATCTGCTGCGCTTCATCCCAAAAACAACGAATCACCTGTTCCGACATGCTGTTTTCAATGATAAAACAAAGGCTTTCCATGCAGTCCCCTTCCTGCCTTGTTCTGTCATAGCGGTATTTCTCCATGCCCACAGTCAAAAGCACCAACAGCAGTAGTGCGACCAGAATTTTAACCATTTTTCGTCTTTTTATCAAATACCGCATAGCAACTTTTCATCCCCTTAGTACGACCATTCACACATCTTTTGCGTTACCAAAATATTTTACTATTATACAGTTTTTATAAGACAAATACAAGCTGGTCACCAACCTTCCTGTCCTGCATTAACTTCCGCTATGGGAATCCGGCCGGAGAGGACGCCAAAATTTGTTATGTCGTTTACGATGCTTCCCCATACAATAAAGTAAAAACATGTGTAAGGTGAATCATCCATGTCTTATTTTGCCCCGGCCCTGATGCTCTTTCTACTCGCAGTCTCTCTGGATTCCATGACTGCCGGTTTCTCTTACGGCACCCAGAAAGTCCATATCAAGGCCTCTTCTTTTCTCCTCTTGGCCTGCATACCGGCAGTGTTCATCACGGCAGCCAACCGTCTCTCCCACCTGCTGTTCCTTTTTCTTCCGAAAGAAATGCTCCCCTTCCTTTCATTCTTTCTTCTGTTTCTTATAGGCTGCAGCAAACTGATAGAGAGCCTGATCCGCTATCTGGCAAAAAAACACCCCAGTCTCGCCAGAAACTGGGGCTGCCGTATCAAACAGCTGAACATTATCTTCACAATCTATCTCTCTCCTGAGGATGCCAATCAGGAGGATCTTCATATTTTAAGTGCCAAAGAAGCTCTTCTCTTAAGTCTGGCCCTTTCTCTTGACAGCATTCTGGTTGGCATGGCCTTTACCACCGGTTCCATCTCCTGGTTAACTTTCCTCCTTCTTGCAATGCTCTTTAATCTGCTTTTGTTCTCCATCGGCTATGTCCTCGGCCGTCTGCTGTGCCGTGTGCTGCACATTGACCTCTCCTGGTTAAGCGGCTTCTTCCTTCTCCTGCTTGCACTGCATGCACTTGCCTGATTCAGGAAAAGCCTTCCCCACAGCCACCAGCAGCTCGTGTACAATAAGCGGCGTTGCAGACAGCGCAATCAGCTGCGTCCATTCCATCACACCAAGCCGCACCGTACCAAACAGATTAATGAGCGGTGTAATCTCTGTTACAGCCATCTGCAGCAGAATTCCAACCACAAGTGCCAGCAGCATATAAGGATTGTTCCTGTGATCCATCTTGAACACAGAACGGTTCACGTCCCTCATGCCGATGGCGTGAAATAGCTGACTAATCCCCAATACCGTGAAAGCATGGGTCTGCGCCTTGGCCAGTACTGTTGCTATTTTCAGCCCTTCCAATATATTATGTAAACTAATCGGCAGACCTTCCATCACAATCCTGTCATATGGAACTTTCAAAAAAGCTGCCAGACTCACTCCGCCTATCACCAGCCCATAGCAGATCACGCACATCAGGCCGCCTTTGGCAAACAATGAATCTTCCCGTTTCCTGGGCGCTTCCTGCATCAGCCTCTCCGTCTCATTGTCATCTACCCCCAAGGCAAGCGCCGGCAGAGAATCTGTGATCAGATTAATCCATAGAATGAAGCTTGCCTTTAATGGCGCAGGCAGACCGGCCACTATCGTCACCAGCATGGTAATAATCTCTCCCAAATTGGAAGAGAGCAAAAAGAGCACAGATTTGCGTATGTTCTCATAAATGCCCCTGCCCTCTTTGATGGCCGTATGTATAGTGGCGAAATTGTCATCCATCAGCACAAAATCTGCCGCACCTCTGGCTACATCCGTACCATTTAACCCCATGGCTATGCCAATGTCCGCCGCCTGCAGGGAGGGGGCATCATTAACACCGTCACCGGTCATGGCCACCGTCTTATTCAGGGAGCGGTATCCTTCCACGATCCGCACCTTGTGCTCCGGTGTCACCCTGGCAAACACCTTAAGCTGAGGCAGCTTCTGTAAAAAAGTATGCTCCTTTAAATGGTCCAGTTCCCTGCCCGTAATACACTCATCAGCCCGACTGGCAATCCCCAGTTCCCTTGCTATGGAAAAAGCGGTATCCGGATGATCTCCCGTTATCATCACGGTGGACACCCCTGCCCCCTTAAAATCCCTTACTGCTGCTACCGCTTCGGGCCTGACCGGATCCTGCATACTGACCAACCCCAGGAAAATCATGTTCCTTTCTGCCATACGTCCATCCGGTTCCATGGAAATTGCCAGCACACGCCTGCCTTCCGCCATCAGCTGCTTTTGTATCCGCAGAACCAAATTCCTTTCTGCCTGCGACAGCTCCACAACCCGGCCTCCCCTGTACATCCTGTCACAGCCTTCCAGGATCCGCTCTGCTGCCCCCTTCGAGTAAGCAATCTTGTCCGCTCCTGCCTTATGCAGTGTCGTCATCATCTTACGCTCTGAATCAAACCCGGCCTCATCTATACGCGGGTATCGCTCCCTGACCTGTGCAGCCTCAACCCCACACTCCCTGGCCATATAAAGAAAAGCCATCTCCGTAGGATCTCCCAGGCCGCCTTCCTCGTTAATGACACCATCATTACACAGAACACTTCCCAATAAAAAATGTCTATGGCCAGGATCAGCTGCCTGATCATCCAACACACCCCGAAAAATTCCCGGAATCTGTTCCCGCATACGCAATCTGCCATCCAGGCAGCACTCCATAACCGTCATCTTATTCTGAGTCAGGGTTCCCGTCTTGTCCGAGCAGACTACCTCCACAGCTCCCAACGTCTCCACCGATGAAAGTTTACGGACTATCGTTTTCGTCCGTACCATGCGGGATACACTAAGCGCCAGCACAATAGTCACAATGGCCGGCAGTCCCTCCGGCACTGCTGCCACTGCCAAAGATACCGATGTAAGCAGCATTTCTCCCACATCACGCTTCTGTAAGATTGCAACGACAAACAAAAACACGCAGATTCCCACTGCCAGGGCACTCAACACCCGGCCTAACTCTCCCAGCTTAATCTGTAAAGGTGTGAGCTTTTCCTTACTGCCATGCAGCATGTCCGCAATATGACCGATTCTGGTATCCATTCCCGTGGCCACCACCACACCTCTGCCCCTGCCTCTGGTCACATAAGTGGACATATAGGCCATATTCATACAACTGTTATCTCCTGGTACCTCTACCACATGGTCTGCATCCTTTTCTACCGGCACAGACTCTCCTGTAAGGGTAGATTCCTCTACAAAAATCCCTATACTATCAACAAGTCTCAAATCAGCCGGAACCATATTCCCCGCTTCCAACATCACAATATCGCCTACTACCAAATCTTCTGCCGGTATTTTAATTCGCTCACCGCCACGCACAGCTACCGCCTGGGGTGATGAAATTTTCTTAAGAGCCTCTACTGCCCTTCCTGCTTTGCCTTCCTGAATGATTCCGACAGCCGCATTTAAAACAACCACTGCTACGATGATGACCGCATCACCAAACTCATGTAACATCAAGGAAATTGCCATCGCCACTACCAGAATCAGGATCAGAGGGTCATTCAGCTGCTCCAGTATCATCTGCCAAACACTCTTCTTTTCCTGCTCCTTAAGTTTGTTCGGGCCATATTTGGCCTTACGTTCCATGGCTTCTCTGCGGCTGAGTCCGTTCTCCCTGTTCGTCCCCAGCCCTCGTATCGTCTCCGAAGCCGTTTTACTCTCATACATGCACATACCCTCCTGCCTTTCCCTGAAACAAACCCGCCCGTCTACGCGCTGCAGGCTTGTCATTTCTTTGTAAGATATATGCTTGTGTAAAGTTTTATATTACAGCTTATGTAAACCATTCTATTTTCTTTTACAAAACATTTTATGAAACCATATGTAAACACCTGTGCGGCAAATACTTCTCCAAACTAAAATACAGAGCCTTTAGTCTCCTAAAAACTCCGTATCTTATCGCTGCCGTCATCTACGGTATTCTCAATGGCTCTGATAACCACATAATAGCCATTGCCTGCGCTGATCTCCACAAAGACCCGGTCTCCTGCCTTATGGCCCAGAAGCGCCTTTCCCAACGGCGATTCCGTACTGATCAATCCTTCCAGAGAATTCCCCCGGACTGTTGTCACAAGTTTATATTTCTCCGTAATCCCATCCTCTTCAAAGAATACCTCTACCGTGTTGTTCATACCCACCTCGTCCTCTGCGGATTCATCTGATATCACCACGGCGGTCTTAATCATCTTCTCAAGATATCGGATGCGGCTCTCATTCTGATTTTTAAACTTCTTCGCAGCATAATACTCAAAATTTTCGCTTAAATCCCCCTGCGCCCGCGCCTCCTTCACATCTTCCAGCGCATTCTTACGCACCACCAGCTTACGATATTCGATTTCTTCTTCCATCTTCTGGATATCCTGCCTGGTCAGTTCATTATACATCTTCTCACCCCTTCCCATAAACAAAGAATCCTGCAAAACGCAGGATTCTCCAAATCAACTCTTCTTTCTCTTGTCAACCCAATTTATTTTGCGTTCACCATATAATCAAGCAGACGGTTTACATCTTCAGGCTCATGCGCAACGATTTCCATCTCCGGAATTACATTATCCGCAAAAAGTTTTGTGATTGCTACATATTTTGTCAACTGGGATTTCAGATTTAATCTGTCTCCTTCCTTAGTCACTAACTCTACTGTGCCTTTGCACTGATTTACCACCTCAAAAAACTTTTCTGTGTCGTCAATATTCATTACTTTCATCTTCTTTTCCTCCTTTTTCTCATCTCTTTTCTCTTCGCACTAACATATAACACCTTTTACAGATTTTGTCAAATACTTTTTTTCATTTTTTATAAAAAATTTATGGAAGATCCTTTCAAAATCCTTTTTTGATTTTTTTAAATATTTTGATTTTTTTTGTTGACAAAGTATAATCCATATAGTATATTAATACTTGTCCGAGCGAGAAAGCAACTCAGAACGGCTCAGACAAAGATATGCGCGAGTGGCTCAGTTGGTGGAGCACGACCTTGCCAAGGTCGGGGTCGCGGGTTCGAGTCCCGTCTCGCGCTCTTTGAAAAAGTACGGAAACGTTGAAAATACAGCGTTTCCGCTATTTTTGTGTGTCTACAAATCGGTAGACAGTTGTAGACAGTACATTAGTACTATTACAATGCCTTTGATATGAGGTCATAGGTTTCTTTTTCCGTCAATGGATTGTAGATATATTCTAGGGTTGTGGAAAGGTTGCTATGCCCTAACATTTCCCTGATACAATCCAGAGGTACACCGCTTGCATTCAGATTGCTTGCGTAAGTCTTGCGCATTTTATGGGTGCTTTTTGTGCGTACCCCCTGTCTCTCCGCAAATTTTTCCAATACATAAGCTATCTGTCTGGATGTAATGCGTTCCCCATCCCTCATAAAAATGTACTTCCCCTGTTTTGGTATCTTCTTTAAGATTGATACCGCTTTCGGGATAAGGATAACAAAGCGGTCACGGTTTGTTTTGGTATGTTCTACTACCTCATATTGGTTTGTTTCCTGATTCCTGACTTCTTCACGGACAATATGAAGATGTGAAAGGTCTTTACAGTCTTCCCATTTAAGGGCGGCTAACTCGCCCACACGCAGGCCGAGCAAAAAATTGATTTTTACAGCCAGAAATGCAACATCCTCTGTCTCTGTATAAATTTTGTCAAGATACTGGTTCAGTTCCTTTAATTCCTCTGTATTGTAAGTCTCTGTCCTGCCCGTTTTCTTAACAATCTGTCTGTACTTGACGTATATCTCTACCTTATCCATAGGATTATCAATCAGATATCTTTTCCTTATACTATATGTATACATCCCATTGAGAATCGTCTTTATGTTGCACCACTCTTTTCTGGACAAGTTAAACTCCTTTACAATACGGTTGCACTCCTGTTCCAATATAAGTTCGTCAATCTTCTTGATTTTCATATCATGCAGAACAGACGGTTCAAAATATATGCGGTAGTGCTGTCTGTGCCTTTTAATGGTATTGGAACTGTTTGTAACAGTAGCCTTATACGCCAGCCATTCCTCATAAAGTCCGTAAAATGTTAAGTTGTCAATGTGCGTATTAGCGAAATATATTGGAATCAACTTACCCAATAATTCCTCTTTTGATTGTGCCTTGATATTTTTGCGCTTTCCTTTTTCGTCTTTATAGCAAGTCTGCCAACGTCCGTTTTCTGTAGCCGGTGGCGTAATCGCATACGGGTGCATTTTTAATATAGCATCTATCTTCTTTGACATAAGCGTATCAAGCACACTGTCTATATTTATTATACCAAATTTTACGGCATCCTGCAATATTTTACTCGTTTTTTCCATATTTTCAAATAGAATAAACTGTACCGTTTATCCTGACTTTAATTTTCTTTTACTTTCCTATTTTAAGTGTGATATAATATTTTATAGAAAGTAGGTGTGAAAGTGGCTCTGCTTATCAACGATTTAAGAAAGCTGTGTACAGACGATACTATTATAATGACTGCACATGTTATAAAACGGTGTAAGGAAAGAAATATTGATTCAGACAGTATTATAAAAGTCATTATGCAAGGCGAAATCATAAAACAATATGAAGATGATAAACCGTTCCCCAGTTGCTTATTATTGGGAATGTCAATAAACGACAAATACTTACATGTAGTTGTTGCAAGCGATAATATCAA
>CAJTOO010000047.1 GCA_910577735.1 uncultured Lachnospiraceae bacterium
AGTCCGCTTGCTAAAATCTTCGCTTCGATTTCTTCCCTCTCTCTGGGGGAAATGCGAAAGCTGATTGTCGGGTATTTATGCACTCCGCTCATTCTTCTTCCTCCCTGCTGTTCTCCATCTCCAATTTATCTGCAAGTTCTCCCTGCTTATTGGGATATAAATGTGAATAAGTATTTAATGTTGTTTCGATTTTCTCATGCCCTAACCGTTCCGCAATCGCTAATGGCGTAAAACCCATTTCCACAAGTAACGAAGCGTGGGAATGACGAATATCGTGCAAGCGTATTCTTTTCACTCCCGAAGCCTTGATACCTCTGATAATTTCATGCTCCATATAGGATTTTGTAAAACGGAACATTCTTTCGTCTGCCATAATTCCGTACAAATGTGAAATATACTCCTTTAATTCTTCTGTCAGAAATGGCGGTATCGTTATGATGCGCTTGCTCTTTGGCGTTTTAGGCGGTGTGATAATGTCTCTGCCCTCTATCCGCTGATAAGATTTGTTTACGGAAATGGTACGCTTCTCTAAATCAATATCATTATAGGTTATAGCAAGTAATTCCCCAATCCTCATACCTGTCCAGTAAAGGAGCAGGAACGCCATTTTTGTTTCCGGCTTGTTCTCCACAGTCACAAGAAACTGCTTAAATTCCTGCTTCGTCCAAAACTCCTTTTCCCCGGCGTGGCTCTTTCCGATACTCCCGGCTTTCCGGCAAGGATTGTCTTTCAAGTCATAGTACCGAACCGCATAATTGAAGATTGCCGACAACTGATTATTGACCGTTTTCAGATACGTTTCCGAATATCCTTTTTTCATCAGTGCATTTTGCCACGCCCGAATGTCGGAAGCCTTAATCTCATTCATGTTTTTTTTCTTGAAATATGGAATGATTTTCAGGTCAATAATGAATTTCTTTGTACGCATGGTATTTTCACGCAGACGATGTTCCATATCCTCATAATAGATTTGTACGAAGTTTTCAAAATTGATGTCTAAATTCCTCTGTTGCTGTTGTAAGAAGTCACGTTCCCACTGTTCCGCTTCCGCTTTTGTCTTAAAGCCCCTCTTGTTCTTCTTGTGGCTTACACCCTGCCAGTCCTTATAATAGAACTGGCAACGCCACATCTTTCCGTCCCTTGTCGCTGACATAAAATCTCTCCTTTCCTTATTGTTGGCGTGTCCTCTCGCCATAGTGGTATACCCGCAGGGTGTTTCCTACATGGCTACGGTCAGACCGTAGAATTTTTCTTCAAAGTATTTTGTCGGAACTTTGCCGCAGATTGTTCGATAGCCCTTTGCTTTCAGTTCCTCATTCAGCCCCCGGATAATCTTGTAGGCATAACCTGTTGATACACCAAGCATTTCAGCCGCTTCCTCTGCCGTTACATACATTTTCTTTCCATTCTCCATATAATCCTGTCCTTTCTTTTTTTTATTTTAGGTACACATATGTGACCTTTGTGTTTTTATTATACGGTACACTTTTGTGAACGTCAAGTATTTATTTTAATTTTTTATACACAAATGTGTCCTAATGTGATAGAATTGAATTAAGCACTAACGAAAATCACAAAAATCGGAGGTATTGGCATGACTACCGGGGAAAAGATTAAACACTTTCGGAATTTGCGCGGCATATCACAGGAAACGCTCGGTCAGCTTTCCGGCATCAATTCCGCCACAATCAAAAAATATGAGTATGGCATCCGCAATCCCAAGCCCGACCAACTGATGAAAATTGCAAATGCTTTGGGTATCAGTATCAATGTTTTCATGGATTTTGATATAGAAACAGTGTCAGATGTATTGTCTTTGATTTTGAAAATGGACGAGCAATTAGATATGAACTTTGAAGCAGAGAGGTACGAGGACGGAAGTTTCAATCCCGCTACAATCAAAATATCCTTTCAGAACTCCCTGCTCAATCATAAGTTGGGCGTATACATGAAAGCAAGGGAATTGCAGGAGAACCTTTTGAATGATACGGAACGCTTCTCGTCAGAAGAAGAACACCAACGGGCGATTGAAGCACTCTCAAAGGATTTAGACGCTGTTAAGCAGAGTATTCTTGATGACAGTAAGATTGTCAAAAAGGGTGTTAGGGGTATATCTGTAAAAATTTATCCCGAAAATGAATGAAAAATTTTTGAGCAAAAAGTATTGACTTCCACGTAACGTGATACTGTATTCTTTTCTCATAGGAGCAGAATAGATATAAGCCGGCAATCTCTGTCTTGCTTCTTCACAAATTTAAGGAGCTGATAAGAATGCGAACCATAAGCCAAGTTGCAGAATTAACAGGCATAAGCACACGAACACTACAATACTATGACGAGATTGGATTGTTAAAGCCAAGCGAATTGACCGAATCCGGCTATCGCCTATATGATGATGAAGCCTTGCAAAAGCTACAACAAATCCTGTTTTTTAAGGAATTGGGATTTAAGCTGAAAGAGATTAAAGAAATTCTGCAAAAACCCGACTTTGACAAGATCAATGCTTTCAAAAGACAAAAAGAATTGCTTTTGCTGAAGCGCAATCGGACAGACAAACTTATACAGCTTCTTAGCCGCTTAGAGAAAGGAGAGCAATGTATGAGTTTTAAAGAATTTGACCTGTCTGATTACATTACCGCATTAGAGGATTTTAAAAATAACAGCACTGATGATGTTATCAAGCACTGGGGAAGTATTGAAAATTTTGATATGTTTATTCAAAAAATTAAAGATGCTGAAGCAGAGGTAGCTAAACTTGCCATTCAACAATTCGGCAGTATTGAAAAATACACCGAAGCCATGAAACATAATTTAGAGCATTTCTCTGAACTCATGGAAACACAACTAACGGAAGAAGTGAAAGAAATTGGAAAACAATCTGATATTCTGTATGGCAGACTAACCACTAATTTGTCAGAAGATGTTTCCTCCCCTAAAATACAATCCATTGTACACGAACTATTGCGGCTTATACAGGAAAATAGCACCAGCGTATCCCTCGATAAGCCCTATATCAATGTTCTTATCGACACATATTCAAGCGATTATATCAAAAACATGACTGATAACAAATATGGAGAGGGGGCTTCTGATTATATCGTAAAAGCGTTCCATTACTACTCGGAGAATAACGCTTCCGAAAACAATTAGAGGCAACAGGCTCTCTCTAAAAAATATATCCCGACAACTAATCATTCTCGCTATGCCGAAAAATAACTTGCCACACTTTAGAGAGCCTTAGTGACATTTGAATTTTCTTGTGGTATAGTGGACTTCCACTTTTAGGAAAAGGAGTTGATGATATATGCCACAGATGAATAAAGGCGGTAAATTTATTTTCGGAAAATCACTGATACGAAATGATTTGACAATCCATCTGCCAGCCCAGGCTCTTACAGAGTACAACGCCACAGTAGAGGAAAAAGTCTATCTTTTTACTGGAAGCAAGGTCACTGGTGGCTTTTGTGTGACAAGAAAAGGATTGTTGGAACCGTCAAAGTTAGGACACATTCTTACCGATAATCCGACTTTACTGAATTATCAGACCGCAGAGGGCGAATTTGTCAAATACAAAGGGCGGTCATACTGTTGGGTAAATATTTCAGAGAATGGTATAATTCAGCTTAATCAGCAGATATTAGACTTTCTTAATCTGAAGATTGGAATGGAACTATTGTCTATCCGAAGCAGTGATATAGCTTTTACAATGGGTGCAACCGGTCCTCTGTTGGAAAGAGCCGACAACTATGAGGGAGAAATTCCTCTTTATTAAAAAGGCAGGTATCATGATACCCACCCAAAGTCCAGTATTCCTCAAATAATTAGAGCCATTTTAGAGCCAAACGGCATAGAACACTCCCGGAAACGCCCATTTTATCAGCATTTCCGGGATTTTATCCGCTACTCGAACTCCCTATAACCATAACATAATTGTTAAATATTCGATTGCTTTTTAAGGGTTTTAATCGTCATAATATCTATATTTTATGTCTTATTTACAGTTTCAGAGCAAACAGGTATCATACGGGTATCACAGATTTTCTCCTTGGTTGCCATATCTACATGGTGCTAGCACCATGTAATTAACGCCCCTAAAGAACAACTATTTGCTCTGCTTCAACTTTTCTAATATGGCTATCACATTCGGCTGCGTTGGCATAAATTTTACACCATGCTTCAGCATACCCATAACCTTTTTTGCTTTCTGTTCAATCTCTTTAGCAGTATGCTCACTTGTCAGCATCAAATGATTTCCAGCTATGGTATATTCTCGCTCTATGTACTCATCTGTTATTGGAAACATATCCTGTATCAAAAACGCACTTTGCCTACTATCATCCAATTTCACAATATGGATAATATCACAGGGCTTTCCTGCTTTCTCTTTCTTCTCTACAATTCGCTTATATTTATCAATCTGGCTGGACAAGGGTATCATCCAATAAATTCCTCTGCTTGTATCTTCAAAGCAATAATAGTGTGGTCTATTTCCTGCCTTATTGCCTTTGAGATATGGATCAGACATATCCTCAAAAAACTTGTCTTTTATAATATAAAACCCTGTTTTCTTCATTCGTTCCAACCTCACTACGGAAAAAGTCCTCCACCTTGCGGCGAAGGACTATACTTTCAACCCAACCACTTATATACCGCATATTGGTCAGCGGTAAACTTTCAACCCGACCATTTATATACCACATATCGGTCAGTGGTAAACTTTCTTTGTACCAACATTCTAACAAGCACAAAGAGAAAAGTCAATAAAACTTTCCATTAAAATTTTATGCCAATACTACATAACTTATGCTAAATTTACAAATCTTGTTTCTGGATCATCTTTTAAACATTTTTCAACGCCATATTTCTGGTAAATTCCATAACTCCGGCAATTCCCTGAGCCATAAATATCTGTTGTGCTTCTGTGCTAGCTTTTTTCTTATTTTCATCTGACAAGTTATTGTATTCATGCAGAATTTCTTCTGCTTTTTGAGAAAATTTTGTCCAAAATTTAATATATTCTCTCATTTCCTGCGTTTGGTCATTCATAATACTCAATTCCTCTCATTTCACATACCGTAAACTATTGATGTTTCTTTATATATTCTTCCTTGACTATATCAATCGTTTTGCCACCTATACCGAAATTTTTATCAGATACCTCTTTAATTGTGGTAACAAAAAACTCCTGCGGTACTTTCATAATCTCAGAAGAAACTTCTGTCAATCGCTTAATCAGCAGCTCTTTTTGCTCGTCTGATAACGCTCCACTTTCAACCGTAATATATGGCATTTCCACTTTCCTCACTTTCCGATTACAAATCCAGTGCAATTGGGGCAATATTACCTGCCCCTATGTTTTTCTTTCCTTTTCTGCCGTTTCAGTTCAAACTGTCGCTGTTTCTCCGTTTCCCGTTGCTTCCGGCTCACAATCTTGCGTTCAGTTTTCAACTGCTCCTGCTGTAATTTTAAAGCCTGTTGCGATTTTGTGCCTATCCCGGTATTCTGTATTTGTTTCCGTACTTCTCTCTGTACCCGTTTAGGATTGCGACCGGTTTCTTTTACATCAGTTGCCACAGCCGGACTAAATCGCAACTGATAGTATTTTTTCAAAATGAAATCGTATATTTCATAGTCTTTTGGTTCTGCCCCAAACGTAACCTTGCACACAGATAATTTTCCCTCTAATACACGTTCAAACACTCCCACCCAAAAGGGTTCCTCAAAAAATACTGTCAGTCTACCCGATACTTTGTCCATGACAATTCCTCCTTAAAATGATTGTGATGAACAAAGAACGGACGACCCTAAGGAGGGAGGGCTACTTACACTCAAATGATGCGACTGGACTACCTACCAGTTCTGCAAGATTACCTTGCGTTGTGTTTTTATCTTTGCCCCTATATATTACCACATAACCGCTTATTTTGCTATAAAAATATGGCAATTCGCTTAATAGTGTGAACTGCCACATTATCACATTTTCCTTATCCGAATTAACTTACATGGTACTAGCACCATGTTCAAATCATTGCTAAGGAAAAATATTCTGCCTTTCTTACAGACGAAAATTTGATGCTCATTTTTCAGCTTTAAGAAACACCCCTTCCCCTTTTCTATAAACCTGCACTGTTTTAAATCCACAGTTGTAAAAGATTTCCTTTAACTCTTTTTTGCTGTATATTCTTACATCTCCACTTTTTGAAAAGGGAAACCAAAATTTATTTGCTATAAATCTGACTACTGCTCCAAAATTAGGATCAGCTATATACACTGTACCGTTTTTCTTTAAAACTCTTTTGCACTCGTTTACAAAACCTTGCGGATTGTCAAAATGATGAAACGCACAACATACAGTTATAATATCAATACTTTCATTACTCCATTCAAGCGGATAGCATGGTTTGACCTCAAAACTCATATTAGGGTATCGCATCTTTGCAGAACAAATCATGTTCTCAGATATATCTATTCCATTTGCTTGGATTTTTGCTTTTTTCGATAATTCTCGCAGCAGAGTTCCATTTCCACATGCAACATCAAGGACAACATTACCCTCATGCAAATCTATAGTGTTAGATAGTTCCATAATATGAAATCTTGTATATTGTCCTTCCCTTGACGCATCATATTCAGATGCTATTTTATTATACGCTATTCTTGATTGTTCTGTTTTCTTATTCATATCATTTCCTCACTCCTGATTTCTCCATTTAATTATACTACTTCCATTCTCTACTTGCTATTATAAAATACAGGGCATAGCAACCGCTACGCCCCACATTTCTTATCGTTCCAACAACTTCTCAATCTTCTGTTTCTGCCCTTTCAAATCGTTCTGTTTCTCATAAAGACTGTTGCGCTCTCTGCAAAGTTCTTTCATACGCTCCAACTGCGCCCGTACTCCCTCCCGGCAACCCGGCTCTATCTTCTTATATTCCCCGGTCAGATTGCGGATTGTATTATTGTTTTCCTTTATCTGCTCCGACAGACATACCCAGTCTATCAGATTTTGCACTTCCCTGTCCGTTTCGTAAAGGTCTGTATCCGCTACGATTTTAGCGCACAGCCGTATCATCACTTTCTTTTCCATATCTGTCATATCCTATCAATCCCCTTTCTTATCGGCTCATTTCAAAGGCACGTTTCGGGCGTTTCTTTGCCTTTTCGGCCTGTTCTAATGCCTTTGACCGTTCCACTATCGACTGCACCTGTTCTCTGCCTAAATGACGCTCCATACGCCCCAAATCAGCCGCTTTTTCCTGCAATCGGTCTATGGTGTCGCTCTGCTCCATGACCTTATTCGTCAAACAGTTAATCTGTACTTGTTGCCCGTCTACTTTAGCGATCAGCTTCCTGCCCTGCTCCGTAAGCTGTACGCACTTGATAGTCAAATTTTTTACAACTTCTTTCAATTTCTCCACAAGCGGTAAAGCCTTTTTATCCCGATATGCTTTTGCGCTCATCAATGCCCCCGGCTCTGCTAACTGCCATTTCACATCTTCATCATAGGTGTGTATATTGCGCTCCATGACTTCCTTTGACTGTACCATTTTATTGATTTCCTGCTGTAACTTTTTCTGCTGTTTTTCCAACTTTTCATTTTCGGATAACAACTTTTCTTTGTCCTCTGTCAGCGTTTCCGTCTGCTCTTTTAACAGATGGTTTGTTTCGGTAAGTTCCAATACTTCCTGCTGGATCAATTCGCCCTCTTTCCGTATTTGCTCCGTTTCCCGTCCTGCTGCTATCTGCTGATGAAGAATATCGGATAATTCCTCTTTACTGCCAGAGATTGTCTGTTCCAGTTCCGCAACCTCTTTCTGTCGTTCCTGCTTCTCAAAATTTAAAACAGATAAATGCTTCTCATGTGTTCCTTTTTTCTCCCACTCAATATTATGCTGTAGCATAATCTCCGCAAGCCGTTCTTTTTCTGCCGCTGCCCACTGGTTGCGTTCTGTTTCGCTCCTTGTGCCGCCCTTAAATCCAAGTGCCGCAAGTGCCTTTTTTAATGACACCCTTGTTTCAAGCCCCCGCTTGCTTCCAGTCGTATAGGGTATAAAATCTATATGCAGGTGTGGCGTGGCTTCGTCCATGTGGAGATGTGCCGAAAACACTCTTAATGTAGGATTGCGCCGTTGGAAGTCCTGCATATATTCATCAAGTATTTTTGCCGCAAGCTGTCCGTCCTCTGTCTTTGCCCCCATATCGTCCTTGTTGCCTATCTGCAAAATAATCTCATGGAATGGCTTCTCCTGTTTTCCGGAACAGATTTTTTCATAATAATCATCAATCTTACGGTCATTTCTTGTCTGCTTCTCATTGTACCGGGCGAGTGCTTCATCAAATAATTCGTGGTATACGTCTTTGATATTTTCGTTGCAGTATTCCACATTCATACGACTCCGCTCCGGGTCAGTGTTCTTTGCATGGAATTTTCTGCTGTTATGATTGACAGAGCCTTTTCCTGTCATAACGCTGATAGTCCGCTTCAATCAATTTCCCTTTCTCCCTTATCGGGTAATGAGCGCCGGATACGGCGCATAGCCTTTGTTACTTTCTGCGAAAGTAACGCAAAAGCACTTTCGACAGGCTACGCTCTATCAAAAGTGCCTTTGCGCCCTCCGGGGGTGCAAGACGTCCGGGGGACGTCTGCTCTGCACCGACCGAAGCGGAGCGGAGACCTTTCCGTCCTAACTGACGGTGGGCGGCTTTTCGCCGCCTTGATACCGCCGCTTTCCGGCTCTCTCCCAACACCGCAACATTGCAATGTCTATAATTTTTGCAACCTTGCAATCTTCAAGAGCGCAATTCCAAGACTGCAAAATTCTAATACCCTGCATTGTTGCGCTGTTGCCCTGCCTGTCCGTCACTATCTGATTTTATCCAGTTCCCAATACCATGTATTGTTTATCCGCTTTGCCCGGATACCAAACTCTTTCTTTGCGTTTTCCAGTGTCCGCTTCGATATGCCCTGTTCGTCCGCTAGATTGAAAATCTCATTGCTCTGTATGACGTTATTTGTTTCTGCCAGTTCCCGAATCAGACGCTTAGCCTGTTCCATTTTATTTGCTTTCGGGGCAATGCCGCCTAACACTTCATCAGCAGTAATCTCATAATCCCCTAGCCACTGAAAACCGTCCTCTGACAGTACAAACGTTTTCGGGTGTCCGAACGCTGCAAGGTTGTTTTTAATCTGCACCACAGCCCTTATATTTTCTTCTCCCTCTACCCTGCCGACTAAAAGAACACTTCTAGCAACTGCAAAGAAATCAATCGAACCCATGCCTCTATATGCCGCTTTATTTCCTGCCGCTGATGCGAACTTTGTTCGCATTGTTCATTATGCCCAAGCCGATTGTTCCAATCGGCTTCAAGAACAATCGCACACTGGTATTTCTCTGCCAGTGCCGCTAATTTCTTCGTCATATCCCTTGCTTCATTCGCCAATCCAGCTTGCTGGATTTGTTCATTATCCATACCGCCGCCCAAATAGGCTTGTATCGGGTCTAAAATCAGTAGCTTTGCGCCTGTCTTTATAACAGCTTCTTCCAACCGTTCATCTATCATGGAAAGGGATTTTATCTTTTCATCAATGACCGAGATTTTCTCACAGTCTGCCCCTGCCTGTTCTAACCGTGGCTTTACCGTATCAGCAAGACCGTCCTCCGCACTCTGATAGATGACATTCAAAGGCTCTGTAAAATTTATTCCACCGTCTAAACTTTCTCCCTTAGACAGCTTCGCCGCTATGTTCAATATAAATGTTGTCTTTCCGTCCCCCGGATCGCCTTGTACGATTGTCAGCTTGCCATAAGGGATAAACGGAAACCACAGCCAAGAAACTTCCTGCGACTGTATCTCTGACAACTTTATTAACTGTAATTCTGTTTTTGTTTCTTCCATAGTGCCCTCCATTTCTGAAAAATCGTTGTCACTGGAAGAAACCTCTGCTATACTGATATTGTGATATTGATAACAGAGGTTTTCCAGTTATCACAGCCCTAACAGTTGCCGCTGTCGGGGCTTTTTTCTTCTCCGTTGGCGTTACCCTGCCACAGATATTTTGCTCCGTCCAACATCCAAAGAATTGCCTTTAACATATCCTCATAAGATGTCTGTAATTCTTTGATTTCTTCGGTAGCAACCTCTGGCTTTTCGCCTTTTATCTGCCCTGCCAGTTCTTCCATACGGTTCTGCATTTCCTGTAATTTTTCCACAATCTGATACACAGTTTCTTTCTTCCCTACCACGCATACACGATTGTAAATACAGGAACGGACAAAATAATCTTTCTTTTTCATGCCGCTTGCAAAAATCTTTGCTTCGATTTCTTCCCTTTCTCTGGGAGAAATGCGAAAACTGATTGTTGGATATTTATGTGTGCCGCTCATGCTTCTGTACCCTCCTTAAATTCTGCGTTCAACAACTCTGCCATTTGTATCTGTTCTGTCGGGAACATATGGGCGTATCGAAACGTAATATCCACGCTTTCATGCCCTACCCTGTTCCCGATTGATACCGCTGAAAATCCCATGCTGATTAACAACGAAACGTGCGAATGCCTTAAATCGTGGATTCTAATGCGCTTTACCCCTGCTTTCCCTGCCCCTCTCGTCATTTCATGGTGTAGGAAACTTTTTGTCAGATGAAAGATACGGTCAGTCGGGAGAAACCCGTACAGCCTGCCGATATACTCTTTTAATTCCTCACACAAAAAATCCGGCATACTGACATTGCGCTTGCTTTTCGGTGTCTTTGGGTCTGTTATCACATCTTTTCCCTCTAACCGCTGATAAGATTTTGTTATCCGAATGACCTTGTTATCAAAATCTATATCCTGCGGTGTGAGTGCTAAAAGTTCGCCAACACGCAAGCCACACCAGTATAAAATTTGAAATGCTTGATAGGAATATGGCTTGTCTTTTACTGCTTCAATGAATTTCAGATATTCCTCTTTCGTCCAAAAAAGCATTTCCTCTGCTTTCCCTTTCCCAAGCGGCCCGGCTTTGACAACAGGATTGCTTTTTAATTCGTAGAACCGCACCGCATGATTAAACAATGCGCTCAATTCAGATTGCAGAGTTTTCAGATAAGTCGGCGCATAGGGCTTCCCTTTTTCATCACGATAGGAAATCTGCTCATTCTGCCACTGGATAATATCTTTTGCACGAATATCGCACATTTTCTTGTTCTCAAAGTACGGTAGCAATTTTGTGCGTAAGATATGCTCCTTTGTCAGCCAAGTATTGTGCTTCAGCTTCGGCTTCATATCTCTTGTATACGCCTGCACAAATTCCCCGAAAGTCATATCCAAGTCAGCCGCTTCTTTCATGCGGAAATGATGTTCCCACTCCGTAGCTTCTCTTTTGGTTTTAAAACCTCTCTTGACTTTCCGACAGTTCTTCCCCGTCCAGTCATAATAATGGAACGATACATACCATGTTCCACGCTGTTCATCTTTATATGCCGCCATAGTTCGCCCTCCTTAGTTCGCCGCCTGCACCATGCCGTAGAATTTTTCTTCATAATATTTTCTGCTGACACGTCCGGCGATTGTGATAAAACCTTTCTCTTCCAGTTCCTCATTCATCTGTCGTACTAATTTGTAAGCAAATGGTTTGGAAACGCCCAACTCCTGCGCTACCTCCCCGGCAGTTACAAATAGTTCATTCCTCATTCAATATCCTCCTTTTTGTTTAGCGTTTTTGTTAAGTTCTGTGTTTGAATTACACTTAACATTTCTGTTATTGTCAATAGCTTATTTGTTAAACTTATCTTTTTTATTAAATTTAGCATTTTTGATAAGTTTTTGTTGCTGTATTATTTGAAATGTGCTAAAATATAGTGAATAAAACAACCAAACTTTTGAAAGGAAACTACATGAACATAAATATCAGACAAGCTAATGAAAATGATAGAAGTGATATCGCTTTGTGTATCGCAGAGGGATTCAAAAAAGACTTTGATGTATTATGCAAAAATTCACATACCGTAGCAGCCGCAATCAGTACAGGCATACAGATTTCAAAATTTTATGTGGCAGAATCCAAAAATGAAGTAGTTGGTGTCGTGGCTATATCTGATTGCAATGGCAGAGCCGCGACAACAGACATAGCTTCTTATAAAGAAAATTTTGGATTTATCAAAGGGAACATTGCAAATTTAGTGTTAAAAGAAGAATTTGAATCACCATTAGACTATCCGCCAACCACAGGCTATATTGAATTTGTCGCCGTCCGAAATACATACCAAAGAAAAGGAATTGCTACATCTATGTTGGAAGAAAGTATGATACAGAGTTCCTATGAAGATTATGTACTTGACGTTACAGATGTCAACATTGCCGCTATCCGCTGTTATACTGCATTAGGATTTAAGGAATTTAAAAGAGTAAAAGAAAAGCACAGTAAACAGAAGGGATTTTCGGCAAAAATATACATGAGATATCAAAAGAAATGATTTCCTTAAAATATATGATTTCAGAAAGGACAGAATTAACATGGTATTAGGAGAACGGATAAAGAGAATACGCACGTTCCGGGGCTTGACACAGCGTGAACTAGGTTTGAAATTAGGATATGAGGAACGCAATGCTGATGTTCGTATCGCACAGTATGAATCTGGCTATCGTGTTCCCAAAAACAACACTTTAATGGAAATGGCAAAGATACTGAATGTCAATTATATCCATTTTATAGGTGTTACCCCCGGTTGCGCCGAAGATATTATGCTCACATTCCTTTGGCTTGATGAAGATGACCGCAACACAATCCATTTATTTCAGCTTGTTCGCAATCCCGGCAAATGCAACGCTTCTGATGATAAATCGGTACGTTACTATGACAATGACGACTGGCCTGCTCATGCCCCAGTAGGTATGTGGCTAGAGTACGGTTTAGTCAATGATTTCATGCGGGAGTGGTGTCTGCGGAAAGAGCAGTTGAAAAGTGGAGTAATTTCAGAGGACGAGTATTTTGAATGGAAAATCAACTGGCCTGCTACGAGTAGCAGTGTTGATGAAAAAGGGAATGATAAGAAAAATAATAGCTTTCAATGGAGAAACAAAGCAACCTACTAAAACCAACTATTTAGGAGCGCATTTTATGAATGCTAAATTTTATTATACCAACGGAACCACAACCACTACTTATCCTTCCAGTGATACCCTCTTCTATATTGAAGAATATAAACAACCTGAAAAGACTCTTTATTCATATCCTGGAGATGATATTTTTTATGATTTAGATTCTACTTGCATTAACTTATATGATTTATTTCGAGACAAAATTTTTAGCTCCTCAGATGAATATTACCATTTTCTTGACTTTCTACCACAAGGTATAACACGAGCCGGTTTAGATTCCGACTTTGACTTACCTAAGGATATATTCGCAAAATATTTTACTGAATCACTACCGAATCTATATCCACCAGAATTTTTAACCAATCCAGAATTGAATATTGTTATTAATAAATTAGATAATAATAAATTCCGTTATGCATATTTAACAGATTGCCAAAGCATGATTAGTACCCTTCAAGAATTAATATGGAGTAGCCAAAACAGTTTTATAGCTTTCTATAAATATTTATCTGAAGTCCCCGTCAGATACGATTTCAAAAATATATACTGCGATATATCTCCCGAAGGAAGAATAGTATTTAATATGTCTTCAAATTTAATTATTGCATTATACTCTATTTTTGATATTCTTACCAAAATATGCTTTGAACTAGTGTACTGACATATTGATATTTATACAAATTAACATAGTAATTTCTGCCGTT
>CAJTOO010000048.1 GCA_910577735.1 uncultured Lachnospiraceae bacterium
TTGAAAAATTTGAGGTGCCCGGGCAGGCTATAAAAGAATTTACCTTTCAAAGCTGCCTTTTATTTCCCCGAATTGACTTCCCGAATTACCCTTGCTATAATTATTACGAAATATTGAATAGTCAAAACGATATTGACTATATTCAGGGGGAATTTCATTGAAACAGAAATCAAGATATATCTGGACCAATATAAAACTGGTATGCACGATTGTCCCTATTGTCCTTCTGATGATTGTGATTTATTTTATTCTGGTAAGAAATGAAATAACAACATTATCGAAAGCAAAACTTGCTCTGGAATCGCAAAACTACGCGGAAGATATCAGCACATGGGCCGATTCTGTCTTACAGGAAATGACGATTTATAAATCCATGGCTGAACAAATTGGTCTGGAAAAAGCTGAAACCTACAAGATGATGGATACCAGTGCCGGTACACACAGTGCCTATCCTTATGGCCTGTATCTGGGAGACGATCAGGGCAACTATTACGATTCCTCCGGCTGGATTCCCGGTGACGATTTTGTTGTAACCGAACGGGATTGGTATCAGGAAGGTCTGGGGCATGATGCCTTTGCCTTCGGCGAGCCTTATGTGGATGCCATGACCGGCGGCACCTGTGTAAGTGTGACTGCCAGACTCAGCACGGGGCCCGCTGTAAGTATATTAGCCGCTGATGTCTATCTGGATTATGCTGCACAGCTGGCGAAAGAAATCACTGCAACTGAAATTGAAAACGCCTTTTTTGTTACCCGGGAGAATCGGATGATTGTAGCGGCTTCCACGCCTGCTCTGGTTGGAAGCATATTATCTGCTGAAATGGATTCCGTATTGTACCAGAATATCAGCGGTCTGCTGGATGCAAATGTAATCGGTCAGACCGAAGTCCCCGGTGATAACGGCAGTACATATTTCGTCAACATCAACTTGATTGAAAACACTGACTGGTACTTCGTCACATGTATGAATCGCAAGATGGTTTTTCAGAATCTCTGGCGAATAGAATTTCCCATGTTGATTGTGGCCATTGCTGCTGCCTTACTTCTCTTTGCCGTAACTTCTAAATTTTCGCGGGAAATGAGTATCATCCGGAAGAAAGCCAAACGGGATCCTTTGACAAACCTTTGGAATCGAAATGGTTTTGAAGAACATATTCGTTTTGCCCTGGAGGAAAATCCCGGTCAGGGACTTCTTCTCATCATTGATATGGATAATTTTAAACTGGTCAACGACCAGCTTGGACACCCCGTGGGCGATAAAGTGCTGCAGGATTTCAGCCAGCTTCTGGAGAACTTCTTTAATCGAAACAAAGATGTGGTTTCCCGTCTTGGCGGCGATGAATTTGCTGTCTTTGTCGGACGCAAGATTACCGTAACCGAAGCGGAAGCAATGCTGACGAAATTTGTCAGTCTGGTACACAAGAATCTGAATGAAAAATATCCGGCCCAAAACCTTTCCGCAAGTATTGGAGCCGCCTTTGTATCACACAGTGAATCCTACAATTTTCTGTATCAAAATGCGGATAAAGCCCTCTATGAAATAAAGAGGAACGGTAAAAACGGATTCCGGATACGCTAAACGATGCATCCAACGTTCCGGTTTTCTATTAAAAATCAATCTCTATTACGATATTCACTCCGTAAACTCAGATAAGGGCATCGATTTCCGATAGTATTCATAAAAGCCAGGATACGTCAAATCATATCCTGGCTTTTATCTATTTACAACACTTTTATCTATTTACAACACACTCCATAATTCATCAGCCATCAAACATGATTTCCCTTAGCAGATTTCTTTATGTTTATGACTCCTTATGCCTATTCTTCTTCTCTTCCTTCGCCGCCAGCCTTGCCTCTTTCTTTTGTATCCTCTTTTCCTTACGGCTCCTCTTATCTATGATCAGATAGAACGTGGGCATCAACAGAAGAATCAGCACTGTGGACGCTATCAGTCCACCAATGATAACTAATGCCATACCTTCCATCATGACAGATCCCTCTCCGATTCCCAGTGACATAGGCACCATGGATAAGATTGTGGTCACTGTGGTCATCAGAATAGGACGCAGTCTCAACTGTCCGCTTTGGATCAATGCCTCCTCAAGAGACATTTCTTCCCGCAGCCGGTTTGCCGTATCCACATACAGGATACCGTTATTCACCACAATACCGACTAACATCAGCACACCCATGAGTGACACCATGCTGAGGGTGGATCCTGTAAGATACAGAAGTCCAAAGGATCCAATCAGCGCAAAGGGAATACTCATCATGACCATCATGGAAAATCTGGGCGACTCAAACTGCATCGCCATTACCAGGAAAATAAGGAATACCGCCACAAATATCGCTGTGATGATCGCCGTAAATTCATCTATCATCATATCATCCATCATCGTAGTGGCTCGGGAAACTCCCCTTGGCAGAACCATCTGCTCCATAGCCTCATCAGCAGCTTCCTGCGCCGTAAACCTGGCTTCATCCGTGGTACTTGCTGTCACCGCCACCTGATAAATACCGTCCACGCGTGTCAGTGTGACCGGTGAATCCACATACTCTACCGAAGCGATCTCCGACAATGGCACCTGGGTTCCATAAGGTGTGGCCAATGTTATGTTCAAGAGGTCGTTCATATTATCATACTCGCCCTCCGGATACTCCACCCGCACTGAAAACTCTTCGCCGCTTCTGGTCAGCTTGGCAGCCTCCGTGCCGCTTAAGGTGCTGTACATTTCTCCCGCTACCTGCATGGGCGCAAGTCCCACCGCCATACTCTTTAATGGATCAATGACCACCTTCGCCTGGGTAGATGCATCGGACATATTAGAGGATGTCTGTAAGACACCCGGAATCTGTTGGAGCATCTGTTGTACCTGCTTGGACGCCGCTTTCAGGTCACCCAGATCACGTCCTTCCAGGTCTATTTCGATACCGCTTCCCATCATGCTCGTCATGCTGGCTCCAGTTGCCTGGATGCTGATATCCATATTGGTCTTATCCGCCAGCTCTCTGGTATAACGCTCGATAACCTCGCCTGTAGAGAGTTCACATTCATCAGAAAGATAGGCTGTCAGTGAAGCAGTGGCACCGGAAACGCTGAAAGAATAACGCCCCACATTTTCATCCGTCTCCGCCATTTCTTCCAGGAACTTTGTCTGCTCCTCAATCACATCCATCTTCGTTCCAGACCGGAAACTTGCCGTAATGGAAAATGCACCCTCATCCATGCTCGGCATCAATTCCGTATGTATATGGCTGACCAGCATAAAGGCCGCAACCAGAAGGATAACCGAAACACAGACCACCAGGCCTTTCTTGGGCAGTAACTTACGAAGCAGTCTGTCATAGCTGCTGTTTATCTTTCTCAGTAATACGTTGACTGGCAGTTCTTTCTTCTCCTGTGGCTTAAATTTAGAAAACAGCAGCGGGATGATCGTCATCGCCATGACCAAAGATGCCAGCATGGCCATGATAATTGTCATACCAAGCTCTGTAAACAGCTGTCCTGACAATCCTTTCATGGTACTTAACGGCAGATACACCACAACTGTGGTTATCGTGGAAGCGACAATGGAAGCCGTTACAATACCAGTTCCTTTAAGCGCTGATTCCCAGTATTCTCCCGTTTCATCTTTTAATCTGAAACAGCTTTCCAACACCACAATGGAACTGTCCACCATCATACCGATGGCGATAACCAAAGCTCCCATGGTCACAACATTAAAGGTAAATCCCATCATGTTCATACCAATCATGGTGGCAAATAAAGAAATGGGCATGGAACTTCCCACAATCAGGCTGGCCCGCAGATCTCCAAAGAAGATAAACAGCACCAGCATGGAAAACACAACGCCTAAGAGCAGCGTATTTCCCACCGATGTGAGCGACGACTGAATCATATCACTGGCATTATAAATGACACTGATTTCCACAGTATCATTATCTGCCTGCATTCTGTCCAAGGTCCGTTTCACATCCCTGGTGACATCCACCGTACCATAACTTTTCTTCTTGGTAATGGCAATGGTCACATTTTCCTGACCGTTATATCTGCTTATGCTGGAGGCATCCATCTGGCTCTCACTGACATGGGCAATCTCTGAAAGCGGAATAATCTGTCCTTTCGCCGTGGTAATGGGAATATTCTGAATCTGTACCACGCCCGAAATATCCGCGCTGCTGGATACCGCAATATTCTGGGAACCCTGACTCACGTTTCCAGCCGGAACCGTAAAATCCATGGAACCGATAGTCTGTGCGATCGTGCTCATGGAGATACCATATTGCTTCATGGCCTGTGAATTGAGCTGTACTCTGATATAATTCTCATGACCGCCGTACACAGTGACATCCGCCACACCGGAAATCGTCTCAAGTTCTGTTACCAAAGTATCGTTAACATAACTCAACACATCGCTGTCACCCACTGCCGTGACCGAGATATCCATGGTCTCCATCTGATCCATGGACATCTCGATGACCATCGGCTCATTTACATCTTCCGGCATGGATGCCTTTGCTGTATCCAAAGCCGTCTTTAAATCCATATAAGCATCTTTTAAATCCGTTCCGTACTCATACTGGAACATGACCATGGACATATTCTCTGCAGACTGTGAGGTGTAAGTTGTCACACCGCTCTGCTCGGAACCCGCGGCTTCCACTTCCTTGGTCACCAGTTCCTCCACACTCTCCGGATCCGCACCCGGATAGATGGTATAGACCAAAAGCATGGGAAGCTCCATATCCGGTGTCAATTCCAGGCGAAAACTCACAACTGATGACAGACCGAATACTATCAGCGCCAGAATAATCATGGCTATGGATACGGGTCTTTTTAAGGCTAATTTAGTCAAACTCATGCTATTCTCCATTCCGAAGCGTTTCTGCCAAAGACACATCCGGATAATTTGTGACGCTCCTGCACAAACTTCCGCGCCTGCGTCTATTCTGCCTCAGTCTCCTTGTTCCCGCTATCCTGTACCGATATCTCCGCTCCGTCTCTTAAGTTCGCAGACCAGCTTGTGATCAGCACCTCGTCCGCACGCAGTCCTGATAAGATGGTAATGGTTTCTGCATCAAAAATACCAGTCTCCACATCCCGGCGTTTGGCAATGCCGCTCTCTGTCACATAGACATAGGGCTGGCTGTCATCATAATATACCGCATCATAAGGAATCAGGAGCGCATCGCCCTGACTGTATGTATCTGCAATGACTTTTACACTGCTGCCTGTCAGCAGACTGGCATCCGGTGTGCTCACACAGGATTTGACCGCAAATAATCCCGTGGTCTGATCAATCATTGTACCAATCTCGGTAATCGCCGCATCATACAGCTTCCCGTTCCGGTCCACCTGTATCTTCTGTCCCACCCGAAGGGTGTTGCGGATTCCTTCGCTCACGTTGAAAGTGACTGTCATGGTGTTTTTGTTGGAGATGACAAAAGCCGGTCCACTGGGAGAAGCAAAGTCATGCTCCTTCACATTGACTGCCTCAATCACACCGTCAATGGGCGCCGTCAGGGTATACATATCCAGCTGATACTCCGCGCTGTCGATGGCAACCTTTGCCCCCTGTGCACCTACTTTGGCTGAATTGACTGTAGCTGCTGCAGAATCGACCCCCAGTGCCGCCGTTTTCTTATTGGCATCCTGCACCGGTGTGGTGTCTATATTGAGGCTGGCTTCTGTCATATTCTTGATAGCCTCTGTCTGTTCCAGGCTTTTGTATGTATCGGACAGGGTACTGTTCAGCTGCTCCTGACCGTCCTCAATGGACTCAATACCCGCCTTGACCTGCTCATACGCTGACTCTGTCTGCGATACCGCTGACTGGGCGGATGACATGGCTACTCTGGCATCGTCTAAGGATTTTTTATAGTATTCTATTTCTTCTTCTACTGCCTTTAAAGCCTCGCCAGCCGCCTTTAAATCATCTTTTGCTTTTTGTAAATCGGTAGCATAATCCTTATCTGGTGGATATGATTCTTCCACTCCTGGTGACTCCAGCCTTGTAACCTCTGCCACCGCCCTTTGATATGCCGCCTGCTTATCATAATACTCATAAGAATCTATCGTCGCACTATACGCGGCCTGTGCCTGTCCATAGGCTGCTTCCGCCTGCTCTGCATATGCATTGGCCTTATTCTTCGCCTTCTTTAAATCGTCCTTCTGCTCCTGGGCATCTTTCTTATCTTCACTTAAATCTGCCATCTGCTCATTGATATCATCAATCCCATTGTTGATGCTGTCAATCTGTATCTGCATCTGATACAACTGCAGGTCCTTCTGCCGCTGGGTCTGTTCATTCTGAATATCTATCTGTGCAATGGCACTCTCATACTGGGCCTGCGCAATCTCATAGCCCACCTGCGCCGCATCCACATTGGCTTCCACACTCTCATACTGAGCCTGCGCACTGGCAAGCTGCAGCTGCGCCGCCTCAGAATCAAGTTTACATAATTCCTGTCCGGCTACTACCGTATCACCCACCGCCACATCAGCACTTAAGACCTCCGCTGACACCATGGGAATCACATACACAAATTCCTCCGGGCTTACTGTGCCCACGAATTCATTCTTTAACGTGAGTGTTCCTGCCTCCGGATTTTGAACCTCTACAGGAATCGCTTCACTGACTGTCTCTTCCTCTGCTGTCTCTTCCTCTGCTGTCTCTTCGCCGCAGCCCGTCATCATCATGCCTGTACATGCTGATGCAAGTAAAACTGCCAAAGCTTTGCGAGGGAATTTTATGTACTGTCTTTTCATCGTAAAACCCATACCCTTTCCGTATACTGCTGCCGTGAAACATAAGCTCCACACATTCATTTTTTAGAATACAATCTTTTCATCAAAAATCAAGAGTATCTTTCCACATTTAAGACTTTTTTTAGAAAAATAAAATATCTTTCTACGTAATAAAAATACCGACCCCGTCCGCAGACGAAAATCGGTATCTTCCTTTTAGCCTAACCAGCGTGCCAGCATATTCTGCAGCTGTTCAATATCTAATGGCTTCATCATATGTTCATTCATGCCAGAGGCCTTTGCCTTCTGCACATCCTCCAAAAAAGCATTGGCTGTCATAGCCACAATGGGAATCTTCTTTGCGTCCTCCCGTTCTAACGCGCGTATCGCACAGGTTGCATCATAACCGTTCATGACAGGCATTTGAATATCCATCAGAATCAGATCATAATATCCCGGTGCGGAAGCCAGCATCATGTCTACTGCTTCTTTTCCATTTTCTGCCGTCTCAATCTTGACGCCTGTCATAGAAAGGATCTCTGTGGCAATCTCCCGGTTCAAGTCATTATCCTCCACCACCAGAAGCCGCTTATCTGAATAATCCCTTTTCCCTATCTCTTCCAGGGAATTATTATGCTCCTCCACATTTTCCTTCGGTAAAAATCCTTTGAACGTATTGAGCAGCCGGTTCTTATAGAGCGGCTTCATGATGTAGCCGTCTATCCCTGCCACCCTCGCTTCCATCTCAATATTCACCCAGTCAAAAGAAGAGACCACAGCAATGGGCACCTCAGACTGTGCCTGTCTGCGTATCGCTTTGGCAGTTTCAAGGCCTCCCATACCCGGCATGCTCCAGTCCAAAAGTATGGCAAAAAGTTCCTCTCCCTTATGCTTCTTCTCAATCACACGCGCCACTGCTTCCTCTCCGGACAATACCCATTCACCCTTCATGCCGAGATTCTGCAGCAATATGCAAGTGCTCTCACAGATGAACCGGCTGTCATCCACCACAAGCACTGTTCTGCCTTCCAGATTAAGTCCGTCTGCCTGATCTTTATCCAGATATTTCAGGGGAATGGTGACTGTGACTATCGTTCCGATTCCCTGTTCACTTTCAATCTCAATATCGCCGCCCATCATCTGAATGATATTGCGCGAAATCGTCAACCCAAGCCCTGTACCATGAATCTTGTTGATTCGTACGTCTTCCGCTCTCTCAAAAGGCTCAAATATCCTCTCCAAAAACTCTTCTGACATACCGATTCCATTATCCTGGAAAACAAATTCATAGCGGCCTGTATGACTCTGCGGCGAAGGTTTCTCCGTGACAGCAATACTGATATCCCCTTCCTCCGGTGTATAGCGAATGGCATTGGTCAAAATACATACCAGTGCCTGCTGGATTCTCATCATATCCGCCGTCACGTTTTCATGGGGCAGATTGTGTGTGGTGATATCTACTTTCTGTCTCTTGGTCTCTGCCTCTGATGCAGTCATCTTGACCAGATTATCGACCATATCGAACAGATTAAAGTCCTCTTCATTAAAAGACATTGTACCCGATTCAATCCTGCTCATATCAAGCACTTCATTGACCAGGGAAAGCAAATGTTTGCTGGCTGAGGAAATTTTACCAAGACACTCTGCCACGCCCTCCGGATCGTTCAGTCTGGTGCCGGCAATAGCCGTCATACCTATAATAGCGTTCAGCGGTGTTCTGATATCATGGGACATCTTGGAAAGGAAATCTGTCTTAGCAGAACTTGCACGGTCAGCCGCCTCATAAGCATCTAATAATGCCCGTCTTGCATCCCGTTCCTTTCTTCTTGTATCTGTGATATCCTTTGCATTACTGAGTGCCAGAATATCTCCGCTCTCCGTATCCTTCGTGAGCAAAATTGTGTGACGCAGAATCTGCGGCGTATCGTCAAAACCTGCCGATTCCACTTCCACAATCAATTCCGTCTCGCCACGCTCATATGCCTCCAGCAGATTCCTTGTGTTGATTGTCTGTATAAAGAGTTCCCGGTCTTCCGGAAACACCATCTCTTTACTCCACCGATAGAAAAAATCATCGGCCTCACAAGGCGCCTGCAGACCGACCAATGGCAATACCGAAGTCATCTGTCCATCTCTGATCTCAAAGAAGTCCTGTTCAATCAAGTTCTTGGAAACATTCACATTATAAACAAATACAGCCTCTGAAATAATCGCATGCCTATATTGTTCTTCCACGCTCAGAGTCCTGCGAAGTGCAATATTGGATTCGTTAATCCGCCTGTTTGCTTCCTCCAGTTCCTGTTTCGCCTGAATCAGCTCTGCATTGGATTTTAAGAGCTTATCCGTCATCTCGGCTTCCTTGGCCTTCTCTTCGGATATGTTTCTCACATACCACATGACACGGGCATTTGTCTCACAAAAATTCTCCACAGGAACAATTTGGGACCGCACCCACTTCCATTCGCCATCCACAAGACGATGATAGTTAAAATAAACCGACTTTCCACCGCCTAAAAAGACAGATTTTAGATTTTCCACTGACAAAACATTAACAAAGTCTTCCCTGTCTCCCTCTTTCACATGATTATTAGCGCAAAGTTCTATGGTCTTCCTGTAATCACCCTGAAGACGTCCCATTTCCATTACTTCACTCTCTACAACCTTCATATCGGTAATGAAATTTCTGTTAAGATCTACGGTGCTGATCCTGAAATAAGAATCCTGCAGCATTTGAAATGCCTCTCGGTTCAGCTGACTGATCCGGCGTACTTCATCTGTCAATCTCACCGCGCTGATCCATATTTTCCTACCGTCACATGCCTCGGACTGGGTTCTCTCCTCCTGCACCCATAAGCCTTCTCCTGCACTGTTTTTCAAACGATATTCGCTGCTGTTCTCACCCTTTATAAAAGACTTTATAAATGCAGCCCTATCCTCATCACAGACTGCCTCCAAATACTTCCCACCAGTAACATTCATGAACTGCTCAAAGGTCATCCCAATATTATTCAGTGCAAAAGAGCTGATAAAATAAATTGGAAACCCTTCCTCATAAAACCCGGCAACGACACCAACTGCGCCGTTCCGATTCAACATATCTATGATCTTATCCTGATTAATTTCCCGCAAGCTGTTATTTTCCTGCGCAAAAAATAATTCCTCCTGATAAAACCAGCGCTTGGACATACCTATACCTCCCACCCCACACTGCCATCCGCAACCAGCATGGTTATTCTACTTCAAATTTGTAGCCCATTCCCCAGATTGTCTTGATTAAATCCCCTTTTTCACCCATTTTACTGCGAAGCTTTTTCACATGTGTGTCAATGGTTCTTGCATCCCCAAAATAATCATAGTTCCAAACACTGTTCAGTATCTTTTCCCTGGATAATGCTATCCCCTTGTTTTCCATAAAATAAGATAACAATTCAAATTCTTTATAACTTAATTCTACCACCTGTCCATCTACCATCACACTGTGAGCCGCCTTGTCAATACGGATTCCTCCCGCTTCCAAAAGTTTATCTGCACTGACCTGACTGGTTCTTCTTAAGATTGCCTCCACCCTGGCCACCAGAATTTTGGGGCTGAATGGCTTGGAAATATATTCATCGACACCAAGTTCAAATCCCAGAAGTTCATCCCGCTCATCGGACTTGGCTGTCAACATAATGATGGGGACCTTGGAATATGCCCGGATTTCCTTACATACCTGCCACCCATCCACCTTGGGCATCATCACATCAAGGATTACCAGATCCACATCATTTGCTTCAAAAAAAATGTCCAGCGCTGCTTCGCCATCTTCCGCTTCCACAACTTCATAGTTGCTTTTCACTAAAAAGTCTCTGACCAGCTTACGCATACGACTCTCATCATCCACCAAAAGAATCTTCAATTTATCCATATGCCTCTGCCTTTCCCTGTCGCTTACTGTGCACTGTCAAGCGCCCGCTGTGCCTCCCGCAGAGCATTCTCACGATCTGTCAGGTCCTGCTCCCATTGAGAGTACTGGTTCTCCAGAGCTGTACGGTAATTTATGATATTTGGCATATCGCTGCGCCAAGAGATTGCCATCATGGCAGCAACTAAAAGCACCAGAATAATATTAATCAGTACTGATGTGATAAACCGCCCCCGGTACTCTATCTTAGGACGCCTGGCCGCAATGCTTTTTCTGATGGAACTGTTGTTCTCCGTCTTGTTACTGTAAGTTCCATAAAGGGGAACCGGACGAATCTTATCTGCCGGAACACCCCACTTGACCATTTCACCCTGCATCTTGTGCAGGTAGGAGAAACCAACAGGTGTCAGAAATACCTTGTTGTCAAGCGCCTTATTATAGACCAGCAGCACATTCTGCGGCTGACGATAATCCAGATGCCTTTCCAGATTATCTACTTTCTTTTCTTCCATCCTGGCAGTCTCCGCGTCCGCTACTGTTGCAAACCGATAACCGCCTACGATAAAATCACCCTCGTTCTTGTCCATCCAATTCTCCTGTATACCGCTTCGGATATATGGTCTTTCTATATCTTATTTATTCTCTGCCTATTATATTTTGAAAATGTTCATATTCTGCTCTAAACGTGTCGCCACATCCTTAAGCTGTGTCGCATTCTCTGAAATATTATATACAATGCTGCTTACTTCCGTAACAGAAGCGGAAGTTTCCTCCGTACTGGCCGCATTCTCCTCGGCAATTGCCGTCAGATTCTGCACAACGTCCACAACATTTATTCTGGCCTCATCCAGTTTCCTTGTCTTATCTGCAATCCGTCCAATGCCATCTATAGAGCCTGTGATGCCGGTCTGCACTTCCGCGAAAATCTCATTGGTCCGACCAACACTCTCATTCTGGCTGTTCATAATCTTCTTCACATCTTCCATGGTCGCCACAGACTTCTGAGAATCCTCGATCAGAGAATCTATAATATTCTCAATCTGACGTGCTGAGTCATTGGACTGCTCTGCCAGCTTCTGAATCTGACCTGCCACCACTGCAAAACCTCTGCCCTGCTCTCCTGCCCGCGCCGCCTCAATGCTGGCGTTGAGAGACAGAAGATTCGTTTCATCCGCGATAGAGGTGATCAGTGTAGTTGCCTCTCTGATCTTCATGGCTGACTCATTGGTGGTATTTGTCTGCTCATATATCACATCGATTGCCTGTCTTGCCTGATCATTAATCTTCTCAAGCGCTGTCAACGTGACAAAGGCCTCCTCACTGGACTTCTTCATGTCATTGGCATTGTTAATGAGCTCATCCACTTCCTGAGAAGTCTCCTCCACCATATTACCCATCAGAATGACATTTTCGGTAGCCTTCTGTGTCTCGTCTGCCTGGGAGGACGCGCCGTCTGAAATCTCTGCCACTGCCTTCTCCACCTGCTCTACTGTAGTTGCCGTCTCGGATGCGTTTGTATTAAGCGAATCAGATGCCTCAAAGAGCTGTTGACTCTGATCCTGCAGATCAGATACTACATTGACAAGCTGATTACGAAGTTCTGCCACTGCCCTGCTCATCTTACCCGTCTCATCTTTCCGGGCCGTCAGCTTCGCCTGCCCATTAATCTCAGAGAAATCCATATGTGCCAGACGGCCAATAATCTCCGTCACCTTGATGATTGGGTTCACAATCTTACTGATAAAGAAAAATCCTATAATGCTGGCAAGAATCACCAGAATAACCGTACAGCATGTGCCGATGAACGTCGCCTGGTTCACCTTCTTCATCAGATCTGATTTATCTGCTGAAACCACAAGAATACAATGTCCACGTTCAGCAACATAATAGGAAGCATACTTTATAACACCATCAAATTCATACTCTACCACATTCGGTTTTGGTACCACACCAGACTTTAACTGCCCCACAACTCCCTTGACCACTTCATTTTCCACAGGCTGTCCGACTTTTTCCTTGGTGGGATGATACAGCATCGTGCCATCCTCCGAAACCATATAAGCATAACTGGATTCCACACCTTTAAGCCCGATTCCGCCAATGGATTCTGACAGATTATAGTAATCCGTTGCCGTATTATAGCCCTTTGTCTCTATCGACGCATCCACATTAGCGCCATAAGCAACTGCCAGGTCATACAGATAACCTTGATTGGTCTCCAGCAGAGGGATTCTGAGATTCCTGATCAGAACCACTGACAGGCAGACTGACAAAATAACCATCGCCAGCACCATTGCCCCCACAATCTTTGTCCGAACAGAATGCAGGAACTCCACTTTGTAACTATTTTCATTGGTTTTACTTGTTTTCTCTGCCATACGCTTCCCTCTCTATGTATTATAATATATTACCAATTTATTTTACAGCAAAATAGAGATTGTGTCCAGAGAATCCTGGTCCGAAGCAGATATCCTAAATTTATGACAAATTGTATGACAAAATTTTATTTATTTTTAAAGTTTCTTATATTTTAAGCACATATAATTTTCATGAAAATGGCCGTAAGCCCTTAGTTTTCGAAAAACTTTTGGATTTACGGCTATTTTACGTTGATGGACCAGACGGGAGTCGAACCCGTGTCCAAAAGCCCATTCCCTGTCCTTCTACTATCATAGTCTGTCATTGCGGATGACTCCTCATTCCCTCCCCCGTCAGGAAACAGACACCCCGGCGGGTTCAGTAGCCTCTGATACGCCCGCAGGATAGAGGCGTCCCCTGCGTCGTTTCCTACATAGTCGATGCCCGGTTCTTAATGTGTAGGTGCACTAAGGCGGACAGCTGCCATTAGGCAGCGTATGCTAAATTATCTTCAGCGTTTATATTTAGATTCGCGATTTAACGCATCAGCCTGCGGATAGCTTCTCCAGCTGCAAGACCCCTGTCGAAACCTTGACTGGCCCTTATTATAATAAAAACTGTGTAAGCGGTATTCCACTTATCCTATGAATTACTATACCACATCCCCCCATATTTCTTCAAGATATCTTCTGCACTCTTCAGGTTAAACTTATAAACTGTTATGCACCGCAACACCATTGAGGTGCCATCTGTA
>CAJTOO010000049.1 GCA_910577735.1 uncultured Lachnospiraceae bacterium
TGACTTCATTTATCTTATCGACGGCCTGTTCCTTCTCCTCATCCAGATGGGCGTATACGTCCATGATGAGTTTTATATCCAAGTGACCCTGAAGCTTGATTTAGTTACCATGCTGCCATTGTCGTAAAAAGAAGAACAGGGCCGTTATTGAGGCCGATAGGGTCCTTTGCTGTAAAGTCATGTATGTGTCGAGAGACAGCAAAGATCAGGTCATCAGGGATGGGAACGAAACGCTGGCCATCCTGGGTTTTCGGGATTGTCTTCCAGACCGGTGTGTTCCCATCAAAAACTATCACATTTCTAACATAGATAAGTTTCCTTTTTTCAATCAATATCTTCGACTTTTAAAGCAAGGACTTTCTGCCGGCGTAAACCGCAGCCATAGAGGATATATACAAGCGTCCAGTCTGCATTGTTAAAATAGGCTTTAAAGACTGTTTTCTTCTCAATCTCATATAAGGCCCGCTTTTCTGTACGAGGTTTAGGCGGCAGGGTGATATCATCGCAGATATCATTATGTAGGATACCATCCTTGACGACCCGGCGCACGACCTGATGCATAAACATCCTGGCGATCTCACATGTGCGGTAATGTTCTTTGTGATCTGTTATCACCTCCACAATCTGTGTATAACATTGAGTTTCGAATTTGTAAATAAAATAATTTCGAAAATGTCGAAAAATATATTAATAATTCGTAATAATATGTTTGCTATTATTACAATTTCGGTATAATCGAAATTCGAAAGGAGAAAAAAGAGAAGGAGGAGAAAAAATAAAAAGATATATAGAATACAGATAAATTTTTACAGCAGAAGATGCCCGATGAAAAACGGCCAGTACAAGGCAGAGATATCTGTACTGGCCAATGAATCGGAAATTAGAATGTGATAATGTATTATTCTCCAAGAGATTCAAGGCGTTTGTCGAATTGGTTCATAATATCGTTTTTGGAAAACAAGTTTGAATAAATATACTTGATGGTTTCTTCATATTCGTCAGCTATATAAAGTGGTTCTGTTGTTGAAAAACTAGCCAAAGAAGCATAGTCAAGCATAGATAATATTGTAATAAATTCGCCGTCCACCATCATTGTAAAAGAAATATTTGAAGAGTAGCTTTCTAAGGCACAGGATGAACACATGGAAATAATTGTCTCAAAAAAGGTGAGAGAATCAGCCTCGACTGTGTCGTGATTCAGATTTATCTGTATAGAAAGGTCGTTGTTTGAATCTGTATGAATAACAACATCCGAGTAAATTGCTGAGATGGAGTCATATAGTTCGCCTTCTGTGATTTTTTCAGAGGTGGCAGCAAGTTCTTCAGCTTGACGGGTCAAATCATCTAATGAATCGGCAGAGTCAGATAATGTGGAATCATCGGATTGATTATCGGGTAATGCAGACTCTGTTTCTGGTAACGCTTGGCTTTCAGCAGACAAAGATTCTGTTTCATGATTTGAAAGAATAGTTTTTGATTCCGTAGAGTCTGGATTAGATGAAGTGGAACTACTACCGCAGGCGGATAACAGGAATAGGGAGGTGATCATCAGCACATAGAGTATTTTTTTCATGTAATATATAGTCCTTTCTGGTGTATTTTAATACAAGTATACCAAAAGGAAAAGGATGTGACAATCTGCTATTGGATTGGATAGTCGGTTTTTTGATAAAAAACGGCTTTGAACAGGACTTGTGACTGCCTGGATAAACGGTTTCATGAAGAATAGTAAAAACACTGCTTTTACAAAATGCAAGAATGTTACTCATAGTCCGTTGAACTATAGTACACACTTTTTTATAATGCATTTATTCTGTTTTACTTATGGGAGAAGGGTGAATATGATTACCATAGAGGTTGGAAATAGAATTCGGTTTCTTCGTAAGCAGGCGGGGCTTTCTCAAGAAAAGCTTGCTTTAAAAGCAGGTATTGACAGGACATATTTAGCAGGTATTGAGGCAGGCAAGCGTAATGCCACGCTTGTTAGCTTAGAAAAAATTGTTGTTGCATTAGATATATCTATGAAGGAATTTTGGGATTTCTGAATTACGCAGACTGGTAGGAGAAAAGCTTGAATAACATAAATTTCTGACATTAACAAAGCAGCCGATTTTCGGACTGCTTTGATTTTCTCAGTAGAATGAGGTGACATATGGAACAAACAAAAGAAAACAAAATGGGCACCATGCCCGTCAATAAACTTCTGATCAGCATGTCGCTGCCCATGATGGCGTCTATGCTGGTGCAGGCTCTTTATAATATAGTAGATTCGATTTTTGTGTCGCGCATCAATGAGAATGCGCTGACGGCAGTATCTTTGGCATTTCCGATTCAGACACTGATGATTGCTGTGGCGGTTGGCACCTGTGTAGGTATCAATGCAGTATTGTCAAGGTCGCTTGGTGAGAAACTGCAGAAGAAAGCCAATGATACCGCAGCAAACGGCGTTATTCTGATGGGAATCAGTTATCTTCTTTTTCTTTTGGTGGGGCTGTTCGGAACCCGTACCTTTTATTTGAGTCAGACCCAGGACGTCCAGATTGTGCAGTATGGCGTGGAATACCTGAGTATTGTATGCAGTTGTTCTATCGGGCTGTTTGTGCAGTTTACGTTTGAGCGCCTGTTACAGTCTACGGGCAGGACCTTTTATATCATGATTACCCAGGGAACCGGAGCGGTTATCAACATTATACTGGATCCCATCTTTATCTTCGGTATGTTCGGTATGCCGCGGATGGGGGTGGCAGGTGCGGCTGTGGCTACTGTGACGGGACAGATCATAGCTGGCAGTATTGCCTTCTTTATTAATTATAAGAAGAATGATGATATTCAGCTGCAGTTTAAGGGATTGCGGCTGGATAAAGAGATTGTAGGGCAGATTTATAAGATTGGTGTGCCTTCCATGATCATGCAGGCCATTGGTTCCGTGATGACTTATGGGATGAACCTGATTCTGATTTCCTTTACTTCCACGGCCACAGCGGTGTTTGGTGTATATTTTAAATTACAGAGTTTCGTTTTCATGCCGGTGTTTGGACTGAACAATGGACTGGTGCCGATTTTGGCCTACAATTTTGGCGCGGGAAGAAAGGACCGGTTTATCAAGGCATTGAAATGCGGAATCATGTATGCTGTGAGCATTATGTTTGTGGGAGTGGTGATTTTTCAGACGATTCCGCATGTATTGCTGGGATTTTTTGAGGCATCGGATGAGATGCTGGGAATCGGAGTGCCGGCGCTCCGCATCATCTGTCTGAGCTTTTTGCCGGCGGGATTTGGCATTGTCTGCGGAACGGCTTTTCAGGCACTGGGCAATGCGGTTTACAGCATGCTTGTATCCATTGCCAGACAGCTTGTTGTGCTTTTGCCGGCGGCTTATCTGTTATCGCTTCTGGGCAATGTGAATTATGTGTGGTGGGCTTTTCCGATTGCAGAGGTGATGTCTTTGACGATGACGATAATTTTCCTGATTCGCATTAACCGCAGTGTGATTCGTCATATTGACACTGCAAGCTGAAAATGATATGATACATGGGCGGGTTAATAGGGCCCGCATAAGCGGATGTGGCGGAATTGGCAGACGCGATGGTTTTAGGTGCCATTGGGTAACCATGCAGGTTCGAGCCCTGTCATCCGCAGGAAACAATTATAGCCGTAAACCTGATACATGTGCAGTATAATGAAGGGTTTACGGCTGTTTTTATCCATAGAATTATCATCCCGAATTGCAAACCCCTGAATTGCAAAGCGAGATTCCCGCCCAAAAGTATTGATGACATAATTAGCACATTCCGTTACAATTTACTGGGCATTGTGAAACTTTTTGTTATAATGATTCGTATAAGAGACAGAGAGATATTATGACAGGGAGGGCAGCCATGGATATCGGGAGTATTTGGAACAGTATGTACACAAGCCAGCTGGCAGGCACGCAGATGTACGGTCTGCAATACAATCCGTTCAGTGCTTATGGGTCGTATGCGGATGTCTGGCAGGCAAGTCCCTGGCAGTACGGCCTGCAGGCAGGTACTGTGTATGGTAATCCTCTGCTGCAGACCTGGCAGAACGCAGGGTTTACGGACACCTTGAATGATGCTTTGACAAAGTACAGTCAGAGCCGGCGGGATACAGGCTCCGAGACGGCTGATGACGGCATGGACGTATCCACGCACAAGGGTAATGTGCTGCAGCTTGGATATGACAGAGCCTTGGTATATCTGCCGGAAGAGCAGAAGATTATGATTGTGCAGACAACCGACAGTGCAGGAACCGCAGAGAATGGTAAAGAAGCTGGCAGTGTCGGAAATAGAAAACCGACAGGAAATACAGGAAGTGCAAGAACCGCCGGAACAATGAGACATACAAAAACGACAAGGATGTCAGATAGCGGGAATATAGAAGAAAAAGGAATCCTTGTTAATCAAAGGAAAGCCAGGGCGTCAGCGGCATACCGCAGCACACAGAAGGCTCGGCAGCAGAATTCCATATGGGCTAAGAACGATACGTGAGTTCAATAACCCTTTTCTTTCAAATCATGCACTAAATTTACATAAAACTCTCTGACGTCAAAGCCGGGGATGTTTTCACGATTTAAATCAATCATATCGCCATGGGAGATTCCGCGGCCTTTTGGGGTGGTGAGGAGCGTAAAGCGCTCTCCGAAACGTGCGCTGTCTGCGGATACTAAGCCGTCGTTAGCGCCATCGAAGTGTTTGACCAAGGGATAGGCCATATTTAAAGGGAATCTGCCGCTTGCGGCGCAGTTCATCTGACTGCCCACGCTCTGATACCAGACATCAGGGTGGTTGGGCAGTTTTTTATTCAGGGATTCACAGGTGGAGGCTGTAAGATTCCGCACGGCAGATAAAAAGTCGGGATTAGGATCCCCGCATTTTTTCAGAGCCGCATTATATTTGCGCGCAACACTTTTCTGCACCTTTTCAGGTATTTTATCCAGAAGATAATCAGCGAAGAGGCAGCCCCTGTGAGGGGTGTTGATGGTGGTGAGGGAAGCTACGTAAGGCGCAGCGCCACAGGCTGTTATGGCATAACGGCTGTCCAGACCGCCTTTGGAGTGGGCGATGATGTTCACTTTTTCACAGCCGGTCTGTTGTACGATGTCCCGGATGCGTGCGGCAAGTTCCTGTCCGCAGTCCGCTACAGAAGCCGCGGATTGTTGACTGCCGTAATAGAGGATGGCACCGTTTTGCTTCAGGGCGAAGGGAATCCTGCCCCAGTAATTAAAGAAGCGAAAATCCCGGAAAAACACGCCGTGTACCAGCAAAAGCGGATACCTGGTCCCGCAGAGCCGGCTTTGGGACCGGACCTGATCTAAAAGGAACTTTTCATTTTCAAATGCCGCTTCCCCTGCGGCGATGGTGATGATCCGATAAAGCGCCCAGATGTGGACGAAAGGAATCAGACCGCAGGCAACGCCAATGATGCGCCATTTGATACCCAGCTGGACAGAAGTGGCATATACACGGATAATGCCGTTCCAGAACAGGACCGACTCCATTAAGATCAGGAGAAGCAGGGCACCCAGATACCGCACACTCTGTGCGAATCCTCCAGGGGTATCCGGACGCAGGAACAGGAAATACAGGATAATCATCAGAGATTCTGCAACGGTTGTTATAAGGAAGAGCTGCAGCAGGGTGACGCCATCCTCTAAGATTTTATTTCGTACAGTGGAAGTTTTCCGAAGGGTCAGGGCGGGGAAGATATTGATAAAGAGGAAAACAAGAAAGCCTGCCATGCAGGTGAACACAGAGGCCAGTATGCGGCCTGGAGTAAAAAAGGCGCTGCGCATACTGATGCCTGTGATATGGGGTATCAGTATATTAAATTCTACAAAAAGCAGTGCCGCGGATAGGATTTTGCCGAAATGTTTCATAGGAATACATCTCCCGTAAGTGATCTGGAATGGCATATAGCGTTATGCCTGATTGGTTTTATTTTTCTATAGTAATAGTATCATAAGCAAGGCAGTATGAAAACCATAACATAAATATAACAGGCAGATTTGGGATGCCGCAAAGCGACGTCATGTGCGTCAGTAAGAAAATGCAGGGAAAAAGGTAATATGGTTGCAATTCTATTCCCATGCGAGTAAGATTACAGGAGGACATTTTGACGAAGGGATAGAAAAGGGAACAAGCGATTATGAACACAACAGGAACAATGACTCGCGAAGAACGCATGGCCACGCAGTCTATCGGCAGGCTGATGGTGAGTATGACTCTGCCGTCAATCTTTGCGCAGATTATCAATATTTTATACAGTATCATTGACAGAATCTATATAGGACATATGGAAGGGGTGGGAGCCAATGCCCTGACAGGCGTGGGGGTCACCTTCTGTATTACGGTGTTTATCTCCGCCTTCTCGGGGTTTGTCAACAGCGGTGCTGCACCTCTTGCGGCAATCTGGCTGGGGAAGCAGGACCGGGATCACGCGGAAAAGATATTGGGCAACAGCGTCAGCTTTCTGGTATTGTGTACGGTGGTGCTGATGGCTGTATTCTATCTATTCCAGAAGCCTCTGCTTTATCAGTTCGGGGCCAGCGATGCTACCATCGGATATGCGATGGACTATCTGACGATTTATCTGGCGGGCACTCTCTTTGTGGAGATAGCGCTGGGGCTGAATGCTTTTATCATCTGTCAGAGTCAGCCGAGAACAGCAATGTATTCGGTGCTGATCGGGGCAGTGGCCAACATTATTTTAGACCCCATATTTATCTTTGGTTTCCAAATGGGGGTGAAAGGTGCGGCTATTGCCACTGTGATTTCCCAGGCGCTCAGTGCTGTCTGGGTCATGGCCTTTTTGATGGGAAAGAAATCTTCCTTAAAGATTCGGGCGAAGTTCTTAAAACCGGATGTGGGGATACTGATCAGCATCTTTTCCCTTGGGATATCGCCCTTTATCATGCGCGCCACGGAAAGCTTTATCAGCATCGTGTTAAACCACGGCCTGCAGGCTTACGGTGGAGATCTGCATGTGGGTGCGCTCACCATCATGCAGAGTGTGATGCAGCTTTTCTCTGCACCTATCGGGGGCTTTACCCAGGGAATGACGCCGATCATCAGCTATAACTATGGAGCGGGCAATTTTGCAAGAGTCAGACAATTGTACCGTTGGATGATTGGGCTGTGCTTTGGATTTATGCTCGTAACCACCGCTACCACCATGATTTTTCCGGGATTTTACGCAGGTTTCTTCACCAACGAGACACAGCTGATTGAGCTTGTGGAACGGGTGATGCCCATCTTTATGGCAGGCATGATGGTATTTGGACTGCAAAATGGTATTCAGCCTACTTTCCTGGCGCTTGGACAGGCTAAGATTTCGCTCTTTATAGCGGTACTGAGGAAGATTATCCTGTTGATTCCATTGGCGATTATTCTGCCGCATTTTATGGGAGTCATGGGAGTTTATTATGCAGAACCCATTTCTGATATCCTGTCAGCGACAACAGCCAGTATTCTGTTCGCTTTAAATATACGCAAGATTTTATCCAAAGAAGCGCTGGAGAAGATCAGGTGAGAGTCGGGTTGGGGACTATGCTGTGGTGAATCCCAGGTGAGATGTTGTGCAATGGCATATGGCAGGAGATTTGATATATATCTTGACAGTGCAACGGTTTGTGTGGTACATTAGTCCCAAGTTAAGAGGGAGTAGTTATCCTGTGTAAGCAACATACCCTGGCAAATGCCATGTTTACACGCTTTCTAAATAGGGAAAGATAGAAAGAACGAGACTTTTAGCATAATCAAAATGCTGAGGGTCTCTTTTTGTGTATTCATAATTGCAGTGACGATTTCTTGTCATCTGGAAAGATGTACACACGAAAAAGAGATCTTCGGGGAACGGAGGATGTTATGGAAGTTGTAATGCAGTTGGGATTGTTGGCAGTGGGATTTGTGTTGTTGGTGAAAGGGGCGGACTGGTTCGTGGAAGGTGCCAGTAAGGTGGCGGAAAAATTCGGGATTCCTCAGCTGGTTATCGGGCTGACGATTGTGGCCATGGGCACTTCTTTGCCCGAGGCAGCAGTCAGCATATCGGCAGCCCTCAAAGGAAGTGCGGAGATTACAATCGGGAATATTGTGGGAAGTAATATTATGAATATTCTTTTGATTCTGGGAATCACCGCGGTGATCAAACCCATAGCGGTGCAGAGGTCTACGGTGAGATATGAGATTCCCTTTGTGATTCTGGTGTCGGCGCTGCTCATGGGAATTGGGTATACAGATAATATTGTAGGCCGCGTGGACGGTATCATTCTGTGGGTGCTTATGCTTTGTTATCTGGGATATTTGTTAGTGATGTCAAAGAAAGGGATGGCTTTGCTGCAAGAGGATAGTCCGGCGTCAGACAAGCCTGTGCCTGTCTGGAAAATGCTGGTGCTTATTGTGCTTGGCGGGGTGATGATTGTGATCGGTTCTGACGTGGCGGTGGATGCTGCTACAGACCTTGCCAGAATCTTTGGCATGAGTGAGAGGCTGATCGGGCTGACGATTGTGGCCTTCGGCACTTCTTTGCCTGAGCTTGTGACAAGTGTAACAGCGGCCATCAAGGGCAAGGCGGATATCGCAGTGGGTAATATCGTGGGCAGTAATATCTTCAATATCCTTTTTGTGGTGGGAACCTCGGCCTTGATCACACCGGTGGCGTACGTGTCAGATTTCTTCGTGGACAGTGTGATGTGTATTGCCGCTGCTGTGCTGTTACTGGTGTGTGTGTTCAGGAAGGAGCAGCTGGGGCGCGCAGGCGGGCTGATCATGCTGCTTGGCTATGGAGGATATTTTATGTATTTGATGCGGTAGATTGGTAACTGCACAATACAGCTCGTATCATGAGTGGTCTGTAGACCAAACCTGAAAAATTCCTGAAAAATTATGTAAACTATCCGCGCAAAGTATACCATAAAAAATGCGATGTATACCCAGCGGGATGTTAAGTGAATTTTATTGTAGTAAGATAAGGCCATGAATGCATTGATTACGAACATTATCAATAATCTGATTCATGGCCTGTGGTTTTACAGCCTTGTTCTGGAACCGAAACACAGTCACAAGAAGACAATGGGAATCTCGGCGGGGGCAGCAGTAGTGTCTCAGGCAGTCATGATGGTTCTTTTTATGTGGATGTACAGACCGACATTGCCATTTTGGGGATCCATCTCTGCGAAGATGCTCTATTTTTGTGGCTATTGTGTGACAGCGCTTATTTTTGGTGTGGCTTTTGTATTCTTGATGTCAGCTTCTGAGCCGGTGAAATCATTGTTTGTGCTGTCTGCTTATTGCAGTTTCTGGACGGTTATTTATCTGGTGATTTCCATTGTCACGAATACCTTTGCCGGTGCAGGAAATCTGGCTGTCTGGGGGCTTCGTTTGGGACTGAATCTGCCGCTTCTGGTTATTTTTCAAAAATATTTTAAGAAAAAGATGCAGCGCATGTACAAAGAGATACAGATTGGTTATGGAACAGTGGCGGTAGTCTCTGTTTTTGCTTTTCTCGTTATGACGATTGTGATTTTCTATAACGAGAAAGCGGAGCGGCATGATTGGCTATACATAGCTATGATTCTTTCTACAGGCAGTATGATGGTGATCATACATGTGCTGCTTTTGCGTTTTATTGCTCAGGCAGGTTATGCCGATCGGCTAAAACAGATGCAGCTTCATGAAAAATACCTGCAGGCGCAGATCAGTTCCTATGAGCAGATGGAACAAAACGCCAGGCAGACGAGGCATGATATCAGACATCATCATATGGTGGTGGCAGAGTATGCCAGAGAGAAGGATTATCAGGGCATTTTATCTTATCTTCAGGAATACGAGAGGCTGGAGACGGAGAAATATACAGGTGCTTATTGCAAAAATTCTGTGGTCAATAATGTACTGTGTACTTATATAGGCAAGGCAAGACGGAATGGAACAGAGGTAAGCAGTGATATCCGTCTGGGTGATACGGGAGAAATTTCCAATTATGATCTGGTAACGATTCTTGCCAATATCCTGGAAAATGCGGTCAATGCCTGTGACAGGGAAGAGGGAAAGTGTAAGATGGAAGTTTCTCTGCGCCAGAAAGGGAGTAAGCTTATTTTCATATGCAAAAACACCTGTACTGGAAAAGTGAAATTTGAGGATGGAATTCCGTGCAGTCAGGAGCGTGTCAGCGTAGGAATCAGCAGTGTCCGGTGCTGCGTCGACAAATATGATGGTTCAGTCAACTTTTCTGCAGCCAATGGGATGTTTACCTGTCAGGTAATCCTGAATAGCACCGGAAATAAAAATAAAGTAGATAGGGGGAAGAATTCATGCTAGGCGGTTCCGTGATGATAGCGTCTGCTCGGATGGTGGTGAGTATCGGGGGAACGATGCTGCTTTTTTTCTTGATGAGTGAGTCAAGATTTGGGAGAAAGAAGACGGTGGTCAGATGTATGTGCTTTTATGTGCTGCTGATTGTCCTGACCTGCATCTGGTATGGCTTTTCCCAGGAGATTTTTGCGCGCATGGGGGCGCTTGTAACCTATCTGTGTTTCAGCGTCTTTGCCGTCTGGATCAGCCGGGACTCAGTTTATGTATCCCTGTATAAACTGGCGCTCGTTTTCTATCTTTTGTCAGCATTTATGGTCGGAGGCATTGAAGTTTCAGTTCTCTTTTTTGAGAAAAATGTCTGGGCAGATATCATTGCACGCGTCGTACTGTTGGGATTGATTGCTCTGTTCATAGATAAAAAGGTGAAAAGTTCCATCCGGGGCTTTTCCGATTATGTGGAAAATGAACTGGATCGGTTCAGTGTGGCAGTCATGATGCTGAGCCTCTTTTTGGGAATTGGATTTATTCTCAATCCAACCATTCATGATCAGACACCTTACCGGTTGTTTCAGATTGCTATCAACTTTTTTCTGACAGGCATTCTGCAGGTTCTGGTGTTTCGGCTTTATCTGCATATCGGCAGGGAAAAGCAGTATATGCAGGAAAATCAGCTTATGGAGATGAACCATCGCCTGTTGGAACGCAACCTGGAGCTGCTTGGGCCTTCCGTGGAGGAGGATGTTACCAAGAAAATCTGTGAAAATGCCGCTGTCAACAGAATACTGACGGCTTACGCAGAACAGGCCAGGAAAGAGCAGATTGAGGTAAAGCTGGATGTGGAATTGGAAAAAGAAGCGGGCATTCCCAATATTGATCTGATCACCATACTGGCAAATGCCTGGGAGAATGCCCTGTTTGGCTGTGCAGAGGCAAGAAAAGAAGACAGTGAGCGTGCGTGCATAATCCACCTGTCGATTCGGAAAAAGAAGAACAAGCTGGCCATCTATTGCAGCAATACCTGTAAGATGGAAGCCGGAGTTGAAAAGGGACTGCCAAGACCTGAGGATTCAGGTGGTCTCGGTGCAGTGAGCATTGTCAAGACGGTGGAGAAATTTGACGGAGAATACGATTTTAAAAACAATCATGGTATGTTTATCTTTCGTCTGGTGGTGAATGTATTGCCTGACCAGGATGTTTCAGCGATGGTTTGACAGGAGAAGAGTCCATGTATCTGATTGCGCTCTGTGATGATGAAGTAGAACAACTGCATAAGACGGAACAAATATTTACACAATACAGGGCACACCATCTGACAGAGGATTTCCGGATAGAACGCTTTGAGAATGCCGGGGCGTTGCTTGAGATGATTGAAAAACAGGGGTATCTGCCCGACCTGATCATGATGGATATTTATATGCCGGATCAGCTGGGGATTGAGGCTGCAAGAGAGCTTCGACGTATGGGAAACCGCAGCCGCATTGTGTTTCTGACAACCTCTAAGGATTTTGCCCTTGACGCCTACGAGGTGGAAGCGTCACAATACCTGATAAAACCCCTTTCCAGTAAGACACTGTTTCCGCTTCTGGACAGATTTCTCGAGGAGATAGGAGAGGAGCGCAGAAAATACATACTGATACGTATTGAGGGTAAAGTACAGCGGATTGCGGTAGATGATATCGTATATTGTGAAGCGCAGGGCAAAACTCAATGTCTGCATTTTGCGAATGGAACCCAGTGTATGCTGCGTATTACCATGGCTAAGATTGCACAGATGCTGTCTCCCTATCCTGAGTTTATGAGGGTGGGAATTGCCTATCTTGTCAATATGGAACATATAGAGTGTATCAGCAAGCTGGAAATCCAGATGGATACCGGCAGAAAGATTTATCCGCCCAGAGGGGCTTACCAGGCGGTGCGGGAGAAATATTTTGCCTATTACTGCGGCGAATGAAAGGGGCGAAGCTTGAGTGCGGAATTGGCTTTGCAAACGTGGGATGAGCGGAAAATTCAAAAAAAGAAAGAGTTGACTGCGCTAGTCAACTCTTTCTTTACCCCAGAAGAATACGGCTACAGTGCCAGGGCCTGTGTGGGCGCCGATGGTAGTGCCGATATTGTTGATGAGGACTCTGCCGTCCAGGCGGGGGAACCGTTCTTCGATCAGCTCAGCCACAGCCTTTGCATCTTCGTAACAGGCTGATTGGGAAATATAGCATTTGCCGTCGTATGCGCGGCCCTCTTCCAGGCATTCCTCCATTTTATCGACTATGGTATGAATGACTTTGCGCTTGGTGCGTATCTTATAACGGGGAATCAACCTTCCCTGATGATCCACATTCAGAAGCGGGCAGATATTCAGCATACCGCCGATAAATCCGGAAGCCTTGGAGATACGGCCGCCCCGGATATAGAAGGTCAGATCGGTGGAGAAGAACCAGTGGTTGAGCTTCAGGCGGTTCTCCATAGCCCATTGATAAAGGTCGTCCACAGACAGTCCCTCGTCGCGCAGATCTGCCAGCCGGTCCATCAAAAGGCCATAACCGGAAGAGGCAGCAAGGGAATCAACAATATAAATCTTTCTGTTCGGATACTGTTCTTCCAGATTGCTCTTAGCGGTCATAGCGGAATTGGTAACGCCGGAAATGCCGGAAGATAAACTCAGGTGCAGAATATCCTTGCCCTCTTTCAGAAAAGGCTCAAAATATTCTGTAAATTCTGCTGCGTTTATCTGTGAGGTCTTGGTGTCTGCTCCATCTGCCATTGCCTGATAAAACTGGTCGAAAGGCATGGATTTCCCGAGATCGTCACTATACTGCACGCCGTCCAGTTCATAGTGAAAACAAATGTAGGAGATGTTTCTCTTTCTGAAATGTTCTGCCGAAAGATCTGCGGTGGAACAGCAGCTGATGATATATTCGCTCATAATGCTCCTTTGCTCTTAAATCGTTTCCTTACATGAAGGAATTACAAACCTTATGGTGACAATATTACATCTATGAGTTTAACATGTTTGCGGTTCAAATACAATGCAGTTTTTTCGCGCGGGTCTGGCACAGATTCTATCCTGTGATTATATGAGTCTTATTAGGCTCTAAAAGATTCTCTAAGGCTCACTCTAAGACTCTGCTTAATTGCAAAAGTAAAATCCAGTGCAGGAGTAAATTCTACTGTTCTTTCAAATTTATTGTTTTTTTAAACTTTTTGAAACCACAAAGTTGAAAATTGAATTATAATAAATCTAAATCCGGGCAGATTTTCTAAAACAGGGCATAGC
>CAJTOO010000050.1 GCA_910577735.1 uncultured Lachnospiraceae bacterium
GTAGTTTTTTGTAAAATTGAGAAATCTTATAATTTCATGTATACTTAGAAAAAGAAATTAGATTGAGAAACTGGTATTTGCGGAGATTTCTATTTGAGCCGCCCAAAGGAGGCATGGAGGATTGATATGAAGATAATAAGCAGAGACATAGATAGCGGAAAACCTTTTGATTGGGGAAAAACTTCTTTAGATTATGCAAAATTCCGTGATATTTATCCAAAAGAATTTTATCAAAAAATTGTTGACCGCAAATTATGTATAGACGGACAATCTATCCTTGATGTTGGAACAGGGACAGGGGTTCTTCCCAGAAATATGTACCAGTATGGGGCGAAGTGGAGGGCTACCGATATTTCAGGAAATCAAATTGAACAAGCCAAAATCCTTTCAAAAGATATGGATATAGATTATTACGTTGTGCCAACAGAAGATATAAGTTTTTCAGATAATTCTTTTGATGTAATCACAGCCTGTCAATGTTTTTGGTATTTTAACCATAAAATTGTTATGCCTAAGTTTTATCGTATGCTTAAAAAAGAGGGAAAGATTCTTGTTTTATATATGGCATGGCTTCCATTTGAGGATAAAATTGCGGGAGCAAGTGAAGAACTTGTATTAAAATATAGTCCTAACTGGAGTGGTGCAGGAGAAACGATACATCAAATAGACATACCCGATTGCTATAAAGAAAACTTTGAACTTGTACATCACGAAGAATTTACTGTAAGAATACCATTCACCCATGAAAGCTGGAATGGAAGAATGAAAGTGTGTCGTGGAATTGGTGCTTCGCTTACCGAAAAAGAAATTTCTATGTGGGAACAAGAACATAGAACACTCCTTGAACATATTGCGCCTAATGAATTTGATATTTTACATTATGGTGCTATTGCCGAACTAAAAAAGCGTTAAATTGGACGTTTGGGAAAATCAGTGGAGCGGTTCATTAGCTGCTCCACTGATTTTGTTTGCCCAGCATGGGAGTTCTCTAACGGGTGCAAGTCCCGAGTGCGCGTAGGCAACGGCGAAGCACATAGCTGAACAGCAAGGGTGTCCGCCGTGAGACGGAATCTGAAAGAAGCTGTAAGCAAACCTCTGACCTGACGGACAGGAACCACATATAAGGCTCGGAAATACGGATAAGGTGGCAAAAGGCACTGAAGTCCAAAAGTTGCTGGAAGTACGAGTAAATGCGGCAGGTACATGGAGGGAAAGAGAACGCCCCTTAACTGGGGAGGTCTCACAGGCGGTCTCATTAGCCGTAGTAACAACGAACTGTGAGAAGTCAGCAGAAGCCATAGTAGCGGGGAAGTTCCTGTAATGGGAATGGAGCGAAGGGCCGAACAATCAATCAGTTGAAGTACGTTCCACTCCGTAGCCGGAGCATAACGCCTGTCGATGGCTTCAAAGGCGGCAAAGGCAAAAGGGGCAGAAAGGAAACAACGCATGGACACAAGTAGTCTCATGGAGCAGATATTAAGTAAAGATAATCTCAATGCGGCATATCTGTAAGTCGTCAGGAACAAAGGAGCGGCAGGTGTGGACGGAATGGCTGTCGAGGAACTTGGCGCATATCTTTCGGAAAACGGCGAAAACATCAGGGAACAGCTGCGGGCACGGAAATATAAACCGCAGCCAGTCCGCAGGGTGGAAATATTTCGCCGCTGTTAGCAAATATCATGTTAAATGAGCTAGACAAAGAACTGGAAGCAAGAGGGATGGATTTTGTCCGATATGCAGACGACCTTATCATACTGGTCGGGAGCAGACAGGCGGCAGAACGGGTAATGAAGAGCGTGACCCGATTTATAGAGGAAAAGCTCGGGCTGGAAGTGAACGCAGAAAAGAGTAAGGTTGATAAACCAAAGGGTATAAAGCCAGGCCACACCCCAAAGCGGTAGCGAAGTAGAAGGCACAGATGAAGAAGCTTACATGCAGAAGCTGGGGAGTAAGTAACGCTTATAAGGTAAAGAAACTCAACCAGCTTATCCAAGGTTGAATAAATTATTTTAAGATCGGAAGCATGAAAGGGCTGTGCGCAAAAATGGACGGGCAGATACGGTATCGTCTACGCATGTGCATATGGAAACACTGGAAAATGCCAAAGAACAGAGAAAAGATGTTGGTAAAGCTGGGCTTAAACAGACGGTCAGCACACGGGATATCCTATGCAAAAGGATATGCCAGAGTTTGTATGAGTTGGAATATCTGCAAATGTATAAGTAACGAACGGCTGGAAAAGTTTGGACTAATCTCAATGTTAGACTACTACACAACAAGGTGTGTTGCTTGTTAAGTTGATTGAACCGCCGTGTACCGAACGGTACGCACGGTGGTGTGAGAGGTCGGTAGGCGAAATAATCGCCTACCTCCTACTCGATTGCTATCCCTTGACAAAATATTTTGAAATGTCCGAGCTTTGTAACAATTCAGCCTGTTTTTCTGTCGAAATCAAAGGCACCTCGGACATTTGTGTAGCATTTGTAGTTTATGCTTGTGGTAAATCAATATTGAGGGTGAGGACACATGAAAAAGATACTGCTGATCGACGCCAACGACACCTATATATGGTGTCTGCAAAAATATTTTCAACGGCGAGGCTACCCGATAGAAACGGCTTCCACACTGAAAGAAGCTCGGACAGCCATCCAAGAGGAAATGCCTCTGGTAATCTGCTGTGATCTCGACCTGCCGGACGGTACAGCAATGGAGTTGTTTCATGCGCTGCGGCGGGTGGCGGGGATGTTCCAAATGAAGAATCCCCGTGTCCGGCTTCTGCCGTTCTTTATCCTCACCGAGAACGGCGACCTTGCCACGGAATATGAATACCGGCATGAGGGCGTGAACGACTATATCACCGCCCCGGTAAATATTCCAGAGCTGATACGGAGAATTATGTATTTTGTTGAAGATTCAAAATAATGGTAAAAATCTTGAAATAAAGTTGATTTGAAGGAGGTGGTGACATGGGAAATTAGCCGTATTGGATATATCTGAATCCGGCAGACAAATTGGAGAAAAATTGTTTGCTTTACTCGATACAGAGCAGCAGAAAGATTTATTGCAGTATATTCTTAATAGAGAAAATCTGAGTGATTTCCCGATATTTTCCTATGTAATGTTTCTAAATGTCACGGTTTCCAGAATGGTTCAGTTCAACCATTATTGGAAATCCGGGAAGGTGATCTGTATTTTTGTCTGGAAGAAAGAACGGTGTGTGTCGGCGGTCAGGAGATAGAATTAACAGCTAAAGAATTTTATATATGGATTGATAAAAAGTATAGTTGCTGTATTACTTATAGATACAGTTGCTCTTATTGGGATATTGATTGTCGGAATCACTAAAGTAAGTTTGGGTCATAGTCCGGCATTCAAATCATAATATCAAAAATTTTATCAGTGCAAGCGGATTTTCCAAAGCAGCAGGAATAGAAGTGGAAGTAGAACCGAAAAGATTGCTTTCTATCAGTATATGCTCTATCGGTTGTCTTTTCGGAAATTCCAGAGTATAATCTTTGGTGCAGGAACAGCGGTTAAGTAATAAAAAATTGGTTGGAGATGGATAAGAATGCTTTATATTGCGATATGCGAAGATGAAACTTCCCAGCTTGCAGCCATAGAGGATAAGGTGCGGATGTATTTGAAGAATAATCATATTTTAGCGGAGCTTAAAGCATATGGACGCAGTGACCTGTTGAAATATGATCTTCAGGAGGGGAAGTATTTTGACATCATATTGAGTGATATTGAGATGCCCGGCATAGACGGAATGAGGCTGGCAAAAGAAATAAGGGGCTGTCTGCCGGAAGCCATTCTGATTTTTGTGACTGCACACTTGAAATATGCAGTCGATGCCTATGAACTGGAAGTGTTCCGGTACATTCCCAAAAGCTGCCTGGATGAAAAGCTGCCGGAAGCTTTGGGGATTGCCATAAAAAGGATACGGTCCCAGTCAGACCAGAGTTATCTGATACAGACTGCGGCAAGGATTGAGAAGATTCCGTTAAAGCAGATTGTGTATATTCAGAAGGACGGCAAAAACGCTATGATCATCTGTACGGACAGCAGTGTAAAGAGCGTGAGAAAGAGCCTTGCTGATGTGTATAAGGAGCTTCATTCAGAGGATTTTGTTTTCGTGGAACGGGGCAGCATCGTGAATATTGCGCAGATTAAAAGCATTCAGAAAGAAGAGGTTCTGCTGAGCAACGGAGTGCGCATCCATGCCAGCCGCCCAAGGCTGGAAGAGATGAAAGAACGGATGGCGGCCTATTGGAGTGAGCGCATATGAGATTTTTAGCTGAGTTCGTTGAATGGATCGCCTGTCTGACGGAAGGCGGGCTTTTTTACTGGCTGGCAGGAAAAACTTTCAGGGAAGAACGTAAGGATGTAAGGACATACTGGGACTGCATCTTAACAGCCGTCCTTGCTGCCGTGATACTGGGGGTGAACAATATCGTCCTTTATTCCCCATTTACGCTCTTGTTATGGATGCTTTTTGGCAGTGTGTCGGCAATGGCGCTTTACCGTGTCAGTTACAGAAAGATTTTGTCGCTTACCCTGCTTTATACCGTGTGTTTTTGCTTCACGGATATGCTGGCGTCGAATCTGTACCTGTCCATGGGAAACCAGTTCCATATAAACGGCGATATGATTATGACGTTCTCCTTACAGAGAATAGGACTGTTGGTCTTTGCAAAGTCTGTCATGATTGTTTTTGTGCTTTCTCTGAGGAAACTGATCATTCCCCTTGTCCGGAGTGTGTATGAAAAAAGGGTATTGCGGCTGTCGCTGATTGCGTTTCTGCTCTTTTTATATTTCAGGGAACCGGCGCAGAGCAGCTTTTCTGTGGAGATATCCAGCATATTCGGGCTGCTGGTGCTCCTGTGCGCGCTGGGAGTATATGTGGGCTGCAAGTGCCTGGAAAGCCAGAACGAAAAAAACCAGGGCAGGATAGCGAAGATACAGAACGAATTATTGCAGGAAAACTATCAGGCGGTAAGTAATCTGTATGAGAGCAATGCAAGGCTGTACCATGACCTGAACAACCATTTAGATATCCTGTACCAGCTGCTTGTCTGTGAACGTTTGGACGAGGCAAAAGAGTATATCAGCCGGATCGGCGAGCCCTTGAAAGAAATGGTGAAAAAAAGATTTACGGGAAATGATATTATCGATGTCATCATCAGCTGCAAAAAGCAAAAAGCGGAGATGCTCGGAATTAAAACGGATATTGATGCAAGGTTCCCGGTAAATACAGGCATACAGCCCAGTGACGTATGCACGGCTTTAGGGAATCTGCTGGACAATGCGATAGAGGGCAGCAGGGATACGGATAATGCCAGAATCAGTCTGAAGATACAGTGTGTGCATCAGTTTATTTTGATCCAGGTTTCCAATACGGCATCTAAGGAGCCCCAAATTGACCCCAAAACCGACAGATGGATGACAGATAAGGATGACCGGACGAGGCATGGATGGGGGATGCAGAGCGTAAAAAATATCGTCGAAAAGTATAATGGAACGATGCAATATAAATTCAGCGGAACAGAATTAAGTATAACAATCATACTGTTCTTCTGATGTAATATGTGGATTGGAAGGAGTCGCCCCGGTGGGCGGCTTTTTTGTTTGCGGACATAAAATGAAAGGTTCACGGACAAAACAGGCAAATCTGCGCCGCATTATTATATAATCTTCTTGCAAAATAAAATAAAAAAGGAGATTTAAGTATTATGAAAGTAAAGAAAAACATGATTGCTGTTATGCTCCTGGTGTGTATAGGGTGCAGCGGATGTGCAAAGGAGCAGCCGAAGGCTGATGCCGGGAATGAAATCAGATCGGAGGATGTCAGGAATGCCGGAAATGAAACGGAATCAGGAGATACGGGAAGCACTGCCGGCAGACAGGATTTTCCGGAAACATATCAGGAGACCATAAATGGAGTTGTTTTCGATACGGTGATTCAGGTATCGGAAGAGGCAGAACTTGGAAATCTCCATCATGCTACGGCAACGCTCCAAAAGCCGGATATTGAGAAAGCAAAAGCAGTGTTCAGTGAAGGGAGGACTGCCACGGAGGAGCGGAACGAAACCGGATCAGGTGAGGATGGGAGGGAATACCCCAGCTATACCGGCCATTATGAGGATGGAGCTTTTCTGAGTGCGAGTACGGTCTTGGTTTACAGCACCCCTGTATTTGAGAAAATCTACGGGGCTTTCCGTCTGGATCATGATTACAATGCGGACAAGTATTCCAAAGAGGCCGTCATGGAAATAGGCGATCCCCGGACGATATTTGACGCTGCCCTCAAAGACATCAATGGGGCGGGATACCAGCTGGAGGAGGCCGCTTATGATTATTATGCATTGGATCATGAGACCATGGCAAAGGAATACAGAGCGCTTGATAAGTCAGGCAACGAGATTAGCGCAGATGGCCTTTCCTGGGGAGCGGAAAATGACTGTTATTTCTTTGCGGCAGTCCAGCAGCATGAAGGACTCCCTGTCTATTTTGGGAGCCAGGATTTTCCGGAAGACAGCGAAAGCAACCGGCCGGTTCAGGTGCTGTATTCTGCAGGCGGGATAGAAAGGCTGGAAGTTTCACGGCTGTATTCCTTTTCCGAACCGGGAGATGCCGTAAGCTTATTGGATTTTGGCACAGTCGCTGAAACCGTATCAAAAAAGTATGGGGATGTCATAGGGGCTTCCTATACGGTGAAACGGGCCAAGCTGTACAAAATGCCGGTAAAGCTGGCGGACGGCACTTATGACGTAAAGATTGCATGGCTGTTTGAAGTCACGGAATCAGGGACAGACAGCGATACCGGAAAAGAATATGAATATACGCAGTACATGTTCGTCGATGCAGCAGACGGTACGGAGGTGCTTTTTTAGTGAAAAAGCGGGAAGGATATTTTCGGACAGAAATCAGCCGCCTGTTCCATAATAAGGGGTTTTACTTTTCTGTTATGGGAATCGTCATGATTCTATTCTTATCGGCAAATGACGGGATGGGAAACATGGGAGGCTCCGTTTTGTCATCTGTGCTGCTGTCCTCCTATGATGCGGGATTTCTGGCGGCTTTTTCCCTGGCGGCAATGCCATATGCGGCATCGTTTACGGATGATCTGGAATATAACTACGCAAAGTACCTGGTCATCCGCGGAAGCTATGGAAAATATGTTTTTTCAAAAATGCTGGTGATCTTCCTTTCTTCCATGCTGGCAATGGGAATCGGCATCACCTGTTTTTCCATGCTGTGTTCCCTGGGGCTGCCGTGGGCAGATGAGGGGATGATGGAATACATATTGATGTATGGGGGATACCGTTCTTTTTTAGGGCAGGGGCAGTATCTGCTGTGGTTTTTGCTCTATGGGATGCAGTGGGGGATTTTTGCTGGAATCCTGTCAATGGCGGCAGCGTTTTTGTCGCTTTTCTGGCCGAATAAGCTGCTGGTATTTTCCGCACCGGTTTTGCTTTACCAGATATTGATTGAATTTGGCGCGGACAGCTTCCGGAAGATATCTGCATTTGACCCGCGTGTGGTCTTTGACGCAAGGCATAATATCTGGGACAGTGATTTGAAAATGCTTGCATGGGCGTTTTTGCTTGGGGCAGCGGCATGGCTGCTCCTTGGCTTTGCAGGCGTGCTGCAGTCAAAAAGGAGGATATGAGCATGGCAGGATATTTCCGGCTTTTACGGCAGATGTTTACAGAAAGGGTATTCAGTCCAAGGACTTATGTAGTTGCAGTTTTACAGGGGGTCATGCTGCATCTGTATACGAGGCCTGTGGTGGAGTTTTCAAAAGATATGGGATATGCGGCAGCGCCGTGGGTATATCCGTTTATCCTGTCAAATATTTTCTTTTTATTGTTATTTATGATTGGGATTATTTACTGTTTTTCAGACGTTCCATTTATGCAGTATAAAAATATGTATCAGGTAATCCGTACAGGAAGGCGCAGATGGGCGGCAGGCCAGATCGGTGTGATCCTTGCACAGTCGTTTTTGATCATGGCTGTAAATGTATTTTTCAGCATGGTTTTATTAAGCGGGACATGTGAGTTTACCCTGGATTGGGGAAAACTGTACCATACGCTGGCATTGACGGGCAGCCCGGAAGAATACCGGTTTCTGTTTGCCTTTTCCTATGAAACCATGCAGATGTTTACGCCGTTTGAACTGATTGTCCTGACGGTGGTCATCGGTACTTTGGAAATCGGCTTTATGGGTCTTTTTATGTTCGCTGTCAGTATTTATATCAACAGGAGCGCAGCGGTCACGGCGGCATTTGTCATGGTGCTTCTGATCTATCTGGTTGAGAATATCCATCCGCTGTTAAGGGAGAAGATGGCAATGTTCGTCCCTGTAAACTGGATGAGGGTGACACAGATTGGCGTGAAATTACATGACAGCTTTATCCAGCCGCCGGTTTTTTATATGCTGATGGCGTTGGCGGCTGGAATTGCAGTATGTGCTGTCCTGATATTGATAAAAATAAGAAAAATGGAGTTTCAATGGTACAAAGAAGAGTAGGGAGGCGTCTGGATGGAACAGTTTTTGATTGAGGTGAAAAATGTAAGCAAGTCATTTAAGGGGATTTGTGTACTGAACGACGTAAACATGACCTGCAGAAGCGGAAAGATATATGGGATCGTTGGATATAACGGCTCCGGGAAAACCGTGTTATTCAAATGTATCTGTGGTTTTCTTCATGTGGATTCAGGGGAAATATCAGTGAATGGGAGAGAGATGGGAAAGGAGATAGATATGCTTGAACATGCAGGGATCATCATTGAGGAACCTGGTTATATCCGCAGCCTGTCAGGATACCGCAATCTGGAATATTTATACCGTATCACCCATAAAAAAGATCCGGCGGCCATTCATTCCATCATGCTGAAGGTCGGTCTTGACCCGCAGTCCAGGAAAAAGGTGTGCCATTATTCGCTGGGAATGCGCCAGCGGCTGGCAATCGCCCAGGCCACAATGGAAAACCAGGCGATTTTGATCTTAGATGAACCGATGAATGGACTTGACAAGGATGGGGTTGCGGAAATGAGAAAATTTTTTCTGGAGCAGAAAGGGATGGGTAAACTGATTCTTTTAGCCAGCCATAATAAAGATGACATCGAGCTGCTCTGTGACGAAGTATATGAGATGGATCACGGTATGCTGCAGAAAGTAACGGGTGATTGAGTGAATCAGAAGGTAAATAAAATGGCTAAGAATGAACGATTTAAGATAGTTTATTCACAAGGGACTGTTGATGTAACGCAAATTTTGGTTTGAGGGGCGGTTATTCATTGTGGATAACTGCCTGTTCAGTCATTTCGCTGAAAGAGAAATTTATAGGTGCCTATCAACATGAAAAGTAAAGCCGTTCCTTTAGCTGGGAAAAGCCTTCGGAATCAGACCTTGCAATAGTACGGTAAATATCTTATAGAAGTTTTTGAATTCTATAATTTGCCCCAATGTTTTTACTGGTGATATTCTTATTGCATTATCAGGGAGGTGGTTGCATGGGAAATTAGTTGTACTCGACATATCGGAATCTGGAAAACAGATAGGGAAAAAGCTATTCGTTTTATTGGATGAGAAACAGAAAACGGATCTTGCTACATTTGTTTTGGAAAGAAAGGAAGAAAAAAATAATTTTTCAGAAATTTCATTCCAGATACAAGATGCCATTGTCGAAGAAACAAATACCAGGATGCATTTTACAGAAATTCATGAGGGTGGTCTATATTTCTGTTCGGAGCAGAGAAAAGTAACTGTTTGCGGACAGGAGATAGATTGACGGCGAAAGAATTCGATGCACTTCATCTGCTGATTACTAACAGAAAACGCGTCATGACCTTTGAGACTATCTCCTGCCAGGTGTGGGGAGAGGAATATATAGGTGTTTCTGTAAAAGCAATCCATAACCTTATGAGCCGCCTGCGCCAAAAACTGCAAATAAAGCCTGATGTGCCGGAATATATTGTCAGTATCCGCGGCGTCGGATATAAGTTTGAACCATGAGAGGAAATAAGATAAATTTACGTTATAATGAGAAAAAACTGATAGAAACCTTAAACTAAACCAGGAATTCCGACTGCTATAATGAGCCGGAACGGAGGAGGGGATTTACAGTATAATTTAACCCATTAGGCTCCCCCGGATAGGGGCAGTGGTGGATATCAGAAAAATATATAGCGCCGAAAGACAACATGACAGTAGAATCTATTTAAACGTCGTAGCCCAGAAAGCTGCGGCGTTTTTTGGTTCGACAGATTCAGCCATTTACCTACTGCCATCATCAATGTATTTCAAAATAGATAATTATAAAAATAGGCAAGCTTTTTGGGGTGCAAAATGCTATTGTGAATAATTCTATAAGAGATAGAAAATGAATGTAAAAGAAAGGTACAAGAATTATTGAAATATTGCTCATCTTACCAAGGGCACTCCTATATGGTAGACGAGCGGCGTATAGATGAAACGTTTCGGGTTGTGCTGTCGGAGGAAACAGAGATAATAGAGAATTTAGAGCATTTGCATTTTATTTTGCTTACTGGCGAGGCAGGAGACGGGAAATCGCACCTTTTGAGGAGCTTAGGGCAGCGGCTTTCAGACTATCGTTTTCAAATTTACCAGGATTTTTCCGCCCTCCCGGAGGAAAAATGGGCAATGCCAATTGATGACAGGCAAGAGCCGGGTATAAAAGAACTCATAAAGTTGATAGTGGATATCATAGAGGGAAAGTCAGAGCAACGGATTATCATCACGGCGAATGTGGGGATATTTACCAAAAGAGTCTTTATGTACCATGAACAGTTACTTGATATGTTAAATAAGAAGAATGACGGGGTTAAGATTAATAATTTTGAAAAAAGGAATCTTGCCGATGATAGAGATGCATTCCAACAAATTGTGGAATCTTTTTATACATATGATGGAAAAGAATGTCAGGATAATGAATGTAAGCAGTGGAGGCATTGTGCATATGAAAAAAATATTGATTTTTTGAAATCAACGTCAGGTATAATGGCCAGCCTGCGGGACAATGTGGCTATGGTCCTGCAGAAGAATGTGCTGTTTTCCGGTACAATCAAGGAAAACCTGCGGTGGGGAAAGGAAGACGCCACGGATGAGGAGATTGTCCGTGCCTGCCGTCTTGCCCAGGCGGACGAATTCATCCGGGATTTCCCGGCCGGATATGATACACGTATCGAACGGGGCGGGGCAAATGTATCCGGAGGACAGAAGCAGAGGCTATGCATTGCCAGGGCGCTTTTGAAGAAACCGAAGATATTGATCCTGGATGATTCCACCAGCGCTGTGGACACCAAAACGGACGCACTGATCCGCAGGGCATTCCGGGAGGAGATACCGGATACCACGAAGATTATCATAGCCCAGAGGATCTCATCCATCCAGGATGCGGACAGGATCCTGGTATTTGACAGCGGCAGGATGGAGGCAGCGGGCACCCATGAGGAGCTGCTGGAAAGCTGCCCGATCTACAGGGAGATCTACGAATCACAGACAAAGGAGGGCGGCGATGATGAAAGCGGGAAATAAGAAGAGCATGGGGGCGACCCTGAAGCGTCTGATTGCGTATGTCCTGAAACAGTATAAGTGGCAGTGCCTGCTTGTGGCATTGTGCATCCTGGTCAGCACCGCCGCGAATATCGGCGGCACCCTGTTCATGAGGAACCTGATTGACGATTATATCCTGCCTTTCGTGAACCAGGCCCGTCCTGATCTGGCCCCTCTTTTACGGGCATTATTGGTGATGGCGGTGGTTTACTACACGGGGGTGTTCTGTACCTGGGCCTATAACTTCATCATGATTTATGTGTCACAGGGAATGCTGAAGACCGTGAGGGACGACCTGTTTGGCCATATGGAGCGCCTGCCGGTCCGATATTTCGACACCAAGTCCCACGGGGACATCATGAGCATCTATACCAATGATACGGACACCCTGCGGCAGGTGATCAGCCAGAGCATGCCCCAGATGCTGTCCGCGGTGATCACGATTGTGGGCGTATTTGTCTCCATGCTGATCCTGAGCCCGCCCCTGACCCTGATCACCGTGGCGATGGTCGTCTGCATGGTATTCGCCACCAGGTCCATCTCCTCGAAGAGCGGATATTATTTCGTGAAACAGCAGACGGACGTGGGGAATTTAAACGGATACATAGAGGAAATGATGGAAGGCCAGAAGGTAGTGAAGGTGTTCTGCCATGAAGAGGCCTGCGTACAGGATTTTAAGGAGCTGAACGGGAAGCTGCGTGACAGCGCCAACAACGCCAACCGGTACGCCAGCATCCTGATGCCGGTGCTGGGCAATCTGGGGTATGTGAGCTACGCAGTGATCGCCATGGTGGGGGCCTGCCTGTCCATCTTCAGCGGGCGGATGACTCTTGGAACCCTGGCTTCGTTTTTACAATTTTCCCGCTCCTTCAACCAGCCCATCTCCCAGCTTTCCCAGCAGCTCAATTCCATCATCATGGCGATTGCAGGGGCGGAGAGGATCTTCGGACTGCTGGATGAAGAGCCGGAACAGGACGGCGGATATGTAAAACTTGTGAACGCGAGATACGATGCCCGGGGGAATCTGACAGAGGTGCCGGAGCGGACAGGGATCTGGGCGTGGAAGCATTACCATAAGGCGGACGATACCACCACCTACCAGCTCATGGAGGGGGACGTGGTATTTGACCATGTGGACTTTGGGTATACGGAAGATAAGGAGATCCTGCACGACATCGAGATCTTCGCCAGGCCGGGGCAGAAGGTGGCCTTTGTGGGAGCTACCGGTGCAGGGAAGACAACGATCACCAACCTGATCAACCGCTTTTACGATGTGCAGGACGGCAAGATCCGCTATGACGGCATCAACATCAATAAGATCAAAAAGGACGACCTGCGGCATTCCCTGGGTCTGGTACTGCAGGATACCCATCTGTTCACCGGGACTGTCATGGACAATATCCGCTATGGGAAGCTGGACGCCACGGAGGAGGAGGTCGTCCGGGCGGCAAAGCTGGCAAACGCCCATGACTTTATCATGAGGCTTCCCGATGGATACCAGACGCAGCTAAAGGGCAGCGGCAGCAGCCTTTCCCAGGGACAGAGACAGCTTTTGGCCATCGCCAGGGTGGCGGTGGCAGACCCGCCGGTGCTGATTCTGGACGAGGCCACCTCAAGCATTGACACCCGCACGGAAAAGATTGTGCAGGACGGCATGGATCGATTGATGAAAGGCAGGACGGTATTTGTGATTGCCCACAGGCTTTCCACCATCAAAAACTCGGACGTGATCATGGTACTGGATCACGGGCGGATTGTGGAACGGGGGAACCATGAGAGCCTGCTGGCGAAGAAGGGGATGTATTATCAGCTTTATACCGGCAAGCTGGAGCAGGAGTGAGATCTATTTGTTTTATTGTTGAGGTTTAAAAAGCATAAGACCAACAAAGCCAGATAAAACTGCTGCTTAATTGCAAAAGTAAAATCCAGTGCAGGAGTAAATTCTACTGCTCTTTCAAATTTATTGTTTTTTTAAACTTTTTGAAACCACAAAGTTGAAAATTGA
>CAJTOO010000051.1 GCA_910577735.1 uncultured Lachnospiraceae bacterium
TCCTGTCACGCCATGCGTTGATAGCCGCAAAGCGTATGACGGTCTTGCAAAAGCCGTTGAACGTATACATGATATGTTCTTTGTATGCTTCTGTACAAGCCATAAATGATTCCCCCTTTCTCCCACATGGGGCGTGCATGGTTTCGTTTTAATGCTATATTGCATTTGGTACATGGATAGTTTATCATAGAATAGTGACAAGGGCTGTCACCATTCGGAAAGGAGTTCAAAAATGTCAAAAGCAGAACGGCTTATCGAGATGATGATAACAATAAATGCAAAAAAAGATTTTACTGTAGGCGAATTGGCAAATGAATTTTCCGTATCAAAAAGAACCATACTACGTGACTTGCAAGAATTGGAACAAGCTGGTTTCCCTCTTTACTCCGAAGTTGGGGCGGCGGGTGGGTATCATATCTTAAAAGAACGCATTTTGCCGCCTATTGCTTTTTCAGAAAGCGAAGCAAAAGCTATTTTCTTTGCCTGTCAAGCCTTGCAATATCACCGTGACTTGCCGTTTGAACAGGAAACCATATCCGTCCTAAAAAAATTTTTGAATTGTCTGCCATTAGATGTACAAAACAGTATTACGCAGATTCAAAACAAGGTAGTATTTTGGATTCCAGACAGACATTGCGATTCGCCATTACTTAAATCAATGTTCCTTGTTGTGATAAACCGTCATGCCGCAACAATACGGTATTCGTCAACATATTCTGAAAGTACACGCACAATTATACCTATCGGCTTATATGCTATGAATGGACTTTGGTATTGCCCCGCCTATTGTACAACGGCAAATCAAATCAGAGTATTCCGGGTTGACCGTATTAAAGAAATCATAGAGGAAAAGCCCTATCCAAAAGGGAAATACCCTATTCCTACGTCTATTCAAGAATATCTTGAAAAAACAGATGTTAGGAATGATTACCATATGAAAATCCAACTAACGGATATAGGCGTTAAACGCTGTGAAAGTGAATGTTTACTTGCAAGCGGATTAACAACATTTCCAACGGGCGGCGGGATAATCGACATGGAAATAAATCATGCAGCTTTAGAATGGGTTGCCGATTATATATTGCCATTTGGGAACAACGCCACTGTGTTAGCACCATTGGAGCTAATAAAACTAATGCAGCAAAAAATATATGAATTACATCAGCATTATTGCAGTTTGGAAACAAGTATGAATGAATGAGAGGGATTCCGTCGTCATCGGCATTGTGGGAATGTGTATAACTGGCTGTCTCATGGAATTGTGGGTAACTCTGTTTGCAGGACGTGGGAAAGCTGCACTTTAGCTTTTCCATGTGCTGTGAATAGAGTTATCCATGATTCCATAGCCTGTTATGCACATTTCCATAATGTTTGTCTTTTGGTCTTTGGCTTCTTTGGTTCGGAATAGTGTGGTGCTGGCGGTCTATCTCTTGTTTTCGGTTGCTTGCTTCTTTACCGTACATGAGCATTTATTCATTGAGTGTCACCTCCCCTGTTGCGCCGTCCACTGTTATCATTTGTCCGTTTTGTATGGTTCGCGTAGCAGTGTGTGTTGCCATGACAGCGGGGATACCATATTCACGGGCAACAATGCTTGAATGGCTAAGAGGGCCGCCAATGTCTGTTACAATCGCACTTGCGGAGGCAAACAACTGCGTCCATGCGGGAGTTGTGGTAACGGCGACCAAGATACTTCCCGGCTGGAATTTCTCAAAATCTGCCGGGCTGTTCAGTACACAGGCGGGAGCCGTAACAACGCCTGGGCTGGTTCCTATGCCCATCAATACAATTTTCCCATCTTTCTGTATTTGAGTTGCATGTGATACGGCTTTTGTGCTTTTTTCCGGCAACATGGAAGGCGGCACATAACCCCGGAATGTATCATGCTCCGCTTGTCGAGTAGGGATTGCCTCACTCAGATCAGATAGGGGCATATTTTTATCAAGCTGTGTTATGAGCGTTTCCAATTCTGTCTTTGTGAGCCAGTAAATATCGTCCGGATGTGAAATGGCTCCTCCAGTTAAGAGACGTTCAGAAATTTCCTGTAACATACGGCGAATCAGTGGGTGCCCCATCCCCATCAAATAAATAGCGTTTTCACGCATGGGGGCAGTAGTTTGTGCCCAATGGAGCAGCTTCAAAAACAGCTTTTTACGGTGGCCGCCTATCTGTTGCAAAATCTCTTTTTCGGCCTGTTTCCTGCGCTTTTCAAATGTGATTTGGCGCGAATACGGATTTTCCCCTTTTTCCTCCAAAAATGCTTTTATGGATTCAAAGGTTGGCGTAAGCATCTCCTGTGGTGTGGCATATGCAAAATCAAATTCATACGCAGTACAGCCAAATTCTTTGAAATAGGCGTTAATCCGGCTTTTCCACTCCATCCATACCTCCTGCGAAACTTCCGCAGGCAAAATGGAGGACTTGAAATCTTCTGCTATCTTTGCTGCAGGATTGCTTTTCAGATAGAAGCCTAAAGTGTTACTTTGCTTTGCCCATTCCGAAAGGTCCCACAGGTTCTTTTCCGATTGCAGAGCAATCGTATCAAACCCAAGCAAGAGAACGGAAATATCCGTTATGCCAGCACGGCGGGCCGCACCCTGAAAGAATTTTGTGAATATCGTTTCGCTAATCGATGCGGCGGGCAATGTAAGCTGAATCCTTGTGAAATAAATACATGCGGCGTAAAATACGGCTTGAATGCCCTCCATAATCTGCTTGGCGCTTAACGTATGCAGGGATGTTTCGTCCCACTGCCTCACCACATCTTCAAATTCTTTTCTTGCCGCTTCAAAGCGCATAATGCTGTTCGTAAGCGTCCGGCGCAAAGAGCGGGGGGAAAGGGATTTTACAGCAATTAAAAGAGGCTTTGCCTTAGCGGAAAGATAGACATAACCATTGATTATCGTGTATGCCCCATTGTCTGGCAGCAGCTTTTTTGCGCTTGTACCAAACATATCCACCCATAAAAGCGCCGACGCACGGTTGACTAATTCAAGGCCAAGAGTGGCGAACAGAGGCGTGACTGGGTTTGGCAGGTGTTCTGCCAGACTGCCCTTTGTGTAAACTACATTCTTTTCCGGCAATACCCACTCCGGCGGTAAGACAGTAATGGGGCGGGCCTGAACAATATACAACTTATCTTTTTCCAGCGCCCATTCTATATCCATAGGCATTCGATAATATTTCTCAATTTTATTTCCAAGCTGCGTCAGCCGCATGACTTGATTGCGGGTAAGAGCAGGTTTTTTACGGAGCCGTCCGGGGACAGGGATTTCTTCCGTTCCGTCTAAGGTGCGAACCGTCATAATCTCTTTGTTTGCCACTTCATATGACACGATTCGGACGGCGCTCTTGTCCGTAACGATTGTATCAGGGGTGACTAAGCTGGAAACCACCGCTTCACCAAGCCCCCATGCGGCGTTTATAATCATTTCGTTACGTCTGCCGTTCATGGGGTTGATTGTAAACATAACACCAGAAGCATCAGAAAACGCCAACTTTTGTACGACTACGGCAAGGGCCACAAGCTCCTGCCTGATATGATTCTTTATGCGGTAAGCAATCGCACGAGCTGTCCACAGGGATGCCCAGCATCGCTTTACAGCGTCAAGGACTTCGTTCTCACCTTGTATATTGAGGTACGTGTCCTGCTGGCCCGCAAAAGAAGCATCGGGTAAATCCTCCGCAGTCGCGGAGGATCGGACAGCCACCGAAACATTTCCTAATCCGGCATAAGCGGTTTTTATTGCCGCCGATACTTCCTGCGGCATTTTTCCATTATGAAAAAGTTGACCAATCTGCTTGGATATATCTTCAAGTTGGCTGGTACTGTTGGAATCTGTGCCCTCCAGCAATGCTTTGATGTAAGGCTGAATCTGGTTCGCTTCAACAAAAATCCGGTATGAAGCAGTTGTAACATGAAAACCGTCCGGCACAGGGATACCCGCTGTCAATAGCTTTGATAAAGACATACCTTTTCCGCCAACCATTTCAAGTGATGCCTGTTTATGCTCCAAAGACAGGATATAGGGGTTCATTTTTTTCACCTCCTTCATTCATAATTCCGTGTAGAAATATATTGATTGTTTCATCCAGCATCTTTAACTCACTGGCTGATGGCCGGGAAGTATAGACAATGGAGAGCATGGAGTTAATCAACAGGCGCACCACAAGGTCAGAATCTGTTTTGCGAAAAACACCTTTGGCCACTCCGCCTTCAATCACGGTCTTGATAGTATTGTGGTATTCGTAACGTATTGTTTTCAGACGCTTCCGATACTCTTCTTCCAAGTAGTCAGATTCGGCATGAAGCCACATTAGTACAATCCTATACTGATGTGGCACTTTAAGCTGATTGTGCATGATTTTTCTAAGGCATAGTTCCGGCAAAGGTTCATTGTCAATAATTCTGTGAACCTGCTCTATGATTTCCTCAAATTTTTTCTCCATTGCATATACAGCAATCTCGTCTTTTGTTTTGAAAAAATCGTATAGACTGGACTTTCCCATTTTCGCTAAGTCTGCAATTCCCCGCATAGATGTTTTTTGAAACCCATTTTCAGCAATAAGGCGCAACGCAATATCAACTATTTCGCTTCGACGTGCTGCCTGTTGTTCGGGTGTAAGTGTAATTCCTTTTGGCATCTGACAAAACCTCCCAGTAGCGACCGATGGTCGTTTATTACGTTTTAATTATATAGCGACCGACGGTCGCTTGTCAAGATTGAAATTTCTTCCTGCATATACTGCCCAATAGAAAAGGGATGTTTCGGCCATGGCTCTAAACGGCAAGCGTTCCAAGTGTCTATACACTTGCGAATTTTCCACGTTCCGGCTCCCGCCGAAACCCGAAATTTCCCAGCCGGCAGCATCGTTGTCTTTTCCGGTCTGATACGATATTCTAAAGATAGAAAAAGAGACAGAGAACCCCAATGTCATTAAGACAATCGTTTTTATACAAAACAAAAAAGCCCACCTGCTACATACAAAACAAACAGGTGGACTTTTTCATGTTTTTAGGAATTTTAGTATCTTGCTTTAGACACAATTTTGGCTCTGACATATTACTTCCATGCAGTTTCACCTGTTCATTATATATCTTTGTAAAGGCCAAATATTGATTTATGACATCTCTTTCTTTGCACAAATTAGCTTCAACATCTTCCTAATGTATTCTTCACCTTGTCATAACGTAATCCATGATATATTTAACAGAATTACAAGTATCTTCAAAAGTAATATCTTTTGCATAATCAAAATTTTTCTGATACTTTTTCCAAAGGTTCTGCATCTGTGGATTATTCCTGATCTCCTTAATGATTTCCACATAATTTTGCATCACCTGGCTACTGCCCCTCTTTGCACTTGTCTGCTCCAATGCTCGTTTCAAAATATTTTTATCACATTCATTTCCACGCAAAGCAAAGATGGTATGTATATCATAAAAATCTCTTGGGCGGGTATTGGCAATGCTGCGTGATAATACAGTTTCTATTTTTTCTGCCAGGACTGTTTCCAGATTATAAGCCAATATACTTAATGGCCTGTCATCAAAGAGAAGTTTAAATGTATATTCTATTTCTTTCGGTGTGATTATATCCCCAGTCGTAACATCTACCGTCAGAGGTACACTGATGGGAGGATAATTCGCTTTTAAAGAAACACGTATGCCGGGATAATCATCCGTTTCACGAATATCATAAATATCTTCTAAAGTAAAGCTCACATCATCCTCTATTTCAACAGCGCATATTTCCTTAAAAACCTTTCGGATTGATTCATGGGTTAATGTAAAGCCTTTTATTGTTGTATCCAGATCCATCGTTGTCCTGGTATCCAGCCCAACAATTACCGATATTAAGAATCCGCCTTTTAATATAAAATTGTTTTTATATGTTGATAGCGAAATTCTTTCCAGCAACCGTTCCAACATGTAGTTCTGCATGACAAGCTGGGCAGAAATATTTTTCTCTGCTGCCTTTTTCTTAATGAATGCTTTAAGCTGCATTGGATTTCTGGTTATCATAACAGCACCTCCATGTAATGTAATATCTTTGGTTTTACTCTAAGCTGCTCCGCATATTTCATCAACTTGTGTATATCTTTTTCCTTAGAAGCCGCATACCGTTTCATTGCTCCATTTACAATCTGAATATCACTGCCGCTGCCACGCACAATGTCACATAATGTTCTTTCGAGATTGTATATTTTGATGGGATTCCCGCAGGGCGACTTTATTTCAATGATTCCAAGTGCATAATTATCTGGCACAACTCGTTTCACAATAATATTTTCCTGTTTAAGAGAAGGCGCATTATACCCTTTTGGAAAAGTCATTGTATATTTTGCCGGTGTCCTGTCGGAATATCCTAAAAGGTACAACGCTGTATCATGAGAATAGATGCCTCGTCCATACCTGCACTGCAACAGATGGATGTCATCTTCCCATATATCACTCCGTATATAAAGCCCTCGTCCATAACGATATAATTCTCCATCCTTTACAAGCTTCTGCAATATGCTTCGGTGCATTCCGGATTCTGTTATCTGTCTGGCCGTAATAGTACCATCCGGCGAATTTTCCAAAAGGGTTTTTATTGTGTTCTCAGTTCTCATGACAGTCACTCCTTATTATACACATTATATTGTATATAAATAATGTGTCATTGTCAAGTTTTATGATACATAAGCACATTAAATTTAGTAAAAATAATGTGTTATTGTCAAATCAATCTACTTTATAGTTGTTTTAATTATGCTATAACAAATCTAACCCATTTGGATAAATATAAAGAAAAGAACAAATTGACACACCAACGGCCGGGCATTGACACGGTTCTGTACTTTCCCTATATAGGAAAGCGGTCATGCTGCGAAGCGTGACCGCTGGAATGAAAATATTAAATAGAGAGATTTTTTTCAAAATCTATTTGTACCAGTTTTTTGCCATTAGGCAGTATACGTTCTAAAGTTTTGATTGTATGGTAATCAATTTTGAACATTGCTTTCTGCAATGACTGTTCTTCCATTTGATGATGCACCTGTACCAGTCCGTCAAATGCATGAAGATAGGGGGAATCTGATACCCAGCTATCTTCCATATTGATTTGAATAATACATGAAACATACTTTGGGCTTGTCTGTACGATAGCTTTCTGAAAACAATCATATCCGATATACTCAATCAACAGATTTGCAATGACCATATCAACTTTTGGTAATTTATCCGTTTCATTTAGCAAATCAATACACAGACATTCCAAAAGACTGTTCAATTCAGAATACCTTTGAACGACTGTTTGCAGATAAAACGAGTTGATGTCAATGCCATATATTTTATCAAACCTGTCTTTTTGGATATGTTCAAGACCGTTACCACCCGCAATGCCAAGTATCATTATACTTGATACGGGATATGTATAAAATTGACCTTTCATCATTTCATTCATAACCTGCAACTGCATAACCGAATCAAGTTTCATATGATTTTCATAATCAGCTAATGAAATTTCTTTCCATGGATTTTCCATACTCTTACCTCGTCCAATGCAAATCTGTTGTTTGAACCAATTAGAGTATATCACACCCCTTTGAATTATTCTATCAATGACTTTTTGTATTTTCAGATGCTTCTTTCTCTCTGCTTTCTGTGTAGGTCATGATGGCTGTTCCCCCTTTCAATGCAAGGCAGCCTTTCATAATGGGATTACTGTTGATATAATCCAGGACTTCACTTAAACGCACTACTTTTTCCAGAGTATCCTGGATAAAATTCTGCTTATTCGCAATTTCCGACAATTCTGCCTTTGTATAATTAAACAAGCGGTTCTCCTCCTTCGCTTATCAGCTGCATAATATCTTCCGGTACGCATAAATTCCATTCTTTTGAAAATATACTCTTTTCTTCTTTCAGATCACGGTAGAGATAGCGGGAACTGTTCCCTATGTTCTTTTTACAGTAATCAAAAAATCCATCTGACAATTTCAGCTGCGGGTAAAAAGACAAAAGGTATCCTACCTTCTGCGCCAGGAACTGGTTATGGTACTTTTCGAGATAAGTGGTCAGTCTGCCCTCATCCAGTACGGTAATCATCTCCAGGCAGCGCAGCAGTTCTTCCAGCCCCCCGACCTTATCAAAATCCTTTATATTGTCAAGCACAGTCCTCTCCATGTCTGTTACACGTATCGTTTTTTGCAGTGATACCCCAAAATCCCTTTTGGTCTTCATACAATGATACCACCGCCCACCAAACTCAAATTCCCGGAACTCCCGCCCCGTAGAAACATATATATCAGAAAAAACCTGGTTTGCAAGCCCGTAAAATTCAAAAGCGGAATGATGGGAAATATAACTGTCTTCTGTTATGGATGATGCAATCTCAAAAGGAGTCGCGACAGCCTCTTTCGTTTCCAGGCTTATCGTGGCATAATAATTACGGCGTACTGACTGTAGCAGCCCCTTTTTCTTTAGAGTGTATAATATATTCCTGGCCTTGCGCTCATCCCCAAATATCTTTGCTGCGTCATCAAATGAAAAACATTTTAACTGCAGCAATTTTTCATAGTATTCAAGCAGCATAAACTCCTCCTTTTCTTTAATAATACAGCAATAATCATCTTATTTCAAGATTAACGTCCGAAAAATAAAGTATTATTTTTAACATACCTGGTTTTTCTCATTTTTCCCAAATAAATCTGCTGTATTCGTTTCCCCAGATTTGCTGGTTCTTTTTGAGAAAGTAAAAATTGGCACACCATCGGCACAACATTGGCACGGTTCTGCTCTTTCCCCGTAAAGGCATCCATGCTATACTTGGTACTTCACCTTCCGATGAAGAAACAGAAGAAATGGCCGGGGACGGAGAAGCAGGAGAGCCGGAAACTCTGATGAGCCATGTTTTTTTTGTTCACCAGAAATCTGGATGCTTGGTAGTCTTATACGCTACTATATAGAGATGTCTATACCATTTTTGCTTTTAAAAGGTATGCCATTACACTACTAACAAGGAGGTGACGACAATGTCTCTATCAATCAAGGATGCCCAGGTTTTCAAAAACGCACTGAAAGCTGCCAGGGCAAAAAAACGTCTGACACAGGCTACATGCGCAGAACTCCTTGGCCATTCTCTTTCCTTCCAGAAGGATTTGGAGCGCTGCCGCTGTTCCCCCAGTATCGAAGGCTTCTACCATATCTGCAGAACGCTGAATATATCTGCGGATGACTGTATCTTCTCAGACAGTCACAAAACGGACTCTACATACCATGAATTGCTGCGGCTTCTTTCTCAATGTGACGAGAAAGACCTGTCCGTATTACTTGCCACCGCCACGGCTCTGGCAGGAACTGACAGAAGCACAGAGGTAACAGAAGCTCTGTAAATGGAATTCTTATGCCACAAGGCAGAAAAAAAGCCAGCAGTACAGATAGTCTATCTGTACCGCCGGCTTTTCTTTTCTGCCCTATTATATTTGTCACAGTCAGTTCCACAAACAGAGGATTGTATCTTTCACTTTAACCGCCTATTACGGCTTAATAACAGTATAAACCCGTTGACCGATTCAAAGAAGATAGCAAATCAATTTTTAGTTTTCCTTTTGAGAAGTAATGGAGCAATAACGATTTTGATATTCCTCCGGCATCTGCGATTTTTGACATAGGGGCTTCCTTATAACCATTTTGGGAAAACGCTCATCTCTGCCGTGCGGCGTTCTCCTACCTGATTCCTTCAAGCATCTCTGAAACAAATTGATAAGACCGCTGTACTGCCTTATCATAATTTCTGTTGATTGCCTCCTGCCCGGCCTCTTTATCATTATCGGAAATGGAACGGACTGCAATAAAAGGAATCCTGTTCAGATAACAGGCATGGGCCACGGCTGCAGTTTCCATATCAATGCACAGTGCATCCGGATGAATCGGTTCCATATATCTGTCTCCTGTTGTTGCGACCCCAAAATGTATTTTCCGCCCTATCCTTCCGGCTGCTTCCTTTGCCAGTGCAGTCAATCTGTCATCTGAATAAAATACCGGCTCTTTCATCACCGGAAAATCTGTATATATCTCATTATCCGTATCATGGAATGCAGATGCGGTACATACTACCGTATCAAAGACCTGTACCTCCTTTTTCATCCCGCCCGCTATTCCTGAAAAAATAATTGCATCCACATCATATCTGTCGATTAAAAGCTGTGCCGTAATGGATGCGTTAATCTTTCCACAGCCAGAATAAACTGCCGTTGTACATACATCCTTTATTGTACCGTTATGAAACGAATGCATTGCACATTCATCCGTTTCCCTGATCTGCATAACGGACAGGTATGGGGCAAGTTCCCTGGCCGTTGCACACATAATCCCGATTTTACTTTCTTTACCCAAATCTTTATTCATAGTCTGCTCCCTAATCGCTTCCATATATGTTTCTGTTCCTTATTCCTGTCAATACCCTATATATAGTATAGTTCAGGTCATCCGGTATTGATAGCCCAGCCCTTCATTTTTCTACCCGCGGCAGTTCCAGTTCCTTTTGTTCGATTGTGTTCGACAGATACCGGAATGTTCCATCCGGGAATGGCTGGACTACAATCTGATTTGTGAAAGCGTAATCTGAATTGTAATCGATCCAGACTCCGTCCACATAAAGTGTGATTGTCCCATCCGCACCCTGTTTGTAATCTACCACTTCCCCAAAGGGCGGAAACTGCCTCGCAAATATCATTTCATATTCATAGCTGTCCACATCAGCGCGGTAGCCGCAATGCTCCCTCAACTGTTCTACGGATACCGGAAAACAGGTCGTCATAATACGTTCATATATTTCTGCCGGTATCAACCCGCCCTCTGTCTTAAAAGGTTCATCTGTGTATATTGGATATATGTCCTCAAACATGCATGGCATTAAAATCTCTTCCACGTTGCTGGCGTCCCTCCTGCATCTGCTTTTCGGCATCTTCAGACCAGTTCTCTTCCGCATATTCCTGGAATGGAACCAGCGTTTCCTTTCCCTCCTGTACAAAGGGATAAAACAGTTCCCATGTTTCGTTTCCCGGAGAAATTTGTGCAACGAATTTTGTTTCTATCCTTTCCGATTCCGGCTCACTGTTCATTTCCACTAGATATCCATTGATGATTTTCCCTGCAGCCTCCTTCTCCCCAGGCGATTCCAGTTCATCCCTGGCCTGCAGCATCCCCTGGATCAACGGGTCATCAATCGGTTCCCTGACCCGCTTCCAGTCTGCCTGGAATGTCATTCTCCGAACCACATATCCATCCTTTTTACTCTCTTCCGTGACAAAGACCTCACAGTTCTCCAGGTTATAACGTCCCTTCTGGAATTCCTGCATAATACTGGTTACCTGCTCCGCTATTTCCGAATCACAGCTGTCAACAAACGCTTTCTCTTTCGAGCATCCCGCCAGACACATGACTGTCATAATTATGATTATCCCGAATTTAACCCCTGCTTTGTTCAATTTCTTTTTACTCCTTTTCATCCTCGAAATCTGTATCTGGTAAAGGGGCATCCCTGAAATCTGCTATGTAAAGATCCGCCGCCTGCTCCATCTGCACCCTGTACCGGGCAGAATATTTGTCATATACAGCGCATACCAGCATTCCGGCCTGCTTCGCGCTTTTGACAGCCGGCAGAACATCCTCGAAAACCAGACAGCGTTGTGGGGTCGCCCCTAACCTCTGCGCCGCTTCCTCAAAGCTGCGGGCACAGATTTCAGTCACATAATCCGCCGGAACCGGCAGTCCACGCTTCTGTAGAAAACAAATATCAATCTTCTCCCAGACATCCATCGAATCAAGCAGTGTACCATCCAGGTCAAAAATTACGGCTTCAAACCTCATATTTGTCCTCCTCACATAAAAATGCGGCTGAAATATCAAACAGGAAATGAACTGCCATGCACAAATACAAGGAACCTGTGCTGATATACAGGAATCCGAACAATATACCCAGAAGCCCTGTTTTTATCACGCCTTTGATACCTTGATAAAAATGGGCTGCCCCAAAGCAGGCACCTGCCAGAGCAGCCAGGAGAAACGGCGATAGTTCCGGGAAAATTCTTATCAAAACATACAACAAAAATCCCCTGAATACAATCTCTTCGCAGACACCTGCTGCCAGCGCCGTTACAGTAAAATACCCCTTCTCCCGCCTGGTTCTTGGAATAAGCCCGTTTACAACACGGTCATAGACTTTCCCCGAAT
>CAJTOO010000052.1 GCA_910577735.1 uncultured Lachnospiraceae bacterium
ACAGATGGCACCTCAATGGTGTTGCGGTGCATAACAGTTTATAAGTTTAACCTGGTACTCTTTTTTTATATCTTTACTTTAGTATACTGCTGTGATAAAATACAAAAGTGTTTGAAATTACTTTGGAGGAGGAAGATTATGAAAAAGAAAATTGCATGGATGGCAATGGCAGTTGTAACGGCCTGCACAGTGCTCACGGGATGTGGCGGCGTAGAGGAGGTGGCCTCAGCATCAGCCAGTGAAGGCGGTGTCGATTTGGTGTATGCAGTGGAGACCGGTTCTGCCGGCGAAGCGATAGCGGCTGAGAAAGGATACAAAACCAATTCCGTGGCTTCCCAGGCGGATGCTTTGATGGAGGTGGCTTCCGGTACATCTGATGCAGCCATCATTGATCTGCTGATGGCAGGGGCCATGATTGGTGAGGGCACCAGTTATCCGGGTCTGGTACATACGGATGAACTGACAACAGAGGAATATGGTGTGGGATGCCGTAAGGGTTCGGATCTGGCTTCCTATATTAATGCTGTATTTGCAGAAAGCTATGCGGATGGTTCCATGAAGGAGACTGCAACCACATACGGGGTGCAGGAAGCATTGGTGGAGCAGGCACCTGCAGAGTTTACAGCTTCTGCTGCAGACAGTGATGTGGCTTATATTCAGGAGAAGGGTTCGCTGATTGTAGGTATCACGGAGTTTGAGCCCATGGATTATAAGGATGCTTCCGGAGAGTGGGTTGGCTTCGATGCGGATATGGCGCGCATGGTAGCAGATAAGCTGGGTGTGGAGGCACAGTTCGTGATCATCGATTGGGATAACAAGATCATGGAACTGGATTCTAAAAATATTGATGTGGTGTGGAACGGCATGACATTGACAAACGAAGTGAAAGAGGCAATGGCGTGCACGAATCCTTATTGTAATAACGCGCAGGTGGTGGTAGTGCCTAAATAATCGTGTGAGAAGTGCTTCTGAATTTGTGCCGGAGCGTCACAAATTCTGCTGATGGCAGACGCAAATTTGAGATTTGCGCCGCCCCGCCGCGTAAACGCTCCGGAATGGAGAGCTTTATGTTTTGGACTGTTACACAATCACTGCTGGACGGGCTTTGGACCAGCTTTGAGATTTTCATTTTCACGCTGCTCTTTTCCTTGCCGCTGGGGCTGATACTATCCTTTGGCGCGATGAGCAGGTGGAGGCTGCTTCGGGGACTGATTCAGACATTGGTGTGGATCATAAGGGGTACGCCTTTGATGCTGCAGTTGATCATTATCTTTTATGGTCCGGGTCTGTGGCTTGGTCATAATATCTGGAATGGCAGTGAGTCGGGACGGATTACGGCTACTGTGGTTGCCTTCAGCATTAACTATGCCTGCTACTTTTCGGTTATCTTTCGTGGCGGTATCGAAGGGGTGCCGGTGGGACAGCGTGAGGCAGGGGAGGTGCTGGGCATGACAAAGAGCCAGATATTTTTCAAGGTCACCCTTTTGCAGATGGTCAAGCGGGTGGTGCCGCCCATGTCCAATGAAGTCATGACTTTAGTCAAGGATACTTCCCTGGCGCGTATCATTGCGGCATATGAACTGACTTTTGCCGGTTATTCCTTTATGAAGAGTCAGGGTATCACATGGCCTCTTTTCTACACAGGTGTGTTCTATCTGGCGTTTGTGGGTATTTTGACACTTTTATTTAATTATATCGAGCGCAGGCTGGATTACTTCAGGTAGGGGGATGTGGAAATGGCTGTTTTGGAAGTGAAAAATATAGAGAAACATTTTGAATCCACCAAGGTTCTGCGCGATGTGAGTTTCCAGATGGATGAGGGCAGCGCGCTGGCGATCATAGGTTCTTCGGGATCCGGAAAGACTACTTTATTGCGTTGTCTCAACTTCCTGGAGGTGCCGGATAAGGGTTCCATCATTGTACGGGGAGAAACGCTGTTTGATGCGGACAGACCGTTGAAAGAGCAGGAAAAGGATCTGCGCAGGAAGCGGCTGCATTTTGGCATGGTATTCCAGTCTTTTAACCTGTTTCCGCAGTATACGGCTTTAGAGAACGTAACTTTGTCTGAGAAGCTTCTGGCCAAAGAGCGACCTGATTTTAAGCAGAATAAGAAAGTGATTCTGGAAGAGATTGAGGAACACGGTAAAGTCCTGCTGGAGCAGATGGGACTTGCAGAGCGTATGGGACATTATCCCCATCAACTCTCCGGCGGTCAGCAGCAAAGAGTGGCCATTGCCAGAGCCCTGGCCTTGCAGCCTGATATTCTGTGTTTTGATGAGCCTACTTCGGCGCTGGACCCGGAACTTACGGGTGAAGTCTTAAAGGTTATCCGCGGCCTGGCGGATCAGCATACGACCATGATCATCGTGACCCATGAGATGAGTTTCGCAAGAGATGTGGCAGACCATATCATTTTTATGGATGAAGGCGTGATCGTAGAACAGGGAGAAGCCAGACAAGTGATTGACCATCCCAGTCAAGAAAGGACAAGACAATTTCTGACCAAGTATTGATTTCGCGTCTTGTGATACAGACAGCTGCAAAGCTGACAGATATGAAATAACGAGCTATGAGGAACCGGCACATACCGGTTCTTTTTTGTGATGGGAAATAAAATACTACTCGTCATCTCGGAAAGTAGTATGGATTTTCCTATACCGCCATGGTAAGGTCTGATAAAAGAAGCGTATAAGAAGCAATTATATCTGCGGATATAATCACAATGAAGACAGGAGGATTTACGCTATGATTATGGAAATGATAAGTATTATCGGGGGGATTGTTTGTCTGATGTTCATGACCTATACGGGAGGAGATAAGACTTTTTCGTTTGCCTGGTTTTTGGATTTACCAACCGTAATGATCATATTCATATTTACTGTTCCGGTCCTGATGCGGGGCGGATTGTGGAAAGATTTCAAGCGGGCTTTCAGATTGCTTCAGAAGGATTTTGTATGCCGCTTGAGTGAGCTGCGAAGAACCAGGGACGTACTGGAAATGATGCAGAAACAGATTTGGTATGCAGGTATTTTGACCATGATGGTTTCCATTATCTATGTGATGATCAATATCAGCGATCCTTCCTTGCTGGGGCCTAATATAGCGGTGTCAGTTCTGACAATGTTCTATACAGTCATTTTGGAAATGCTGCTTCTGCCGTTACAGCTGGAGGTGAAGAGAAGGATCATTAACTATATGGATTTTGAGACAGATGGGGATCTGGAAATAAAGACCGGGCAGAACGCGTCGGATGCAGAAACCAGTCAGAAGACGGAACAGGAGAAAAAGACGGAGGAATGATAGGCATGGGGAAACAGGCACTCCGCTGGCTGTTGGGAGCCGGTTATGTGGTACTTGTGACATTATTATTGCTTTATCAGATGGGCGTGATAGGGAAGACGAGAGATTCTTTCATCACTGTTCTGGGAACCCTGTTACTGGGTATTGCGCTGGCGGTGGTTCTGGTCTTATATATGCGTGTGACAGATCAGATGAAAATGCAGGATAGGGAGGCCTTAGCTGCACAGGGAAAAGATGCCCAGCCGGAAAACCTTACGGAGCCAGAAGATATTTATGCGGCCTTTCTGAACGTGACACAGGGATGCCAGTTGTCAGAAAGGGAGCTGGAAGTGGCATGGCTGCTTTACCGGGGCTATACCAACAGACAAATTGGAGAAGAACTTTATATTGCGGAAACCACAGTCAAGAAGCATGTGTCCCATATCTATCAGAAGATGGAGGTTGGCAGCAGGAAGGAGTTTCGGGCGAAGGTACAGGCGGGGGAGTGAAGAAACATATAGAATGGATGTTATTAGCTTCAATGAACACACTGTATTGTATTCCATTATTTCCTATACTATAATGGAATCAATGAAATGTTATATGGCAGCAAAGCAAGGGGGTCTTCATGGAAAACGCCGAAATTGCAAAGGGAATTTGCACGGGTATAAGTCAAAGGGAATCAGCAGATGTGTTAAGTTCTGGCACAGATGAAATCGTGACGCTTTATCATGGTTCAAAGGCAGGAATTCGTGGCAGTATTGCGCCTATAAGTCGGAAACGCTGTGATTTTGGTAAAGGGTTTTATATGGGAACTGAGCGTGCTCAGCCGCTTACGTTAATATGTAATTATCCTAATGCAAGAATATACACATTACGTGTTGACCTTACAGATTTAAAAATTCTCGATGTTGAGGCAGGGCTGGATTGGGCGCTGTTAATTGCATATAATCGTGGAAAGATGGAATCGGTGAAGGATTCGGCAATCTATAAGCGGTTTGCAGATTTAAGTGAAAGTTATGACATGATTATCGGTGATATTGCGAATGATAGAATGTTCGTTGTTCTGGATCGCTTTTTTCATGGAGAGATTACGGATATGGCGCTTATCAACAGTCTTTCGGCGTTGAAGCTTGGTAAGCAATATGCAGCGTTAACAGAAAAGGCCTGCAAAAAAGTAGTGATTCTTGACGAACAAGAACTGACCTGGCAAGATTGTGATAAACTAAAACAGGAGAGTGAAGCAAATCGCTCCAAAGGTATTGCAATGGCAGACGAAATTTGTCGGAAATATCGCCGTGAAGGTCGATTTTTTGATGAAATATTAAAGGCAGGTAAATAGATTGTAAAACGGAGTAAGAATGGAGCATAGAATATGGAAAATCTCACCCTTGAAAAGCGTCAGCTTTGCGATATACAAGGACGATTGTTTGAACTTGCTCTAAGAGCAGGATTAGATTGTCCGGCGTTTATAGAATCTTTTATGAACAGTAGAACCGCTGCAGCGCTTGATGATGTTTATGACCGCTTACAGTGGGCGGGTGAAGAGTATATTCTCGAGGAATTAGATGATGAAGCAAGCGGGCTCAAAAAGGCTGGTGCGACGTATGCTTCTGAAATCATGTACTGGATTGGGTATACCTATCGCTATTGGCATTATTACACAGGAGAATGTAGCCGGGAAATATATAAAATTGCAGATGCTGCTTTGATGAATGAGTGCTGGCTTGGCTTTCATACTTTTGATGTGGAAATGGCCATTGACGATTTAAAGGAGATTGACAGGCAAAAATATAACCAAAGAAATATATGATACTAAAACCTGTGCTGCTGTCACACCTCTTCCTCAAACAACCCCTCTCTCGTAATATTTTTAAGCCACTTCCCGCTGCGGTAATGCTTGATGACCCAGGGCCATTTGACAAACTCGTCGGCGCACAGGAGGAAATATACCACCAGTACCGGCAGTTTAAAGACGAAAGCGGCGATAAATCCCAGCGGAACCGCATAACACCACATGTCTATGGTGTCGCAGATCAGTCCGAAACGGCTGTCACCGCCGGCCCGGAATACGCCGGCAATCAGGGTCGTATTGACGGCAGTACCCATAATATAGTAGGTGTTGATAAGAAGCATATACTTCAAATAGTGCATGGCCGTGTCGCTGAGGTCAGCAAAATACAGGACAAAGGGCGTCACAGCAAGCACCAGTGCACCGCCTATGGCGCCGGTGATAACGGTGAGTTTCATCAGTTTGGAGGCGTAATCTCTGGCGTGTTCCATGTTGCCTGCGCCCATCACATTGCCTAGAAGGATACCGCCTGCGCTGGCAGTGCCGAAGCACAATACCGTGCCGAAATTGCGGACCACCACAACAAAGGAGTTGGCGGCTACCGCATCAGAGCCCAAATGTCCCAGAATCACGGAATACATGGAAAAGGCCACGCTCCATGCCACGTCGTTGCCGGCAGCGGGCAGGGACAGACGGACAAAGTCTTTGAACAGCATTTTATTGCGGAGGAACATATAGCCGGGATTGAGTTTGATATCCTTATTCAGCAGGGATACAATTATACAGCCGATTAGTTCGATCACACGGGAGGCAGCGGTGGCGATGGCGACACCTCTGGCTCCCAGTTTGGGTGCGCCGAACAGACCGAAGATAAATACGGCGTTTAAAAAGATGTTCAAACTGAACGTCATCACATTTAAAACCATGGATATAGTCACCTGTCCTATGCTTCTTAGAATGGACAGATAGATTTCCACCACACCCCAGCACAGGTAAGTCACAGACATTACCTGCAGATAATCGGCGCCTAAGGCAATTAATTCTGCATCATTGGTGAAGAGCTTCATCATCAGTTCCGGTGCAAAAAGAGCGAAGCCTGAGAAACACAGGGAAATGATCAGGGAGAAGCGTATGGCTATGCCCTCGATCACACGGATGGCCTGGATTTCGCCTTTGCCCCAGTATTGTGCACTCAGCATGGAAGCCCCTGTACCGAGGCCATAATAGATCATAAAAAGGATACCGGCGTAATTGGCTGCCAGGGATACCGCAGAGATGGAGGACTGTCCCACTTCGTTGAGCATGACCACATCGGCAGAGTTTACGGCTGCGCTTAAGAGGTTCTGAATCACGATGGGAACCACCAATCTCATAATCTGAGGGTAAAAGTTGTTCTGGGCGGCAGACATATGTTTCATGGCTGATAGAAATCTCCTTATTTACCTGTGTAATGTATCCTGTGGGTTATTTTTGTCTGCCCCTGGTTTTGGGCAGACGGGTGTTTGTTTGATAGTGTTTTCAGGCAGCGTGCTGACATCTTAATACAATCCGTTATGATTGTCAATTGGTTTTGTTTTACTTGTGATTGTTATTTTCACAGAAGTTGTGTTATAGTAAGAGTGGTGTTAAAAATGTCGTAAGATTTTGAGATACGTGTGTAAAATTGAGAATTTCCCGACAATGGGGTGGAGGAAAGACAAATGAAAAAGATGGAAGAGTATGTGCGCAGTATTCCTGATTTCCCGGAGAAAGGTATTATATTCCGGGATGTGACCAGCGTATTGCAGGATGCGGACGGACTGGCACTGGCGATTGATTCTATGAAAGAGATGCTTTCGGGAATTGATTTTGATGTCATTGTGGGTACAGAGTCGAGGGGCTTTATCTTTGGGGTACCCATTGCTTATTCTTTACATAAAGCGTTTGTGCCGGTACGCAAGAAAGGGAAACTCCCTCTGGAGACGATCTCCAAGGAGTATGATCTGGAGTATGGCAGCGCGGTGGTGGAAATGCACCGTGATTCCATCAAACCGGGGCAGAAAGTGGTGGTCGTGGATGACTTGATTGCCACAGGAGGTACAATTGAAGCGAGCATTCAGATGATTGAAGAACTGGGCGGCGAAGTGGTCAAGGTAATCTTCCTTATGGAACTGGCCGGATTAAAGGGCAGGGAACGCCTGAAAAACTACGACGTCGATAGTGTCATCATCTATGAAGGCAAATAAATTCTTATGAGAAAAGGAGAAATGTGATGTTAGAAAAATGGTTTCAACTCAAAGAGAACAACACCAACATCAAGACCGAAGTGGTTGCCGGCGTTACAACGTTTATGACGATGGCTTACATCCTGGCGGTTAATCCCTCCATCCTGTCTGCATCGGGCATGGACAGTCAGGCAATCCTGATGGCGACGGCACTGGCCTCGTTCATCGGTACCATAGCCATGGCATTGCTTGCCAACTATCCGTTCGCACTGGCACCGGGACTTGGACTTAACGCCTATTTCGCTTATACGGTATGTGGTTCCATGGGATATTCCTGGCAGATTGCTTTGCTGGCAGTCTTCGTGGAAGGTCTGATTTTCATTGTTCTCTCTGTGACGAATGTGCGTGAGGCAATCTTTAATGCCATTCCCATTCAGTTAAAAAGAGGTGTTTCCGTAGGTATCGGCCTGTTTGTGGCTTTCATCGGTTTCCAGAATGCGGGACTGATTGTCAACTCTGATTCTACGCTGGTGACGGTAGTAGACTTTACGGCAAACTTCAATACAGCTGGTATCTGTGCTGTGCTGGCAGTACTTGGTACTTTTATTATTGCCATCTTACATATCAAAGGCGTGAAGGGCTCTATCCTGATCGGTATTTTCATTACCTGGATTCTGGGAATCCTCTGCCAGCTGACCGGGCTTTATACCGTGACACCTGAGGCCGGGTTCTATTCCCTGATTCCTTCCTGGAGCAGTTTCAGTCTGGGAGCGATCGGTCTGACCTTCGGAAAGTGCTTTACGGCTGATTTTGGTTCGGTGAGAGTTCTTGACTTTGTGGTCATCGTATTTGCCTTCCTGTTCGTGGATATCTTTGATACCCTGGGAACTCTGATCGGTTGTGCCAATAAGGCCAATATGTTGGACAGAGAAGGAAAGCTTCCCCGCATCAAACAGGCGCTCCTTGCAGATGCAGTGGCTACCAGTGCCGGTGCGGTTCTTGGTACATCCACAACCACAACATTCGTAGAGAGTTCTGCCGGTGTGGCTGAGGGCGGACGGACAGGTCTTGCTTCTGTAGTGACGGGGCTGTTATTCCTGGTATCCGTATTCCTGGCTCCGATCTTCACAACGATTCCCGGGTTTGCTACGGCCCCGGCCCTGCTGTTTGTCGGATTCCTGATGATCACAGCAGTGACACAGATTGATTTTAATGATCTGACGGAGGCAATTCCTGCGTATCTGTGTCTGTTGGCTATGCCTTTGATGTACAGCATTTCAGAGGGTATCGCTGTAGGCGTTATCTCTTATGTGGTGATCAATATGGTATGCGGTAAGGCCAAGAAGATTACACCTCTCATGTATATATTGGCAGTGCTGTTTGTCTGCAAATACATTTTCTTATAAAAGCGGTTCTTGCCGTAAGTATGATTCGGTGTTAAAATAGACAAGTACCTGCCGGCAGTCATTCGGCGCGTTGCTTGCGGGAATAAAGCTGAGAAAGATGATAAAACCCATGCGGTTGATACAAGTGCTGCATGGGTTTTGTGACGGCATTTGTATCAGTGTACAGCCGGCATGGTTTGGTACAGGTAAATGTATGTGTAAAATTTCAGAGCAAAAAGGAGGAGAGTCATGGAAACGATTACAGTGACAGATACAATCAAGTATATTGGTGTGGACGATAAGTCAATTGACTTGTTTGAGAGTCAGTATGTTGTGCCCCATGGGGTGTCCTACAATTCTTATGTCATACTGGATGATAAGATTACGGTCATGGACAGTGTGGATGAGAGGGGGACCGACGGTTGGTTTGCCAATTTGGAGGAGGCGCTTGCAGGCAAGACGCCTGCTTATCTGGTGGTGAGTCATTTAGAGCCGGATCATGCCGGCAATATCGCGGTTTTTGCAGAGAAATATCCGCAGGCGCAGCTGGTGTTGTCAGCTAAGGCACAGAGCATGCTGCCCCAGTTCTTTACACAGGATATGTCTGACAGATGTGTGGTAGTCAAGGAGGGGGATGAGCTCAGCATTGGAAGCCATACGCTGACTTTCATTATGGCGCCGATGGTACACTGGCCGGAGGTCATGGTGACTTATGAAAAGAGTGAAAAAGTACTTTTTTCAGCAGATGGATTCGGTAAATTCGGTGCCCTGGATACCAAAGAAGACTGGGCTTGTGAAGCGAGAAGGTATTACTTTAACATCGTGGGCAAGTATGGAATGCAGGTGCAGGGACTGCTGAAGAAAGCGGCGGCCTTGGATATTCAGACAATCTGTCCGTTACATGGCCCTGTTTTGAAGGAAAACTTAGGATTTTACATAGATAAGTACAATACCTGGAGCAGTTATGCGCCGGAAGACCAGGGGATCCTCATTGCTTATGCTTCCGTGCATGGCAATACCGGGACAGTGGCAAAGAAACTTGCAGATATGCTAAAGACAATGGGAGCGCCGAAAGTGGCAGTGGCGGACCTGGCCAGGGACGACATGGCGGAAGTGATTGAGGATGCCTTCCGTTATGACAGAATGGTACTTGCTTCCGTGACCTATGATGCGGGTCTGTTCCCCGCTATGGAGAGTCTGCTGGCACGGTTGAAGTCCAAGAATTACCAGAAGCGCACCGTGGGATTGATTGAAAATGGAAGCTGGGCGCCGATGGCGGGTAAGATTATGAAGGAAACACTCGCCGGCATGAAAGAAATTACTGTTTTAGAGCCGGTGGTCACTGTGAAGTCCACTTTGCAGACAGATTCCGAGGCGCAGCTTCAGGCGTTGGCAGAGGCTTTGCTGGCATAAGCATAGGTTTCATGTTAAAGCAGCGGTATAGCAGACTGGTAGAGAAACAGACTGACGTACCGCTGTTTTGTGCTTTCTTTTTCTAATGATATACTTCGTTTTTCATCCTATTTACATAGATAAAAAATACTTTTAAAAAAGGTTAAAATAATCATTGCAGTCTGAAAATGAATGTGCTATGTTGAGTAATACGAGCATTTAAAATTCATGTCTCGTGAGGAGGGAAAGTTTGAAACAAATAAGTAAAAGACAGCCAAGAAATGAAGGGCATAGCAAATA
>CAJTOO010000053.1 GCA_910577735.1 uncultured Lachnospiraceae bacterium
CCGGCGAACTGGACAGGATGGATTTATCAAAAGAAATCCGGCTGCTGATCGACCGGTACGTCAGCGAGCAGAACGCGCATAGCACTTGTGCTATTGATTCCGTTTTGGGATGCTCGCCTACCTGCTTGGATTTTCCGACTGCAAGGCCATGTTTTTGGGGAAATGCCTGCCAACAGAAGCAAAAGAAATGAACACAGAATTGTAACTGCAAAAAAAGCCGGACAGGACGGAAAGGCTGCGGATGTTTCCTGAACCATGCCCGCTCGTCATCCGGCGTGACCGTTATCTTCTTGAAATAAACAAGGGAACCGAAGAGAGGCTGTGATCCCAGGTCTGCCGGAATCAGCCGCAGAGCCTGTTTTGCAGTGACATTCATAAAAACAGAGCAGTCCACTTTTGCATAAGAGCAGGCATAATAAAAAGCATTGAGCGATTTTGCGGTTATACCGGACAAAAAGTGTCTGTACAGGGAGCGTATGGAATCCGCAGATTCCATTGCCAGTATAGCTAATACAAGCAAAACAAGCTTTCAGCCGTAGGGGCAGCAAAGGTGGAAAAATATACAGAAAAATATCGAAAAAGCCTGCCAATTATGTGTTTGTCATTGTATAATAAGGTTGTCGTATGAGGTCACTTCTTTCGTGTATTTTTGTTCGCAAACTTATTATACACCAGAGCGCCTCATACGGCATTTCTTTTAAAAAGTTGTAAAGTGGTGTGAATATTACTTCAACTACTCAATATTTACACAGCTATATACTGCTTCAACATTTCCATGTATTCATCCTTCCACTCCTCAATTTCCAGAGTAACCGTCTTAGACAGATCCAGGCTAAAAATGCCCATAATTGATTTTGCATCAATAATGTAACGTCCGCTTGATATTGTTACATCACCGTCTATTTTGCTGACCATATTTACAAAATCCTTAACTCCATCTATAGAGTGCAGAGAAATTATCATCTCTCTTTTCATCACTTTTTTCCCTCCATTTCTTCTTAATTGAATAATGCCACCAGCTTTTCCTTTTCACTCTTCCGAACTACGGCAAGCACTGAAACATCCCATGTATCAATTGTCCAAACATCTGCAGATACATCAAACGCAGAATGATTTGTTTTAAGGCGCTCAAGATATTTGATGCCGTCAAACAGCTTCTGCTGGACACTTCCCTGCACCTTTCTCTTTTCTGCCAGTTCCCAACAAAAATTTCCTCTATGCAAATACCTGGAATCATCGCAGTTTTCCGGAATCTGATGGTAGGAATAATCATTTTCCTGCCCGATTTCATCGCCACTGTAAATCACAGGTATTCCTGATTGCGTCAGCATGTAAGCATGAAGCATCAAGTCCAGCTTAATTGCTTTCTCTAAGTCCCGCCCATTCCTCTCATACAATGCTTTCTCAATTCCACATAAAGAAGCAGTAGTGCCACAAAGTCTCGCATCACCAGATGCAGGGTCTGAATTATATAACTCTCCCCTTGCAAAAGACCCTGGATATTGCCCTGTCAAAAAATCATTAAGATATTTCTTATGGCTTACTTCTCCGATTCCAAACTGCATCAGCCAAAGGTAATCCAATCCCCAGCCAATATCATCATGGCACCGAAGATAATTCAAGAATACATATTCTTTGGGAAGTCGATTGACAATATCCATCTGCGCCCGCAGCAGCCTGACATCCCTGGTGGCTACTGTACTCCATGTAGTCGCCATTGTAGTAACATTATAAAGCATATGGCACTCCGGCTTTTCCACTGTTCCAAAGTAAGGGACTACTTTATCCGGGTCCATAACCACCTCTCCAAGCAACAACACTCCCGGACAAACAATTTCACAAATCATCCGAAGAATTCGTACAATGGTATGAACCTGTGGAAGGTTCCGGCAGACAGTACCAAGCTGCTTCCAAATATAAGGAACCGCATCAATCCGTATAATATCAACTCCCTTATTGACCAAATTCAGCATATTGTACACCATTTCATTAAACACAATTGGATTCCAGTAATTCAAATCCCATTGATATGGATAGAATGTAGTCATCACAAATTTTCCCAGTTCAGGAAGCCACGTATAATTTCCCGGTGCCGTGATCGGAAATACCTCTGCCATGGCAATCCTCCGCAAGACATTCTAAATCCTCCATAGAACCCAACTCCGGTTTTACTTTTCGGAAATCAGATACTGCATAACCCCCGTCACTTCTTCCTTCCGGTGAATCCAGAAGCGGCATCAGGATTCAAACATATCCTGCTGATTTTCGTATAGCTCGCAGTACAGCCATTTCAATTCATCATAATACTTCGAAAAACGGTCTTTATATTCTTTTAGAGCAGATTCTACATGGAACCTCACCGCAATCCCTCCTTATAAATTACAAATCTCATTTCTCACCGGAAGAACAAAAGAAGGCGATACGGAAAGTTCATCGAGTCCCATCTCCACAAAGGTTTTTGTTAGTGTAAGGTCTGCCCCTAATTCTCCGCAGATGCCTACCCATGCCCCATGCTCATGTGCATTATCCACTACCATCTTAATTGCCTTCAGAACCGCCGGATGATGTGGGTCATAAATATGATCCAGTTTCGGATTCTGCCTGTCAATGGCCAGCGTATACTGTGTCAGGTCATTGGTTCCGATACTGAAAAAATCCACTTCCTTTGCAAGTTCTCCGCTTTCAAAAACTGCTGCCGGTGTTTCAATCATGATACCTGTTTCCACATCCTGATACGGAACCTCTTTCTCTTTTAATTCTTCCTTAACTTCTTCCAGAATTCTTTTTGCCTCCCTTACTTCCTTTACGGAAATAATCATTGGAAACATAATAGAAATATTTCCAAATGAACTGGCCCGCAGAATCGCCCTGAGCTGTGTCCGGAAAATTTCGGGCTGACTCAGGCAGATCCGAATCGCACGGTATCCCATCGCAGGATTATCCTCTTTATCCAAATTGAAGTAATCCACCTGTTTATCCGCCCCGATATCCAATGTACGAATAATTACTTTCTTACCTCCCATGCTTTCAGCCACCGTCTTATAAGCCTGGAACTGCTCCTCTTCCGAAGGGAAGTCCTTCGACTCCAGATATAAAAACTCACTGCGGAACAAACCGATTCCTTCTGCATCATTCTGCAACGCACTTACTGTATCTGCCACATTTCCAATATTGGCATAAAGATGGATTTTCCTGCCCCCTTTTGTAACAGTCTCCCTGCCTTTCAGCTCCTGCATCAGCAGTTTCTTCTTTTCGTCTTCCGCAATGCGGTTCTCCATCCGTTCCATACAGCCACTGTCCGGCTCTACATAAACAGTTCCGGTATAGCCATCAACCGCTGCCATCTTTCCATTCCATTCCCTGCTTATATCAACTCCGATAACCGCCGGGATATTCATAGTCCTTGCCAGGATTGCTGTGTGGGAATTGGAAGAGCCGTATCTGGTCACAAATGCAAGGATCTTAGACTTATCAAGCTGGACTGTTTCACTGGGAGCCAGATCATCTGCCACCAAAATAACCGGTTCTTTCAACGCACCCATATCCGTTCCATTTCCCAGAAGAACCGAAACCAGCCGTTCAGAAATATCTTTGACATCTGCCGCTCTTGCTTTCATGTATTCATCGTCCATTTGAGAAAACATTTTAGAGAAATTATCCCCTGTCATTGCCACGGCATATTCTGCATTTACTTTCTGTTCGCGGATCATACTATGGATAGATTCCAGATAATCCTCATCTTCCATCATCATCTTATGTACTTCAAAAACAGCTGCGTTATCCTCTCCGACTTCTTTCAAAGCCTTTTGATAAATCCTGTCAAGCTGCCCGAGCGCCACCACCTTTGCCGCTTCGAACCGTTTTATCTCTTCCTCTGTTTCCTCAATACGATTCCTCTTAACAATATTTTCATTTTTTTCATAATAAAATATCTTGCCAACAGCAACCTTTTGAAAAATGGATTTACCCGTATAGCTTTCCACTACTCTATACCTCCCTTATAAGTTTTCCTTAAAAAATTTTTCCATTGCGGCAATGACTGTGTCCTCATCTTCTCCTTCCGCAGAAACAGTAACTACGTCCCCCTGCTTAATCCCCATACCCATGATCATCATCAGCTTGCCCGCATCCATCGTCTTCCCCTTAGCGGATAATGTGATTTTAGCGTCAAACTTTTTCACTTCCTTCACAAGCATTCCTGCCGGACGTGCATGGATTCCCAGTTCATCAGTAATTGCATACTCAAATGATTTCATTTCATTTTTCCTCCCTATATCAAATTCATTCTCTTAAATTCAAAATAAACCCCATCTTCCTCAACGCTCTCGCAGACAATATCTGCTATGTCTTTCAATTTCTGGCAGGAATTCCCCATTACAACGGCAACCCCCGCATATTCCAGCATCTGCTGGTCATTCATACTGTCTCCAAAGGCGACCGTATCTGCCATGTCTGCACCATAGTATTCACAGACACGTTCCATGGCCTCGCCCTTATCCATATCTTTCTGTATAATCTCGCCATTATAGCAGTCTGCATCTTCTGCATAGGGATGCACTACATAATGAAACTCCTGCTCCAGATACGGTTTTGTTTTCTCAATGTCGGCCAGATCTGTACAGATAAATCCCAGCTTATATGCTCCCTTGTGGGGATATTCCGTATACGGTTTTACCCCCACATCAGAATCCAGTTCCTTCTTCATTCGGATTAACTCCGAATTGGACAGATCTGCCGTTGCACTGGTGAGGATTTCCTGAAGGCTGTCATCAATATAAATCCCCTCCGGACTCTCTATGCGGCAATAAATCCCAAATCGATGAAAAATTTCCAGGCACTTCTGGATGGTTTCTTCTGGAAGTACACTGTCGCGGATTACTTTCCCATCAATTTCTATATGCCTTCCCGCACTGGCAACCACACCGTCAAATCCTACTTCCAGAACATCCTCGCTTACAATTGGCATATTGCGCCCTGTGCTGATCAAAATCCTGTGCCCATTTTTTCTTGCCTCCCGTACTGCCCTTGACGCAAGCTCTGTCGGTTTTTCCAACGGGACAGTAAATGTCCCGTCGATATCTAAAAATACAATTTTTTTATCTGCCATCATGATTCCTCCAGTTTAATAAGCGGCTCCATGCAGTGAATCTCTCCATTCTTCAGCCCCTCCACATTTTTGTAATCATCTGTATTGGCAATAATTACCGGAGTAGCCACCGGATAGCCTGCTTCCTGGATTTTCTGGATGTCAAACGTAAGAAGCAACTGTCCGGGCTTTACCTGATCGCCCTGTGCCACATGAGCCTCATAATACTTTCCGTTAAGTTCTACCGTATTCACACCCACATGAATCAGTAATTCTACTCCATCTTTCGTTGTAATGCCAATGGCATGTTTCGTATCAAACAGTGTAGAAACCTCACCATGGCAGGGTGCTACCACTTTCCCCTCCGAAGGAATGACTGCCATTCCCTTCCCCAATACTTCCGCGGCAAATGTATCGTCCGGCACCTCGCTCATCGGAATCGCTTTTCCTGTCAGCGGACTGCAGATCACGCCTTTCTCTGCCTCTGAGAAAATGTCCACAGACGTATCCGCTGGTTCTTCTGCTGCAATTTCTTTTTTCTCCAATTCTTTATTAATTTTTTTCATATTTGACATGATATATGTAAAGATAAATCCTGCCGCAATAGAAATAGCCGTACCAATCAAAAAGTTCAGCATACTGGACGCAGGAACACAGACAAACCCGACAATTCCCGCGGTTCCCGGAGCCGTGTTCAAAACATTTGTCAGCGTTACATACCCGCCTCCAAGAGCTGCACCGATCATAGCGCCATAGAACGGATATTTCAGTTTCAGGTTTACGCCAAACATAGCAGGCTCTGTGATACCCAGCATAGCAGACACACCCGAAGTCGCCGCAACACTCTTTAGCTTCTTATCCTTTGTCCGAAGCATGGCGCAAAGAGTTGCGCCGCCCTGCGCCACATTATTACAGGACGCAATCGCAAGCAGGAAAGAACCTCACGCCGCCACCATTTGGATATCCACCGGAAGCAGGCTGTGGTGCATACCGGTCATGGTAAGAGGCGAATATAAGAAGCCCAGGACCATACCGCCCACAATCCCTAATGTATCATGCATCCACACAAAGCTGTTTGTCAGCATATCACCGGCAGAACCGTTCCCTGGTATCCTACTTTTTCAATCGTAAGCCCCAAAATGTTCCATACCGGGATTGTCCCTTCTGTTACGGCAGTACCGTAGGCATAGGCATTCAGCAGATCCCCCGAAACCATAATCATGCCGATAACCGCCCCCAGATACGGATTGCCCCCAAACATTTTTGTGGCAGAAAATCCAATCAGGATAGGCAGAAAGGCATATGCGGCACTGGCAAACGTATTAATCATAGCAGCAATGTCAGAAAGTGCCGAATAGGCTTCTACTAAAGACTGTCCCGGAATAAACAGCCCGTTTGCCGTAAGCACATTATTTAAACCCATCATCAAACCGCTGGCAACCAATGCCGGAATCAGCGGTACAAATACGTCAGACAGCGTTTTTACAAGACGCTGCAGTGGATTCATCTTCTGGGCGGCCGCCTGCTTTACTTCACTTTTCGTTGCTTCGGCAATCCCTCCGGTTTCTATGAACCGTTTGTAAACCTCATTTACGGTGCCGCTGCCGATAATAATCTGGAACTGGCCTCCATTGGCAAACTGGCCTTTCACCAGATCCACCTTCAGGATTCCGTCCACATCTGCCTTCGACTCATCTTTCAGAACCAGTCTGAGCCTGGTTGCGCAGTGGGCGGCACTGATAATGTTTTCTTTCCCGCCGACCAGCCTCAAAAGCTCTTCGGCAGACGCCTGATAGCGTTCTTCCTTTGTCATGATTCTTTCTTCCTCCTTTTGATTATATTATTTCATAGATAGTTGCTTCATAGGGACGCAGTTTCATCTGTTCCAGCCGGGTTTCAGAAGCCTGTTCATAATTGGACAGGAGCGCTCTGCCTTTTCCATGATAATCAAAACATGCCGATTTCTCATAAAAATTACCTACCACCAACCACTTTTTTCCCTTCCATTCCCTTGTATACGCAAAGATATGTTCATCCTCCGGGCGAAACAGTTCAAAAGTTCCATAAATCAATATTGGTTCTTCTTTTCGAAGCCTGATTAGCTTTTTATAATAATGAAAAATGGAATTCTGATCCTTTAATGCCTCTTCTGCATTAATTTTTGTATAATTGGGATTTACCCTGCACCATGGTGTCCCTTCCGTAAATCCTGCACTTGGACTGTTGTCCCACTGCATGGGAGTTCTTGCATTATCCCTTGACTTAGCGCAGAGGGATTTTATGATTTCTTCTTCGGGATATCCCATCTGCTTCCGTTCCCGGTACATATTGACAGACTCTACATCAAAAAAATCCTCAATACATGAAAACGGATAGTTAGTCATCCCTATTTCTTCACCCTGGTAAATATAAGGCGTTCCCTTCATGCCATGAAGCACAGTTGCCAGCATCTTTGCAGATTCCACCCGATACTCCTTATCATTCCCCCATCTGGAAACGATTCTTGGAAGGTCATGGCTGTTCCAGAAAAGACTGTTCCATCCTTTCCCCTCCAATGCTTTCTGCCATTTCGCAAACGCCTGTCTTAACTGTTTCAATTCGAGGGGCTTTAAGTCCCACTTCTGTTCTCCCGAAACCTGATCCAGCAGCATCTGCTCAAACTGAAAAATCATATCCAGTTCCTTCCGCTCAGGATCGGAATATAAACTTCCATTCTCAATATCTGCTCCCCAGCATTCCCCTACCGTCATCAGATTTTTATCCCCAAATGTCTCCCTGTTCATTTCCTGAAGATATTCGTGTAGCTTCGGCCCGTTTTCTTTTATCTCCTGATCCGGGATTTTTCCAATGACATCAATCACATCCATCCGAAAACCGCCAACGCCCATATCAATCCAGAAATTCATCATTTTCCATATTTCTTTCCGCATTGCTTCATTCTCCCAGTTGAGATCCGGCTGCTTTTTATGATAGAAGTGCAGATAATACTCCCCCGTTTCTTCCGAGTATTCCCATGCATTACCGCCAAAGCAGGATTCCAGTTCGTTAGGCGGACTGCCTTTTGTCCCTTCTCGCCAGATATAATAGTCCCTGTACGGATTGTCCTTCGATTTTTTCGCCTCCACAAACCACGGATGCTCATCAGAAGTATGGTTCACAACAAGATCCATGAGTATTCTAATACCACAATTTTCACATTCTCTGATTAGATCCTTCATATCTTCCATCGAGCCATACTCCGGTGATATTCCATAATAATCGGATATATCATAGCCATTATCCGCATTGGGAGAGGCATAGACCGGACTCAGCCATATCACGTCGATCCCCAGTTCCTTCAGATACCACAATTTGGATCGGATACCGTTAATATCGCCGATTCCATCGCCATTGCTGTCACAGAAGCTTCGTGGATATATCTGGTATACAACACTGCTTTTCCACCACTTTTCTTTCACCATTCTTTTCACCTCGCTTGTTTTTCTCTGGTGATTTTAGTATACTGGAAAAGAAGTCCTGATTGCTTGCATAATTTTACTCAATAATAACACAAATTTATGATTTTGGAGTTGATAACTATGTCAAGAGCTTATCATGAAGATAAAACCCATGGTACTTCTGTTTTTCCTTTACAGGTATATTCTCACTATGACAAAGACGGATTTTATTTTGTATCACAGCACTGGCACGAAGAACTGGAATGGGTATATGCAGAATATGGAATTCTTAATTTGACTATCCACGGAAAATCCCTTGTCTTGAACCCAGGGGAATTCTGTTTTATCAATTCCGGGGAACTGCATGAAATTAAATCCGTTGGCGAGTCCCTGCACCATGCCGTTGTATTCAATCCCAGCTTTTTAGACTTTTCATTGTATGATGCCTGCCAGCATAATTTTATCCGGCCGATTACCAACGGAACATTGCTGTTTCCAACCTTCTGCTCTATGCTTTCACCAGAAGATAATAAACAAATCCTGTTCCATATGCAGGAGATTATAAAACTTTACCACACATTGCCCACCTGTGCCCTTTTAAGTATTAAGCTCCACATATTGCACATGATTGAATTATTTTTTCAGGGAGATTATTTTTTAGAAAACAAATTATCATCGAAAGGAAAAGACTCTTTAAATAAGTTAAAACAAGTAATTGAATATATTCATGTCAACTATGCAGAATCCATAGCTTTGCAGACATTGTCAGAAATATGCTTTATGAGTCCTAATTATTTCTGTCACTATTTTAAACAGGAAATCGGAAAGACACCGATCAGTTTTATCAATGAATACCGGATAGAAAAAGCCTGTGAAATGCTTTCAGAATCAAAAGCACCGATTTCTGATATCGCACTTTCCGTTGGATTTGATAATTTCAGTTATTTCATAAGAAAATTTCGGGAATATAAAGGAGTTACGCCGAACAAATACCGTTCCCTGTGCCTGAATTAGGGCAATCATAGAAAACCATGTCAGCATATCTATACAGACCTGGAAAACACGAATCAGTGAATTCTTCCGTCGGTAATCCTTTCAGCCAGACATCCTTCGCCATCTTAAAAGCCGCCATGCCTTCGGCCATCCTGCGTAAAATGCTGCATGAGTTAAAATCTCCGCGATTTCCGCTTTTGTAATCCCGTTATTCTTCGCACGCATCAGATGATACTGGAAGGAGGAATCCACCAGCCCCTGCGATTTTGAGGCGAAGTCCCCAAGCTGATCTCTGCCTGCTGTCTGCTTTACCATAATTATAATCCGCCTTTCTGCGAAAGGCACCAATGCGTCATGAAACATCTT
>CAJTOO010000054.1:0-9558 GCA_910577735.1 uncultured Lachnospiraceae bacterium
TTTGAAAGGGCAGTAGAATTTACTCCTGCACTGGAATTTACTTTTGCAATTAAGCCTTCGATTGACAAGTGCAAATATTTTTTACATAAAACTGGAAAGGATCTTTATACTCCTCCGAAAAATCGTCCGGGATATCACCGTACTTTATAAGCTCCATCATTATTTCAGGTATTTTCCCCACAAGTTCTACGGGGCAATTAAATTTTAATTCGGAAACCTGGCGAGATTTTATCTGCTTCCTTATTGAAAATTCTCTCAATTTCTTCTAAATAGCCTGCATCCGCTGCTATGATATAACTTTTTTCCCCGGTAAGAATTTTGGGATTGATCACAGCCTTAATACTGCATGACACAGCTTTCCCATTAGTAATAAATCCTTTGTTGCTGAACCTTATCCTCCAAATAATCCCCTTATGTCGGTTGAGGTACTTTATCTCAATATGCCTTCCCATAGGGTCTATTTTGTACTTTTTCTGTTCTATGTATATTTCTCCTGTACGATCCCTGTATTTTTTAAAATCATTAAGCAACATATCTGCTTCTGCCTGTGTTAAGCCCATGGATATTGCAAGCGTATGATAGCCCATCGAAGAAAACATTATAGCACCTCGTTTCATTTTATTAATCCATTTTGGTAGCTTAACAAAAAGTTATCCTATATAAGATATTATAGATGAAAAGCAGAACATTATATTGTTATTTTTCAATTGAGCAATACAAACATATCCCCAAACAAATAATTGCAAAATTTACAAAAAAAGAAGAACAGAATTGCTCTGCTCTCCATTCTTCTAACCTTAATCTGGAAATTATTATTCCAATGCTTTTATAGCGTTACAATCCTACACTTGTCTTGTATGATTAGTGATCATCCACATTCTTTAACAGCATATCTATCTCATCAAGACTCATATCCGGCTGTTCCTGTTTTTCCTTCGTATAATCCCCGTATCCCATATCATACTGCTGCATAAACTTCACCATCCCAACAGGCCCCAATGCCTCCTGCAATGCTTTCATTCCTGCATTTCTTACATCTATCGGACTGCTTAAATTAACATCTACCATTCAGATCACCTCCCATGCAAATCTAAGCGGGTTTACTACCCTTGTTCCCAATTCCAGTTTCTCTGCCATTTTTTCAAGTTTATCATCAGTAGTAAGAAATACATCTGCATTAACCTCTTCCGCAGATGCAATGTGCAGACTGTCAAATGCCCGTATCTTTGAGACTGACATGATTTCTGCAGACCGTTTTTTGATCTTTTTTGTATATGGTATATGCACATCCACCACCCGATACAAATCAAATACCTTCTGTTTCTTATTTTCATCCTGCATACGGTTCATTTCAAGTTCCAGTATTTCACTCCCGGCAATAACCACCTGTTTCATCTGCCCCATTTTTAGGACTGCAAAATAACTTCACTTTCCAAGTGAATACGCTCCTGTGTCTGGTCATCAAATGGTCTGTTATAGCAGCAATTATCCAGATAAATTATCATCTACGGCATCTACCTCCATCTCTCTTTTTACATTGTACTTTATTTCATATATTTATTCAATCACTCTTATTTTTAACATGTGTCAGATTTTCATTTTATATAATATCTATATATTTGCAGTGGTATCAGGTGGTATAGTGACATCCATACTACCCATGCTATTGCTTATGTGCTAATATAGAATTCATATGATTAGCTCCTATTAGGAAAACACACTGTCAAAGGGGTATGTAGCGGGGGTTAGCCCGCTACTGCGGGTTTTGTGGTGTTGATTTCAATGTATTCTGCTATGCGTCTAAATTCATCCGCAAACTTAAATCTCACACTAATGTTTCCATTCTCATAAACCTTGATATGGTCGATCAGCTCAACGAGAAGTTCCCGGGAGAGCTGGTCGATATTTTGATGTTTTGTAAAGGCCACCAATGCGGGATGCTCACTCTTTACACCGTTTGCCAGTTCCGCCCGTTCAGCGTTCAGCCGGGCCAGCACATCCGTAAGAGCGATGGTCTGTCGTTCATAATCGGCTTTCATATCCCGGTAGTCCTGCTGGGTAATTTCCCCGTCTTTCCAGTCTTGATAAAGGGACTGCTTGTAGCGGCTGATTTTTGCCAGTTCCCGCTCCTTTGAAGCAATCAATTCTTCCAAACGGATGGACTGGCTCTTTTTGACCGGGGCGGTGTTAATGCGGGCAATCATTTCCGAGTATGAAACAGCCAAATGGACTTGCTGTTGTACCGCAAAGAGAACAGCGGCCTCCAGACGATTATGCTTGATTGAGTGCATTGTGCAGGCTGTCCGGGAGCGGTTCTTGTAGGTGGAGCAGGCATAGTACACATTATTGTTGTTGCCTACGCTCCGTGTAATCGCCCGCCCGCAGTCAGCACATTTCAGAAAACCGCTGAACAGGTGGACTTCCCGGCCTTTTGGAGATGTACGGGTATCACGCTGTAAAAGGGCCTGTACCTTATCAAAGGTTTCATAATCAATGATTGGCTCATGCGTACCAGCTACTTCCACCCATTCTTCACGGGGGACGCTTTCAACCTCGTGTACCTTATAGCTTTTTACCCGACTGCGGCCCTGCGCCAAATCCCCGGTATAGGTGGGGTTCGTAAGAATGGAGTGGATCATGCGGGCTCCCCACATAGGATCGTCATATCCTCTTGTTGAAACGGGTATGCCCTTTTGCAATTTATAAGCCGAGGGGCTGGGTATGCCGTGTTAATTCAGATACAAAGCGATGGCCCGTTTCGATGTCCCTTTTAGGAACAAAGAGAAAATAAGTTTGACGATTTCGGCGGCATCGGGATCGATGATCAACTGGTGCTTGTCCTTTGGGTGTTTTACATATCCATAAGGAGCAAATGCGCCGATGTACTGCCCGTTGCGCCGCTTGTAGTCAAATACCTGGCGGATCTTCTTTGAGGTCTGGTAGCAGTATTGATCGTTCATCACATTTGTAATCGGGACGATAATACTGGAAACGCTGTCTGGGTTGAGATAGCTGTCCACATTTTCAGCAAGACTGATAAAGCGGACACCCATCTGAACAAACAGGTTATCAATCAAACTTCCCGCATCGCTGTAATTTCTTGCAAAACGGGAAAGGTCTTTTACTACCACGCAGTTTATTTTCCCGCTCATTACATCGGAAAGAAGTCGCTGGAAATTCTCCCGGTTGGCATCCGTTCCCGTGTGCCCATCGTCTACATATTCGGAAACACTTTCAAATTCTCCGATATGCTTCTGGTAAAAGTCATTGAGCAGATCACGCTGGTTGATGACGCTGTTGCTGTCGTCCTTTCCCTTTTTCAAGTCCTCCTTGGAAAGCCGGATGTATTCGCCCAACCGCCAGCGGCGGACGGTATAAGAGGGAGAGAAACTCTGTTGCAATCCTCTGTTTTTTGTTCGTGCCATTGTTCCTCCTTCCCTATCACATTACATCTATATTATACCTCTGCCCGGGCGGGACAACAAGGATGCCTCCGCCTCGGGACACTTTGTCTCGAAGTAAAAACGGGCCATAACCGCAGTTACAGCCCGCTTTTTTGCCGGAGCAGGAAGTCCGTTAGTATGTCCTGCAAGGACGGCCCGCTTTCCGCAAATTCAATTTTTACACCGATCCCACCGATGCAAAAGCAGTATGGATTTTCTACCGCCTGCAAAAACAGAGCGATCCGCTCCTCCTGGGGGAGAGAGGTGTCAAAGGCCATGCCACTCACATCCGGCAGGGACTCGGGAGCCACTGCGCCGATGTCAACGCTTTTCATTTGTTCCAGTTCCTTTGCCGTTAATCTCACGGTAAAATCTCCTTATCAAAAATAGGATACGCCTCCCGCATATCGTGGGGAAACGCAAGAGGGCAACACCCAAACGATGCTACCCTCTTGTCTTGCTCCACATTGGGACACAATGTCTCGAAGTCAGAAAAGGCTTTTTTGATAGTGGGCTTCGGCCTCCTCCAGAGAAACGAAGTCAAATAGCTCATGGAGCTCGGCCATCATACGGCGGATGTCATCGCCAGCAAAGCCGCAGTTTTCCATCGCCATAATCACATAACCACGGCAGGCTCCGTTGCTCCACGGCTGGGATAACAGGGCCGCCAATTCTGCGGGATCATAGTTCATAGACTGTACCTCGCTTTCCTAAAATTAAGGGATCGCCGCCCACATTTTCTTGACCTGTCCAAAGACAACAACTCTCGGAACGGCGATCCCGCACAGATTAGAGGGCGGCCCGGAGGGACAGGCGGCCAGCCTGTCCTATGCCGGATCGTGGCCGTGGGTTGGCCCGGCCCAGTTGCGGTGTTGGTGTTGTTCGCTCGTTCTTCCGAAGAAAAAGTCACAGCGCACCCACCGACCGGCTCCCCGGACTATGCCCGGGGCCGCCGCTGTTTATCTGCGGAAAGAAGAATATCTCCTTTCATAAACCGAGACATTTTTTCATCATTTCCAAGTGGGGAAAATGAAAAAATCAAAAAGTTTTTTTCATGCGCTCAAGCCCACGCTTGATCGACTGGCGGACAGACTCCTCATGTACGCCCTCGGCCTCGGCAATTTCCTTGATGCTCTTTCCGAGAATGATGTGGGCATCAATCCTGCGGCCCTGGATCTCCGGCAAAGAGTTGAGTGCGTTCCACAGACGGATAAACAGCTCCATGCGCTCCAGAAGCTCCTGGGGCGTTGGCTCGTGCAGGCAGGCGGAATATTCGATCCCGTCATCGCAGTCCAGAGAATACTGCGCCTTATGCCGGGAGAGCCGCCGCTGGTAGGCCATTTCGTGCCGGGCATCGGCCACAAATACTTCGGCTATCTCGTCAGAAACCTCGATAAACTGATCCTGTGTGTACCAATAATAAAAATCCTTCAGATTGATTGTAGTCATAAATAAACCTCCGTTTCGGTGTTGGGTGGATGAGTGACCGAAACGGGGCTCGGCGGAGAGCGGCATCCCGGGGAGCCGCCCCGCACCTCGGGACAATTTGTCTCGAAGTACAAAAAAGCGCCTGGGCGACACAAAGCCACACAGACGCATGAAGTTATATATTCATTTATGTACCGTCTAATTTCATATCCATAACCAGACTGCCCCGGAGGGGGAGCTACGCTTTTTTTAGTTGGTGCAGATTATGGGTATTGTGAAAAAAGGCAAAAATAGACACGGCGGCAATCCTCCTATATGCCGCCGTGGATTTACACGGTGTTAGGTCGTCGTTGATTTAGGATAGACGAAAAGGAACGGCGGCTCTGAAAATCAAAGCCGCCGTTTCATAGGCGCGTGAAAATGTGTCTGCTGTACGACGGCTTTTTTTCTTTTGCCGTCGTGCGGCAGCTATATTTTAGGTGATAATCAATTATCTATTCTCTTTATTGCGGTGCTGTATATTCTTTTTGTACGGCTGTGGGAAGCTCGTCATACTGAACTTCAACCCATTCCAGCACTCCACGAATGGGCATTACCGTCAGACGAATAAAGGCGTCCTCTTTCAATTCCCTCGATGTTCCAAAGGTAATGTCCTTTTCGTTTCCGTCCTCGTCATAACAACGCAGCGTGTAGGAGTAGTCCATGCTTCCCCCAAAGTTAATTACACCTCCGGCAGATCCCGTCTGCTCGATCTTGGTGTTGTCGATCTGTGAATAGTAATAGGTGCTGCCTGCACCTGAAAGCAGGAAAATACCAAAACAGATTGCCACGAAAGCACCGGCACCAATCCCAATCAATATTTTTTTCTTCATGTGTAAGTCCTCCTGTTTACCAGCCTTTTTTGAGGGCGGTTTTTTTCGGCTTTTTAACAACTTTTGCGGATGAAACATTTTTTGTTGTAACTACAATAGCCACAGAAATCAATAAGACGACTATCATACTTAGGCTGCATAAGCCTATATTCCAATGAACAGCCGCATCATGGCTTCGGTACTGGATCAGTCCCATACTCGCTGTAATCGGATAGAGATTTGCAAGGGACATATTTCCGGCTGCGAACATTCCCCCGTAGCCATAGACAAATGCAAGAATAACACCTATCATGTGCCCGTTAGGAATACGGGCGGTAAAGGCTATAATCGGAGTTACGGCTATATACAAAAATAAGGTATTAAGGGTGATCTGTATCAAAGCCTGTATTACGGCTGTTACCGAAAATCCCGGAAAGCCAACAAGTAATTCCGCAGCGACAGTAAAAAATGTACTTGCCATACCCAAAAATACGGACAGGAAACCGCAAACAATCAGTTTTCCGCCAATCAACGCAGGGTAGGAAACAGGTATTGTCATAATGCTTTTTAAGGTATCATCTGATTTTTCACGAGCAATGATATATCCTGCAATCAGAGTAATGCACATAGGAAAAATGGTTGTCGTATTATTTTGAATGACGCGTTCGACCAAATGAGGGAAAGTCCAAACTGTACCATCTAATGCAGTAGAAGCAAAAAGAGTAATTCCAACGGAAAGAAGCATTAGCAGAATACCAGCCCAAATGATATGATACCGCTTTAACTTCCATAATTCTGTTTTAATGATCCGATACATTTTATTCCCCCCTTTTCTTGTATAAGAAGTCGATCAATGAGATTGATGCAACAGCCATTATCCCAAGAATGATAACCGTCTGAAAGGTTGAGGGAATAATTGCTTCCAAGGCATTTACATTCAATGGAAACCCATGTTTCACCATATCTCCCGCACCCCAGAGCGTTGTAAGCGGGATAGGCATGAGCCAACATAACCATTTAGGCAATGTTCCGAACAATGTTTCGACGGTAAGGCTCACTACACTGTAAAACACACATAGCAGAATGGAGAAGATGTATGTTTTGCTGAAAAAGACCACAAGTACGATAATCGGCAAAGTTCCCGCTGTAATGAATATTCCAAGTTCAACTGCAACAAGTAGTTTATAGGTAAGACCATGCACTTCCATTGAGAAACTGCCGCAAACAATGGTAGCAAGCATGGAAGCAAGGCAAAAGATAACTCCAAAAATAAATAGCACAATGATCTTTGCCATAATCATCTGTGTACTTGTTACCGGGATTGTGCGTAAATTTTTGAAAGTGTCATTGTCCCGTTCCATAAAAAACAGCATTGCTGCAATGACACCGATGATACACGGCAAGAGAAAAATAACGCCATATCCCATAACCATATTGAACAATCCATCAAAAAGGACTGATTTATTTGGGTACTTCTCCAACATTCTCGGTGTTGCCATCAGAAAGGTAATGGGAATAGGAAATAAAAAAGCGGACAAAAACACAAGCGGGATGATTTTTTTTCTCTTCAATTTCGCGAACTCACATTGAACCAGTTTAAGCAATTCCCTCACCCCCTGTTACTCTCTTGAAATAATCCTCAAGACTTTCTTCACAGGTATGCGCCTCTGATACCTCCAATCCGTTTTCTACAAAGGCAGTTACAATTTTCCCCACAGGTAGATCAAGGTTGTGCAGGCGCAAATTGTGGTCGTCCTGTATGGAGAAATGGTTTTCATGGAAATTGCGTTCCAAAATTCTTGCCGCCTGTGCAGTATCAGAGAGCGTAAACCGGATATGCTTACTGCTTTTTTGCTCCAGCTCAGCAAGGCTTTCTTCTTCCAGCAATGCGCCGTGGTCGATAATCCCAATATCGTCAGCCAGCAGGGAAATCTCCGAAAGAATGTGACTGGAAATCAGAATCGTTTTTCCTCTTGCGTCGCAAAGCTCCCGGATAAAGGAGCGTACTTCTGCAATACCGATGGGATCAAGTCCGTTGATTGGCTCATCCAAAATCAAAAGTTCTGGATCGTGCATCACGGCAAGGGCGATGGCAAGCCGCTGCTTCATACCAAGAGAATACTGAGAAAAGAGCTTTTTATCTTTGTAGGGCAGTCCTACCAGATCCAGAGCATCTTTGATGGCATGATTGTTTGGTACCCCCCGCAGGGTGGCAAAGATACGCAGGTTCTCTGTGCCGGTCAGATTAGGATAAAAGCCGGGGGACTCAATCAGGCTGCCGATACGGGGCAGCAGCTTCTTTTCATTCCCCTGCAAAGATTTTCCCCAGATTTTTACCTCTCCGGAAGTCGGCTTCGTTAAGCCCAACAGCATTTTCATGGTAGTGGTTTTTCCGGCTCCGTTTCTGCCCAGCAGACCATAAATTCTCCCACGCTTCACATGGATATTTAAGTCAGCCACACTCTTTTGTGAGCCGTATTGCTTCGTCAGATTTTTTGTTTCAATGATGTAATTTGTATCCATATTCAAAACCTCCTGTTCTGTAAGGTATTCTATCACGCCAACCTTGCATTAACCTTGCCACAACCTTGCATTAACCTTGCAATTTGAAATCCGGCAAAATGACAAAGGCTCCCGCCATAAAGACGGGAACGCGCTTAAATCTCCAAAGGAAAAAGCAACATAAATGCAGTTCCTTTTCCCGGAAAACTTTCAACTGTTATGCTTCCACCCATCTTTTCTACAAGCTGATGGACAATAGAAAGACCAAGACCGCTGCCTTTTTCAGACCGGCCTTTATCACACTTATAAAGCCGTTCAAAAATGTGTTTCAAATCTTCTTTCTCAATTCCCACTCCATTATCCGCCAGCAGCAGCTCCATGTTATTTTCCTTCTTTGACAGGACAATTTTGATTTTGTCCGCATGGCTGTGAGCGATTACATTTTGAATGAGATTATTGATGATCCTCATATAGCTGTCCATATCCAGTCTTACCCAGACAGGCTGTTCAGGAATATCAATATCATAATCAACCTGTTTATCCTCAAAAATCGGTATCCAGTCAATCAGGATATTTCTTGTCAGCTCTGCGGCCTCAACAGGCTGGATTTCCAAAGCGAACTCGTCGGAATTTAACTTGAACCAGTCAAAGAGTACATCAATATATTCTTTCAAATCATGGGCTTTCCGGCGGGCGGTTTCAATATAATCATCCCGGTCTTTTCCTGTGACCAGTCCTTTGTGTGCAGCATCAAGATACCCAATCAGAGTGGTAAGGGGCGTCCGAACATCGTGAGAAAGGCTCGTCATAAGCTGGCGGTTGGTTTCTTCTGTCTGCCGGACAATCGAAAGTCTGCTTTCATAGGCCACAACGATCTCATTGATTTCATAGGCAAGAGGTGCGGTCAGTTCATTTGTTGCAGACAAAATACGCCGATTGCCATTTCCATTTTTCACATCAACCAGAGCGTCGGTCATTTCTGCTATTTGCTTTTTTACGCGCCGAACGAGAACGATGGAAGTCAACACAGCCACAACAACAATCACAATGGACAAGAAAACGATGATTTCCATGCCGGCTACACCTCCTTATTAAAGCGGTAGCCAATCCCTTTGACCGTTTGGATATACTTTGGACTGGAAGGATTGACTTCTAATTTTTTACGAAGCCGACTGATAATCGCCATAAGATATGATGCTTACTTTTGGTGGTTCTGTTTTCTATAATGAGAGCAGAACCATTTTTATTTCACACCAACTTCACTTCAATCTCACATCGACTTCACTTCATTTCCTTAAATTCATAATACGAAAGGGGGGGATGATGAATGATTG
>CAJTOO010000054.1:9568-9822 GCA_910577735.1 uncultured Lachnospiraceae bacterium
AATCTGACTTTTTCTTATGGAAAGGATAAGCAAGTCCTCCATAGTTTAAATTTTGTGGTAGGAGATGGTGAAATTTTTGGATTTCTAGGGCCGAACGGTTCTGGTAAATCAACAACTCAAAAAATCCTCACCGGAATTTTGAAAGGGCATAGCGGTACAGTATCATTGTTTGGACAGGATATCTCTATGGTGCATACACAGGATTTTTTTCAAAAGATAGGTGTTTTATTTGAATTTCCCTATCTGTATGCAAA
>CAJTOO010000055.1 GCA_910577735.1 uncultured Lachnospiraceae bacterium
AAAAGCACTCTAAGCAAAGCCCTTGACTATATCGAAAACCCGGACAAGACGGACGAAAAAATGCTCATATCCTCTTTCGGGTGCAGCTATGAAACGGCAGATATTGAGTTTGGCTATACCCTCTCGCAAGCGCGGGATAAGGGCAACAACTTAGCCTTTCACTTGATACAGTCCTTTGCTCCGGGAGAAGTGGACTATCAGAAAGCCCATGAGATTGGGCGGCAGCTTGCCGACGCGGTAACAAAGGGGCGCATGAATATGTACTCACGACACACATTGACAAGGGGCATATACACAATCACATTATTTTCTGCGCGGTCAACTTCGTAGATCATCACAAGTATGTTTCCAACAAGCGGACGTATTACGGCATACGGAACATGAGCGACAAGCTGTGCCGGGACAACGGGCTTTCTGTGGTCGTCCCCGGCAAGGGAAGCAAGGGAAAGAGCTATGCGGAATACCAAGCGGAGAAAACCGGGACAAGCTGGAAAGGCAAGCTGAAAATCGCCGTGGACGCGCTCATTCCCCAAGTTTCCAGCTTTGAGGAACTATTGCAGCGGTTACAGGCGGCGGGCTATGAGATCAAGCCGGGAAAATATGTGTCATGCCGCGCCGCCAAAGCTCCAAAGGCAGAGCGTAGGGGCGTTAATCTTCTCATTGACATTGAGAACAGTATCAAGGCGCAGCAGAGCCGGGGCTATGAACAGTGGGCGAAAATCCACAATCTGAAACAGGCGGCAAAGACTATGAACTTCCTTACCGAAAACAAGATTGAACAGTACGCCGATCTACTTACCCGGATAAAGGAAATCGCCACGGCAAGCGAACAGGCGGGGGACAGCCTAAAGGAAGCGGAAAAGCGTCTTTCGGATATGGCGTTGCTCATTAAGAATGTCACTACCTACCAAAAGACAAAGCCCCTCTATGAAGCCTACCGCAAAGGAAATGTCCCTGTCTTTAAATTTATTCTCCATGACACATTCCCTCCACCAGCCACCGGAGTGTTTTTACCGTATCATTCCTCCATTTGCAGACAGTGCTTTTTGCCAGACCGAGGATTCCCCCAATCTCCCTGTCCGTCCATCCGATGAAGTAATACATCAGCACAATCTGTAACTGTCTGTCCGACAGTTCCCTTAATGCCTGTGCCAAATCACCGTCCACTATGCCGATTTCATAACCCATGACATAAAAATAGTCAGCGTGGTATGTATCAAAGATTTTATCAACCGTTTCCAACTGCTTTTCGGAAAACATCTCCATGTGCGATTCCCGTTCCGCCATGCGCTTGCGTTCGTTGTAATAGTTAATTTTTTCGTATCTCAATGCCATGCGGCAGTATGTCACAAACTGGCGCACCACCCTGTCTTTTTTATCTTTGTTTATCAATGTCCTGTCCTCTATTTCTGAAAAATTGATTTATCTGAAACGAAATTAGGACTGGCGGGGAACGGCAGTGTATTGTTGCTTTTAGAAACAGAAAAGCGCTCATTGGTTTTCTTCCAACAAACGCTTTCCCGCCTAAGTTTCAGTGTAAATATTCCTTTTTCCTAATTTGGGACAACTTCCAAATCAAGCTCTTCTGCAATTTTTCTTATAGTTTTTGCCGAATTGTGAAGTTTCTCCATTTCCTTTTCATTCAAAGAAATAGGAACATGGGTTTCGATTCCGTCTGCCCCTATAATAGCGGGCATACTAAGGGCAATTTCTTTAATCCCATAATTTCCATGCATGATAGAAGATACCGGAAGAATAGATTTTTCATCCCTTACAACGCATTCACAGATACGCTTAACCGACATAGCAATTCCATAATAAGTAGCCTGCTTTTTAGAAATAATATCATAAGCGCTGTTTTTTACATCTTCCGCAATCTCCCGCATTGCTTCCTCATGGTTGAAATGTCCACGCATCTCACAAAAATCATTCAATGGAATACCAGATATATTCGTGCTGCTCCATGCTGCAATCTCACTATCCCCATGTTCGCCAATGATAAAGGAATGAATGCTACGGCTGTCTACCCCTAAATGTTTACTAAGCGCATATTTTAGCCTTGCGGTATCAAGAACCGTTCCGGAACCAATTACTCTTTTTTCAGGAAACCCGCTCAGCTTTACAGCAGCATAAGTAAGAATATCAACCGGATTTGATACAATCAGCAATATTCCTTTAAAATTGCGCTTTGCAATTTCAGGAATGATGCTTTTGTAGATAGCAACATTTTTATGTACTAAATCGAGCCTTGTTTCATTCGGCTTCTGGTTTGCCCCGGCAGTCACAATGACAATAGAAGCATCCATCAGGTCATCATAGCCTCCTGCATAAATCTTCATCTGTCCGGCAAACGGAACGCCATGCGAAATGTCCTTTGCTTCTCCGTCTGCTTTATCATAATTTGCATCAAGAAGCACCATTTCAGTGAACAGCCTGCTCTGCATCAGTGTAAATGCTGTTGCAGCGCCTACAAATCCACAGCCGATGACTGCTGCTTTTCTTGGGTTAATTGTTTTTATCATCTCTATTCCTCCCATTCAATAGCGGAAACAGGACAGGAACGAACGGCATCCTGTACCATGCTTTCGTTTTCCGGTGCAGAGTCCTGATACCCCTCCGCCTTATCATCGTCATTCATACGGAATACATCAGGTGCCATCCCAACACACAGCCCGCATCCAATACAAGCATTCTGATCTACATTCGCCCTCATGCCGCATCCCCCTTTCGCTAAAATACAACAACCAGCAACATTTTAAACTGCTCTTTACCCAAGACCGCATGAGGGTGTTTTGCGGGCATTACGATAGATTCTCCCTCATGCAGTTCATACTTTTTGTCATCAATCGTAATCTCGCCAACGCCATCCAAACAAATCACAAAGGCATCACCACTGGACTCATGGCTGCTGATTTCTTCTCCCTTGTCAAAAGAAAACAATGTGACACTCAGCGCATTATTTTGTGCTAAAGTCCTGCTTACAACCTGATTGCTTTGGTAAGCAACCTGTTCTTTTAAGACTAAAATTTCTGCCTTGTCTATATTTGTTATTTTTTCCATACTGTTCGTTTGCTCCTTCCCTCAGCCTGATTTTTAACCACCCGCTCAAGATGTTTCTGTTTTCACCTCAAACCCATGTTTCTCAAAAGTTTCAAAAACTTTGTCCATAGGAATATTTTTTATGGCAGCTCCATTTGGTATCGTCATTACCTTACCCATTACAGCTAAAGACATAGGCTTTATAATTTCCTTAAACCCTGCTTCTGCCAATACCTCTTTTATTTCAGGATTTTCACTTACCAGCTCTGAAACTGTTTTTGTGAAATCAACAACTTTACCCATTCGCCTATCTCCTTTTTTCTAACCATGTAATATATTTCTCCTGTATGCCGTCCTGTTCCGCTTTTTTCTCAAACGCTCTTGTCTGTTCATCAATCTGCGCTTTGCATTCCTCTGACAGTGTTCGTAATGCATAAGTGTAGCAGACGGTATCTTCTTTCTCAATGTGACGCTGCAATAAATCCACATAACCCGATGCATGGGTGACGATATCCAGCTTTCCTTCTGTAGTCGGAACACTGGCATACTGCTTAACTGCGTTCTCCAATTCCCCGATATGGAATCTTCCGAAGTCATGTTCCACCAGCATTCCATTGCGCACCAGTTTTTCTGCAACAGGATCGGAATTATTAAGCATAAACCGAAACAATATCTGTTCTTCCTTTCCATGATGATGCTTGTCTGCATAAGTTCTTGCAAAATCAATACACTCCAGGAACTCCTGAACATCAATGTCTGCCCCCTCAATCACAGCACAGCAGGTTCTCCTTAAATGCTTAGTCAGTGCTACGATATTCTCATGTTCTTTCATCAGTAAATCAATTCCATACATTATTTATCCCTCCTTATTCAATGTGAATGTCTGATTTCCTAAATATTTGTAGGAAAAACCGCTGCCCTCCAAAATACCTGCGATCAGCCTCTCCTTCAGGTCATAATAATGACTGACATCTCCTTGTAATGCTTCCCAATATGGCAAATGTATATCCACAGTCTGTTTCCATACTACTGCCTCCTGACTTATGGAAACCACAGTATTAACCCTGTCACAAGGCATTCCGTTCAATAGCAGATTATCCAAATGCCTATAAACTTCTTCTGCGCTTGTTTTCCCCGACAGTTTCCTGCTCCGTCCATACTCATATGCAGCATTCGCAATATCCGGCATACATTCAGAATGGGCATCCATCGTTGAGATGACCAGAAAAGCAAGGCGGTTTTCAGCGGCAGCGATTTTATCCTGTAACCAGCCATGTATATTACTGTTATCAATCATATTTTCAAGACTGCCTTTCTCCACCGCCCCATACTTTTGTTCCATTTCGGAAAGAATGCCATCATCATACCCGTTTTTGCTTATCATATCTGATAATCTTTCAACTAGCCCGTTTTGGAACTCTATTTTTCCGTATAGCCAGTGATGAATCGAACCTAAAAATGCGCTCATTGCACTCCTCCTATGAATTCAGCTTTTTCAAGAGTTCATCGGCATCCAGCCCATGCACCATGCAGGCATCCGCAAGGCTCTCCATCTGTGAGGACGGGCACCCTAAACAGTGCATCCCCATCTGCATCAACACCTCTGCCGCCTCCGGTTTGGTTCTTAAAATTTCTCCAAGTAACATTTCCTTTGTGATTGCCATATTATTTTCCTCCCTATCTTTCTTTCCTGTTACAACACTTGCACTTCCTGATTTTTTTCGCCAAACTTTTCTTTTATCTCGGTGCAGATTTCTTCCCTGCTTATGCCTCTTTGTTCCTGCGTCTTAATCATCTTATACGCTTGAAAAAGCGGTGAAGGTCCAATTTCCGAGCTGAAAAATCCGATCCCCTGATTCCATGCCAAAAGTTCAAACACATCATCCAGCGCTGCGGATTCAAGACCATAGATATATGCCTTTACCAGTTCCCGCACAGCCTGCCTCATTCTTCCTGCGCCAACTGCATTTGTCAGGGAAAGGAGCAGACGCATTTCATAGGGGAGAGTGCGCTTCTCACTCTGCCATGTTGCCTGCCAAAAATCCGCCGCGATACGCCCTAAGTCCTCATCAATCATAGGATAATTCAGCAATGCAAGCGGACGGTATGGTGCAGAGCCTTCCGGCTCTTTTTCCTCTGTCCGGTAAAACCAGACATGAAACTCATTTTCTGCCAGCTTCTCTGTATGATGTATATACCCCAGCATATCCATCTCCTTATATAGCAGGTAAGGTTCAAAAGTCTGTATGACCTCAATTCCCTCCCCGGCTTTTAGCGTCATGGCACGTCTTTGTAAGCCGGGAAAGAAATTTCCCTGCACATGGCGTACATCCACTTTGAAGAAGTCTTTCTTTTTATCCTTCCATTCCTCGTACTTTATCATGATATCCTCCTTTATTTATTTTCTTGCTTTGGTGATTACATTATAGTAAAATAAGCAGAGTAAGTATGTTTGAATTCAAACAAAGAGGTGAGATTTTGGAAAAATTTTTAAACGTATTAAAAAAATGCCCGCTGTTTGCAGGATTATCCGATGACGAGATTTTAACCTCGCTAAAGTGTATCGGAGCAAAAGTCAGAAAAAACGCCAAAAATCAATACATCCTTCAGGCAGGAGATTGTACGGACTGTATCAGCCTGCTTGCGTCTGGGACTGCTTTAGTCATTCAGGAAGATTTATGGGGAAACCGGAACGTTATGACAAATCTTATGCCGGGCGACTACTTTGCCGAACCCTTTGCCGCCATTCCTGATGCAGTTCTCAGCGTCAGTGTTGTTGCGACAGAAAATTGTGAAATTGTGGAAATAAATATGAACCGCCTGATTACCATGTGTTCCGCTGCCTGCAGCCATCATAACCGCCTGATTAAAAACCTGATTACAGCTTTTGCCCAAAAGACACTGTTGTTTAACGAGAAGATAACGCACATGAGCAAGCGAAAAACACGTGATAAGCTGCTTTCCTATTTATCTGCTGAAGCAGCCAGACAAGGATCACTTTCTTTTGACATTCCCTTTGACCGCCAGCAGCTTGCCGACTTCCTCTGTGTAGAACGTGCAGCAATGTCTGTAGAATTATCAAAGCTGCAAAAAGAAGGGCTTCTGAAAACCTTTCATTCTCATTTTGAATTAAGTCCAAATGCCACAAATTAAAACAGGTCAATCTATACATAGCAGATTGACCTGTTTACAAAATACATATTTGTTATCAAATCAGCGGTTGCCTTCTGCAATCCCATAAACGGATTGCAGAAGCATTTTTCCTGATGATGTCTTAAAAACACAATCTATAACATTTCTGATATTGGCTTCCTGATATCCGGATTCGTCAGCATTAACCAAATAATCAGCTTCCAGCAAAATCTGGTAATCAATCCCGTCAACCTCCTGAAAAGTATGATGATGTGCGACCAAAAAGATGATACGGTTCACCATCTCGTTCGACAGCCCTGTACCCTTCAGGAATTCTTCAGCTAATACAGCGCCTTCTTTTTCCTGAAGTTTTCCATTTGTATTTCCGTATTTTTCCCGGCACAAAGGACACGCAATATCATGTATAATAGCCGCAATTTCTATTATTCTCTGTTCATCATCCGCTACTTTCTCACACTCTGCAATCGTTTTTGCATAGGCATACACTTTCATAAAATGATTGATATCATGAAGATTTCCTTTTGAATACTTTACCATTTTAACCATGATTTCTGAAACAGTCATATCATTTCCTCCTGTTATCTATACATCGTCTATAACCAATAGTCCACAAACTTACCAGTCACATCGTACAATTAAAAGCCAACCTTATGGCGAATCGTCATCCAAAACATCAATCCGTTCTATTTTAAAGACATTTAATGTGTCCACATCAGGGCAGGCAAAAACCGCTGTCCCCTTCTCCTGTCCGGGTATTTCGCCGCCGTATCTTAAAATATCAATATATGGAAATGCAACATGCATAGCCATAGGACAGAGTTTTCCACGCTCTGTATCAAAATCAAAACTATCACCTATTTTGTGACCCCTATGACATCCTTTCGTGCCTTTTTGATCAATCAATGTGATCTGGATTCCAGGTTTTTTCATATTTTAAGCACCTCCAACTCCTTCTCAATCGGTATTCCCTTATATATATCTGTATTGTTTCTATTGTTTTCAATCAGGCTGCTCACAGTGTCCATGGCTTTTTTTGTACTGTCATACAGGCTGTTTCCCTCCATCAGTTTTCCCAATAAAACGGAAGAAAAAATATCGCCCGTACCCGGAAACCTGACCGGAATGTTATAAAAAGGAATTGTAAATCTTTGTTTCGTTTTATGATCGAAGCCTGCAACCACATCTTTGCCATCCTGCTGAATGCTTGTGATGATTACCGATTTTGCGCCCATATTACCAAGCCTTTGAATCATTTCATCTACCTCCGAGATTGTTGCAGATTCATGATACTCCACTCCTGTAAGTCTGGCCGCTTCAGTATAATTTGGTACAATATAATCGGCTACTCCTACCAGTTTCTTCATATGTGCAACCGTTTGCTCTGTAACTCCATTGTACAGGGTTCCTTCATCTCCCATAATTGGATCAACAAATATCAGGGTTCCTTTCATGCTTTCCTTTCGACAAAATTCTTCTATGATTTTTACCTGCTCCTCTGAAACAATAAAGCCTGTCGCTATCACATCAAAGCAGAATCCCAATTCCTCCCATACTTTAATAGTGTTCTTCATATAATCTGTTGTTTCAAGAATATCGAATTTGCCATAATCCAACGTATTTGATACTAACGCAGTGGGAAGATTATATATTTGGTACCCCATATATGACATCAATGGAAGCATGACCGATAATGCCACCTTTCCATATCCTGCCAGATTATTTATCAACAATACTTGCTTGCCCATTTTCATCATGCCTTTCAGTTAATTCAATTCATCTATAATGAAATAATTATATGCAGGGAGCAGGTTTTCGTCAAGATTTGTGTATACAAGCACCAATATATACATTAAATATCCGCCACACTCCGGAATTTTATGGATTTCTGTTACGTGACTACTTTTATTGACTTTACCCATTTCACTCAATCCGAAATTCTTATCCCCTGTTCTGCAACTCCCGTAAATGTCTAAGCTGAGCTTCGCTTAATGTTCTCGGTTTCCCAATCCTGACAAGATTTTTGGGTAAAACATAGGTCTTACTTACTTCCGTCCATGACTTTAACCTTATTACCTCTGGAAACTCTTTACATAGCTTATCCATTTTCCGTATCCATGCCAGATTAGCTGTGTAAATTGTTGCTTCGCTTTCATCTGCATTAAAGTTGATAACAACCTCCTGCTCATATCTTGATAATTTCATTCCATGCTCCTTTCTCCAGTACCGAAACTGGCACCAATCCAATTTAACGGTACCCTTCCGGTACCAAATAAATATACTCAATCTTGGGCGGTTTTCTATCATTGCTGTTTTCCCCTTGCTGTTTCCTGACAGGCAACCCTTGTCGGCACTGTGTCGTCCAATATTGGCGCTCAAATTTTCTTAAAATTGGTCTTGGCGGTTTATATCAGCTTGGACAGTCATTCAGTTGTACTGTCATTATCCAACAAAACGCCCTGCTTTCCCGTATATCCACCATGTCAGAAATCTTCCAAAAAACAGATTTTTTCTATCATGCTGGAAATTTTCGGTAGGAATCCGCCTGTTTGTGTGATATTCTGTTTTCGTAAAGGAGAGATTTATCTATGAAAACGCAATTAAGCATACAGGAACGCCTGAAAGACCTGCGTGTAGAAAAGGGAATGACTTTAGAACAACTGTCACAGCAAACAAAAATTCCTGCTTCCACGCTTGGCTCTTATGAATCTGATGATTATAAAGAAATACCCCATAGGAACATCATCGAATTAGCAAAATTCTATGAAGTATCAACGGATTATCTGCTTGGTATGACTGAAAACAGACAGCTTGACAACATTGCCCTGTCCAATCTGCACCTGAGTGACGCTGCCCTGACACTTCTCAAAGACCGCAAAATCAACACACTGCTCCTGTCAGAGCTTATCACTTAATTTTGTGGTGGACACAAGCAGAAAGGCACTGATGAAGCGGCACAATCCTGATGAATACAACCTGCAATTAAACACGCTGAAAGCACAGCACCTTGAACTGAATGAATACTTTTCCCATGTGATTGATGACGATATGCACGCCATTATCAAAGACATCAGGAATGCCCATAAAGGCGATATTGATTCTGCCCCTCCTAAGACCATAACCGAACATTGGGAAGAAATTCTTGAAAAAGCTGAAAACTTTGCAGGCACTTCCAAACAGAAACTTGCTTACATATTCACCCAATTTCTAAAGATTAAACCAACCGAAAAGAATATTGATGATATGGCAGATATTGTGGATTTGTTACGCGATAGAACGC